>NZ_JAAAFV010000057.1:370617-371018 GCF_019352915.1 Pseudomonas sp. Xaverov 259 | reverse complement strand
GACGACATCAGCTGCTCCATAAGTTCCCACACGAATTGCTTGATTCATTGAAGAAGACGATAAGAAGCAGCCTAAAGGGTTGTAGCTTAGTTGGTTGGAGCGCACCCCATGCTCTGTGGTAAAGAGCAGGGTGAGGTCGGCCTTAGCAGCTCGAAATTGGGTCTGTAGCTCAGTTGGTTAGAGCGCACCCCTGATAAGGGTGAGGTCGGCAGTTCGAATCTGCCCAGACCCACCAATTTTGTGTGGGAAACGCCTGTAGAAATACGGGGCCATAGCTCAGCTGGGAGAGCGCCTGCCTTGCACGCAGGAGGTCAACGGTTCGATCCCGTTTGGCTCCACCACTACTGCTTCTACGTTATGAAAGCTTAGAAATGAGCATTCCATCAGGTTGATGATGAATG
>NZ_JAAAFV010000057.1:349690-370607 GCF_019352915.1 Pseudomonas sp. Xaverov 259 | reverse complement strand
CTCCTTAATCGACGACATCAGCTGCTCCATAAGTTCCCACACGAATTGCTTGATTCATTGAAGAAGACGATAGAAGCAGCTTTAAGCTCCAAGCTGATAGCTCTTAGCTAATCAGTGACGCTCGAAATTGGGTCTGTAGCTCAGTTGGTTAGAGCGCACCCCTGATAAGGGTGAGGTCGGCAGTTCGAATCTGCCCAGACCCACCAATTTTGTTATGGGGCCATAGCTCAGCTGGGAGAGCGCCTGCCTTGCACGCAGGAGGTCAACGGTTCGATCCCGTTTGGCTCCACCATTAACTGCTTCTGCTGTTAGAGTTTAGAAATGAATATTCTGAAGTGAATATTGATTTCTAGTCTTTGATTAGATCGTTCTTTAAAAATTTGGGTATGTGATAGAAAGATAGACTGAACGTTACTTTCACTGGTAACGGATCAGGCTAAGGTAAAATTTGTGAGTTCTCTTAATTGAGAAATTCGAATTTTCGGCGAATGTTGTCTTCACAGTATAACCAGATTGCTTGGGGTTATATGGTCAAGTGAAGAAGCGCATACGGTGGATGCCTTGGCAGTCAGAGGCGATGAAAGACGTGGTAGCCTGCGAAAAGCTTCGGGGAGTCGGCAAACAGACTTTGATCCGGAGATGTCTGAATGGGGGAACCCAGCCATCATAAGATGGTTATCTTACGCTGAATACATAGGCGTAAGAGGCGAACCAGGGGAACTGAAACATCTAAGTACCCTGAGGAAAAGAAATCAACCGAGATTCCCTTAGTAGTGGCGAGCGAACGGGGACTAGCCCTTAAGTGGCTTTGAGATTAGCGGAACGTTCTGGAAAGTACGGCCATAGTGGGTGATAGCCCTGTACGCGAAAATCTCTTAGTCATGAAATCGAGTAGGACGGAGCACGAGAAACTTTGTCTGAATATGGGGGGACCATCCTCCAAGGCTAAATACTACTGACTGACCGATAGTGAACTAGTACCGTGAGGGAAAGGCGAAAAGAACCCCGGAGAGGGGAGTGAAATAGATCCTGAAACCGTATGCGTACAAGCAGTGGGAGCCCACTTTGTTGGGTGACTGCGTACCTTTTGTATAATGGGTCAGCGACTTATTTTCAGTGGCGAGCTTAACCGAATAGGGGAGGCGTAGCGAAAGCGAGTCTTAATAGGGCGTCTAGTCGCTGGGAATAGACCCGAAACCGGGCGATCTATCCATGGGCAGGTTGAAGGTTGGGTAACACTAACTGGAGGACCGAACCGACTACCGTTGAAAAGTTAGCGGATGACCTGTGGATCGGAGTGAAAGGCTAATCAAGCTCGGAGATAGCTGGTTCTCCTCGAAAGCTATTTAGGTAGCGCCTCATGTATCACTGTAGGGGGTAGAGCACTGTTTCGGCTAGGGGGTCATCCCGACTTACCAAACCGATGCAAACTCCGAATACCTACAAGTGCCGAGCATGGGAGACACACGGCGGGTGCTAACGTCCGTCGTGAAAAGGGAAACAACCCAGACCGTCAGCTAAGGTCCCAAAGTTATGGTTAAGTGGGAAACGATGTGGGAAGGCTTAGACAGCTAGGAGGTTGGCTTAGAAGCAGCCACCCTTTAAAGAAAGCGTAATAGCTCACTAGTCGAGTCGGCCTGCGCGGAAGATGTAACGGGGCTCAAACCATACACCGAAGCTACGGGTATCACGTAAGTGATGCGGTAGAGGAGCGTTCTGTAAGCCTGTGAAGGTGAGTTGAGAAGCTTGCTGGAGGTATCAGAAGTGCGAATGCTGACATGAGTAACGACAATGGGTGTGAAAAACACCCACGCCGAAAGACCAAGGTTTCCTGCGCAACGTTAATCGACGCAGGGTTAGTCGGTCCCTAAGGCGAGGCTGAAAAGCGTAGTCGATGGAAAACAGGTTAATATTCCTGTACTTCTGGTTATTGCGATGGAGGGACGGAGAAGGCTAGGCCAGCTTGGCGTTGGTTGTCCAAGTTTAAGGTGGTAGGCTGGAATCTTAGGTAAATCCGGGATTCTAAGGCCGAGAGCTGATGACGAGTTAACTTTTAGTTAACGAAGTGGTTGATGCCATGCTTCCAAGAAAAGCTTCTAAGCTTCAGGTAACCAGGAACCGTACCCCAAACCGACACAGGTGGTTGGGTAGAGAATACCAAGGCGCTTGAGAGAACTCGGGTGAAGGAACTAGGCAAAATGGCACCGTAACTTCGGGAGAAGGTGCGCCGGTGAGGGTGAAGGACTTGCTCCGTAAGCTCATGCCGGTCGAAGATACCAGGCCGCTGCGACTGTTTATTAAAAACACAGCACTCTGCAAACACGAAAGTGGACGTATAGGGTGTGACGCCTGCCCGGTGCCGGAAGGTTAATTGATGGGGTTAGCTAACGCGAAGCTCTTGATCGAAGCCCCGGTAAACGGCGGCCGTAACTATAACGGTCCTAAGGTAGCGAAATTCCTTGTCGGGTAAGTTCCGACCTGCACGAATGGCGTAACGATGGCGGCGCTGTCTCCACCCGAGACTCAGTGAAATTGAAATCGCTGTGAAGATGCAGTGTATCCGCGGCTAGACGGAAAGACCCCGTGAACCTTTACTATAGCTTTGCACTGGACTTTGAATTTGCTTGTGTAGGATAGGTGGGAGGCTTTGAAGCGTGGACGCCAGTCTGCGTGGAGCCAACCTTGAAATACCACCCTGGCAACTTTGAGGTTCTAACTCAGGTCCGTTATCCGGATCGAGGACAGTGTATGGTGGGTAGTTTGACTGGGGCGGTCTCCTCCTAAAGAGTAACGGAGGAGTACGAAGGTGCGCTCAGACCGGTCGGAAATCGGTCGTAGAGTATAAAGGCAAAAGCGCGCTTGACTGCGAGACAGACACGTCGAGCAGGTACGAAAGTAGGTCTTAGTGATCCGGTGGTTCTGTATGGAAGGGCCATCGCTCAACGGATAAAAGGTACTCCGGGGATAACAGGCTGATACCGCCCAAGAGTTCATATCGACGGCGGTGTTTGGCACCTCGATGTCGGCTCATCACATCCTGGGGCTGAAGCCGGTCCCAAGGGTATGGCTGTTCGCCATTTAAAGTGGTACGCGAGCTGGGTTTAGAACGTCGTGAGACAGTTCGGTCCCTATCTGCCGTGGACGTTTGAGATTTGAGAGGGGCTGCTCCTAGTACGAGAGGACCGGAGTGGACGAACCTCTGGTGTTCCGGTTGTCACGCCAGTGGCATTGCCGGGTAGCTATGTTCGGAATAGATAACCGCTGAAAGCATCTAAGCGGGAAACTAGCCTCAAGATGAGATCTCACTGGGACCTTGAGTCCCCTGAAGGGCCGTCGAAGACTACGACGTTGATAGGTTGGGTGTGTAAGCGCTGTGAGGCGTTGAGCTAACCAATACTAATTGCCCGTGAGGCTTGACCATATAACACCCAAGCAATTTGACTACTCTAACGAGCATCAGATTGCGGTGTGTGAAGACGAGATGAACCGAAAGTTCGACGCTCACAAAACACCGAAAGCTATCACATACCCAATTTGCTGAAGCGAAGCCAACTGGCTACGACTCAGTACCCGAATTTCTTGACGACCATAGAGCATTGGAACCACCTGATCCCATCCCGAACTCAGTAGTGAAACGATGCATCGCCGATGGTAGTGTGGGGTTTCCCCATGTGAGAGTAGGTCATCGTCAAGATTAAATTCCGAAACCCCTGATTGCTAACGCAATCAGGGGTTTTGTTTTGGGCGGTCGAAAACCCAAACCAGTCCAAGGCTGCCGACAAATTTGCACAGTTATTTCTGAACCAGACCATTAGAATAGGCACCTAACCTTTTTTAGAGCTCGAGCCCTATCTATGCCCGATCCGGTTGATACCGTCGAGGTGTCGCAGTTACCACTGGAGGATCTGGTGGCATGCCATGAGTGCGACTTGCTGATGCGCAAACCCGTACTCGCCCTCGGTGAAAAAGCCCAATGCCCGCGTTGCGGTTATGAGCTCTACGCACACCGCCATAACGTGGTTGAGCGAAGCTTGGCCCTGGTGCTGGCGGCACTGTTGCTGTACGTCCCTGCGAACTTTTTACCCATCATGCAGCTCAATCTACTCGGGCAGTCCTCGGAGGACACCGTATGGAGCGGCGTGGTGGGACTGTTCGACACCGGCATGCAAGGAGTAGCGGCTGTGGTGTTCCTGTGCAGTATGGGCATTCCGCTGCTCAAGCTGCTCTGCCAATTGGCTGTGCTGCTCAGTATCCGTTGGAATATCGGCCGCAGTTATGGCCTGCTGCTCTACCGCATTTACCATCACCTGAAGGATTGGGGGATGTTGGAGGTTTACCTGATGGGCGTGCTGGTCGCCATCGTCAAGCTCGCGGACATGGCCTCCATCACCATTGGCCTGGGGCTTGTCTGCTTCGTCAGCTTATTAGTGGTTCAAGTACTGCTGGAGGTGGTGATGTCGCCCCACCAGATCTGGCAAGCACTTTCAGGAGAGGATGATCATGCGGGCGATTGATGCAGGCATTCTGATTTGTACCGAATGCCACGAGCTGAACAAGCAAGAGGCGGATACCGATGAGCAGCTGTGCACCCGTTGCGGTGCGCTGATCCATGCGCGTCGCCCCAATAGCCTTGTGCGTACCTGGGCGTTGCTGATCACTGCAGCAATCCTGTACATCCCGGCCAATCTGTTGCCAATCATGACCATCAACTCCCTCGGCCAGGGTGATCCCAGTACTATCATGGCGGGCGTGATTCAGCTGGTGCAGCATGGAATGTTCCCCATCGCGGCGGTGGTATTTATCGCCAGCATTCTGGTGCCGACGTTCAAGCTGGTGGGCATTGGCTTGTTGCTGTTTTCGGTGCAACGTCACCAACCGCTGTCCGCACAACAACGCATTATCATGTACCGCTTTATCGAATTCATTGGCCGCTGGTCCATGCTGGATATCTTCGTGATCGCCATCCTGGTGGCGGTTGTTAACTTTGGGCGACTTGCCAGTGTCGAGGCCAATCTCGGTGCGGCAGCGTTCGCCAGTGTGGTGATCTTGACGATGCTTGCCGCAGTAACTTTTGATCCCCGACTGATTTGGGATAACACGGAGTCGGACGACGACCATGAGTGATTTGCCTAAAGCTAAAACCCGCCCGGCCTCCAACTGGTCGGCTATTTGGGTGCTTCCCCTGATTGCGCTGATCATCGGCGGCTGGCTGGGATGGCGTGCCTATTCCCAACAGGGCATCGAGATCCAGGTGCGCTTTGAAAGCGGCGAGGGCATCCAGGTCAACAAAACCGAAGTGGTCTACAAAGGCATGACGGTGGGCAAGGTCAAAGCCTTGGCCCTGGATGACGAAGGCAGTAATCGCGGGGTGATCGCCACCATCGAGATGAACAAGGACGTCGAGCAATACCTCAAGACCAACACACGCTTCTGGCTGGTAAAACCCAGCGTCAGCCTCGCCGGTATCACCGGCCTGGAAACCCTGGTCTCGGGTAACTACATTGCCGCCAGCCCTGGCGATGGCGAGCCCACGCGCAAATTCAAGGCGCTCTCCGAAGAGCCGCCGTTATCTGACGCCAAGCCTGGCCTGCACCTGACCCTTAAAGCTGATCGCCTCGGCTCACTGAATCGCGGCAGCCCGGTGTTCTATAAACAGATCCAGGTTGGCCAGGTCAAGAGCTACCTGCTGTCCGAGGACCAGAGCACCGTCGAGATCAAGGTTTATATCGAGCCGACCTACGCCAGCCTGGTGCGCAAACACACGCGTTTCTGGAATGCCAGCGGCATCAGCATCGACGCCAACCTATCCGGTGTAAAAGTGCGTAGCGAATCGCTGTCCAGCATCGTCGCTGGCGGTATCGCGTTCGCCACCCCTGAAAATCGCAAGGATAGCCCGCCGACCGATCCGAGCCTGCCTTTCCGTCTTTATGAGGATTTCGACGCCGCCGCCGCCGGCATCAAGGTCAAGGTCAAGCTCACCGACTTCGAAGGCCTGCAGGCCGGGCGCACTCCGGTCATGTACAAGGGCATTCAGGTCGGCAGCCTGAAAACTCTGAAGATTGACCCGGACCTGTCCAGCGCCCATGCCGAGTTGACCCTTGACCCGCTCGCCGAAGACTACTTGGTGCAAGACACCCAGTTCTGGGTGGTCAAGCCGTCCATCTCCCTGGCCGGCATCACCGGTCTGGAGGCGTTGGTAAAAGGTAACTACATCGCCATCCGCCCCGGCGACAAAGGCAGCGCCCCGCAACGTGAGTACGTCGCCCGCGCCAAAGCGCCGCCGCTGGACCTGCGCTCTCCGGGTCTGCACATGGTGCTGTTCACCGATAACCTCGGCTCGCTGGATGTGGGCAGCCCGATCCTCTACAAACAGGTCAAGGTCGGTTCGGTGCAGAGCTACCAGTTCTCGCGCAAGAACAAGCAACTGGTGATCGGTGTTCACATCGAGAAGGAATACGAAAACCTGGTCAACGGTTCGACGCGTTTCTGGAATGCCAGCGGCGTCACCTTGACCGGCGGCCTCACCGGCGGCATCCAAGTGAAGAGTGAATCCCTGGCCAGCCTGATGGCTGGCGGTATCGCCTTCGAAACCCCGGAACCGAATGTACCGCTTAAAAAGCGTATCCCGCGTTTCCGTCTGTTTGCCGATCGCGAAGCGGCCAACCAGCACGGCACCCTGGTGACCATCAAGGTTGATCGCGCCGACGGCCTGCGCCCTGGCACGCCAGTACGCTTCAAAGGCCTCGACGTGGGCAAAATCGAGAACGTCGACCTCAGCGCCGACATGCAGTCGGTATTGCTCAGCGCCCGGATCACCCAAGTGGCTGATCGCATCGCGCGCAGCGGCAGCCAGTTCTGGGTGGTCAAGCCTGAGCTGGGCCTGATGAAAACCGCGAACCTGGAGACCCTGGTCACCGGCCAATACATCGAAGTGCAGCCCGCCGTGAAAAACGCCGGGCCGCAAAAGAGCTTCGTCGCGTTGGACAAACCACCAGAGGCTGTTCATCAGGAAGAAGGCTTGAGCCTGGTCCTCAGCGCCGCACGCCGTGGTTCGCTGAAGGAAGGCGTGCCCGTCACTTACCGTGAAGTCACTGTAGGCAAAGTCACCGGCTACGAGCTGGGCCAGACCGCCGACCGGGTGTTGGTCCATATCCTGATCGAACCTAAATATGCACCGCTGGTGCGCAGTGGCAGCCGCTTCTGGAATACCAGTGGGTTTGGTTTGGACTTCGGCTTGTTCAAGGGTGCGACGGTGCGCACGGAATCCCTGGAGACGTTGGTGGCCGGTGGTATCGCCTTTGCCACGCCTGATGGCGAGCGGATGGGCAACGCGGCGCGGCCGCAGCAGACGTTCCCGTTGTTCGACAAGTTTGAAGATGAGTGGCTGACCTGGGCGCCTAAGATCCCGCTCGGCAAGTAGACCGAGGCGCTGCCTTCGCGAGCAAGCCCGCTCCCACATTCGACCGCATTCCAGAGATGGAACTCGGTCGAATGTGGGAGCGGGCTTGCTCGCGAAGAGGCCCTGGATAACACCACAAAGGCTCAATAAAAAAGGCCGCGATCCAAACAGATCGCGGCCTTTTTACATTTCAGCGCAGTGGATCAGACCTCATCCAACTCCGGCTCATCCGCCTGCACATTCACCGTCGCCTTCACCACATCATGACGACGGATGTACTTCCAGTCCGCCTCATCAATGTAGATACCATTCGGTCCGCTGCCGCCTTCCAGGTCGATCGCCACCTGGGCGGACACCTGCGGCTTCACACTGGCCAGGATCGGCACAAAGCCCAGCTGCAAACTGGTTTCCAGCAACGCCGCCTGGTTCTTCTCGTCGATGTCCGCCGCCTCATCGAGGTAGTACGGCAAACGCACGCGCCCGGCCTGGTCGCGGTCCATCAGGTGCAGCAACAAATACATGTTGGTCAGCGCCTTGATGGTCATGGTGGTGCCGTTGGACGCCGCGCCGTCGATGTCGGTGTGAATCACCGGCTGGCCATGCACCTTGGTGATTTCGAACGCCAGCTCGAACAAGTCCTTGAGGCCCAACTGGTTATGGTTGGCGGCCACAAGACGGGCCAGGTATTCCTTGGCCTCTTCGTTCTTGTTGTCCTGCTCGGCGCTCTGGCTCAGGTCGAACACCGAGAGGGTTTCGCCTTCTTCATACTGACCGGCACTGTGGATGATCTGGTCGATATGCTTGAGGGCTTCCTTGTTCGGTGCCAGCACGATGCGGAAGCTTTGCAGGTTGGACACCTGACGCTTGTTGATCTCGCGGTTGAACAAGGCCAACTGGTGCTCAAGGCTGTCGTAGTCGCTGCGGATATTGCGCAAGGTCCGCGCAATATCGGTAACCGCTGCACGGCGGGCCTTGCCCAGGGTCAGGGCTTCATCGGTGCGGTGCGCATACGCGTTGATCAGCAGTTGCAGACGACGCTCCACGTCATCCTCGCTATCGAACTTGGCCACGCCCTTGAGGCGCACCTGTGCATACAGCGCCTCAATCTGGCCATCAGCGCGCAGCAAACCTTGCCAGCTGTCCTGATAGTCATTGAGCAGCGGCAACAGGTTGTCCATGGAGTCGTCGACCGGGTCCATGAACGGCGTGCCGAACGGCAAGTCGGCCGGCAACAGCTGACGGCGGCGCAGTGCGTCGTCCAGCGTGCGTTGCTTGGCTTCCATATCGCCGATCTGACGACCGACCAGTTGCAGCTTGGCCGACAACTGCTGGACACGCTCGGTGAAGGCATCACTGGAGCGCTTCAACTCATCTTGCGCAGCTTCCATCTGCGCCAGATTTTCGAGCTTCTCGCCTTCTTCCGCGCTCAGGGTTTGTGCGCGACGGAAGTCTTCCAGCGCTTTCTGCGCATCCAGCACTTGCTGGTACAGCGCTTCGGTCTGGGTCTTGCTCGCCGCACGGTCAGAGGCTACGGCCTGCTGAGTCTTGAGCTGCTTGAGTTCTTTTTCCAGGCGCTCTTTCTGATCGCGCAGCGCCGCGCGGTCAGCCAGTGCCTGCAAGGCCGGTGGCTCGATATGGGAGATGTCGATGGACAGGCCCGGCACTTCAAATTTCTCACCCTTGAAGCCATCAAGGATCTGCTCCAGGGATTTAACCCACTGGCCATCCTCATCCAGCGTGATGCCATGCTCGCCCAGCGGCAAACTGAACAACGAACTGTTGAACAGGCGCATCAGACGCTCGACATCCTGCTGTGAGAATTCTTCACGCAGTTTGGCGTAACTGTTGTTGTCGGCGTGGTCGAGTTGCTGCTTGACCGACTTCAAACGTTTTTCCAGGTCACGCAAGCGCTCATCCAGATCCTCAGCGCTGAACTGTCGGGATTGCGCCAGGGCGCCCGCCAATTCATCGTGGGCATCCTTGGCCGCCAGCAGTTGCTGCTCCAGCACCTTGACGTCATCGACCAGCGCAAAGCGATGCTTGAGCACCGACAGCTCGCCCAGCCAACGCTGGATGCCACTGATCTCGCGCTCCAGGCGCATCAGCTCCTGGGTGCCGCCGCGCTGATCGTTTTGCAGCGCGTCCTGCTCGTTACGATAGTGCTCGGCCTGGATGGTCAGCTCTTCCTTGCGCGCACTGGCGTAGTCCGACCAGGTGCCCAGCAGCGAATCCAGCAAGGGCGACAGGCGATGCAATTTGCCGCGCAATACATCGCGCAAACGCACGCCATTGGCGAGTGCCTCAACCAACGGGCCGGCAGCCACCAGCGAGTTGTAGTCCTGCTCCATGCGCCTTACATCACGGAAGGCTTCTTCGCACGCCGCGATGTAGTCCACGCTGCCGGAACGCAGGCTGTGTTCGAAGGCATCCAGGAACAATTGCTTGAGCTTGGCCGCGGTGATTTCGCGCATGTGCAGCAGGTTGATAAACAGCGCGCGGAAAGTCTTCAGGCTCTGTTCGCTGGTGGAGCGCAGCGGAATCAGGGTCAGGTCCAGCGGGATTGACGTGTGGCCACCGACCAGCAAACGGCGCAGTTCATCGGGCTTGAGTTCGTAGGCTTTCAGGCCTTCGCGTTCAAGGTTGGTGAACAGCTCTTTCTGACGCAGGCAGGTGTCGTTCTTCTGGTAGTGCGCCAGGTCCAGCTTGCCGGCATAGGCAAAGAACTGGTGGCCGAAACCACCGCCCGGGCCGCGCCCGACCACGCCGATCACGTGCGGGCCGTGGGGCAGCGAGACTTCCACGAGGATGTAGCTGGTGTCGGTGGCAAAGTAGAAGCGCCGCGATTGTTCCAGGGTGTACTTGCCGAAACTCATGTCCGACATGCGCGCCAGGATCGGGAACTGCAGGGCGTTGATCGACGCAGATTTACCCAGGTTGTTCGCGCCGTACACCGACAGCGGTTCTTCCAGCGGGAACAAGCCCAGGCTGTAACCGGCGGTGTTCAATAGGGCGAAGCGGCGGATGCCGTAGCGTTCCTTACTCATGCGTCGGTCTCCTGTTCTTCGGCAATGGCGCGGGCCATGGCGTCTTCTTCGCTTTCTTCTTCGAAGTCACTGAGGTCCAGCGGGTCATCGGTTTTCAGCAACTTCTCGTCGCTGTCTTCATCGATGATCACCGGCGCCGGCAATGGCAACACACTGTGTACGCTGGCGGCCAGGTCACGGTCCTGCTGTACCGACAGGCACACATCCAGGAAGCGGTGCATTGGCGGCAGGAAGCGATAGATGCCGTTGTCTTCGCTGGCAAAACCCAGTTGGGTCATGCGGCGCATGATTTTTTCTTCGAGTTCTTCCTGGGTCTGCACTTCGGCCTGGATAAACAGGTCGCGGTATTTTTCCAGCAATGACGGTAACTCATCGCGGCCCAGGCTACCGCCATCGAGCACGGCGATCGGGTCGCGGCCCTGGTCGGCCAGGTGCTCGACGATGATGAAGGTGAACAGCGCCAAACGTTGCGCGGTCTTGTTGACCTGCGCCGCCGCCACGGCAGTGTCCGGCACGAAGTAATAGAAACCGCGTGTGTCACACACCAGCTCAAAACCCAGGGCCTTGAACAGCGTGCGGTACTGGTCCTGGAAATTGGACAACTGCGCGTACAGCTCCGGGTCGCGGCGGCTGACGTGGTAACCCTTGAACAGCTCGCGAAAGATCGGCGCCAGCTGGGACAGTTCGGATAGATCAAGATGCATAAGGCGTGCTCGCAGAATTCTCGGTGGCATCGGTGCCAGCCGGGAGCAGGGCGAATGAGCGCAGGCTGACCTGGTGCTCGTGTGTGTGGTAGTCGCGGCGTTCCAGGCGTTCGCGTTTGAAGCGTTTTTCACGCGAGAGCCGTGAGAACCAGTACAGCAATTCGTCGGTGGCGCCGTCCGGTTCCTGCTCCAGCAACCAGGTCATCAGGTCGGGCATCGGCAACGCGTCTTCGCAGCGCTCGAGCATTTCCTTGACCGTGCGCGGCGCACGTTGGGCTTCGCCCTTGTGGGATTTGTGCGCCTTGGGGAAACGCGCCGGTTTCGGCTCGAAATTGGCCAGGGCATACACGTACGCTTCGACCTGGCTGGCACTGCCCAGGAAGGTGCTTTGCGGGCGGGTAAACATCGGCATTGCGGCCTGCGGCACCGCGTCCAGGCCTTTACGGCGAATGGCCGACAAGGCCAGCGCCGCACCACGGGTCACGGCATTATGGCGGCGCGCTTCTTCGCGCAGCGGCAGCAGCAGTTCGCGGGCATGGCGCAAGGTCAGCTGGGCGCTGGTTTGCATTTCGAGGATGCGCGCGTGGGTGCGCAGCAGCATGTCGTCGTCGACCAGGTGGCCGAGGCGTTGCTGCTCGGTGAGCATGCGCAGTAGCACATTCTCGACCTTGCGCACGCCTTGCTCGAAGGCGCCGTCGGCGTTCACCAGTTGGATCATCGGTTCGACGTACTCGTCCCAGGTCGCCAGTACCTCGGCGTAACGCTGGCGCAACGGGATCTGCCGGTCGCTGGTCTTGGCGCGGTCGGCCACGGCAGCCAGGGCCTGTTCGTCGTTGGCGAGTTTTTTCAGCACGTCCCGCACGCGCATATCCAGCAAGCGCAGTTGGCGGGCCAGGTCGTGGCCATCACGGATGTCGAAGGCGTCCTGGATATAACCTGCCAGGCGCTCGAGGTGGCGCAGGTAGGCTTCGATTTCCAGGCACAGGCCAAGCCGGTGCTCCTTGCGAAGATAGGCGAGAAAGTCGTGGATCTGTGCGTTGAGCTCGAAACGGTTCGGGCTCTTGGCGACAGGTACCAGGATATCCAGGCGAATCCACACGTCCAGCAGGCTGGTGATGTCCTGTGGCGTGCTGTCCAGTTGTTGGGCCGCCAGTTGTGCGCGCAGCTCGCCCAGGCTCAAGGTGCCTTGGTCGAAGTGTTCGCACAGTGGCTCAAGCAAGGCCCAGTGTTCGGCGAGGGCGCGCAAGACGCGCTTGGGTTCGATCATCGGAATGGCCGGCTGGTTGGCGATTAAAAGTCGCGATTGTACTGCATCAGGCGCGGGATTTATCCACAGCCGGTCAGTGCGCAGTGGGCGATTGTTACCGAACAGCGGTAGAATCCCCGCTCTTTAGTTATCCACAAGTGGCCGAGCTGTGCTTATCGAGTCCCGACGTCGCGCTTACTTGACCGCCATGCAGGTGGTCAACTGGCTGCCCCGCACCGAACTGCCGTTTGCCGCCCCGTCGCGGCCCGAGCTGCTGCAGGCGCTTGAGCCCTATGAGGCATTCGAGGTATCGGGCGAGGAAGCCGCTACGCCGGTGGCGGTGGCCAAGCCTGCGCCCGAAGCGCGTCCAACGGTGGAGCGGGCCAAGGTTGAAGTGCCGCGTCCATCGCCGGTGGCCAAACCTGTGGCGGCCGAAGCGCCAGCGCCGGTGGTCAAGGCCCCAGTGGTGCCGCCGCCACGCTTCGCCCTGCAATTGCTGCGGGCCGGGCGCTGCCTGCTGTTGGTGGAACTGCCCACGGGCGAACGTTTCCAGACCCGCGACCCGGCCTACATGCTGCTAAAAGACATGCTGCGCGCCGCCGGCCTGCCCGACAGCCCGCAAATCGTCGGCGACCCCGTGCGCTGGCCGCTGCTGGTGCGCGGCAACATGGACCAGGGCCCGGAAGCTGCACGGGATTTTGTTCAAGGTTTTGTCTCGGCGCGCCTGGAAGACGAACCCTGCGTATGCCTGTGGCTGATCGGCCTGCCCGCCGTGCGTTTTGCCGGTGAGGCGAATGCCGAAGCCTGGTACCGCGAGCTGCAGGTCGAAGGCCTGGGCTCGGTATGGGCCTTGCCGGGTCTGGAATTATTAATGGAAGAGCCACAGCGTAAGGCTGATGTCTGGCAAGCCATGCGCCGGCTGATGGCGCGCTGGAAAAGTACCGATGAGTGAAGCTTTATCCTTTCGCCCGATGACCGAGGCGGACCTCGATGCAGTACTTAAGATTGAATACGCGGCGTTCAGCCATCCGTGGACCCGTGGGATTTTTCTCGATGGGCTGGGCAAGTACCAGATCTGGCTGATGTTCGAAGGTGAGCAGCAGGTGGGCCACGGTGTGGTGCAGATCATCCTCGATGAAGCGCACTTGCTGAATATCACCGTCAAGCCGGAAAACCAGGGCCGAGGCCTGGGGTTGGCGCTGCTGGAGCACCTGATGTCCCGCGCTTACGCCGCCAGTGCGCGTGAGTGCTTCCTGGAAGTGCGTGACAGCAATACCGGCGCATTCCGGCTGTATGAGCGCTACGGTTTCAACGAAATTGGCCGTCGGCGCGATTACTACCCAGCCGTAGGTGGGCGCGAAGATGCAGTTGTGATGGCTTGTACCTTAGTTGACTGAACGCTGAACCTCTGTGGGAGCGGGCTTGCTCGCGAATGCGGTGTGTCAGTCGATATATCTTTAACTGATCCACCGCATTCGCGAGCAAGCCCGCTCCCACATTTTGAACTGTGTGGTGTCAGCGGTTACCGTCTATCGGGTCAATATCCGCCAGCTCGGCCTCATCCAACCCATTCCCGCCGCCAATCTCATCTTCATCCACAATGCTCAAGTCATAATCCGCCGGATTATCCTCACCGGCTTCATGGGCGTCCCGCGCGCCATCTTCATGGATCAGCGTTTCCGGGCTCATGTCATCATCCGTGGACTCATGATCATCGGTCGAAGCCCCGGTCATGCCAGCTTCGCGTACCCGTTCGTCGGGCATCAGGTGTTCGCGCTCACGGCGCGGCAGTTCATCGCCGATTTCCGCCGTCGGCTCTTGCTCGTCAAAGTCCAGCTCGCGCATCTCACCCATGCGGTCTTCATTGTCATCAATCGGTTCCGGCTGTGTAGCGCCGTAGGGACGTCGTGATTCAGTCATGGCCAATCCTCATACTGTGGGGCTTATAGTGTGTGGACAGGCACGGCTCCCCAAAGATTCAAGCTAATTG
The DNA here is from genome assembly GCF_019352915.1 of Pseudomonas sp. Xaverov 259. NCBI lineage: Bacteria > Pseudomonadati > Pseudomonadota > Gammaproteobacteria > Pseudomonadales > Pseudomonadaceae > Pseudomonas > Pseudomonas sp. Xaverov 259. Next base: position 356,224 of record NZ_JAAAFV010000057.1, on the reverse strand, counting down.
CGCCTGGGCGTGACCCGGACGAGCGGTTGTCTGTCACAAAGCTGCGCATCATTCCTGAGGCTTTCCCTGATGAACGAACTACAAGACCTGCTTGATAACAACGAACGCTGGGCGGATGCGATCAAACAGGAAGATCCCGAATTCTTCGCCAAGCTCGCCCGCCAGCAAACCCCGGAGTACCTGTGGATCGGCTGCTCCGACGCGCGTGTACCGGCCAACGAAATCGTCGGCATGCTGCCCGGCGACCTGTTTGTGCACCGCAACGTGGCCAACGTGGTGCTGCACACCGACCTCAATTGCCTGTCGGTGATCCAGTACGCGGTGGACGTGCTCAAGGTCAAACACATCCTCGTCACCGGCCACTATGGCTGCGGTGGCGTGCGTGCGTCGATGCAGGACCGCCAGTTCGGCCTGATCGACGGTTGGCTGCGCACTATTCGCGACCTTTATTACGAAAACCGCGAAGTGCTGGCCCAACTGCCCACCGAGGAGGAACGAGTGGACCGCATGTGCGAGCTGAACGTGATTCAGCAAGTCGCCAACGTCGGCCACACCAGCATTGTGCAAAACGCCTGGCACCGAGGGCAGAGCCTGTCGATTCACGGCTGCATCTACGGCATCAAGGATGGCCGCTGGAAGAGCTTGAACACTACCATCAGTGGCTTCGAGCAACTGCCGCCGCAATATCGCCTGCGCCCACTGGGCGAAGCCTAAGGCCGTTTGCGCAGGCGCCATTGGGTCATGAACGCCTGGCCTTCGGCGTTCAATGGCTCCTTGGCGCCGGTGATCCAGCCCCGGCAGTTCAGCTCGCCGCATCGGCAGGCGAACTGCCGGAATAGCGCATCCTCGGTGGTGGCGTAATCCATCGTCAGCAAGGTGCCGGCCGCAATAGGTTGCACGGTCCAGACCTCCAGGTACGTGGCATCGAAAAACACGTTCGGATTGCACGAGTGCAACATCAGACGGGTGAACCACGGGTCATACAGGTGAATGCGTGACGAGAGCTGCAAGGTGTGCGCACGTCGCTCGCTCAAGGCGTAGCCGGACACTCTGGCAATGCGCACGCGGCTGTCAAAGGCGACGCGTGCCTTGAGTGCGGCCCCCATTCCATTTGCATCGCGTACGACCTGGAAGTGCCGGGTCGTGGGGTAGCCCTGTTCAACGAGTACCGTCTTGAAGGGGTAGAGGCAGCTACTCACAGCGGTTTTAGCCTTATCCATGGCTTGAGTTTTCATAACTCTCCTGGCCTAGGCTGCATTGACCTGCGATGGGGTCTGACTTCCAGTCTTGCAGCGGATGGGTGCCGTCCAAGACTCGCTGAAGTTGTAGCCGATTTCTACTGTCAGATCTGACAGTAGAAATCGGTTATATTTTGTACGATTTACAGCGCTGGGGCTGTAACAGCGGGGAGTGGGGCGGGGTCTTTCAGCTGTTTCAACTGTGCCTTGATGGGCGGGGTGGCGCATTTGGCGTTGGCTTGCTCCGGGGTCAGGTTGCGCACCGAGGTGTAGAACAGCTCACAGGTCTGCTCCTTGCGCGTGACTTGCCAGGTGTTCATGCACGCCTTGAGCAATACATTTGGGTCACTGGCAGGTTTCTGGCCCATGCCGGCTTGCCAGCAGGCGGCACTCAAGTCTTGCCCCATCACTTTCAAACCGGCCTCATCGGCTTTTTGTTCATTGCCGTCATAGCTGGCCGGATCTGCCGCATACCAGATATAGCTCGGGTGGTTGGAGCCCAGTACCGACACGGTTTTACCGGCAATCGGGCTGATCTGCGCCAGACCCAGCACGGCCACGGTCTGGCCGTACTGTTGTTTGATCCAGTTACGCACCGGTGCGCCGAATGCGACCATCGGCAATGAGCCGTTGGCGTGCAGGCTCAGCTCCTTGACCATGCGCGTCTGGTAGTCGGCGAAGTAGCTGTAGACGTTTTCCAGGTCCTTGCCCGCATTGGACGGCGCGGCGATCGGCGCAATATCGATGATGGTCTGATAGGCCGGGGTTTCCGTGGCCGGGATGCCATTGTCCGTGAGCAAGGCGGCCCAGCGGTCAGTGGTGGCCGACTCCAGGTAATCCTGGGCCTGGGTCAGCGAGTAGTCCGGCGGGAAGTGCAGCAGTTCGATGCTCTTGCGGTTTTCCAGGGCCATGCCCAGCGGCAGGAACAAGTACCAGTTGTAGGCCCACTTGCCGTCGCTGTTGAGTTTGCTGGCGCCTTGATAGGCCAGGTCGGCGGTGTTGAGCAACGTGGTCAGGGGCTGGCCGTAGTGCTCGGGCACGCCGCTGAAAGTGGCTGAAACCTGGCCGTCGTGGGTTTTCACACTGACCTTGGCACGGCTGTACCCGTCGCGCTGCAAGCTCTGGTTCAAATAGTGCTCGGCGGTTTGCTCCAGCGTCCATGGCCGAAAGCAGATGACGTTGCAGTTATTGGGGAAAGCGAACAGTTGGGTGACGCGTTGCGTGCTGCCCAGTGGTACTTCGATGTCGGCCTGTACGACCGCACTGGCCAGCAGTGCGGCCAGGGTGAAGGACAGCCTGGTCGGTTTAAACATAGTTGGTTCCTTGTCAGCGAAAGCCCGTCTGCGCGGGGTGAAAGCCCACTTGCACACAGTAGCGGTTGACCAGGAAAACCGCGTGCTAAATCGCCAGGCATGTCGCTATTGGATAAGAAAACCTACCGGTTGAACTGCAAGGCGTTGCTCAAATCGCCCATGGGCTTCTGGCCGCGCGCGATCATCGCGTCATCGCGCTGCTTGAGGCCGTCCAGTGTCTCCAGCTGGAACACGCGGGTGATCAAACGCAGGATCGACGCGGTGTCGTAAACCGTATGGTCCACCGTACCTTTGCGTGCAAACGGCGACACTACCAACGCCGGAATCCGTGTGCCCGGGCCCCAGCGGTCGCCCTTGGGCGGTGCCACGTGGTCCCACCAGCCGCCGTTTTCGTCGACCGTGACTACCACCACCATGTTTTTCCATTGCGGGCTTTCTTGCAGCACTTTCAAGGCGCGGGCGATATGGCGGTCGCCCGAGGCCACATCGGCGTAGCCCGCGTGCATGTTCAGGTTGCCCTGGGGCTTGTAGAACGTCACGGCGGGCAGCTTGCCGGCCTGGGCATCGGCGAAGAACTTGTTGGTACCCGAGTCATCGCCCAAACCGCCGTCACGCAGGCGTTTGTCACGCTCGGTGCGGTTTTGCGGGCCTTGTTGCTTGAAGTAGTTGAACGGCTGGTGGTGATACTGGAAGTTCGGAATTTTCGGGATACCGCCCGAGTCCTTGAACTGGTCCAGGGTCGCCTGCCAGGCACCGGCATACCAGGCCCAATCGACGTTCTTTTTCGACAGTTTGTCGCCGATATGCTCGTGGGTTTGCGGCACCAGCACGTTGGGCAGATCGGGCTTGGAGTAGTCCGGGTTTTCCGGGTCGCGAATCCACGTCGGCCAGTACGGCGGCGCCAGGGTGTTCACGCCGTAGCCGTCCGGCGTCAAGGCACTGGGGCCGAACTGCGGCGGGCCGGTCATGGCGCTGGCTGGCGACTTGTCCAGCGGCTTGAGGCGCGGGTCGGTGGGGTCATCGCTTTGCAGCGTGGCGATCTGCGCCTTGGCCACCGATTGCGCTGCATTCGGATAAAACGGCGCGGTGGCGCTGATCAGGTACTGGTGGTTGAGGAACGAGCCACCGAAAGCGCCCTGGAAGAAGTTGTCGCACAGCACAAACTCCTTGGCCACATCCCACAGGCGCAGGGAATAACGGCTCTGCGCGTAGTAACCCATCACCAGGCCGCCGGAGTCGGCCCAGGCCACAAAGTTGTCGTTCTTGCCGCCGTTGATCTGCATCTGGTTCTGGTAGAACACGTGCCACAAATCGCGAGTGACCAGGCTCAGCGGCAAGTCTTCGGCATTCGGGCCTTTGAGCGCAAATGGCGCATTGGGCAGGTTTTCCTGGTATTGCACTTCGCTGGGGTAAGTCACCCCATCCACGCTTTGCGGGCCGACTTGCAAGACGCCGCCCCAGGCCGGTGGCAGGGTGCTGAGCAGGCTGCCATCACGGTCCCGCTGCTGCACGTCGGCAGCGGAGAGCGCCGACAGTGGTTTCTCCACGCCAGGGAAGTCTGCAAACAGGTTGTTGAAGCTGCGGTTCTCGGCGTAAATCACCACCACCGTCTTCACCTGTTCGTGCAAGGCCTTGTCCAGCTCCTGCGGCGTCAGCGGTCGCGCCTCTGGCTTGCCCGCAGGCTCGCTGGTATTGCCGCAAGCACTCAAGGTCGCGCCAACCCCCAGCACCGCCGCGCCCCCGAGGAAACGCCGACGGCTGGTGTCCACGGGCGGCTGGGTTACGGAATCGGGAGAAGGGCTGTCTTCGTGCTCGTCACTCATTGCTGGGCGTTCCTGCTGGCTGATTGTTGCAAGATATTTCGCAGGACGGTAGCAATGCAATGTGACCGAACGAAGACAGCGGTTTGAACGCTAAGGGCGATTACAACAAGTGCAGTGCCAACTGGCTACCCGCGCGCAAGTACTCCACCTGAGCCGTCAGCGCATCCTTGACGATGGCCTCGCCCGTGTCGGTCAGCTCGGCTTTTTTTGCCTCGATGACCGTGGTTTGCAAAAGCTGCATGGCCACGTCCATCACTTTTTGGAAGGCTGTGACGTTATTGTGCAGGCCAAACTCGTTGACGACGGCAGCCATACGCCGATCGGCATCGTCTCGCAGAGACTTGTACTCGACGAACGATACGCGGTCGTCCTTGTAAATATCATTGATCAACTCTTCCAGCGATTTGGACAGCGGCGTCATCGGATTTTCCTTGGCGTGTTGTGAGTGGTAAGCCAAGGCAGGTTAATCAAAGGCGTGGGTGAGAGAAGTCAGAGGCTGTCACTGCAATGAGTGGGAAAGCCCGATACATCTGGCCAGGGAGTTAGCAATGCAATGTGACGCAATGACGAGGTTGATGTAAGAAATCGGGCATGTATACACACACCTTGGCACTGCTAAACTGCTTCAATAATGGATGCCACCGAGGTGAACCGTGAAACCTTCAATCGCCCTTGATCTAAAACGGGCCGCCGTCAGAGAGGTGGTGGGGCGTTTCCGTATCTCAAATCCAAGGGTGTTTGGGTCTGTATTGCTGGGTACCGATCAAGAAGGTAGCGACCTTGATCTGCTGGTAGATGCTCCGCCGGGGACCACGCTTTTTGATCTTGGTGGATTGCAGGTAGAGCTGGAGGATCTGCTCGGGGTCAATGTGGACCTGCTGACGCCTGGCGATTTACCACTGAAGTTTTGCGCAAAAGTGTTGGCTGAGGCACGCCCGGTATGACCGCAAGGCGCCTCGATATCAACCTTCATGGATGCATTGCCTGATCTATTGCATCGCCTTTCTGTGGTTCCAGCCTGACTGCGCCTGTGCAACAAGCGCAGTCAGGGTCGTTTAAGGCATCACCGGCGGCAAATACTTCAACGTCGTCCCCAACGCCCACAGCAGGAACAACACCAGCGGCGTGTGCACCAGCAACTGCACAAACGAAAATCCGATCAGATCCCGCGCCTTCAGCCCCAGCACGCCCAGCAGCGGCAGCATATAAAACGGGTTGATCAAATTCGGCAGCGCCTCAGCGGCGTTATAGATCTGCACCGCCCAGCCCAGGTGGTATTGCAGGTCATTGGCCACTTGCATCACGTAAGGCGCTTCAATAATCCATTTGCCACCGCCCGACGGGATAAAGAAGCCCAGCACGGCCGAGTACACGCCCATCAACAGCGCGTAGGTGTCGTGGGAGGCGATGGAGGTGAAGAACAACGAGATATGGTGCGCCAGGGTCTGGCCGTCACCGCCTTTCACCACAGTCATCAGCGCGGCGATCGAGCCGTACAACGGAAACTGGATCAGCACGCCCGTGGTGGTCGGCACTGCACGTGCCACTGCATCCAGGAAGCTGCGCGGGCGCCAGTGCAGCAGCGCGCCGACCATGATGAACAGGAAGTTATAGGTGTTGAGCCCCGAAATCGCGCTGATCGCAGGTTTGGTCGAGAACTCATGGAACAACCAGCCAGCCGCCAGCAAGGCCAGCAGGATAGTCAGCAGCGGGCTGTGTTCCAGCCATTCGCCCGGACGCGTCGGCGGTTGTGGTTTAGGCATATTGAAGGCTGGGTCGACACCACAGGCCTTGGCATCACGCGCACTATTGGGGCCGGGCGCAGTGGCGTAGGCGATGATCAGGGACACCACGATCAGTGCCAGCAACAGCACGCCCGATTGCCACAAGAAGATGGTCTCGGTGAACGGGATCATCCCGGTGATCGACAGGATCGACGGCGGCAAACTGGCCGGGTTGGCCTGCAACTGCGCCGCTGAAGACGACAGCCCCAATGCCCACACCGCGCCCAGGCCTAAATAGGCGGCAGCACCGGCAGCGCGGTAATCCATGCGCAAATCCGTGCGACGGGCCAGTGCGCGTACCAATAAGCCACCGAACACCAGGGACAAGCCCCAGTTGAGCAAAGACGCGACCATGGAAATCAACGCGACCCATGCC
>NZ_JAAAFV010000057.1:260979-349680 GCF_019352915.1 Pseudomonas sp. Xaverov 259 | reverse complement strand
GAGAGTAGGTCATCGTCAAGATTAAATTCCGAAACCCCTGATTGCTAACGCAATCAGGGGTTTTGTTTTGGGTGGTCGTCCAGGCGTAAATCTCGCTCACGAGTGGCGTTAATCACAGCGCGTCCAGGTTGAGAAGCCACGTAGGCCTGCTTTGCAGCCGTCTCCAGTGCTAAATCCTGTCCTTTCTATGCAATGACCTTGCGCATGGCTATCATGCGTGCCTCATTGTGAGGCGATGCTTGCATGCTGACGTTGTTAACACTTCTGAAAGATGGTCGATTCCACTCCGGAGAGGCGCTGGGCGCTGCCCTGGGTGTCAGCCGCAGTGCTGTCTGGAAGCAGCTCCAGCATCTGGAGTCTGAATTGAACCTGCCCATTCATAAAGTTCGCGGCAGGGGCTACCAGCTAGCATCTCCATTGGTGTTCTTGAATGCTGAAGAAATTCAAGAGCAAGCTCCTGCTTTGGCGTGGCCGGTTTACATCTCTGACTCCATAGACTCTACCAATGCCGAGGCTTTGCGCCTCGTCGGTGCCGGTTGCGAGGCGCCATTCCTGGTACTTGCCGAGCAGCAAACGGCGGGAAGGGGTAGGCGGGGTCGTAAGTGGGTCAGTCCGTTCGCTCAAAACCTGTATTACAGCCTGGTGTTGCGCATTGACGGCGGATTAAGGCAGTTAGAGGGTCTTAGTCTTGTCGTCGGATTGGCGGTCATGCAGGCCCTGCGTGAGCTGGGTGTCCAGGCTGCGGCATTGAAATGGCCGAACGACGTCCTGGTTGGGCAGAAAAAAATTGCCGGTATATTGTTGGAATTGGTCGGAGATCCCGCTGATGTTTGCCACGTTGTCCTCGGTGTAGGGATCAACGTAAATATGCAGAAGGCCTCGGAGGTCGATCAGCAGTGGACATCGGCGCAGTTGGAGACGGGCTCCCCTGTCGACCGTAATCACTTGGTTGCACGGCTTGGTCTGCAACTGCAAAGTCACCTGGAGCGACATAAGGCTTTCGGTTTTGCTGCGCTTCAGGAAGAGTGGGAGCGAAATCATTTGTGGCAAGGTAAGGCCGTATCTCTTATCGCGGGTGTTAACCAGATCGATGGTGTAGTGCTGGGTGTTGATCACCAGGGCGCGTTGCGGCTGAGTGTCGCGGGTGTCGAAAAAATATACAGCGGTGGTGAGCTAAGCCTGAGGTTGCGTGATGATTCTTGAGCTCGACTGTGGGAATAGTTTTATCAAGTGGCGTGTGCTCGATTCGCCTGCGGCAAAGGCGTCCGCTGAGGGCGTCGTCGGCTCGGACCTTGAGTTGATTGAGGGGTTGATAGCGATTCCGGGGCTCTCATTGACGCGCTGTCGCCTGGTAAGTGTTCGGGCCTCCGAGGAGACCGGTCAGCTGGTTGAGTCATTGCAGGCGGCATTTGGGGTTGTTGTGTCTTGTGCTGTCTCGGCGAGAGAGGCCGCGGGTGTGCGTAACGGCTATGACGAGTTTGAGCGCCTTGGGCTAGATCGTTGGTTGGCAATGCTGGGCGGGTTCAAGTTGGCATCAGGTGCCTGCCTCGTGCTCGATTTCGGTACCGCAGCCACTGCGGATTTTATTGCTGCCGATGGCGAGCATCTTGGCGGATTCATATGTCCAGGGATGCCGCTCATGCGCAGCCAGTTGCGAACGCATACGCGCAAGATCCGCTATGACGATATTGCGGCAGAGCAGGCCTTGGCGCGCCTCTCGCCGGGGCGGACGACCGTTGAGGCGGTTGAGCGAGGTTGTACGCTGATGCTCAGGGGTTTTGTCTTGACCCAGCTCGAATTGGCTCGAAGCTATTGGGGGGATGATTTCACCGTCTTCCTGACTGGCGGGGATGCGGACCTGGTCTCTGATGCCGTGCCTCAGGCTCGTTTCGTTCCTGATCTGGTGTTTGTTGGCCTGGCGATGGCGTGCCCTTTGTCCTGAGGTATTTATGCGTTGGCTGTTTCTGCTTTTGCTCGTTCTCAATGCCTTCTATTACATCTGGCATCAACAGGAAGCCCCGTTGCGCGCTAAAGATGTAACCCCTCTGAGCCTTTATAAAGGCCCTCAGCAGGATATTCGCTTATTGAGTGAGTCCTCTGGCCCCATGGTTCGGCGTGACCGGGCAAAGGCGCCTGACGTACAAAATACCTGTCTATACATCGGTGGCTTTGCTGACCAGCGCCAGGCGCTGTCGGTCGAGCAGCGCCTCATAAGCCTGGATATAAAGGCCAAAGTGCAGTTGCTCAATACGCCTGATGCCTCCGGCTATTGGCTTCGTGTCGCCCCTGAAAGCAGGAGGCTGGCCGAAGATCTGCCGTTTGAAAACCTTGCTAAGGAATTCAATGAGTTAAAACATAAAATAATGTTGTGCGAAGGCGTTGCAACTGTCGAATAGTTTGCATAGAATGGCGCCCGCTTCGCAGTGAAGACCTTTACGGTCTACAAGGTGAAGCGAAGGTCAACGCAGCTAACCTCATATTTTTAATGAGAAAATGCTTGACAGAAGGCCGGCGTGATGTAGAATGCCGGCTCGCTTAGGAGGGGTTCCCGAGCGGCCAAAGGGATCAGACTGTAAATCTGACGTCTACGACTTCGAAGGTTCGAATCCTTCCCCCTCCACCATTTTTAGCGTGAGCTGCAAGCTCCGCGGGTATAGTTTAGTGGTAGAACCTCAGCCTTCCAAGCTGATGATGCGGGTTCGATTCCCGCTACCCGCTCCAAGTTTGCAGGTTGTGCAATGTGTTTTGCTCTTGTAGCTCAGTTGGTAGAGCACACCCTTGGTAAGGGTGAGGTCAGCGGTTCAAATCCGCTCAAGAGCTCCATATAACAAGGCAGATATGAAAATATCTGCCTTTGTTTTAACAGCTGCCTCGGCTTGTTGGTGTTGCATTTGGCTTTGTCGCCAAGTGATTTCAGGTCTAGTGGGGTTGGTTGTTGTAAAGTCTTTTTCAGGCCTGCATAATGGTCGGCCTGATTTTGTTTTAGGTCAGTAGCTCAATTGGCAGAGCGACGGTCTCCAAAACCGTAGGTTGGGGGTTCGATTCCCTCCTGACCTGCCAGATTCACGTGGTGTGTCTGGCTTTCTTTTCACAGGATCTTCATAGATGACTCCTAAGGCTGAAGCTCAAAGCTCTCGTTTCGATCTCGTCAAGTGGCTCGCCGTAGTCGCATTGGTGGTCGTAGGCGTTGTTGGCAATCAGTACTACTCTGCTTCGCCGATCCTGTACCGCGTACTCGCTTTGCTCGCCCTTGCTGCTGTAGCTGCCTTTGTAGGCCTGCAGACTGCCAAAGGCAAGTCTTTCGCGGTCCTGGTAAAGGAAGCTCGCACCGAAATTCGTAAAGTCGTTTGGCCGACTCGCCAAGAAACCACGCAGACCACGTTGATTGTTGTGGCTGTTGTTCTGGTTATGGCGTTGCTGTTGTGGGGGCTTGATTCCCTGCTCGGCTGGCTTGTTTCCTTGATTGTTGGCTAAGGGTGTCCCGTGGCTAAGCGTTGGTACGTTGTGCATGCTTACTCGGGTTACGAGAAGCATGTTATGCGCTCTTTGCTAGAGCGCGTAAAGCTCGCAGGCATGGAAGATGGCTTCGGCGAAATTCTGGTTCCCACTGAAGAAGTGGTTGAAATGCGGAATGGCCAGAAGCGCAAGAGCGAACGCAAGTTCTTCCCTGGCTACGTGCTGGTTCAGATGGACATGAATGAAGGTACTTGGCACTTGGTCAAGGACACTCCTCGTGTCATGGGTTTCATCGGCGGTACTGCTGATAAGCCTGCTCCGATCACTGACAAAGAGGCGGAAGCAATTCTGCGTCGCGTTGCTGACGGTAGCGACAAGCCTAAGCCGAAGACGTTGTTCGAGCCAGGTGAGGTTGTTCGTGTCACAGATGGTCCGTTTGCTGATTTTAACGGCACTGTCGAAGAAGTTAACTACGAAAAGAGCCGGATCCAAGTGGCAGTGCTCATTTTCGGTCGCTCTACTCCGGTAGAGTTGGAGTTCAGCCAGGTCGAGAAGGTCTAGCTGAGCAAGCATCCCAACCCCACAGCCTTAGGCTGTGGGGTTTTGTCGTCACTGGGATAAACGCGCAAGTAACCGGGGAGCCTTTCGAGGCGTTTGAACCCGTAATTGGAGTGCCTCATGGCCAAGAAGATTACCGCTTACATCAAGCTGCAAGTGAAGGCCGCTCAGGCCAACCCAAGTCCACCTGTCGGCCCGGCTCTGGGTCAGCACGGCGTGAACATCATGGAATTCTGCAAGGCCTTCAACGCCCGTACTCAGGGTCTAGAGCCAGGTCTGCCGACTCCAGTGATCATCACTGTATACAGCGACCGTAGCTTCACTTTCGAAACCAAGTCGACCCCGGCTTCGGTTTTGCTGAAGAAAGCTGCTGGTCTGACTAGCGGTTCCGCTCGTCCTAACACCGTTAAGGTTGGCACCGTAACTCGTGCTCAGCTGGAAGAAATCGCGAAAACCAAAAACGCGGATCTGACTGCAGCTGATATGGATGCAGCCGTGCGTACCATCGCCGGTTCTGCTCGTAGCATGGGCCTTAACGTGGAGGGTGTGTAATGGCTAAGCTGACCAAGCGCCAAAAGGCTATCGCCGGCAAAATCGAAGCAGGCAAGGCCTACAACTTTGTAGACGCCGCAGCCCTGCTGACCGAGCTGTCGACTGTCAAGTTCAGCGAGTCCGTTGACGTTGCTGTAAACTTGGGTGTTGACCCACGTAAATCCGACCAGGTCGTTCGTAGCGCTACTGTGCTGCCACACGGTACTGGCAAGACTGTACGTGTTGCTGTCTTCACCCAAGGCCCGGCAGCTGAAGCTGCTCTGGCCGCCGGCGCTGACCGCGTTGGCATGGACGACCTGGCTGCCGAAATGAAAGGCGGCGACCTGAACTACGACGTAGTTATTGCTTCCCCGGATGCAATGCGCGTTGTAGGTCAGTTGGGTCAGATCCTCGGTCCACGTGGTCTGATGCCTAACCCTAAAGTCGGCACCGTAACGCCAGACGTAGCTACCGCGGTTAAAAACGCCAAGGCTGGTCAGGTTCGTTATCGCACCGACAAAAACGGCATCATCCACACCTCCGTTGGCAAAGTCGGCTTTGATGCCGTCAAGCTGAAGGAAAACGTTGAGGCCCTGATCGCTGATCTGAAGCGTATCAAGCCGGCTTCCTCGAAAGGTATCTACGTCAAGCGCGTTACCCTGAGCACCACTATGGGCCCAGGTCTGGTCATCGACCAAGGCTCGCTGGACGTATAAGAAACACGTTGGTGCGAGAGATCGCGTCAATTGAAAAAATTGGGGTCCCTGCCTGGCGGGGGCTATCCAAGACCGTAGGCGGCGCAAGCCTTAAACCTCAAGCCTACGCAGATGGTGCTCCCGGTTCCTTACCGAATCAGACACCAAAACGACATCCGGCTTCGGCCAGATGAAACGGTAACAAGCAGGAGTTAAACCCGTGGCAATTAATCTCGAAGACAAGAAGGCCATCGTCGCTGAAGTCAACGAGGCTGCCAAAGCTGCTCTGTCCGCTGTCGTGGCTGATGCCCGTGGTGTGACAGTAAGCGCTATGACCGGACTCCGTAAAGAGGCTCGTGAAGCTGGCGTATACGTACGTGTTGTACGTAACACCCTGCTCAAGCGCGCTGTTGCTGACACTGAATACAGTGTCCTCAACGACGTGTTCACCGGCCCGACTCTGATCGCGTTCTCCAAAGATCACCCGGGTGCTGCTGCCCGTTTGTTCAAGGAATTCGCCAAGAGTCAGGATAAGTTCGAGATCAAGGCAGCTGCGTTCGAGGGCAAGTTCCTCGCAGCTAACCAAATCGACGTACTGGCAACACTGCCGACCCGTAACGAAGCTATTTCTCAGCTGATGAGCGTGATTCAAGGCGCTACCAGCAAGTTGGCTCGTACTCTGGCCGCAGTTCGCGAGCAAAAAGAAGCTGCTGCAGCCTAAGGCTGAGCATCTCCTTTCGCGTATTTTTGTTTATTTCGATGGCCGCGTAGGCCGTCCCCCAATTCAGGAAATACAGTAATGTCTATCTCCCAAGAAGATATCCTCAACGCCGTAGCTGAAATGTCGGTTCTGCAGGTTGTTGAGCTGATCAAAGCTTTCGAAGAAAAATTCGGCGTTTCCGCTGCCGCTGCTTCCGCTGGCCCAGCTGTTGCTGCTGTTGCTGCTGAAGAGCAAACCGAATTCAACGTCATGCTGCTGGAAGCTGGCGAGAAGAAAGTAAACGTGATCAAGGCAGTTCGTGAACTGACCGGTCTGGGCCTGAAAGAAGCCAAGGCTGTAGTTGACGGCGCTCCTGCCCAGGTTCTGGAAGCAGTGTCGAAAGACGCCGCTGACAAAGCTAAAGCAGTGCTGGAAGAAGCAGGCGCTAAAGTCGAGCTGAAGTAAGCATCGACCTTGCGTCTCCAGCCCAAGCGTTAAGCTGAAGGCTGATGGCTGGTGGCTCTTGCCACCGGCCTTTTTCCGTTCTTGGCTGTCGACTCGGTCGCCGCCAATGACGCGCTGTAGCCACCCGATGCGGTGGTGCAAACCATGGGGTTTGCAAGATTTTCTGGCTGCTCCCGTCGGAGGGGCCAAACAAGCAGGTGACCAAGCTGGGGAACGCTGATGGCTTACTCATATACTGAGAAAAAACGTATCCGCAAGGACTTTAGCAAGTTGCCGGACGTCATGGATGTCCCGTACCTTCTGGCTATCCAGCTGGATTCGTATCGTGAATTCTTGCAGGCGGGAGCGACCAAAGATCAGTTCCGCGACGTGGGCCTGCATGCGGCCTTCAAATCCGTTTTCCCGATCATCAGCTACTCCGGCAATGCTGCGCTGGAGTACGTGGGTTATCGCCTGGGCGAACCGGCATTTGATGTCAAAGAATGCGTGTTGCGCGGTGTTACGTACGCCGTACCTTTGCGGGTAAAAGTCCGCCTGATCATTTTCGACAAAGAATCGTCGAACAAAGCGATCAAGGACATCAAAGAGCAAGAAGTCTACATGGGCGAAATCCCACTGATGACTGAAAACGGTACCTTCGTAATCAACGGTACCGAGCGTGTTATTGTTTCCCAGCTGCACCGTTCCCCGGGCGTGTTCTTCGACCACGACCGCGGCAAGACGCACAGCTCCGGTAAACTCCTGTACTCCGCGCGGATCATTCCGTACCGCGGTTCGTGGTTGGACTTCGAGTTCGACCCGAAAGACTGCGTGTTCGTGCGTATCGACCGTCGTCGCAAGCTGCCGGCCTCGGTACTGCTGCGCGCGCTCGGTTACACCACTGAGCAGGTGCTGGACGCTTTCTACACCACCAACGTATTCAGCCTGAAGGATGAAACCCTCAGCCTGGAGCTGATTGCTTCGCGTCTGCGTGGTGAAATTGCCGTTCTGGACATTCAGGACGAAAACGGCAAAGTGATCGTTGAAGCGGGTCGTCGTATTACTGCGCGCCACATCAACCAGATCGAAAAAGCCGGCATCAAGTCGCTGGAAGTGCCTCTGGACTACGTCCTGGGTCGCACCACCGCCAAGGTTATCGTTCACCCGGCTACAGGCGAAATCCTGGCTGAGTGCAACACCGAGCTGAACACCGAAATCCTGGCAAAAATCGCCAAGGCCCAGGTTGTTCGCATCGAAACCCTGTACACCAACGACATCGACTGCGGTCCGTTCATTTCCGACACACTGAAGATCGACTCCACCAGCAACCAATTGGAAGCGCTGGTCGAGATCTATCGCATGATGCGTCCTGGTGAGCCACCAACCAAAGACGCTGCCGAGACCCTGTTCAACAACCTGTTCTTCAGCCCTGAGCGTTATGACCTGTCTGCGGTCGGCCGGATGAAGTTCAACCGTCGTATCGGTCGTACCGAGATCGAAGGTTCGGGCGTGCTGTGCAAGGAAGACATCGTCGCGGTACTGAAGACTCTGGTCGACATCCGTAACGGTAAAGGCATCGTCGATGACATCGACCACCTGGGTAACCGTCGTGTTCGCTGCGTAGGCGAAATGGCCGAAAACCAGTTCCGCGTTGGCCTGGTACGTGTTGAGCGTGCGGTCAAAGAGCGTCTGTCGATGGCTGAAAGCGAAGGCCTGATGCCGCAAGACCTCATCAACGCCAAGCCAGTGGCTGCGGCGGTGAAAGAGTTCTTCGGTTCCAGCCAGCTTTCCCAGTTCATGGACCAGAACAACCCGCTCTCCGAGATCACCCACAAGCGCCGTGTTTCCGCACTGGGCCCGGGCGGTCTGACCCGTGAGCGTGCAGGCTTCGAAGTTCGTGACGTACACCCGACGCACTACGGTCGTGTTTGCCCGATCGAAACGCCGGAAGGTCCGAACATCGGTCTGATCAACTCCTTGGCCGCTTATGCGCGCACCAACCAGTACGGCTTCCTCGAGAGCCCGTACCGTGTGGTGAAAGACGCTCTGGTCACTGACGAGATCGTATTCCTGTCTGCCATCGAAGAAGCTGATCACGTAATCGCTCAGGCTTCGGCCACGATGAACGACAAGAAAGTCCTGATCGACGAGCTGGTAGCTGTTCGTCACCTGAACGAGTTCACTGTCAAGGCGCCGGAAGACGTCACCTTGATGGACGTTTCGCCGAAGCAGGTAGTTTCGGTTGCAGCGTCGCTGATCCCGTTCCTGGAACACGATGACGCCAACCGTGCGTTGATGGGTTCCAACATGCAGCGTCAAGCTGTACCCACCCTGCGTGCTGACAAGCCGCTGGTAGGTACCGGCATGGAGCGTAACGTAGCCCGTGACTCCGGCGTTTGCGTCGTGGCTCGTCGTGGCGGCGTGATCGACTCCGTTGATGCCAGCCGTATCGTGGTTCGTGTTGCCGATGATGAAGTTGAAACTGGCGAAGCCGGTGTCGACATCTACAACCTGACCAAATACACCCGCTCGAACCAGAACACCTGCATCAACCAGCGTCCGCTGGTGAGCAAGGGTGATCGCGTTCAGCGTAGCGACATCATGGCCGACGGCCCGTCCACCGACATGGGTGAACTGGCACTGGGTCAGAACATGCGCATCGCGTTCATGGCATGGAACGGCTTCAACTTCGAAGACTCCATCTGCCTGTCCGAGCGTGTGGTTCAAGAAGACCGCTTCACCACGATCCACATTCAGGAACTGACCTGTGTGGCACGTGACACCAAGCTTGGGCCAGAGGAAATCACTGCAGACATCCCGAACGTGGGTGAAGCTGCACTGAACAAGCTGGACGAAGCCGGTATCGTTTACGTAGGTGCTGAAGTTGGCGCAGGCGACATTCTGGTCGGTAAGGTCACTCCGAAAGGCGAGACCCAACTGACTCCGGAAGAGAAACTGTTGCGTGCCATCTTCGGTGAAAAAGCCAGCGACGTTAAAGACACCTCCCTGCGTGTACCTACCGGTACCAAAGGTACTGTCATCGACGTACAGGTCTTCACCCGTGACGGCGTCGAGCGTGATGCTCGTGCACTGTCCATCGAGAAGACTCAACTCGACGAGATCCGCAAGGACCTGAACGAAGAGTTCCGTATCGTTGAAGGCGCAACCTTCGAACGTCTGCGTTCCGCTCTGGTAGGCCACAAGGCTGAAGGCGGCGCAGGTCTGAAGAAAGGTCAGGACATCACCGACGAAGTACTCGACGGTCTTGAGCACGGCCAGTGGTTCAAACTGCGCATGGCTGAAGACGCTCTGAACGAGCAGCTCGAGAAGGCCCAGGCCTATATCGTTGATCGCCGCCGTCTGCTGGACGACAAGTTCGAAGACAAGAAGCGCAAACTGCAGCAGGGCGATGACCTGGCTCCAGGCGTGCTGAAAATCGTCAAGGTTTACCTGGCAATCCGTCGCCGCATCCAGCCGGGCGACAAGATGGCCGGTCGTCACGGTAACAAAGGTGTGGTCTCCGTGATCATGCCGGTTGAAGACATGCCGCACGATGCCAATGGCACCCCGGTCGACGTCGTCCTCAACCCGTTGGGCGTACCTTCGCGTATGAACGTTGGTCAGATCCTCGAAACCCACCTGGGCCTTGCGGCCAAAGGTCTGGGCGAGAAGATCAACCGTATGATCGAAGAGCAGCGCAAGGTTGCTGACCTGCGTAAGTTCCTGCACGAGATCTACAACGAGATCGGCGGTCGCAACGAAGAGCTGGACACCTTCTCCGACCAGGAAATCCTGGACCTGGCGAAGAACCTGCGCGGCGGCGTTCCAATGGCTACCCCGGTGTTCGACGGTGCCAAGGAAAGCGAAATCAAGGCCATGCTGAAACTGGCAGACCTGCCAGAAAGCGGCCAGATGCAGCTGTTCGACGGCCGTACCGGCAACAAGTTTGAGCGCCCGGTTACTGTTGGCTACATGTACATGCTGAAGCTGAACCACTTGGTAGACGATAAGATGCACGCTCGTTCTACCGGTTCGTACAGCCTGGTTACCCAGCAGCCGCTGGGTGGTAAGGCTCAGTTCGGTGGTCAGCGTTTCGGGGAGATGGAGGTCTGGGCACTGGAAGCATACGGTGCTGCTTACACTCTGCAAGAAATGCTCACAGTGAAGTCGGACGATGTGAACGGTCGGACCAAGATGTACAAAAACATCGTGGACGGCGATCACCGTATGGAGCCGGGCATGCCCGAGTCCTTCAACGTGTTGATCAAAGAAATTCGTTCCCTCGGCATCGATATCGATCTGGAAACCGAATAACACGTGACGCGAATCGAGAGCGGGGCTGTTTGGCCCGCTCTCTGCTCCGCCAGGAGGAAAGGCCTTGAAAGACCTACTGAATTTGCTGAAAAACCAGGGTCAAGTCGAAGAGTTCGACGCCATCCGTATTGGGTTGGCATCGCCTGAGATGATCCGTTCGTGGTCGTTCGGTGAAGTTAAAAAGCCGGAAACCATTAACTACCGTACGTTCAAACCAGAACGTGACGGCCTGTTCTGCGCCAAGATCTTTGGCCCGGTAAAGGATTACGAGTGCCTGTGCGGTAAGTACAAGCGCTTGAAGCACCGTGGTGTGATCTGCGAGAAGTGCGGCGTTGAAGTCGCACTGGCCAAGGTTCGTCGTGAGCGCATGGCGCACATCGAACTGGCTTCGCCGGTTGCCCACATCTGGTTCCTGAAATCGCTGCCGTCCCGTATCGGCTTGCTGATGGACATGACCCTGCGTGATATCGAACGTGTTCTCTACTTCGAGAGCTATGTCGTTATCGACCCAGGCATGACCACCCTTGAAAAAGGTCAGCTGCTGAACGACGAGCAGTACTTCGAAGCGCTGGAAGAATTCGGTGACGATTTCGATGCCCGCATGGGTGCCGAAGCTGTCCGCGAACTGCTGCACGCTATCGACCTGGAACACGAGATTGGCCGTCTGCGCGAAGAAATTCCGCAAACCAACTCCGAAACCAAGATCAAGAAGCTGTCCAAGCGTCTGAAGTTGATGGAAGCCTTCCAGGGTTCCGGCAACTTGCCAGAGTGGATGGTGCTGACCGTTCTGCCGGTTCTGCCGCCAGACCTGCGTCCGCTGGTACCGTTGGACGGTGGTCGTTTCGCGACGTCCGACCTCAACGACCTGTACCGCCGCGTGATCAACCGTAACAACCGCTTGAAGCGCCTGCTCGATCTGTCCGCTCCGGACATCATCGTGCGCAACGAAAAGCGTATGTTGCAAGAAGCTGTCGATGCCTTGCTCGACAACGGTCGTCGTGGCCGCGCTATCACCGGTTCCAACAAGCGTCCTCTGAAATCCTTGGCTGACATGATCAAGGGTAAGCAAGGTCGTTTCCGTCAGAACTTGCTCGGTAAGCGTGTTGACTACTCCGGTCGTTCGGTAATTACCGTAGGCCCGACCCTGCGTCTGCACCAGTGCGGTCTGCCTAAGAAGATGGCACTTGAGCTGTTCAAGCCATTCATCTTCGGCAAGCTGGAAATGCGCGGTCTCGCGACCACCATCAAAGCGGCCAAGAAAATGGTCGAGCGCGAACTGCCAGAGGTTTGGGACGTTCTCGCTGAAGTGATTCGCGAACACCCGGTTCTCCTCAACCGTGCACCGACCCTTCACCGTCTGGGTATCCAGGCGTTTGAACCGGTACTGATCGAAGGTAAGGCTATCCAGCTGCACCCGCTGGTCTGTGCTGCGTACAACGCCGACTTCGACGGCGACCAAATGGCCGTGCACGTACCGCTGACACTGGAAGCTCAGTTGGAAGCGCGTGCGTTGATGATGTCGACCAACAACATTCTGTCGCCAGCCAACGGTGAGCCAATCATCGTTCCGTCGCAGGACGTTGTATTGGGTCTGTACTACATGACCCGTGAAGCGATCAACGCCAAAGGCGAAGGTCGTGTGTTCGCTGACCTGCAAGAAGTTGACCGTGTGTTCCGTGCCGGCGAAGCCGCACTGCATGCCAAGGTCAAAGTGCGGATCAACGAAACCGTCAACGACCGTGATGGCGGCAGCGTGAGCGGCACCCGTATTGTCGACACCACTGTCGGCCGTGCGCTGCTGTATCAAGTTGTGCCAAAAGGTCTGTCGTACGACGTCGTCAACTTGCCGATGAAGAAAAAGGCGATCTCCAAGCTGATCAACCAGTGCTACCGCGTGGTTGGTTTGAAAGAGACGGTGATCTTCGCTGACCAGTTGATGTACACCGGCTTTGCCTATTCGACCATTTCCGGCGTTTCCATCGGTGTTAACGACTTCGTTATCCCGGATGAAAAAGCTCAGATCATCAATGCTGCAACTGATGAAGTGAAAGAAATCGAAAGCCAGTACGCTTCCGGCCTGGTAACCCAAGGCGAGAAGTACAACAAAGTGATCGACCTTTGGTCCAAGGCCAACGACGAAGTGTCGAAGGCGATGATGGCTAACCTCTCGAAAGAGAAAGTTATCGACCGTCATGGCGTAGAAGTCGATCAAGAGTCGTTCAACTCGATGTACATGATGGCCGACTCGGGCGCACGGGGTTCTGCTGCGCAGATCCGTCAGCTCGCCGGTATGCGTGGCCTGATGGCCAAGCCGGACGGCTCCATCATCGAAACGCCGATTACTGCGAACTTCCGTGAAGGTTTGAGTGTACTTCAGTACTTCATCTCCACTCACGGTGCTCGTAAGGGTCTTGCGGATACCGCGTTGAAAACAGCTAACTCCGGTTACCTGACTCGTCGTCTGGTAGACGTTGCCCAAGACTTGGTTGTGACTGAAGTTGACTGCGGCACCGAACACGGTCTGCTGATGACTCCGCACATCGAAGGCGGCGACGTTGTAGAGCCATTGGGTGAGCGCGTACTGGGTCGAGTTATCGCCCGTGACGTATTCAAGCCAGGTACCGAGGAAATTATCGTTCCTGCCGGCACCCTGGTAGATGAGAAGTGGGTCGAGTTCATCGAACTCAACAGCATCGACGAAGTGATTGTTCGCTCGCCGATCAGCTGCGAAACCCGCTATGGCATTTGCGCCAAGTGCTACGGCCGTGACTTGGCTCGTGGTCACCAGGTGAACATCGGTGAAGCGGTTGGCGTAATTGCTGCCCAGTCCATCGGTGAGCCGGGTACCCAGCTGACCATGCGTACGTTCCACATCGGTGGTGCGGCAAGCCGGACCTCCGCAGCTGACAGCGTTCAGGTGAAGAATGGCGGCACTGTCCGTCTGCACAACCTGAAGCACGTTGAGCGAGTGGATGGTTGCCTGGTTGCTGTGTCCCGTTCCGGTGAGCTGGCAATCGCTGATGACTACGGTCGTGAGCGTGAGCGTTACAAGCTGCCGTACGGTGCTGTGATTTCGGTTAAAGAAGGTGACAAGGTCGACGCTGGCGCAATCGTGGCCAAGTGGGATCCGCACACTCACCCAATCGTTACCGAAATGAAAGGTACCGTGACCTACGTGGGCATGGAAGAAGGCATCACGATCAAGCGTCAGACTGACGAATTGACCGGTATGACCAACATTGAAGTACTCGACGCGAAAGATCGTCCAGCTGCCGGTAAAGACATCCGTCCTGCCGTGAAGATGGTCGACGACAACGGCAAGGACTTGTTGCTGCCAGGCACTGACGTAATCGCTCAGTACTTCCTGCCAGCCAACGCCCTGGTCGGTGTGGCGGATGGTGCGAAGATCGCGATCGGTGATGTTATCGCGCGTATCCCGCAAGAAACTTCGAAGACCCGCGACATCACCGGTGGTCTGCCGCGTGTTGCCGACTTGTTCGAAGCTCGTCGTCCGAAAGAAGCGTCGATTCTGGCTGAAGTCAGCGGCACCATCGCGTTCGGTAAAGAGACCAAAGGCAAGCGCCGTCTGGTCATTACCCCGAACGATGGTACTGATCCGTACGAAGAGCTGATTCCGAAGTGGCGTCACCTGAACGTCTTCGAAGGCGAACAGGTAAACCGCGGCGAAGTTATCTCCGACGGCCCAAGCGATCCACACGACATCCTGCGTCTGCTGGGTGTGAGTGCGCTGGCCAAGTACATCGTTAACGAGATCCAGGACGTTTACCGTCTGCAAGGCGTGAAGATCAACGATAAGCACATCGAGACCATCCTGCGTCAGATGCTGCGTAAAGTTGAAATCGCTGAATCCGGCGATTCCAGTTTCATCAAGGGCGACCAGATGGAACTGACTCACGTACTGGTAGAAAACGAACGTCTGGGCGCGGAAGACAAATTTGTATCCAAGTTCACTCGTGTGTTGCTGGGTATCACCAAGGCGTCGTTGTCCACTGAGTCGTTCATCTCGGCGGCCTCCTTCCAGGAGACCACTCGCGTACTGACCGAAGCAGCGGTAACCGGCAAGCGCGATTACCTGCGCGGCCTGAAAGAAAACGTAGTCGTGGGTCGTCTGATCCCGGCTGGTACCGGTTTGGCTTACCACAGCGAGCGCAAGCGCCGCCGTGATGCTGACAAGCCGCTGCGCGTAAGCGCCAGTGAAGTGGAAGCTGCACTGACCGAAGCGCTGAACTCAAGCGGTAACTGAGTTCTGCGATAAATAAGTCTGGGCCCTGGCAGCCCCATTCGTCGGATCGAGGCATTTTTGCCCCGGTTCGACGAGAGGGGAGGTCGGGGCCTTGCCTTGACTGGGGGCAAGATCCTCTTTAGACTCTTGTACCCCTAAATTTGGCGGGAATTCGTTCCTGCCATTTTGCTTTTCTTGCAAGACAATAGCGTCGCAAGACAACAGTGGAGCTAGTAGATGGCAACTATCAACCAGCTGGTACGTCAGCCGCGTAAGCGTATCGTCGAGAAATCCGACGTACCTGCGCTGCAGAACTGCCCGCAACGTCGTGGCGTATGCACTCGTGTGTATACCACCACGCCGAAAAAACCTAACTCGGCACTGCGTAAAGTATGCCGTGTGCGCCTGACCAACGGTTTCGAGGTTTCCTCGTACATCGGCGGTGAAGGCCACAACCTGCAAGAGCACAGCGTGGTACTGATCCGCGGCGGTCGTGTAAAAGACTTGCCAGGTGTTCGTTACCACACCGTACGCGGCTCCTTGGATACTTCCGGCGTTAAAGGTCGTAACCAGGGTCGTTCGAAGTACGGTACCAAGAAGCCTAAGTAGTAGCGGCTTTTTGTAAAACTGAATCATCTTATTTTCTGAGTCGATAAGAGTAAGGTCGGAGGCGTCCCGAAAGGGCACCGATTCCGAACGAACCTGAAGACCGTTTGAGGGCTTATCCATGCCAAGAAGACGCGTAGCAGCCAAGCGCGAAGTGCTTGACGATCCAAAATACGGAAGCCAAATTCTGGCCAAGTTCATGAACCACGTGATGGAAAGCGGCAAAAAAGCCGTTGCCGAGCGTATCGTTTATGGCGCGCTGGAAAAGGTTAAAGAACGCAAGAACAGCGACCCCCTGGAAATCTTCGAGAAAGCTCTCGACGCCATCGCTCCGCTGGTCGAAGTGAAGTCGCGCCGTGTAGGCGGTGCTACTTACCAGGTTCCGGTCGAAGTTCGTCCGTCCCGTCGTAACGCTCTGGCAATGCGCTGGTTGGTAGACTTCGCCCGTAAGCGCGGCGAGAAGTCTATGGCCCTGCGTTTGGCCGGCGAGCTGTTGGACGCTGCTGAAGGTAAAGGTGCTGCTGTTAAGAAGCGTGAAGACGTGCACCGTATGGCTGAAGCTAACAAAGCTTTCTCGCACTACCGCTTCTAATCTTAGCTTCACTAATTTTGCGAGGGCTTTATGGCTCGTACTACTCCGATTAGCCGCTACCGTAACATCGGTATCGTTGCTCACGTGGATGCTGGTAAAACCACCACCACCGAGCGCGTACTGTTTTACACCGGCAAAAGTCACAAGATGGGCGAGGTGCATGACGGCGCCGCGACCACAGACTGGATGGTTCAGGAGCAGGAGCGTGGTATTACCATTACTTCTGCTGCTATTACCGCCTTCTGGAAAGGTTCCGAGAAGCAGTACAAGGATGAGCACCGCTTCAACGTAATCGATACCCCGGGCCACGTAGACTTCACCATTGAAGTTGAACGTTCCCTGCGCGTACTCGACGGCGCTGTCGTTGTGTTCTGCGGTACCTCGGGTGTTGAGCCTCAGTCGGAAACCGTATGGCGTCAAGCCAACAAATACGGCGTTCCACGTCTTGTTTACGTAAACAAGATGGACCGTGCTGGTGCCAACTTCCTGCGCGTGATCGGTCAGATCAAGCAGCGCCTGGGTCACACCCCGGTGCCAATCCAGTTGGCTATCGGTTCCGAAGACAATTTCCAGGGCCAGATCGATCTGCTGACCATGGAAGCTGTTTACTGGAACGATGCTGACAAAGGTATGGTTCCTGTTCGCAAGCCTATCCCTGCTGAACTGCAGGAACTGGCTGACGAATGGCGCAACAACATGGTTGAAGCTGCGGCCGAAGCCAACGAAGAGCTGATGAACAAGTACCTCGAAGGTGAAGAACTCACCAACGTGGAAATCAAGGCCGCTCTGCGTCAGCGTACTATCGCTGGTGAGATCGTCTTGGCTGTTTGCGGTTCCTCGTTCAAGAACAAGGGCGTTCCCCTGGTTCTCGATGCTGTGATCGACTACCTGCCGGCACCAGTGGATATTCCTGCCATCAAGGGTACTGACCCGGATGACGAGACTATCGAGCTGGAGCGTCATGCAGACGACGCAGAACCGTTCTCCGCTCTGGCATTCAAAATTGCCACTGACCCATTCGTGGGTACCTTGACCTTCGTCCGCGTTTACTCGGGCGTGTTGAACTCCGGCGACGGCGTGATCAACTCGGTTAAAGGCAAGAAAGAGCGCGTGGGTCGTATGGTGCAAATGCACGCAAACGCCCGCGAAGAGATCAAGGAAGTACGCGCTGGTGACATCGCGGCCTTGATCGGCATGAAGGACGTCACCACTGGTGAAACCTTGTGCAACGCTGACAAGCCAATCATCCTGGTTCGCATGGACTTCCCGGAGCCGGTTATTTCGGTTGCCGTAGAGCCTAAGACCAAGGATGACCAGGAAAAAATGGGTATCGCTCTGGGCAAACTTGCTCAGGAAGATCCATCTTTCCGCGTCAAGACTGATGAAGAGACTGGTCAAACGATCATCTCCGGCATGGGCGAGCTGCACCTGGACATCCTGGTTGACCGGATGCGCCGTGAGTTCAACGTCGAAGCCAACATCGGTAAGCCTCAGGTTTCCTATCGTGAGCGCATCACGAAGAACTGTGAAATCGAAGGCAAGTTCGTTCGTCAGTCCGGCGGTCGTGGTCAGTTCGGTCACTGCTGGATCCGTTTTGCACCTGCTGACGAAGGTCAGGAAGGTCTGCAATTCGTGAACGAAGTAGTCGGTGGTGTTGTTCCTAAGGAATACATCCCTGCTATCCAGAAGGGCATCGAAGAGCAGATGAAGAACGGTGTTGTTGCCGGCTATCCGCTGATCGGCCTGAAAGCAACCGTTTTTGACGGTTCTTACCACGACGTCGACTCCAACGAGATGGCGTTTAAGGTGGCTGCTTCCATGGCAACCAAGCAACTGGCCCAGAAGGGCGGTGGTGAGTTGCTTGAGCCAATCATGGCGGTAGAAGTTGTTACACCTGAAGACTATATGGGTGATGTCATGGGCGACCTTAACCGTCGTCGCGGCATGATCTTGGGTATGGAAGACACGGTTTCCGGCAAAGTGATTCGCGCCGAGGTTCCGTTGGGTGAGATGTTCGGTTATGCGACCGACGTTCGCTCCATGTCTCAGGGTCGCGCAAGCTACTCTATGGAATTCAAAAAATACAACACAGCTCCGGCGCACATCGCTGAAACTGTATCCAAAAAACAAGGCTGATTCAGTCCTTTAGGCAAGGAGTTAATTGTCGTGGCTAAAGAAAAATTTGATCGTTCCCTACCGCACGTCAACGTTGGCACCATCGGTCACGTTGACCACGGTAAAACCACTCTGACTGCTGCTCTGACTCGCGTTTGCTCCGAAGTTTTCGGTTCCGCAATCGTTGATTTCGATAAAATCGACAGCGCTCCAGAAGAAAAAGCTCGTGGTATCACCATCAACACCGCGCACGTTGAATACAACTCGCTGATCCGTCACTACGCTCACGTTGACTGCCCAGGTCACGCTGACTATGTGAAGAACATGATCACCGGTGCTGCCCAAATGGACGGCGCGATCCTGGTTTGCTCGGCCGCTGATGGTCCGATGCCACAAACCCGTGAGCACATCCTGCTGTCCCGCCAGGTAGGCGTTCCGTACATCGTGGTTTACCTGAACAAGGCTGACCTGGTAGACGACGCTGAGCTGCTGGAACTGGTTGAGATGGAAGTGCGCGATCTGCTGAGCACTTACGACTTCCCAGGCGACGACACTCCGATCATCATCGGTTCTGCTCGTATGGCTCTGGAAGGCAAAGACGATAACGAAATGGGCACCACGTCCGTTCGTAAACTGGTTGAAACTCTGGACAGCTACATCCCAGATCCAGTTCGTGTTATCGACAAGCCGTTCCTGATGCCAATCGAAGACGTATTCTCGATCTCCGGTCGCGGTACTGTTGTAACTGGTCGTATCGAGCGCGGTATCGTTAAGGTTCAAGATCCACTGGAAATCGTTGGTCTGCGTGACACTACCGTCACCACCTGCACCGGTGTTGAAATGTTCCGTAAACTGCTCGACGAAGGTCGTGCAGGCGAGAACTGCGGCGTTCTGCTGCGTGGTACCAAGCGTGACGACGTTGAGCGTGGCCAGGTTCTGGTTAAGCCAGGTTCGGTTAAGCCGCACACCAAGTTCGAAGCTGAAGTGTACGTGCTGAGCAAAGAAGAAGGCGGTCGTCACACTCCGTTCTTCAAAGGCTACCGTCCACAGTTCTACTTCCGTACTACCGACGTAACCGGTAACTGCGAACTGCCGGAAGGCGTAGAAATGGTAATGCCAGGCGACAACATCAAAATGGTTGTCACCCTGATCAAAACCATCGCTATGGAAGACGGTCTGCGTTTCGCAATCCGTGAAGGCGGCCGTACCGTTGGTGCTGGCGTTGTAGCTAAAATCATCGAGTAATTATCTCTTCTGAGATAGCTCTGATGTTTTGAAAAGGCCCCCGCTCAGCGGGGGCCTTTTTTATTGGGTTGACACCTATCAGGGCCGTCTATAGAATTGCGCCTCCTTTTAACGGGCGTATTGCGCTCGCTGGGAATAGCAGCCGGAGTCTGAAATCCAATGCAAAATCAGCAAATCCGTATCAGGTTGAAGGCTTTTGACCATCGCCTGATCGACCAATCCACCCAGGAAATCGTGGAAACCGCGAAACGTACTGGTGCTCAAGTGCGTGGTCCAATTCCACTGCCTACCCGTAAAGAGCGGTTCACCGTTCTGGTCTCCCCGCACGTCAACAAAGACGCGCGTGACCAGTACGAGATCCGTACTCATAAGCGCGTACTGGACATCGTCCAGCCAACGGATAAAACCGTTGATGCACTTATGAAGCTTGATCTGGCGGCCGGTGTGGAAGTACAGATCAGCCTCGGCTAAGACTTGGGTCTTAGTCGTGTAACGCTCTGAAATGGGCGGCCATAGCGGGTGAAAGCCCCGTACACTCATGAGGTTTACAACATGACTATTGGTGTAGTCGGTCGTAAATGCGGTATGACCCGTATTTTCACCGAAGAAGGTGTCTCCATTCCGGTCACGGTCATTGAGATCGAGCCGAATCGCGTCACCCAGTTCAAAACTGAAGAAACCGATGGCTATCGTGCAGTGCAAGTCACTGTCGGCGAGCGTCGCGCTTCGCGTGTGACTGCTGCTCAAGCAGGTCACTTCGCTAAAGCAAACGTTGCAGCTGGTCGCACTGTTATGGAGTTCCGTCTCGAAGACGGCGACTACCAGGCTGGCGATCTGATCAACGCTGAAATCTTCGCCGCTGGTCAACTGGTTGATGTAACCGGTCAGTCCAAAGGTAAAGGCTTCCAGGGTACGATCAAGCGTTGGAATTTCCGTGGCCAAGACAACACTCACGGTAACTCCGTTTCCCACCGCGTCCCGGGCTCTATTGGCCAGTGCCAGACTCCTGGTCGTGTATTCAAGGGCAAAAAAATGTCCGGTCATATGGGCGCTGAGCGCGTGACCGTGCAGTCCCTCGAAGTAGTGCGCGTCGACGCTGAACGCAATCTGTTGTTGGTCAAGGGTGCTGTTCCTGGCGCTACTGGCGGCAACCTGGTTGTACGTCCAGCGGCCAAGGCTCGCGGTTAAGGGGAAGCTGACATGCAATTAAATGTAAATGACGCTCAAGCGATCGAAGTTTCCGAACTGACATTTGGCGGCGAATTCAACGAGACGCTGGTTCACCAAGCAGTCGTGGCCTACATGGCCGGCGGCCGTCAAGGTAGCAAGCAGCAAAAGACCCGTTCCGACGTACGTGGTGGCGGTAAGCGCCCTTGGCGTCAGAAAGGTACTGGCCGTGCTCGTGCCGGTACTATCCGTAGCCCAATCTGGCGTGGCGGCGGTACCACTTTCGCAGCTCGTCCGCAGGATCACACTCAGAAGCTCAACAAGAAGATGTATCGCGCAGCACTGCGCTCCATCCTTGCTGAACTCGTGCGTACTGATCGCCTGGTCGTGGTTCAGGACTTCGCTGTTGAAAGTCCAAAAACCAAAGATCTGCTGGGCAAACTGAACAACATGAGCCTGACCGATGTTTTGATCGTGTCTGAAGCTGTTGATCAGAACCTGTACCTGGCTGCTCGCAACCTGCCACACGTTGATGTACGTGACGTGCAAGGTTCCGATCCAGTTAGTCTGATCGCATACGACAAGGTGTTGATCACCGTGTCGGCCGTGAAGAAATTCGAGGAGCTGCTGGGATGAACCAGGAACGCGTATTTAAAGTTCTGCTTGGCCCGCACGTTTCCGAAAAGGCTACGGTTCTGGCTGACAAGAAAGGCCAGTTCGTTTTCAAGGTTGCAACTGACGCAACCAAGCTGGAAATCAAGAAGGCCGTCGAAAGCCTGTTCAGCGTGAAAGTAGAGCGTGTTACTACCCTGAATGTTCTGGGTAAGAGCAAGCGCACTGCTCGCGGTCTGGGCAAGCGTAATGACTGGAAGAAGGCAGTTATCTCCCTTCAGCCAGGCCAAGATCTCGATTTCAGCAGCAGTGCTGAGTAAGGAAGGGGTGCATCATGGCAATCGTTAAATGCAAACCGACTTCCCCTGGCCGCCGTTTTGTGGTCAAGGTGGTCAACCAGGAGCTGCATAAAGGCGCTCCTCACGCACCGCTGCTCGAGAAAAAATCGAAGACTGGTGGTCGTAACAACAATGGTCGTATTACCACTCGTCACATTGGTGGTGGCCATAAGCAGCATTATCGTCTGGTCGATTTCCGTCGCAACGACAAAGATGGCATCTCTGCCACTGTCGAGCGTATCGAATACGATCCAAACCGTACTGCTCACATCGCTCTGCTGCTGTACGCAGATGGCGAGCGTCGCTACATCATCGCCCCTAAAGGCGTGAGTGCTGGCGACCAGCTGATCGCAGGTGCGTTGGCACCGATCAAGCCGGGCAACGCTCTGCAACTGCGTAACATTCCAGTTGGTAGCACCGTACACGGCATCGAATTGAAGCCAGGTAAAGGCGCGCAAATCGCTCGTTCCGCTGGTGCTTCGGCTCAGCTGATCGCTCGTGAAGGTGTCTACGTGACCCTGCGTCTGCGTTCTGGTGAGATGCGTAAAGTGCTGGCTGAATGCCGCGCGACCCTGGGTGAAGTCTCGAACTCCGAGCACAGCCTGCGTTCGCTGGGTAAAGCTGGTGCCAAACGCTGGCGTGGCGTTCGCCCAACCGTTCGTGGTGTTGCCATGAACCCGGTTGACCACCCACACGGTGGTGGTGAAGGTCGTACCTCTGGTGGTCGTCATCCGGTATCGCCATGGGGCTTCCCGACTAAGGGCGCGAAGACTCGTGGTAATAAGCGTACCGACAAAATGATCGTCCGTCGTCGCAAGTAAATAGAGGGATACGACAGTGCCACGTTCTCTGAAAAAAGGTCCTTTTATTGATCTTCACCTACTGAAGAAGATCGAAGTGGCGGCGGAAAAGAACGATCGCAAACCAGTTAAAACCTGGTCGCGTCGTTCGATGATCCTGCCACAAATGGTCGGTTTGACCATCGCAGTACACAACGGTCGTCAACACGTCCCAGTTCTCGTTAACGAAGACATGGTCGGCCACAAACTGGGCGAGTTTGCCGGTACCCGCACTTATCGTGGGCACGTGGCAGACAAGAAAGCCAAGCGTTAAGGGGTTAGGAAATGGAAGTAGCCGCTAAGTTGTCGGGCGCTCGAATCTCCGCCCAGAAAGCCCGCTTGGTCGCCGACCAGATCCGCGGGAAGAAGGTGGGCGAAGCGCTCAACCTGTTGGCTTTCAGCAGTAAGAAAGCCGCCGAGATCATGAAGAAAGTGCTGGAGTCGGCCGTAGCCAACGCCGAGCATAACGAAGGCGCAGACGTTGATGACCTGAAGGTCAGCACCGTTTTCGTCAACGAAGGGCGTTCGCTGAAGCGCATCATGCCACGTGCCAAAGGCCGTGCTGATCGCATCGTCAAGCGGTCTTGCCATATCACTGTCAAGGTTGCTGACAAGTAACGGAGTCGAAGAGATGGGTCAGAAAGTACATCCCATTGGCATTCGCCTGGGAATCGTCAAGGAGCACACCTCCGTCTGGTACGCAGACGGTCGGACTTATGCGGACTATTTGTTCGCTGATCTGAAGGTGCGTGAGTATCTCCAAGACAAACTAAAAAGCGCGTCCGTAAGCCGTATCGATATCCATCGTCCGGCACAAACTGCACGTATCACCATCCACACCGCTCGTCCAGGTATCGTTATCGGGAAGAAAGGTGAAGATGTTGAGAAACTGCGTCAGGACCTGACCAAGCAAATGGGTGTGCCTGTGCACATCAATATCGAAGAGATCCGCAAGCCGGAGCTCGACGGTATGCTGGTTGCGCAGAGCGTAGCTCAGCAGCTGGAGCGTCGCGTAATGTTCCGTCGCGCTATGAAGCGCGCTGTACAGAACGCCATGCGCATTGGTGCCAAAGGCATCAAAATCCAAGTGAGCGGTCGTCTCGGCGGTGCTGAAATCGCACGTACTGAATGGTATCGCGAAGGTCGTGTGCCACTGCACACCCTGCGTGCCGACATCGACTATGCCAACTACGAAGCTCACACCACTTACGGTGTGATCGGTGTAAAGGTTTGGATCTTCAAAGGCGAAGTAATTGGTGGTCGCCAAGAAGAACTGAAACCACAAGCACCAGCGCCTCGTAAAAAAGCTGCTAAGTAAGGGGTACGCCAAATGTTGCAACCAAAGCGTACGAAGTTCCGCAAGCAGATGACAGGCCACAACCGTGGTCTGGCTCAGCGCGGTAGCAAAGTCAGCTTCGGCGAGTTCGCGCTGAAGTCTGTAGCTCGTGGTCGTCTCACCGCTCGTCAGATCGAGTCAGCGCGTCGTGCTCTGACCCGTCACGTTAAACGTGGCGGCAAGATCTGGATCCGTGTATTCCCGGACAAGCCGATCTCCAAAAAACCTCTCGAGGTTCGGATGGGTAAAGGTAAGGGTAACGTGGAATACTGGGTAGCCCAGATTCAGCCAGGCAAAGTCCTGTATGAAATCGAGGGTGTAACTGAAGAGCTGGCGCGTGAGGCTTTTGCCCTGGCTGCTGCAAAGCTGCCGCTCGCCACCGCCTTTGTTAAACGGACGGTGATGTGATGAAAGCGAATGAACTTCGTGAAAAATCCGCACAGCAGCTGAACGAGCAACTGCTCGGCCTGCTGCGCGACCAGTTCAATCTGCGTATGCAGAAAGCAACTGGCCAGTTGGGGCAGTCTCATCTGCTCTCGCAAGTTAAGCGTGACATCGCTCGCGTGAAGACTGTGCTCAACCAGCAGGCAGGTAAGTGATCATGGCTGAAGCCGAAAAGACTGTCCGTACGCTGACTGGCCGTGTTGTCAGCGACAAGATGGACAAAACCATCACCGTACTGATCGAGCGTCGCGTTAAGCACCCGATCTACGGTAAATATGTTAAGCGTTCGACTAAGCTGCACGCGCACGACGAAACCAACCAGTGCCACATCGGCGACAAAGTCACTATTCGTGAAACTCGTCCGCTGGCCAAGACCAAGTCTTGGGCACTGGTTGATGTTCTCGAACGCGCTGTGGAAGTCTAAGGACTAGGGGTCGGAGAAATTATATGATTCAGACTCAATCCATGCTCGATGTGGCCGATAACAGCGGCGCTCGCCGTGTTATGTGCATCAAGGTGCTGGGTGGCTCCCATCGTCGTTACGCTGGTATCGGTGACATCATCAAAGTTACCGTGAAGGAAGCAATTCCTCGCGGTAAAGTGAAAAAAGGCCAAGTGATGACTGCTGTTGTAGTCCGCACTCGTCACGGCGTACGTCGTGCTGATGGCTCCATTATCCGCTTTGATGGCAACGCTGCTGTTCTTCTGAACAACAAGCAAGAGCCGATCGGCACCCGTATCTTTGGGCCAGTGACCCGTGAACTTCGTACTGAGAAGTTCATGAAGATCGTCTCGCTCGCCCCAGAAGTGCTGTAAGGAGATCCGACATGCAAAAGATTCGTCGTGACGACGAGATCATCGTGATCGCCGGCAAAGACAAAGGTAAGCGCGGTAAGGTGCTTAAGGTTCTCGCTAATAACCGTCTGGTTATCGGCGGTCTGAACCTGGTTAAGCGTCATACCAAGCCTAACCCGATGTCGGGCGTACAAGGCGGTATCGTCGAAAAAGAAGCTCCACTGGACGCTTCTAACGTCGCCATTTTCAACGGCGAAACCAACAAGGCTGACCGCGTTGGTTTCAAAGTAGAAGACGGCAAGAAAATTCGTGTCTTCAAGTCGACCCAAAAAGCGGTTGATGCTTGAACACTGCTAGGTAGAAGACCATGGCACGACTAAAAGAGATTTACTGGAAAGAAATCGCACCGAAGCTTAAGGAAGAACTTAAGCTTTCGAACGTGATGGAAGTTCCACGCGTTACCAAAATCACCCTGAACATGGGTCTGGGCGAAGCGGTCGGTGACAAAAAAGTCATCGAGCACGCTGTTGCTGACCTGGAAAAGATCACCGGTCAAAAAGTCGTTGTGACTTACGCTCGGAAATCCATCGCAGGCTTTAAAGTCCGTGAAGGTTGGCCGATCGGCGTCAAAGTGACTCTGCGCCGTGAGCGTATGTATGAATTCCTGGATCGTCTGCTGTCGATCTCCCTGCCTCGGGTTCGCGACTTCCGCGGCCTGAATGCCAAGTCCTTCGATGGTCGTGGTAATTACAGCATGGGCGTGAAAGAGCAGATCATCTTCCCGGAAATCGACTACGACAAGATCGATGCTCTCCGCGGTCTGGACATCACCCTGACCACCACTGCCAAGAACGATGATGAAGGTCGCGCCCTGTTGCGTGCTTTCAAATTCCCGTTCCGCAACTGATTGGAGTAGGACCATGGCCAAGATGAGCATGAAAAACCGCGAGCTGAAGCGTCAGCTCACGGTTGCCAAGTACGCCAAGAAGCGTGCAGCACTGAAAGCAATCATCGTTGATCTGAACGCAAGTCCAGAAGCACGTTGGGAAGCGACAGTTGCTCTGCAGAAGCAGCCACGTGACGCAAGCGCTTCGCGCATGCGTAACCGCTGCCGCCTGACCGGTCGTCCACACGGCGTTTACCGCAAGTTCGGCCTCGGCCGTAACAAACTGCGTGAAGCGGCAATGCGTGGTGACGTACCAGGTCTGGTTAAAGCCAGCTGGTAAGTACTTTCAACGTCCAGGCGGGCAGAATCGCAAGATACTGACCGCCGGTGACCTTGAATCTGGATCAAGCCCCTTTTGGGGCTTGTTTCATTTCTGGAGTATGTCTAAAATACGCGGCTCGCCTGAGCCCGTGTTTTTTATGCCCGGAGATTCTCGGCGACATATGTAGCCGCAAGGCTAATTTTTTTGTATTAGGAGCGTCTAGCCCATGAGTATGCAGGACCCGTTAGCGGACATGCTAACTCGTATCCGTAATGCCCAGATGGCTGAAAAGTCCGTCGTAAGCATGCCATCTTCCAAGTTGAAGGTAGCTGTTGCCAAAGTCCTGAAAGACGAAGGCTACATTGCGGGTTATCAGATCAGCAGCGAAACCAAGCCACTGCTGTCCATCGAGCTGAAGTACTTCGAAGGCCGTTCGGTCATTGAAGAAGTGAAGCGCGTTAGCCGTCCAGGCCTGCGTCAGTACAAGTCCGCTGAAGATCTGCCGAAAGTTCGTGGCGGTCTGGGCGTGTCTATCGTCTCCACCAACAAAGGTGTGATGACGGATCGTGCTGCGCGCGCTGCCGGTGTCGGCGGCGAAGTTCTTTGCACTGTGTTCTAAGGGGGGATAAGCATGTCTCGCGTCGCTAAGAACCCCGTTAAGCTGCCAGCCGGTGTCGAAGTAAAATTCGCAGGCCAACAGCTTTCGGTGAAGGGTGCCAAGGGCACTCTTGAACTGAACATCCATTCGTCCGTTGAGATCGTTGAAGAAGCTGGTGAGCTGCGTTTCGCTGCTCGCAATGGCGATCAACAAACTCGCGCAATGGCAGGTACCACGCGTGCGTTGGTAAACAACATGGTCCAAGGCGTAAGCCAAGGCTTCGAGCGTAAGCTCCAGCTGGTCGGTGTTGGTTACAAAGCGCAAGCAAAAGGCACGGTTTTGAACCTGGCCCTTGGCTTCTCGCACCCAGTGGATTACGAACTGCCGGAAGGCATCACCGCTGAGACCCCTAGCCAAACCGATATCCTGATCAAGGGTATTGATAAGCAGCTGGTAGGTCAGGTGGCCGCTGAGATCCGCGACTTCCGTCCACCAGAGCCGTACAAAGGCAAAGGTGTGCGCTACGCGGACGAAGTCGTCCGTCGTAAAGAAGCCAAGAAGAAGTAGGGCATAGCAAATGACCGACAAAAAAGTTACTCGACTGCGTCGCGCTCGCAAAGCACGCCTGAAAATGCACGAACTCGAAGTCGTGCGTCTCTGCGTGTACCGCTCGTCGCAGCACATCTACGCCCAGGTCATCTCGGCCGACGGCAACAAAGTCCTGGCAAGCGCCTCGACTTTGGATAAAGAACTGCGTGATGGTGCCACCGGCAACATCGACGCGGCCACAAAGGTTGGCCAGCTGGTCGCTACACGTGCTAAGGCCGTGGGCGTCTCGCAAGTGGCTTTCGACCGCTCTGGCTTCAAGTACCACGGTCGCGTGAAAGCGCTGGCTGATGCTGCTCGTGAAGCTGGGCTGGAGTTCTAAGTTATGTCAAATAACGACCAAAAGCGCGACGAAGGCTACATTGAGAAGCTGGTTCAAGTTAACCGCGTAGCCAAAACCGTTAAAGGCGGCCGTATCTTCACTTTCACCGCGTTGACCGTGGTTGGTGATGGTAAAGGGCGCGTTGGCTTCGGCCGTGGCAAGTCACGTGAAGTGCCTGCTGCGATCCAGAAGGCAATGGAAGCTGCTCGTCGCAACATGATCCAAGTTGATCTGAACGGCACCACGCTGCAGTACGCAATGAAGTCCGCTCACGGCGCTTCGAAGGTGTACATGCAGCCGGCTTCTGAAGGTACCGGTATCATCGCTGGCGGCGCTATGCGTGCTGTCCTCGAAGTTGCTGGCGTTCAGAACGTTCTGGCCAAGTGCTACGGCTCGACTAACCCGGTAAACGTGGTTCACGCCACTTTCAAGGGTTTGAAAGCTATGCAATCTCCTGAGTCCATTGCTGCCAAGCGCGGCTTGACTGTCAAGGAGATCTTCTGATCATGGCTACCGTTAAAGTAACGCTGATCAAAAGCATGACCGGCCGCATTCCTAACCACAAACTGTGTGTTAAAGGTTTGGGTCTGCGTCGCATCGGTCACACTGTAGAAGTCCAGGATACTCCCGAGAATCGCGGGATGATCAACAAGGCTTACTACATGCTGCGTGTAGAGGGTTAATCGATGAAACTCAATGATCTGAGTCCAGCGCCGGGTTCCCGTCGCGAAAAGCATCGTCCGGGCCGTGGTATCGGTAGCGGTTTGGGTAAGACTGGTGGCCGTGGCCACAAAGGTCAAACCTCCCGCTCCGGTGGCACCATTGCTCCAGGCTTTGAAGGCGGTCAACAGCCGCTGCATCGTCGCCTGCCTAAGTTCGGTTTCGTATCCCTGAAAGCCATGGACCGCGCAGAAGTGCGTCTGTCCGAGCTGGCTAAAGTGGAAGGCGACATCGTTACTGTGCAGACCCTGAAAGATGCCAACGTGATTAACGTCAACGTACAACGTGTGAAAATCATGTTGTCCGGTGAAGTGACTCGCGCTGTCACTATCGGCAAGGGAATCGGCGCCACCAAAGGTGCGCGTTCGGCTATCGAAGCAGCTGGCGGCAAGTTCGAGGAATAAATGGCTAAGCAAGGTGCTCTCTCAGCGCTCGGCAAAGGCGGTATGTCTGAACTTTGGGCTCGTCTGCGTTTTCTGTTCCTGGCGATTATCGTCTACCGAATAGGCGCACACATCCCGGTTCCAGGTATCAACCCGGACCGACTCGCAGACCTGTTTCGACAGAATGAGGGGACCATTCTTAGCTTGTTCAACATGTTTTCCGGCGGCGCGCTGGAACGGATGAGCATCTTTGCGTTGGGGATCATGCCGTACATTTCGGCATCGATCATCATGCAGTTGATGACCGCCGTCAGCCCGCAGCTGGAGCAGTTGAAGAAGGAAGGTGAAGCTGGCCGTCGCAAGATTAGCCAGTACACCCGCTACGGCACTGTCGTCCTCGCTCTGGTTCAAGCTATCGGCATGTCCGTTGGCCTGGCGGGGCAGGGCGTTGCGTTCACTGGTGACTTTGGCTTCTATTTCGTCGCGGTATCCACGTTTGTGGCTGGCGCGATGTTCATGATGTGGCTGGGTGAGCAGATTACTGAGCGTGGTGTTGGCAACGGTATCTCGATGTTGATTTTCGCAGGTATCGTCGCCGGTCTTCCGAGAGCAATCGGGCAGTCTTTCGAGTCTGCGCGTCAGGGTGATATCAATATCTTCGCCTTGGTTGCCATCGGTTTGCTGGCAGTAGCGATTATCGGTTTTGTGGTGTTCATTGAGCGTGGCCAGCGTCGTATTGCTGTTCACTACGCCAAGCGTCAGCAGGGCCGTAAGGTTTTTGCTGCGCAGACCAGCCACTTGCCGCTGAAAGTGAATATGGCCGGTGTTATTCCGGCAATCTTCGCGAGCAGCATTTTGCTGTTTCCGGCTTCGTTGGGTACCTGGTTTGGTCAGTCTGAAAATATGGGCTGGCTGCAGGACCTCTCTCAGTCGATCGCTCCTGGTCAGCCGTTGAATATTCTGCTGTTTAGTGCAGGGATTATTTTCTTCTGCTTCTTCTATACGGCGTTGATGTTCAATCCGAAAGACGTAGCGGAAAACCTGAAGAAGTCCGGTGCCTTTATTCCGGGTATCCGTCCAGGTGAGCAGTCGGCACGCTACATTGATGGCGTTCTGACTCGTTTGACCCTGTTCGGTGCTCTATATATGACGGCCGTGTGCTTGCTTCCCCAGTTCCTGGTGGTTGCAGCAAACGTTCCGTTCTACCTTGGCGGGACCTCGTTGCTGATCGTGGTCGTGGTTGTGATGGACTTCATGTCCCAAGTACAATCGCACCTCGTTTCGCACCAGTACGAATCCCTGATGAAGAAAGCCAACCTGAAGGGCTACGGCAGCGGCATGTTGCGCTGAGTACCCCATAAGGTTCGAGGAGTTGGTGATGAAAGTTCGTGCATCGGTGAAAAAGCTGTGCCGTAACTGCAAGATTATTCGCCGCGAAGGTGTTGTTCGAGTAATTTGCAGCGCGGAACCGCGTCACAAACAGCGCCAAGGCTGAGTGTGATCCGCTTGAAGCCCGGCAGCTAGTGCGCTGCCGGGTTGATTATTTGTTATTACAGCGATATTATCTCGCGCCCTATTTCTTGGCTTCCGGGGCGTAGGTAGCTGTCAATTGGAGTCCCACTGAATGGCCCGTATTGCAGGCGTTAACATTCCAGATAACAAGCACACTGTTATCTCGCTGACCTACATCTATGGTGTTGGTCGCACTACTGCGCAGAAAATTTGCGCAGATACTGGGGTAAACCCAGCCGCAAAGATCAAAGATCTGAGCGACGAGCAGATTGAGCTGTTGCGTGGCGAAGTGGCGAAGTTCACCACTGAAGGTGACCTGCGTCGCGAAATCAACATGAAAATCAAGCGTTTGATGGACCTCGGTTGCTACCGTGGTCTGCGTCATCGTCGTGGTCTTCCAGTACGCGGTCAGCGTACCAAGACTAACGCGCGTACCCGTAAAGGTCCGCGTAAGCCGATCCGCAAGTAATCGCCCACGCGAATCGACAGGAAAATTATCATGGCAAAACCTGCTGCTCGTCCTCGTAAAAAAGTTAAAAAGACAGTGGTTGATGGCATCGCCCACATCCATGCATCTTTTAACAACACCATCGTGACCATCACCGACCGTCAAGGTAACGCGCTGTCTTGGGCTACCTCTGGTGGTTCGGGTTTCCGCGGTTCCCGCAAGTCCACCCCGTTTGCTGCTCAAGTAGCTGCTGAACGTGCTGGTCAAGCTGCGCTGGAATACGGCCTGAAAAACCTCGACGTTAACGTCAAAGGTCCAGGTCCAGGTCGTGAGTCTGCTGTCCGTGCTTTGAACGGCTGTGGCTATAAGATCGCCAGCATCACCGACGTGACGCCAATCCCGCACAACGGGTGCCGTCCGCCGAAGAAGCGCCGCGTGTAATCCAGGAGATTGTAAAGAATGGCTCGTTACATTGGTCCAAAATGCAAACTCGCTCGTCGCGAAGGCACCGATCTCTTCTTGAAGAGCGGCGTGCGCGCGATCGAATCGAAGTGCAACATTGAAGCAGCACCTGGTATCCACGGCCAACGCCGCGGTCGCCAGTCCGATTACGGCACCCAACTGCGTGAAAAGCAGAAGGTCCGTCGTATCTACGGCGTTCTCGAGCGTCAGTTCAGCGGCTACTACAAAGAAGCTGCTGGCAAGAAAGGTGCAACCGGTGAAAACCTGCTGCAACTGCTCGAATGCCGTCTGGACAACGTTGTATACCGTATGGGCTTTGGTTCGACTCGTGCCGAATCCCGTCAGCTGGTATCGCACAAATCCGTCAGCGTAAACGGCCAAACCGTTAACGTTCCGTCTTACCAGGTTCGTGCTGGTGACGTGGTCGCGATTCGCGAGAAAGCAAAAAACCAACTTCGCATTGTCCAAGCTCTCGATCTGTGTGCCCAACGTGGCCGCGTAGAATGGGTAGAAGTAGACACTGAGAAGAAGTCGGGCGTTTTCAAGAACGTTCCTGCTCGCAGTGATCTGTCCGCCGACATCAACGAAAGCCTGATTGTCGAGCTCTACTCCAAGTAAGGGCTAGAAAATAGGTGCATCCATGCAGATTTCGGTAAATGAGTTCCTGACACCCCGCCACATTGATGTGCAGGTTGTCAGTCCAACCCGCGCCAAGATCACTCTCGAGCCTCTCGAGCGTGGTTTTGGCCACACCCTGGGCAACGCGCTGCGCCGCATCCTGTTGTCCTCAATGCCCGGCTGTGCAGTAGTCGAGGCCGAGATTGACGGTGTGCTCCACGAGTACAGCGCCATCGAAGGTGTACAGGAAGACGTAATTGAAATCCTGTTGAACCTTAAAGGTCTGGCTATCAAGCTGCACGGCCGTGACGAAGTTACGCTGACCTTGTCGAAGAAGGGTTCGGGGGTGGTTACCGCTGCCGATATTCAGCTGGATCATGATGTCGAGATCGTTAATCCCGATCACGTAATCGCTAACCTGGCGTCTAACGGCGCCCTGAACATGAAGCTCACCGTAGCTCGTGGTCGTGGTTATGAACCGGCCGACTCGCGTCAGAGCGATGAAGACGAAAGCCGCAGCATTGGTCGCTTGCAGCTTGACTCTTCGTTCAGCCCGGTTCGCCGTATCGCATACGTGGTGGAAAACGCCCGTGTCGAGCAGCGTACTAACCTGGACAAGCTGGTTATTGATCTGGAAACCAACGGTACTCTGGATCCTGAAGAGGCTATCCGCCGCGCTGCAACCATCCTGCAACAGCAGTTGGCTGCGTTCGTCGACCTCAAAGGTGACAGCGAACCAGTGGTAATCGAGCAGGAAGACGAGATCGATCCGATCCTGCTTCGCCCGGTTGACGATCTGGAACTGACTGTACGTTCGGCTAACTGCCTTAAGGCGGAAAACATTTACTACATCGGCGACCTGATTCAGCGTACCGAAGTAGAACTGTTGAAGACTCCGAACCTGGGCAAGAAATCCTTGACTGAAATCAAGGACGTTCTGGCCTCCCGCGGTCTGTCCCTCGGCATGCGCCTCGACAACTGGCCGCCTGCAAGTCTTAAGAAGGACGACAAGGCGACTGCCTGATCGTCGTAATCACCGAACGTGAGTTTGGTAAGGAATGAACCATGCGTCATCGTAAAAGTGGTCGTCACCTGAGCCGTACCAGCTCGCACCGCAAGGCCATGTTTCAAAACATGGCGGTGTCGCTGTTCGAGCACGAGCTGATCAAAACTACACTGCCGAAAGCTAAAGAACTGCGTCGCGTTGCTGAGCCGCTGATCACTTTGGCCAAGACAGACAGCCTGGCTAACCGCCGTTTGGTTTTCGACCGTACTCGTTCGAAAGCTATCGTTGGTAAGCTCTTCAACGACCTGGGCAAGCGTTACGCTACCCGTGAGGGTGGCTACCTGCGCATCCTCAAGTGCGGCTTCCGCACTGGCGACAACGCGCCTATGGCGTACGTCGAGTTGGTTGATCGTGCTACTGCCGGCGAAGCTGTAAGCGCCGAGTAAGACGACACGCTGCAACGAAGAACCGGGCCTAGTGCCCGGTTTTTTGTGGGCGATAGAAAAGCCGTCTATATTTCTCAGGTCGCTGCCGGTTCTCTTATTAATCCAAACTCTATTCGCCCTGACGGGTTATTAGTTATTTTCTATCAAAGTCCATGATTTAATGCATTTGATGGTGTCATCTTGATGGTCAATACTCCCTCCAAGCCGATTAGCCGGCAGTTCTAAGCCTGACCTGAGGAAGATTGAGCATGAGTACAATTCTGACTACCGCCAGCGGCGCTCCCGTCGCTGATAACCAGAACTCCCGCACAGCTGGCCCGCGTGGCCCGTTGCTGCTCGATGACTTTCATCTGATCGAGAAGCTTGCGCACTTCAACCGTGAGAACATTCCTGAGCGTCGTGTGCACGCTAAAGGCTCAGGTGCGCACGGTACGTTTACCGTCACTCGGGACATCACCCAATACACCCGTGCCAAACTTTTTGAGTCCGTAGGCAAGCAGACCCCGACGTTTTTGCGTTTCTCTACGGTAGGTGGCGAGCGCGGCTCGGCAGATACTGCGCGTGACCCGCGCGGCTTTGCCTTGAAGTTTTACACCGAGGAAGGTAACTGGGACATCGTTGGCAACAACACCCCGGTGTTCTTCATTCGCGACCCGCTCAAGTTTCCGGATTTTATCCACACCCAGAAACGCTTGCCGCAAACCAACCTCAAAAGTGCCCAAATGGTCTGGGACTTCTGGTCATTGTCCCCAGAGGCGCTGCACCAGATCACAATTCTGTTCTCGGATCGTGGCACTCCAGACGGCTATCGTCACATGCACGGTTTTGGGAGTCATACCTACAGCCTTATCAACGCCAAAGGCGAGCGCCATTGGGTCAAGTGGCACTATAAAACCAAGCAAGGGATCAAGAACCTGACGCCCGAGGAGGCGACACGTATCGCCGGTACCGATCCTGATTACGCGCAGCGTGACCTGTTTGCTGCAATTGAGCGCGGTGACTTTCCAAAGTGGAGCGTCAACATTCAGATCATGACTGAGGCTGAGGCCGCTGCTCACTACGAAAACCCGTTCGATGTGACCAAAACCTGGTCGCAGCAGGAGTTTCCGTTGATCGAGGTGGGTGAACTGGAGCTGAACCGTAATCCAGTGAATTACTTTGCTGAAGTCGAGCAGGCATGCTTCGGCCCAAGCAATATGGTTCCAGGTGTTGGTCTGTCGCCAGACCGTATGCTTCAAGGTCGCGTTTTCGCTTATGCGGACGCCCACCGCTATCGCGTTGGCACCAACCATCAGCAGTTGCCGATCAACTCCCCATTGAGTCCGGTCAATAACAACCAGCGCGATGGTTCCATGTCCTTTGGTTACGGTAGAGCGGCTCCTAACTATGAGCCCAACAGTTTTGCGGATACACCCAAGCAGGCGCCACAGTACGCTGAGCCGCCTCTGGCGCTGAGC
Source organism: Pseudomonas sp. Xaverov 259 (assembly GCF_019352915.1). NCBI lineage: Bacteria > Pseudomonadati > Pseudomonadota > Gammaproteobacteria > Pseudomonadales > Pseudomonadaceae > Pseudomonas > Pseudomonas sp. Xaverov 259. Next base: position 314,864 of record NZ_JAAAFV010000057.1, on the reverse strand, counting down.
GGTGCTGCTGACCGTTATGATCAACGTGAAGACACGGACTACTACAGCCATGCCGGTGCGTTGTTCCGCCTGCAGGACGATGCTCAGAAAACGCTGCTGATTAACAACATCGCCGGTGCGATGGCCGGTGTCAGCAGTGATGTGGTTCAGCGCCAGCTTCAGCACTTTTTCAAGGCTGACCCAGCGTACGGCCAGGGCATTGCAACTGCACTGGGCGTAACGCTTAGCTGACTCTAAACGAGAAGCAGAACCGCCCTCATTTGGGCGGTTTTTGCGTTATTTCCGCCACTTTTCTCGGAATATCTTCGCTTTTCTGCCGTTTGTCCCGTGACCTTCGAGTCAGCATGGTTCAAACTACAGACTTTCAAGCAGGGAGATGTAGGGCGATGCAAGGTCACCCCGACGTAATCGATTACCTCAACACGTTGCTGACGGGCGAACTGGCAGCTCGTGACCAATATTTCATTCATTCGCGTATGTACGAAGACTGGGGCTTTACCGAGCTCTACGAGCGTATCAACCACGAAATGGAAGAAGAGGCACAGCACGCCGACGCGCTGATGCGCCGTATCCTGATGCTCGAAGGCACGCCGCGCATGCGTCCCGACGACCTGGACGTGGGCACCACGGTGCCTGACATGCTCGCTGCCGACCTTCGTCTCGAGTACAAGGTGCGTGCCGCGCTCTGCAAGGGCATCGAGCTCTGCGAGCAGCACAACGACTATGTCACTCGCGAAATTCTGCGCGTGCAGTTGAATGACACCGAAGAAGATCACACCTACTGGCTTGAAAAGCAGTTGGGGCTGATCAAGTTGGTCGGTCTGGAGAATTACCTGCAATCGCAGTTCTGATTTCCGGCTACAAAAAAGCCCCTGTCACCGCAAAGTGACAGGGGCTTTTTCATGCGCCCGATAAATCAGGCTCTGTCGCGCGCCAACAGTGGCTTCAGGTAGTAACCAGTATGCGACTGTTGCATCTCGGAGACCTGCTCCGGCGTGCCCACCGCAATGATCTGGCCTCCCTTGGAGCCGCCTTCCGGCCCCAGGTCTACCAGCCAGTCGGCGGTCTTGATCACGTCGAGGTTGTGCTCGATGACTACCACTGTGTTGCCGTGGTCGCGCAAGCGGTGCAATACGTCGAGCAATTGCTGAATATCCGCAAAGTGCAGGCCCGTGGTCGGCTCATCGAGGATATACAGGGTCTTGCCCGTGTCGCGCTTGGACAGCTCACGGGACAACTTCACCCGCTGCGCCTCGCCACCCGACAACGTAGTCGCCGACTGCCCCAGCTTGATGTACGACAGGCCCACATCCATCAACGTCTGCAGCTTGCGCGCCAACGCCGGAACCGCGTCGAAGAACACCCGCGCTTCCTCGATGGTCATCTCGAGGGTTTCGTGGATGCTCTTGCCCTTGTACTTGATCTCCAGGGTTTCGCGGTTGTAGCGCTTGCTCTTGCACACGTCGCACGGCACGTAGATGTCCGGCAGGAAGTGCATTTCCACCTTGATAAGGCCGTCGCCCTGGCAGGCTTCGCAGCGACCACCCTTTACGTTGAACGAGAACCGGCCAGGCCCGTAGCCTCGCGAGCGAGACTCCGGCACGCCGGCAAACAGTTCGCGTATCGGCGTGAACAATCCGGTATAGGTCGCAGGGTTCGAGCGTGGTGTGCGGCCAATCGGGCTTTGGTCGATATCGACCACCTTGTCCAAGTGCTCCAGGCCCTTGATGCTGTCGTGCGCAGCCGCTTCCAGGGTGGTTGCGCCGTTCAGGGCGGTGGCGCTCAGTGGGAACAGCGTGTTGTTGATCAACGTCGATTTGCCCGAGCCGGAGACACCGGTCACGCAGGTCAGCAGGCCCAGCGGAATCTCCAGGTCGACATTGCGCAGGTTGTTGCCGCGCGCGCCCTTGAGGTGCAAGGCCATCTTTTTGTTACGTGGCGTGCGCTTGGCTGGCACTGCGATTTTCACGCGACCGGACAGGTACTTGCCGGTCAACGAGTCCGGGTGAGCCATCACTTCGGCAGGCGTGCCCTCGGCGACAATATGCCCGCCATGCACACCCGCGCCAGGGCCAATATCCACCACATAATCGGCCAGGCGAATCGCGTCTTCATCGTGCTCGACCACGATCACCGTGTTGCCGATATCGCGCAGGTGTTTCAGCGTACCCAGCAGGCGATCATTGTCGCGTTGGTGCAGGCCAATCGACGGCTCGTCGAGGATGTACAGAACGCCCACCAGGCCAGCGCCAATCTGGCTGGCCAGGCGAATTCGCTGGGCCTCACCACCGGACAAGGTATCCGCGCTGCGATCCAGCGACAGGTAGTCCAGTCCGACATTGACCAGGAACTGCAGGCGCTCACGGATTTCCTTGAGAATCTTGTCGGCAATTTCCCCACGGCGGCCGGTCAGCTTGAGTACACCGAAGTATTCACAAGCATCACCGATCGGCAGGTTGGTGACCGCCGGCAATGTTTTCTCACCGACCCACACATGCCGCGCCTCACGACGCAGGCGCGTGCCACGGCAATCCGGGCACGGTTGGGTGCTGAGGAATTTCGCCAGCTCTTCGCGTACGCTCGCCGATTCGGTCTCGCGGTAGCGACGTTCCAGGTTCGGCACAATGCCTTCGAACGGGTGCGAGCGTTTGACGATATCGCCGCGGTCGTTCAGGTATTTGAAATCGACGTTCTGCGAGCCACTGCCGTGCAGGATGACTTTCTGCTGCTCGGCCGGCAGTTGGTTGAACGGCACTTCCAGGCTGAATTTATAGTGCGACGCCAGCGACCCCAGCATCTGGAAGTAATAGACGTTGCGCCTGTCCCAGCCGCGTATCGCGCCTTCCGCCAACGTCAGGTCACCATTGACCAGGCGCTTGATATCGAAGAACTGCTTCACCCCCAGGCCATCGCATGTCGGGCACGCGCCAGCCGGGTTGTTGAAGGAAAACAGCTTGGGTTCCAGCTCGCTGATCGCATGGCCACAGATCGGGCAAGCAAAACGTGCGGAGAAGATGATCTCTTCGCCCGGTTCGTCATCCATCGGTGCGACCAGGGCAATACCATCGGCCAGCTTCAGCGCGGTTTCGAACGATTCCGCCAAACGCTGCTGCAAGTCGGCGCGTACTTTGAAGCGGTCGACCACCACATCAATCGAATGCTTCTTCTGCTTGTCGAGCTTCGGTGCTTCATCCAGCTCATACAGCTTGCCGTTGATGCGCGCCCGCACAAAGCCCTGGGCACGCAGCTCTTCGAACACCGACAGGTGCTCACCCTTGCGCTCGCGAATCACCGGCGCCAGCAGCATTAGCTTGGCGCCTTCCGGCTGGGCCAGCACCAGGTCGACCATCTGGCTGACGGTCTGGGCTTCCAGCGGGATGTCGTGGTCCGGGCAACGTGGAATCCCCACGCGCGCATACAGCAGGCGCAGGTAGTCGTAGATCTCGGTGATGGTGCCCACGGTGGAACGCGGGTTGTGGGAGGTTGACTTCTGCTCGATGGAAATCGCCGGCGACAGGCCTTCAATGGTGTCGACGTCGGGTTTTTCCATCATCGACAGAAACTGACGCGCATAGGCCGACAGCGATTCGACATAGCGGCGCTGGCCCTCGGCATACAGCGTGTCGAACGCCAGGGACGATTTGCCCGAGCCGGACAAGCCGGTGATGACGATCAGTTTGTCCCGGGGCAGGGTCAGGTCGATGTTCTTCAGGTTGTGGGTTCTAGCCCCACGAATCAGGATCTTGTCCAAGATGGCCTCGCACGGCGGGCGTAAATAATGCCGGAGTATACGGCTAAAGACTGGATGAATATACACTGTCAAAGTGCCGGGTGCAGCCTTAGATGAAAGCTGCGCGGCAAAGCGCCGCATATACCCTCTCAATCGATGGGACTGGTAGAATCGCCGCCGGTTCACACGAGGTTTTTCCATGCACGATCCCCACAGCGAACGCATGAGTAGCGGCGAGACCCGAGCAGCAAGCGGTCTGGCCCTGGTGTTCGCGTTCCGTATGCTAGGCATGTTTATGGTGTTGCCGGTGTTGGCGACCTATGGAATGGATCTCGCAGGAGCGACCCCCGCACTGATCGGCCTGGCGATTGGCGCCTATGGCCTGACCCAGGCACTTTTTCAGATCCCGTTCGGGATCATTTCCGACCGTATCGGCCGTCGTCCCGTTATCTACCTGGGGCTGATCGTGTTTGCTCTCGGCAGTGTGCTCGCGGCGCAGTCCGATTCGATCTGGGGTGTGATTGCCGGGCGCGTCCTGCAGGGCGCCGGGGCGATTTCCGCGGCGGTGATGGCGCTGCTCTCGGACCTGACCCGCGAACAACACCGTACCAAGGCCATGGCCATGATCGGCATGACTATCGGCCTGTCCTTCGCCGTTGCGATGGTGGTCGGTCCCTTGCTGACCCGCGCCTTCGGTTTGCATGGGCTGTTTCTCGCCACCGGCGGCATGGCGTTGTTTGGCATCGTGATCGTGGCCTTCATGGTGCCGCGCTCCACCGGCACGCTCGTGCACCGTGAGTCGGGCGTTGCGCGCAAGGCTTTACTGCCGACGCTCAAGCACCCGGACCTGCTGCGCCTGGATTTAGGTATCTTCGTGTTGCACGCAATGCTGATGTGCAGCTTCGTCGCGTTGCCTCTGGCACTGGTGCAAAAAGCCGGTTTGCCCAAGGAACAGCACTGGTGGGTGTACCTCACCGCACTGCTGATTTCGTTCTTCGCCATGATCCCGTTCATCATCTACGGCGAGAAGAAACGCAAAATGAAACGAGTTTTGCTCGGCGCCGTCGCGACGCTGATGCTCACTGAGCTATTCTTCTGGCAGTTCGGCGACAGCCTGCGGGCACTGGTAATCGGCACAGTGGTGTTTTTCACTGCGTTCAACCTGCTGGAAGCTTCACTGCCTTCGCTGATCAGCAAAGTTTCACCGGCCGGTGGCAAGGGCACGGCGATGGGCGTGTATTCCACCAGCCAGTTCCTGGGTTCTGCGCTTGGCGGCATCATGGGCGGCTGGATGTTCCAGCATGGCGGTTTGTCGGTTGTGTTCCTGGGATGCGCAGGTCTGGCTGCCCTCTGGCTAGCCTTTGCTGTTACCATGCGCGAACCTCCCTATGTGACGAGCCTGCGTTTGCCGTTATCGCCAGAAGCGATCCGCGAAGCCGGTCTGGTTGAGCGCCTCAAGGCCGTTACCGGGGTTACAGATGCCGTGGTTATTGCAGAAGAAGCCGCCATCTACATCAAATTAGACACCGAATTATTGGATCGCGCGACGCTCGAGCAACTGGTCAACCCAGTGCCGACAGCGCGCCCAGCCTAGGAGAACGTTATGGCCCGTGGGGTTAACAAAGTCATATTGGTCGGTACATGCGGCCAGGATCCCGAAGTTCGCTACTTGCCTAACGGTAACGCCGTGACCAACTTGAGTCTGGCGACCAGCGAACAGTGGACCGACAAGCAGACCAACGAGCGCAAAGAGAAAACCGAGTGGCACCGCGTGTCGTTGTTCGGCAAGGTCGCAGAAATCGCCGGTGAGTACCTGCGCAAAGGTTCGCAGGTCTACATCGAAGGCAAACTGCAAACCCGCGAGTGGGAAAAAGACGGCATCAAGCGTTACACCACGGAGATCGTGGTGGACATGCAAGGCACCATGCAACTGTTGGGCGGCCGTCCACAGCAGGGCGACCAGCAAGGCGGGGGCAACAATTACCAGCAGTCCGCTCCGGCCCCACGCCAGCAGGCTCCGCGCCCGCAGCAGTCGGCACCGCAACAGTCTCGCCAGGCGCCACCTCCGCAGCAGGCCGCTCCACAGCCGGCTCCGGATTTCGACAGCTTTGATGACGATATCCCGTTCTAGGTCCCAGACCCGAAGCGATCAAAACCCCCGCTGGCGAAAGCCTCGGGGGTTTTTTAATGCCTGTGATCACGCGTCCGTCGCGGCCGCTGTGACCACCATCTCCTTGAACCTGCGCAATACCGCTGAGCCGTCGCCAATTCGCGTGGCCAAATGCAACGGCGCCACCAGGCTCTGGCACTCGCTCAGTTCGCGATAAACAATGCCATCGCCGCGCAGTCGCTGCATGGAGGCGGGGACGATGGAGACGCCAAGCCCTGCAGCCACGAGGCTCAGGGTCGCGGTCATGCGTGGCGCTTCCTGCACCACCTGCGGGCTGAACCCCGCTTCACGGCAGGCCACCAGAATGGCGTCATACAAACCCAGCCCTACGCGACGGCGATAGAGCACAAAAGCCTCATTAGCCAATGCTGCCAAGGGTAACGGGTGCCCCGCATCAAGTGCCAAGGGATGATCAGTCGGCAGCGCCAGCAGCATCGGCTCCACCAGGATCGGTTCGTCCTGCAACTGTTGCGTGCCACTGAGCGGTGAGCGGATAAACGCCGCATCCAGTTTTTCCTGCACCAGCGCGTCCAGCAGTTCGCCGGTTCCTGCTTCTTCCAGTACCACCGAGACCCCCACAAAGGTCTCGCGAAACCGCCGCAGCACGCTGGGTACAAACGGATGCAACGCCGCCGAGCTGGTAAAGCCGATGGCGAGCCGGCCGCGTTCACCCCGCGCGGCACGGCTTACCACGTCGGCAACACCCTCGGCTCGCGCCAGGATGTCACGCGCCTCGTCCAGCAATGCGAGGCCCGCCGTGGTTGGGCGCACGCCGCGGGGCAGGCGCTCCATCAGCACCACGCCTAATTGCGTTTCAAGACTTTGCAGCAAGCGCGTCAACGGCGGTTGCTGCATGCCCAGGCGTTCTGCGGCGCGGGTGATGTAGCCTTCCTCGGCAATAGCCACGAAGGCTTTAAGCTGGCGAAGCTCCAACATAGGGATACTTTCAAGGTATGGGAGGTTGCCAATCCTGGCATTTGTTCTCATGGCTCACAAGACTTAGGCTGTGGCCACCTCTAACAAAGAAGGAACACCGCGATGACCTGGTCTGCCAAGCAATACACGATGTTTGAACAGCAACGTACCCGCCCGGTCCGTGACTTGGTCGCGGCCATTCCCAATACCGATGTGCGCAGCGCCGTCGACCTGGGGTGTGGCCCTGGCAATTCCACTGAAGTGTTGGCCGAGCGTTTCCCGCAGGCGCACGTTACGGGCATGGACAGTTCCGACGACATGCTGGTCGACGCCCGCAAGCGTTTGCCGAAACTGAATTTCGAGCTGGCAGACATCGGCGCCTGGAACCCAGGGCAGACATTCGATGTGATCCTCGCCAACGCTTCCCTGCAATGGCTACCTGACCACGCCACGCTCTATCCGCACCTGGTCGACCAACTGACACCCGGCGGCACCCTCGCCGTACAAACCCCGGACAACCTTGACGAACCTGCCCACCGGCTGGCCCGCGAAGTGGCGGCAGATGGCCCTTGGGCGGCAAAGATCGGAGCGGTCAAACACAACGAGCGACACACCGCCAGTTACTACTACGAACTGCTGAGTAAACATTGCAGCACCGTCGACGTGTGGCGCACCACCTATCAACACCCGCTGGCCGATCATGCGGCGGTGGTGGAGTGGTTCACGGCATCGGCATTGCGGCCGTTTCTTGCGCCGTTGACCGACAGCGAAAAAACCGCATTCCTACAGCAATACCAGGCGCGTATTACCCAGGCTTACCCGGCCCTGGCTGATGGCACTGTGTTGCTGCCTTTTCCGCGCCTGTTCATCATCGCAACCCGCTGAAAGCAAGCAAGCGATAGTCATTGCGCCGCCGCTTGCGCCTTCAAGTATTCATCCGTTGACACCACGCTGGCGTACCCAAAAGCCAGCGAGGCCATATAAGCGCCATGCACCTGCGCGGCCGCAATCACCTGGCCATTGAATGCCTGGTCGCGGGTCGCGCAGGCGTCGTGAATCAGCGTGACCTTGTAGCCCAAGTCCGCCGCAGCCCGCACCACGGCGTCGATGCACATATGGCTCATGTTGCCGACCACCACCACGTCAGTGATGGCGCGTTGTTCCAGCACGGTGCGCAGGTTCGTCCCGCGAAACGCGTTCACAAAGTGTTTAAGCACCACCGGCTCGTTGCCCTCATTGAGTACCTTGGTATGCAGGTGCGCGCCCTCGGAGCCTGGCGTGAAGAAGGGCGCGTCTTCGGTGGTGAACTCATGGCGCACATGGATGACGGCATTGCCCGCCTGGCGAAACGCCTGCAGTACCTGCGCGGCCTTGTCCGCCGCGGCTTCCACGCCATCGAGCGGCCACTTGCCCTCGGGGAAGTAATCGTTCTGGATATCGATGAGGATGAGCGCTTGCTTGGCCATGGGTGTCCTTATGATGGTTGGCAGTGCCTTGCATCTTAGCTGGCCCGTGGCCATCCACGCAGCCGCTTTGATGGCGGTGTCGTGCAGAACACCCTCCGTTTAAATCCCTGTCGTGCAGAATAAAACAGGCCTAGTGCCATCGCTGTTTGAGTAACTGTTTGATTTACCGGCCATCTTCGCAAACCTTGCCTTGGCGTGATCCATGCAACCTTACTCGCACACACATGGCAGGATCGCCAAGGGGGACGTATGACCCCGACTCAACGCAAAAAACGCGTAGTCGCCCACTCCACACGACACGGCGCGCCGCAACATGAAGTCGAAACCAATCGCGCCCTGGCGCGCTGGCTTGCGCAGATTCTTGGGCTTAAATTCGGCGGCAGCTATGACCCGCAGTTACACGCCGGCCTCGACTTGTACGTGTTGCCCACCCAAACCCTGGTCGGCTCAGACCAAGCGCGGCCGCTCAATGTCAAAGGGCCGGGCGATCTGTGGGGTGGTTATGTCGATCACGCATTCATCTGCACCAAAGCGATCACCCATGGCCTGGTGAGCCCTGACGCCACCGCGCCTGAAGGCTGGTCGCCGGCGTTTTGTGAGCGTGTGCGCACCGTCGTTCTCGACGGACTCAGCGTGTTTGCCCTTGAAGACGCGCTGCCTGCCGCCACGCGCTTGCTCTACAGCGGGCCGATCCGCGTGAAACCGGTACATGCCTGTGCCGGACGCGGCCAGGAAGTTATCCACAGCCTCGACGAGTTCGAGACCCTGCTGGCGCGGCCGCAAGCGGCGCAGTTATTCAGTGATGGCGTGGTGCTGGAGCAGGATCTGCACGATGTCACTACCCATAGCGTGGGCCAGAGCTTTATCGGCGATCACGTGTTCAGCTACTGCGGCGAGCAATACCTCACCCAGGACGGGCACGGTGAAGAGGTCTACGGCGGCTCGAGCTTGCTGGCGGTGCCCGGTGGCTACGACGACTTGCTCAAGCTCGATTTGCCCGACGATGTGCGTGAAGCCATCCAACAAGCCCAGGTTTTCGACAGCGCCGCCGATGAGGCCTACCCTGGTTTCTATGCCTCGCGGCGCAATTACGATATTGCCCAAGGCCTGGACAGTGACGGCCAACGTCGTAGCGGCGTGCTCGAACAATCCTGGCGCATGGGCGGTGCCAGCAGCGCGGAAGTCGCGGCGCTGCAGAGCTTTATCAATAACCCGGGCCTGCGGGCGATTCGTGTGTCCTCGGTGGAGACCTATGTGGACCAACCGCTGCCTGCGCACGCTATTGAGGTGTATCGCGGCCCGGCCGAAAACAGCGACTTTCTTCTCAAGTATGTGACGGTTAAACCTTATGACGGCTAGAAGCGAAAGCATTGCGATCGACATCGACGACGAACAGATGAGCGGCACCTTCCTGAGTCCTAAATCCAAAGTCCCCGGCGTGTTGTTTGTACACGGCTGGGGCGGCAGCCAGGAGCGCGACCTGGAGCGCGCCAAGGGCATCGCCGGGTTAGGCTGCGTGTGCCTGACCTTCGACCTGCGCGGCCACGCCGGTACCGGAATTCCGTTGTCGCGCGTCACCCGTGAAGACAACCTGCGCGACTTGCTGGCGGCCTACGACCGTCTGCTCTCACACCCTGCCATCGATACCTCGGCCGTGGCCGTGGTGGGCACCAGTTATGGCGGCTACCTGGCGGCGATTCTCACTTCATTGCGCCCAGTACGCTGGCTGGCGCTGCGCGTGCCGGCGTTGTACCGCGACCAGGAATGGCTCAAGCCCAAGCGCGAGCTGGATAAGGCCGACCTGATGGATTACCGCAGCACCCTGGTGCATGCCGAGACCAATCGCGCCCTGCATGCCTGCGCCAAGTTCAGCGGTGACGTGCTGATCGTCGAATCCGAAACCGACGACCATGTGCCCCATGCCACCATCATGAGTTACCGCGCGGCCTGCCAGAACACCCATTCGCTGACCCATCGGATCATCGATGGCGCCGACCACTCGTTGAGTGATCCGGTGTCGCAGCAGGCCTACACCTCGATCCTGGTGGACTGGATTACCGAAATGGTGGTGGGGGAGCGGTTGAGCATTATTCAATCACGCTGATGCAGTGCACTTTAGGCCGCTTTCGCGAGCAAGCCCGCTCCCACAGGTGACCCTATTTCAAGGATGTACTCGGTCGAATGTGGGAGCGGGCTTGCTCGCGAAGGCGCCAGACCAATCACCCCATATTCAAGCCGGTGTCTTCCTCACCCGCAACGCCTTGGCCTTGGCCTCCACCACCAGGTACATCACCAACGCCACCAGCAGCGGCAAAATAAAGTAGATCGCCCGGTAGGCAATCAACCCCGCAAGCAAACTGCCCCGCGACGCCTCATGCTGCATCAGCGCGATAAACACTGCCTCCAGCACCCCGAGCCCGGCCGGGATATGGGTGATCACCCCGGCAATCGCGCTGATCAGCAGCACGCCCAATACCAGCGGGTAGTCCAGCTTGGCGGGCAGCAACGTAAAGATCACCGCTGCCATCAACGACCAATTCAACGCACCCAGTGCCAACTGCAAACAGGCCATGCGTAACGACGGCAAGTTGATCTCGATGCCCTTGATCGACCACGCGCGTTTCTTTGCAAACTGGCAGGCCGCCAGATAACCCAGGCTGGCCAGCACCAGCAGCACGCCAATGCCTTGCAATGCGCCGCTGCTGACCTTCCAGCCCGGCGGCATGGTCACCAAACCGCTGCTGAACACCACGCCGGCCACGGCCATGTAGCCAAACCAGTTGGTGGCCAGGCTCAGCCCAAGAATCTTGGCGATATTGCTCGTGCTCACCCCGAGCCGCGAATACAGCCGATAGCGCATGGCAATGCCGCCGACCCACGCGCTCAGGTTGAGGTTGAAGGCATAGCTGATGATCCCCACCGGCAGGATCTGCTTCCAGCGCAAATCCTGGCGAATGTAGGTGCGGCCGATCAGGTCGAAGCTGGCGTAGACAAGAAAACTGCACAACGTCAGCCCGCCGGCGATCAACAGCGTGCGCAGCTTGAAGTCCGCCAGCGTCTGCAGCACTTCGCTCCAGTCGATACGCCGCGCGAGCAGGGTGAACAGCACAATCAGCAGTACAAAGAACGCTATCGTCAGCGGTTTCTTCCAGCGCTTGAACCGCGAGCCGCCGCTTTCAGTGCTCATGGGCCTGGCTCTCGAATGGCTTGAGGCGCGGTTTGTGTGCCGGCAGCCAGCCCGTCAGCGCGGGGAAGTGCCGCATCACATGGAACACTAAAAAGCCCACGGTCAATCGCCATAACCACAGGCGCGGCTTGCGCTTTTCCGGCATTGTCTGGCAATGATTGCGCGCCAGTGTTTCCAGGCTTTGGTACAGCTGTTGATTGAACGCGTGGTCACGAATCAGCACGTTGGCTTCCAGGTTCAGCGACAGGCTCAGTGGGTCCAGGTTGCTCGAACCCACGGTGCTCCAGTCGTCATCCACCAAGGCCACTTTGCCGTGCAGCGGGCGCTGGCAATACTCATGAATCACCACGCCATCCTTGAGCAGATAGTCGTACAGCATGCGCGCCGCGAGCTTGGCCAGCAGCACATCGGGCTGGCCCTGCATGATCAGTTGCACCTGCACGCCACGCCGCGCGGCATTGCGGATTTCACGCAGCAGGCGGTAGCCGGGGAAGAAGTAGGCGTTGGCAATCACCACGCGTTTTTGCGCCTTGCTCAAGGCGTGTATATAGGCCTCTTCAATGTCATCACGGTGTTGCAGGTTATCGCGGTAAATCAGCCGCACCAGGCCGTCGTCGGTGTGCGTCGGCCACGGCGATGGCCGTTGCTGGCGCCGTCGCCAGCCGCGTCGTGTGCGTACCTGGCGGCCACTTTGGGCGAGGGCGAAATGATGCAGGTCCGCCACGGCCGGGCCGCTCACTTGCACGGCATAATCCTGCTTGGCTTCGGGGCCGAAATCAGCCAAGTGGTCGGCCGAAAAATTGATCCCGCCGATAAACCCCACGGCGGCGTCCACCACCACAATCTTGCGGTGCAGGCGACGGAACCAGTTGGTGCGAATGCCCACTATCTTCGCTGCCGGGTCAAACATTTGCACCGTCACCCCGGCCTCGGCCAGTTCACCGAGAAAGGCGGGACTCAGCTCGCCGCAGCCAAACCCATCGAGGCTGACGATCACCTTTACGCCACGCTGCGCCGCCTCAATCAAAATGCCTTGCAGTTCGTGGCCAACCTTGTCTTCGAACAGAATAAAGGTCTCCAGCAAGATCTCCCGCTGCGCCTGGCGCATGGCCTCGAAGACGGCGGGAAAGTACGCCTCGCCGTTCTCCAGCAGCTCAATGCGGTTGCCCGGTTGCCAGCCGTAATCCAGGTCGCGGGCCTTGGCATCATCCGGCGGCTGGTCGGTGGCGATGTGTTCCACGGCGACACTCATAGCTCAATCTCCACCGACAACGGCACGTGGTCTGACAGATGGGACCACGGCCGCGTCGTCAGCGCCTTGGGGTTATGCACCTTGAGGTTGCGCACATAAATGCGATCCAAAGGCAGCAACGGCAAGCGCGCCGGAAAGGTGCGCGCCGGTTTGCCATGGGCCTCGATAAACACCTCCCTGAGCCCGCTTTGGCTCAGGTCTGCCTTCTGGCGCCAGTCATTGAAATCGCCGGCGACGATCAGCGCCGCGTCAGCCGGAATCTCGGCGATGCGCTGCTCCAGCAACCGCAATTGCTGTTGGCGATGCACCTCGCGCAGGCCCAGGTGCATGCAGATCGCGTGCACCTCCTGGCCGCTGCCCGGCAAGCGCAGCACGCAATGCAGCAGGCCACGGCTTTCATGGCCGCTCTGGGAAATGTCGAGGTTGTCGTAGCGGATGATCTGGAATTTGGACATCAGCGCGTTGCCGTGGTCGCCATGCGGGTAGACCGCGTTGCGGCCGTAGGCAAACTGCGGCCAGATGCTGTCGGCCAGAAACTCATACTGCGGCATCTTCGGCCAGTCGCTGTAACGCTGCGGGTGCCGCTCATGGGTGCCGTGGATTTCCTGCAGGAACACCATGTCGGCGCCCACGCTGCGCACCGCTTCCCGCAACTCGGGCAGGATAAAGCGTCGGTTCAACGCGGTGAAACCCTTATGGATATTCACCGTCAGTACGGTGAAGCGGGTGATGGCGGTGCTGGGCGTAACGGGCACCCAGTCGGCAATCGCAGCCATGATCGCTCCTGTGGATAAGTAAAGGGTGAAGCCTGTTTTATTGGCTGATGTTATTGGCTGACTGCGGCGGTTGGGGGAAAGTTTCGAGTGACCTACAGGCGGTGCGGTTAACCGATCGTTCCCACGCTCCGCGTGGTAACGCAGCCCGGGACGCTCCGCGCCCCTTGGACGCAGAGCGTCCGTAGATGCATTCCCACGCAGAGCGTGGGAACGATCAGCGCTCAAACCCGTCAGTTCCTTACAGACCCTGCTGAAGGAGCCCGGTGTTTTGCTGAATCTAAAGACTGCATTACTGCTCGTCGCGCTGTTGGTGTGTGGTAATGGCGCACTGCAAGCCGCGGCCGCGGCGCCTGCTGCAGCTGAGGCTCCAGCCAAGCCGGAGTTGCTGGTCGAAGGTGGCCTGCTCGGCGCCATCAGCTCCAGCATTGACGATGTGCAAGACAAACTCGACCTCAACCAGAACCTCATCGACGCCTGGCGCCTGCGCGCCGACCGCGCGGCGGATGAGGTCGGGCGGCTGGTCGATCAAACCGCCCAACGCTCGCCGTGGAGCGTGGCCGGGGACTTCCTGTTGCTCTCCGGGGTGTGGGTCGGCGCCTTTGCGGCACTCACGCTGCTCGGGCGCTTTAGCGTGCAGCGCCTCAGTCGGCGGCGTTTCGTTGCGCAGCGCGAGCGTCTGCAGGGCGTACTGGGTTACGTGGTGCCCTACACGATTCCAGCCCTGATCTGCCTGCCACTGACGCTTTATGTCAGCCACTTTTTACCCAGCTCCGTAGGCCGTGCGCTGGCGCTGTGTTTTGCCTATGCCACCAGCAGCGGCATCTTCTCCACGTCGATGCTGTTGTGCGTCATCGTCATGTTCAACGTCGGCCACAAACGCCCGGCTGTGCAGATTATTCGCAATTATTGCCCCAAGCCGCTGTTTCTGATCGGCTTTCTGGCCGCCCTCAGCGACGCGTTGACCAGCCCGCAGATCGCGCGCCAGTTGGGCGGCAATATCACCAGCAGTATCGCGGTGTTTACCGGCCTGTTCGCGGCGGTGATTTTCGGCGTGCTGGTGGTGCGCCTGCGCCGTCCGGTCGCGCATCTGATCCGCAATCGGCCGTTGGCCCAGCGCCTCAAACACCCGGCGCTGCAGCAATCGCTGCGGGTGTTTTCCGGGCTGTGGTATTGGCCGATTCTGTTGATGGTGCTGGTCTCGGCGATCAACCTGATCGGCGCTGGCGACGACAACCAGAAGGCCCTGCGTTGCGCGCTGTTCACTACGATTCTGTTGATCGGCACGGTGTTTCTCAGCACGGTGTTGCAACACCTGTTCAAGTCCCGCAGCCAGGTGGCGATCCAGCGCAGCAGTGCCTATAAGGAGCGCTTCCTGAGCTTGCTGCACGCGATATTGCGCATCGCCATGGCCATCGCGTTTATCGAAGTTCTTGGGCGTATCTGGGGCATCTCGCTCTTCGAGTTTGCCCAGCGCAACTCGGTGGGGCGGGCGATCAGCGATTCCCTCAGCAGCATCGGCCTGATCCTGCTGGTGACCTGGCTGTTCTGGGTGGTGCTCGACACAGCAATCCAGGAGGCGTTGAAACCGCCGGTGAATAAACGCTCCAGCCGCCAGCCCAGCACGCGGGTCAAGACCATCCTGCCGTTGCTGCGCAATGCGGTGAAAATCGTGCTGGTGGTGATCTGCGCGATCACCACCATGGCCAACCTGGGCATCAATGTCGCGCCGCTGCTGGCCGGTGCCGGTGTGGTCGGCCTGGCCATCGGTTTTGGCTCCCAGCAATTGGTGCAGGACGTGATCACCGGCCTGTTCATCATCATCGAGGACACGCTGTCGATCGGCGATTGGGTGGTGCTCGATTCCGGCCATGCCGGCACGGTCGAAGGCCTGACCATTCGCACCCTGCGCCTGCGGGACGGCAAGGGTTTTGTGCACTCGGTGCCGTTCGGGCAGATCAAGGCGGTCACCAACCAGTCGCGACAGTTTGCCTATGCGTTCTTCTCGGTGCAGTTCACCTACGACACCGATGTGGATAAGGCTGTAGAGCTGATCCGGGAGGCGGGCCAGTCGATCCGCGATGACGTGTTCCTCAAGTACAACCTGCAAGGTCCGCTGGAAGTGTTCGGGGTCGACAAGATGGACCTCAACGGCGTGGTGCTGACGGCGCAGTTCCGTACCGTGTCCGGCGGGCAATACGCTGTGAGCCGGGCATTTAACCAGCGCCTGAAAAAGCTTGTGGATAACTGTGATGAGGTGCACTTCGCGCAAACTTATCCACAGCAGGTTTGGCTGCCCAAGCGCTCCCCGCATGTAGATGAGCCGGGTGAAGAGGTGCCGGGTGCGGTGGTGTTGACCGAGCAGCACAGGCCTCAATGATGTAATGACTGTCAGGGCCTCATCGCAGGCAAGCCAGCTCCCACAGTTGGAATGCATTCCCCTGTGGGAGCCGGGCTTGCCCGCGATGAGGCCGGCAAGCTCCATACAGCTCTCAGCGCCTGATCAACTTCTCCTGCACCGCCTGCAAATCCTCCTCCAGCAACACCTGCTGCTTATCCGCAACCATCACAGCTGCCGGCAAGCCATCGCGATACACAATCCGATTGCCGCTCACCGCCGGCACTTTACTGCCCGGTAGCAAGGTGCCCACCAGATTTAATGGGTCAGCCCCGCACACCGCAATCAGACTGCCGTCATGCGGCCGGCGTCTTACCTCACGCAGCAATGGAATCGCCTCCGGCAACGCAAACTGTTCCCCTGCCAAACCACTCACAAACCGCCCGCCGCGAATCTCGCCCCGCGCCTCCAGGCGATGGAAGGTGCGCAGCAATTCGCGCCAGCTAGGCAGCCAGTCTGCTTCCCGCTCCAGCAACCGCCAGAACACCACGCCATAACGGCGAAGCAGGGTCATGGCTACATGCTCCAGGGTCTCGGCCGAATGCGCTCCGGCGGCGCTGGGCGAGCGGCGCACCAGGGCCCAGCGCCCGGCGTCGTCCATGCCGCCGATAAACGCCCCGCGCCCACGCCGGCTGCTGCGTGCCTGGCGTTTGCTGGCGGGCGTGGTCAAGGCCCGCAGCCCGGCAAAACTGTCGGCATTCACCAGCCCGGCGCCCACCAGTTCCTGCAAGGCGGTTTCCAGTTCGCTGCGCAACAGATGGGCTTCGTGCACCAGTTCGTCGAAAAACAGCGCGCCGTGCTCACGCAGCGCCAGGTGGACTTTTTGGGCCTTGGGCGACAGCGTGGTGCTGGCGGTCGGTTCGGTCAGCCCGCTCCACAACGGCACTTGGCTGCGCGGCAACAACACCACCGGCGTACTGCGCAGTGCCAGGGCGCCGGCCTTGTTGCTCAGGCGCGTCCACACCAGTTTGCCGCTGCGGCACAGCTCATCGAGCCAGGTGGAGGAATAGTCCTTGAGCCGCGCATTTAGCAAGTCGCTGTCCCAGGCCGAGGTGGCGGCGGCGTAACCTTCGAACTGCCCGACGATCTGCGGCAACATTGCGCTGCCCTGGCCACGAGTGCCGTCGGACAGGTGCTGCCAATCGAAAAGAAAGCGCATGAAATCCTGCAGCGCCACCGGCTCGATTTCCCGGCGCAGGCGCTTGACCGTATAGCGATGGATACGCGCGAGCAAATGCCGCTCGCACCATTGTTCCTGGGTGGCGCCGGGGCTGAAACGGCCGCGCAGTACGTAGCCTTCCCGCTCCAGGCGCGCGAGTGCCTGGCTGATATCAGCAGCCGGCAGCGCCAGCGGCGTGGCAATCTCGGCCAGGGTCAACGGGCCGAACCCGCCGAGGCGCGCGCGCAATACTTCGGCCAGCGCATCGTCAAAGGTCCAGGGTTCATCGAAGCCCGGCAGCAACGGCAAGCCGCTCGGATAGACCGCTTGCAGGCAACTCAGGCGCTCCACCGCCACCCACAGGCCATTGTCCAGTTGATAGGCGCGCCCGCCCTTGGCCAAGGCATGCAACCACTCGGCCCATTGCGGCGTGACTTCGTTGCTGGCGATACACGCCAGGCTCATCAACGCCTCATGCATTTCATCCAGGCCATGGGGCGCGGGCCAGGCTTCTTCACGCACGCCGGCAATGGCCTCAGCGTCCAGCGCGCCAAGGTCGTCGGTACTGTGCGGGTCGCTCCAGCGACGGTTGAGCACGGCCTGGGTGCGGCGCTCTTCCAATGGCGCGTCGTCGAGAAAGGTGTAGGGCCGCGCGCTGAGTATTTCGGCGGCCATGGGCGAGGGCGCCGGCAGGTCGCGGCTGATCAGGCGCACCTCGCCGCGTTCCATGCGCCGCAACAGCGTCAGCCAACCCTCGCTGTCCATGGCTTCGTGCAGGCAGTCGTCGAGGGTTTGCTCCACCAGCGGGTGTTCGGGGACTTCGCGCTCGCCGGCAAGGTTTTCCAGGCAGGCAATCTGGTCGGGAAACACGCTGGCGATCAGGTCTTCGCTTTTCATGCGCTGGATCTGCGGCGCCACCTTGCGCCCTCCGGTGTAGCGCGGCAACGCGAGTGCCACACCGGCATTCCAGCGCCAGCGCACGCCAAACAGCGGCGCATCCAGCACGGCCTGGATCAGCAGGTGCTCGGCACTGTTGCTGTTCACATAGCGCCACACTTCATCCAGCTCAAAACTGTGGCTGGTGGACAGCGACAGCACGATTGCATTCTCACTGGCGGCCGCCTGCAATTCAAAGTTGAACGTGCGGCAAAAACGCTTGCGCAACGCCAGGCCCCAGGCGCGGTTGATGCGGCTGCCGAACGGCGTGTGAATGATCAGTTGAGTGCCGCCGGACTCGTCGAAAAACCGCTCCATGATCAACGTGTCCTGGGACGGTAATGCGCTCAGCGCCAGGCGCGCACGGGCCAGGTAATCAAGGATCTGCTCGGCGCTGGCGTGGTTCAGGCCAAGGCTGGCGGTGAGCCAGTCTTGCGCGGGTTGCAGGTCACCGGGCGTGGTGCTGAGCAGGGCATCCAACTGTCCCTGAAAACGCGCGACTGCCGCCGACAACTCGTTGCTGCGCCCCGGCGCTTCACCCAGCCAGAACGGGATGGTCGGCGGTTGGCCGTGGGCATCTTCGACGCGTACTTTGCCGCTTTCTACCCGCAGGATTCTGTAGGACGTATTACCGAGCTGGAAGATATCCCCGGCGATGCTTTCCACCGCGAAGTCTTCGTTGACGCTGCCGATGTTCAGGCTCTGAGGCTCCAGCAATACGCTGTAGTCGGCGTTGTCGGGGATGGTGCCGCCGCTGGTCACGGCGGTCAGTTTGGCACCCCGGCGGGCGCGCAGGGTGTGGGTCACGGCGTCGCGGTGCAGGTAGGCGCTGCGGATGCCCTGGCGGCCGTTATAGCCGTCGGCGAGCATGTGCAGCAGCGCCTGATAGTGACGCTCATCCAGTGCGGCGTAGGGCGAGGCGCGGCGGATGAGGTCCAGCAGCGCCTGTTCCGGCCATTCGCGGGCGCTGACTTCGGCGATGATCTGTTGGGCCAGCACGTCCAGCGGGGCGATGGGGATGTGCAAGGTGTCCAGTTCGCCGCGCCGCACGCAGTCGAGCAGGGCGGCGCATTCGATCAAGTCATCGCGGGTGGTGGCGAACAGTCGCCCCTTGGGCGTGCCGCCGACCTGATGGCCGGAACGCCCAACCCTTTGCAGAAAACCGTTGATGGAACCGGGCGAGCCGATCTGGCACACCAGGTCGACCTCACCGATATCAATCCCCAACTCCAGCGATGCGGTGGCGATCAGCACTTGCAGCCCACCGGCCTTGAGCCGTTGCTCGGCGTCCAGGCGCAGCTCTTTGGCCAGGCTGCCGTGGTGCGCGGCCACGGCGGTCTTGCCCAAACGCTCGCTCAAGTGCCGGGCCAAGCGTTCGGCCAGGCGCCGGGTATTGACGAACACCAGCGTAGTGCGGTGTTCGCGGGCCAGCGTGGCGAGGCGGTCGTAGACCAACTCCCACACATCGTTGGCCATCACTGCCGAGAGCGGCACCGGCGGCACTTCGATATCCAGGTCGCGGGGGCGTGCGTGGCCTATATCGACGATGGCGCACTCACGCCCGCTGCCGACCAAAAAGCGCGACACCGCCTCGATAGGCTTTTGCGTGGCCGACAGTCCGACGCGGGTCAACGACTCGCTGCATAACCCTTGCAGGCGCTCCAGGCTCAGGGCCAGGTGGCTGCCGCGTTTGCCGGCGGCGATCGCATGGATTTCGTCGACGATCACCGTGCGCGTGCTGGCCAGCATTTGCCGACCGGAGTCCGAGCCCAGCAGCACGTAGAGCGATTCCGGTGTGGTGACGAGGATATGCGGCGGCCGTTTGCGCATCAGTGCGCGGTCTTTTTGCGGGGTGTCGCCGGTGCGCACGGCCGTACGAATAGTCAGCGGTGGTAAACCCATTGCCTGTAATTGCGCGGTGATACCGGCCAGCGGGTTTTGCAGGTTGATCTGGATGTCATTGGACAGCGCCTTGAGCGGCGACACGTACACCACCAACGTCTCGTCCGGCAGTTGACCGCCGTTGGCCAAGCCTTGATGCACCAGGTCATCGAGCACCGCCAGGAACGCGGTCAGGGTTTTGCCGGAGCCTGTGGGCGCGGCGATCAAGGTTGATCGGCGTTGGCGGATCAGCGGCCACGCCTGGGCCTGTGCGCCGGTCACCGAGGGGAAGGTGTTGCCAAACCAGGCACTGACGGCGGGGTGGAAGCCGTCCAATACCGTGTCGGTTGATTCGGGAAGGTTCATCTATTGATTGATACTGCCCATTCCAACAAGTTGCAATCAGGTACTTTGTCCGTGACGGTTGCGCTACAAACCCGCAAAATGCAACGATTCTGGCAACAACCTACGGCAAGGCGCACACGCCTGCCGATAATAACCATCGTTCCAAACAGACCGGGCCTGCTCAATCTATGCGAATGCGCCTTATGTTACTGGGCGGCGGGAATGCCCTCGGGCAGGCGCTGATTCGCCTCGGTGCAGAGGAAGACATCGGTTTCCTCGCACCTAAACCGCCCCAAGACGGCTGGGATGCCGCGAGCCTCACCCAATTGCTCGACGACACCCGTCCCGATGCGCTGATCAACCTCGCCTACTATTTCGACTGGTTCCAGGCCGAAGCAGTCAGCGAAACACGTCTGGCCGCACAGGAGTTCGCCATCGAACGCCTGGCCGAACTGTGCCAGCACCACAACATCACCTTGCTGCAACCGTCCAGCTACCGCGTGTTCGATGGCTCCCGCGCCACCGCCTACAGCGAAAAAGACGAGCCGGTGCCCCTGGGCCTGCGCGGCCAGGCGCTGTGGCGGATCGAGCAGAGCGTGCGCGCCACTTGCCCGCAACATGTGCTGCTGCGGTTTGGCTGGCTGCTGGATGACAGTGCTGATGGCACCCTCGGGCGCTTCCTGGCGCGTGCCGAGAAGCCGGATGAATTGCAGATGGCCGATGACCGGCGTGGCAACCCGACGCCGGTGGACGACGCGGCGCGGGTGATCATTTCGGTGCTCAAGCAACTGGATTGCGCGGCGCCGCTGTGGGGCACCTATCACTACGCTGGCCACGAAGCGACCACGCCGTTGGCGCTGGGCCAGGCGATCCTTACCGAAGCGCGCAACTTCCATCCGCTGGCGATCGAATCGCCCACCGCCCAGGCCCACGCGGCCCGGCCGGATGCGGCGGACGAGCCGCAGCACGCGGTGCTGGCCTGCAAGAAAATCCTCCACACCTTCGGCATCAAGCCACGGGCGTGGCGGGCGGGGTTGCCGGCGTTGCTGGACCGGTTCTACCGACATAGCTGAAGGCAACACAAAAAAATGTGGGAGCTGGGGTTGTGTGGGAGCTGGCTTGCCTGCGATAGCATCACCCCGGTATCACTGATACACCGAGGTGCCTGCATCGCGGGCAAGCCCGGCTCCCACACAAACCCAGCTCCCACATTGGGTTATGCAGTGTTGTTTAGAACTTGTAACCAATCCCCACCATGTAAACCATCGGGTCAACATCCACATTGACCTTGGCACGTGTGCCTTGGCCCAGCGCATTGTTATCCACCGTCGCCTTGGTGCTGATGTCGATATAACGCGCCTGGGCGTTGATCATCCACTTGTCGTTGATCATGTAGTCGGCGCCGATCTGCGCGGCCCAGCCCCAGGAGTTTTCGGCCTTGAAGTTGCTGAAACCGGCTTGTTCGGCGCGGCTGCCGACGTGCTCGTCGTAGATCCAGGTGTAGTTGATACCGGCGCCTACATACGGCTGGAACGCGGACTTGTTGTCCAGTGGGTAGTAAACGACGCTCAAGGTTGGCGGCAGGTGCTTGAGCGTACCGAGCTTGCCGTTGGCGGCACCCAGGGCGGTGTTCTTGATCTTCACGTCATGCTCGAACGGCGTGGCGGCCAGCAGTTCGATGCCGATGTGGTTGGTGATCATGTAGGCGAAGTTGAGGCCCAGTTGGGTGTCGCTGCTCATGGTCGCCTTGCCGCCCAGGTTGGTGCCGGCCAATGGGCCTTGGTCAACCTTCACATGGCCGCTGTCTGCTTTCGGGTTCACGGTGATTGCACCGGCGCGAATCAGAATGTCACCCGCTTCGTGAGCGTGTGCGACAGGGGCGGCGAGGGCAAGCGCGAAGAGGGACGCGCCGAGCAGAGACTTGTTCATGGGAGCTCCAAAAGGACGTTAAAAGTTGTACGTCCAATGGTAAAGATCGTTCCGTCCGATCTTTTGACTCAGCTCAATGAAAGCTCGATCAATCACTTGCACCACTGATCAAAAATGTGGGAGCGGGCTTGCTCGCGAAAGCGGTCAGTCAGTCGATGAATTGGTTGACTGACACACTGCATTCGCGAGCAAGCCCGCTCCCACATTTGATCTTGGGTGTTCCTGGGAAGGCGTTATTCCTGCAGTTCGTAGACGTAAATCTTCTCGGCATCCATCTGGTAACCGGCATCGGCCAGCTCACTGGAAGACGGCTTGACCTGCATCGCACCTTCGATCCAATACGGCTGATACAGCTCATCCAGCTTCACGCCGACTTCGCTTTTGACATGCACGATCTGGTTCGATGGCGGCGGCGGCACGTGGATGCACGCTCCAAAGTACGGCACCAGCAAAAACTCGGTGGTGCGGCCTTCTTCGCTGACTTCCAGCGGCACGATATAGCCCGGCAAACGGATGTGCTTGCCGTTAAGGCTCTGCACTACCGGCGCGTTGGGCAGTTCCTGTTTGGCCGCAGGCGCCGCTTCCACCGAGAGCGCATCGGCCATGTTCGACAGGTCGTGCAGCGGTTTCATATTGGGGATTTCCGGCGGCGCGTCCGGCGGGATCATTTCCTGCCACGACAGGTCCTTGGGCTGCTCGTCGGCCCAGGCGGGCACCACCACCAGCAGCAACAGCGCAAACAGGGCACGACGCATTGACAGCTTCCTCATAAACGTATGGACAGGCCATCGGCCAAAGATTGCCGATAGGCGCGCCACGCGGGCACGCTGCCCATCAACAGCGCTGCGGCGAGGATACCGGCGAGCAAGGTCCATTCATATTCGCTGGGCCACGACATCGGCAGGTCCAGGCCGTAGTTGGCCTGCAAATACCCACGTGACGCCGCGATGCACAGGTACAGCAGGCCCACGCCCGCCACTACTCCAGACAAGGCCAGCGCGAAGGCTTCGAAGATCAGCAGTGTCGCAATGTGCCACGGCCGTGCGCCCACCGAACGCAAAATCGCCATCTCGCGGCGGCGTTCATTGAGGCTGGTGAGGATCGCCGTGAGCATGCCGATCAAGCCCGTCAGCACCACGAACAGCGAGATCACGAACAGCGCTTTTTCGGCGGTGCCCATCATGCTCCACAGCTCTTGCAGCGCCACGCCGGGCAGAATCGCCAGCATCGGCTCGCCACGGAATTCATTGATCTCGCGTTGCAGCGCGAAGGTGGAAATCTTGTTGTTCAGGCCGAGCATAAACGCGGTGATCGCCTGCGGTGTGAGGTCCATATTGCGCGCCTGGTCCGCACTGATACGGCCTTTGCCCTGGGCCGGCACGCCGTTGTGCCAATCGATATGGATGGCCTCCATGCCGCCGAGGCTGATGTGCAGCGTGCGGTCCACCGGCGTGCCGGTGCGCTTGAGAATGCCGACCACGGTGAACGGTTTGTCATCGTGCTTGACCAGGCTCACCACTGCTACACCGTGGGCCAGCACCAGCTTGTCGCCAAGCTTGTAGTGCAGTGCATCCGCCACTTCAGCACCGAGCACTACTTCGAATGGGTCGGTGGCGAAGGCGCGGCCGCTGGCCAGTTCGAGGTTCTGCTTGCGGCCGTATTGGTAATGCTCGAAGTAGGATTCGTTGGTGCCCATCACCCGGTAGCCACGGTGCGAGTCGCCGAGGGAAATCGGGATCGCCCATTTCACCTGCGGGCTGGCGGCGAAGTGCTCGAAGCTGTCCCAGCGGATGTTATTGGTGGCGTTGCCGATACGGAAAACCGAGTACAGCAGCAAATTGACCGAGCCGGAGCGGGCGCCGACGATCAGGTCAGTGCCGCTGATGGTGCTGGCGAAACTGTTGCGCGCCTCTACGCGCACGCGTTCCACAGCGAGTAGCAGGCACACTGAAAGGGCGATGGCGAAGGCGGTGAGGATCGCGGTAAAGCGGCGGTTAGCCAGGCTGGCCATGGCTAGACGGAACAGATACATCTCAAACCTCTGCGAGCGTGGCGGCGCGATTGAGTTCGGCCAGCGACAGGTGGCGGTCGAACAGCGGCGCGAGGCTCTGGTCATGGCTGACGAATAACAGGCTGGCGCCGGCCTCGCGGCATTCGGCAAACAACAGCCGGATAAACGCTTCGCGGGCGTCGTAATCCAGGGCCGAGGTGGGTTCGTCGGCGATCACCAGTTCCGGTTGGCCGATCAACGCACGGGCGGCGGCCACGCGTTGTTGCTGGCCGATGGACAGCGAGTCGGCGCGGCGCTCCAGCAGGTCTTTGTCCTTCAAGCCCAAATGTGCCAGCAAGGTCGCGGCGGCCTGGTCGACACTGCCATGGCGCTGAGTCGCCCGCTGCGCACGCAGCTTGGAAAAGTGACACGGCAGCTCGACGTTCTCGCGCACGGAGAGAAACGGCAGCAGGTTGAATTGCTGGAATATGTAACCCGTGTGATCAACGCGGAAGCGGTCGCGAGCGCCGGCCGAGAGTTCGGTCAGCTCCTGGCCGAGCAGACGGATGCTGCCACGGCTGGGTTTCTGCACGCCGCCCAACAGCCCGAGCAAGGTGGTTTTGCCACTGCCGCTCGGGCCTTTTAGAAACAGGGTTTCTCCCGCTTCCAGGCGGAACGCGGGGATGTCCAGCAACTGCGGGTGGCCGGGCCAGTTGAAGCCCAGGTCAGACAGTTCGATCAGTGCTTGGGTCATGTGAAATCAATATCGCCTGGTTGTAGAGCGTGGCGCCGATCCAATGTGGGAGCTGGCTTGCCTGCGATGACGGCGGCACATTCAATATCGATGTGTCTGTTATACCGCTATCGCAGGCAAGCCAGCTCCCACATTGACCGTGTTTCAAATCAGAATTTAAGAGTGGCGGTCGTGGCCGTCGCTTCAACACCTTGCTGGCCGCTTGGGCCGATCAGTTGTACCTGAATCTTCTGGGTGGCAGGGAAGGTCTTGAACACTTGAGTCAGGTCGAGGTTGCTCAGAGCCGTCGGCGTGGCGCAGGTGAACTGGTAGTGGGCGTGGATTTCGCTGTGGTCGTGATGATGTTCGTGGGCGGCGGCGCCTTTGCCGTCGGTGGCGTGGTCGTCATCGTCTTCATCATGATCGGCTTCAGGCTTGTCGCCGAACAACGGGCTGTTGAGTTCCTGGGTGCTGATCACACAACCGGCAGATTTGGGCAGGTTGAACAGCGCCAGTGGGTTTTCCAGCTGCTTGCGCGCGGCGGCGACCTTGGCTTTGTCGGCAGGCGTGGTGGCCTTGTGTTCAAAGCCCACAAGGTTCATGGCCGGGCTGTCGAATTCCAGCTCAAGCGCCTGGCCGTCGAGTACCGCATTGAGGCGGCCGACACCATGCTCATGGGCACCAAGGCTGCCGTGTTCATGCTCATGATCGTGTTCATCGGCGGCGTGGGCGATGGCCAGGGGCAGTAGGGCAAACGGCAGGGCAAGCAGCAGACGGCGCATGAGAAGGCTCCATAAGATGAAAGTTTTGTTATGTGATCTTATAACAATATTCGCGCCAGTTTGAACGCCCGCTTGGCGATGCGCAAGTCGCGTGGGAGCATACGGGTCGGAAAACTGCGGGAGTAAGTGCGATGTTGCGAATTCGTGGAACCGTCGGTGACTTGCCGGTGGATTTGACCCTGGAACTCGATGACGGCGATTGGGCGCGCCTGGGCGCCCACTTGCAGGCAACACCGGCGCCAAGCACGCCCGCTGTGGCGCCGGTCAAACAGAACGATGATTTGTGGCAGAGCGCCCAGGACTTGCTGCGCAAGGCCGGGCAACTCAATGGGCTTGAGTTGCTTGATCAGCTTGAGGGCTTGGCGGGCGATGCGGCGTCAGGCAAACGCCTGCTGGTACGCCTGCGCCACAGTGCTCGTGTGAAAGTGGCCAGCGGCGGGGATACGCCGCTGTACAGCTGGATCGGCGATTAATACAGCGCGGCGAACAACTTGCGACGGTACACCGTGACCAGCGGGTGGTCATTGCCCAGCAATTCGAACACCTGCAGCAAGGTCTTGTGCGGCAAGCCTTCGCTGTAGCTGCGGTTGCGGACAAACAGCTTGAGCAAGCCTTCCAGCGCGGCGTCGTATTGCTGGCGCGCCAGTTGCTGAATCGCCAGTTGGTAGGCTGCTTCATCGTCCTGCGGGTCTTGCGCCAGACGGCTTTTCAAGTCGGCGGCATCCGGCAGGTCGGCGGCCTGGCGCAGGAAGGTGATTTGCGCCTTGGCGCCGGCGAGGGCGGCTTTATGGTCGTCGCTTTTCACCGCGTCGAGCACGGTTTGGGCTTCGCCCAGCTCACCACGTTCTGCCAGGCAGCGTGCGTACAGAATCAACGCGGCGGCGTTCGTGTTGTCTTCACCCAGCAGCGCCACCAGCACCGCTTCGGCATCGCTGACACGGCCTTCGGCAAACAACGCCTGGGCCTGTTCCAACGGGTCAGCCGCCTTCGGTGGCGGCATCTTCACGTGTGGCTCCAGCATCGCTCGCACGGCCGACTCCGGTTGTGCCCCGGCAAACCCGTCCACCGGCTGGCCGTCCTTGAACAGCACCACCGTGGGCAGGCTTTGAATGCCAAAACGCGCAACGATATCCTGCTCGGCTTCGCAATCGACCTTGGCCAACAGCAACTCGCCCTGATAACTCTCGGCGATTTTCGCCAGCATCGGCATCAGCGCCTTGCACGGCGCGCACCACTCGGCCCAGAAATCCACCAGCACGGGTTTTTCGAATGAGTTCTGAATCACTGCCTGGTCGAACGTAGCAGTGGTGGCGTCGAAGATGTACGGCGTGGGCTCACTCATGGGACGTCTCGAATAAAGCGGGAATGGGGCAACTATAAGGGCTGGCGAGGTTGGCTGAAAGCATGATGAGTACCAGCCAGCTCCTACTGGAGCATGCGTTCAACTGTGGGAGCGGGCTTGCCCGCGATGGCCTCAAGCGCGCCGCGAATGGTACAGGCTCACCTTGCGAAACTCCCAAGGCTCGGCCAGGTCCGGCAGTGTCAGCGCATCAAGGATGCCCAGGCGCTGATAAGCCGGGTGCTGGAAGTCGCGCACCCGTGAGTCGGCCACCAGCGCTTCGCGGCCGCGCGTCAGGAAGTGGTCGAGCAGCGGCAGGTTGGCGCGGTCGTAGAGCACGTCGGCCACCAGGATCAGGTCGAAGCGGTCGACCTCGGCGAAAAAGTCGGCTGAGTAACTCAGCTCCACACCATTGAGTTCTGCATTTGCCCGGCAGGCGGCCAGGGCCAGCGGGTCAAGATCGCAGGCCACCACTTCCAGCGCGCCCGCTTTAACCGCCGCTATGCCGGCCACACCGGAACCGGCGCCAAAATCCAGCACGCGTTTGCCCGCCACCCACTCGGGATTCGCCGCCAGGTAGCGCGCCAGCGCCAATCCGCTGGCCCAGCAAAAACTCCAATATGGCGGTTCATGCAGGATGCGCCGGGTCTCTTCCTGGCTGAAGGCACGGTCCATGTTGTCTGCGTCCAGCAGCCACAACGACAGCTCGGTGCCCGGCAGCGGGCAGGGCACCAGTTGCGCGTCGCCGATCAGTTCGCTCAGGGCGCGTTGCAGGTCAAGCGGTGGCGTCATGGCGCCGGGACGAATTGCAGCGGGCCGGTGGTCTGGGTGATCGCCTGGGTGATGCGCACCGCGGGCAGGTGCAGGATCAACTGACCTGACTGGCTGGCGCGACCGCGCAGTTCAACCCGTGCACCGGCTGGGAAAGCTTCTGGGTTGAAACGCAGGCGGAAGGCCAGGGGCTTGCCGTTGCCGCTGAGTACGCTGCTGGCGAGCAGTTGTTGCGGGCGGTTGCGCTCATCGATCACCAGCATGGCCAGTTCGACTTCGGCGTTGGCCGGCACGCCATTCAGGGTGCCGTTGATTTCACGCTGGTAAGCCGGCAAAGGGCCGAGGTCTTCAATGCCCGGCACTTTTTTCTCTTGAACGGGCGTCGGTTGCGGTGTCGATGGTTTCGGGGCTTGGCTGCTGCAGGCGACCAGAAAACTGAACAGGGCGAGTAAAACAAGTGGTCGTAACTGCATGTACGGCTCCAGAAAGGACAAAATCCGTGGCTTAAAAAGTATGAAACATAATAGTCAGCCTATATACCGTAAAGGCTATGGCTTGTCTTGCCACGGGGATGCGCTACCATGGCCCTCCCATTTTTTGTTGCCTGCCAACCATGCACTGTCCCTTCTGCGGTGCCAACGACACCAAGGTCATTGACTCGCGTCTGGTCGCCGAGGGCGATCAAGTACGCCGCCGGCGCGAATGCCTGGCCTCTGGCTGCGGTGAACGTTTCACCACCTTCGAAACCGCCGAACTGGTGTTGCCACGTCTGATCAAATCCGACGGCAGCCGCCAGCCTTTCGACGAAGAAAAATTGCGCGCCGGTATGCAGCGTGCCCTGGAAAAACGCCCGGTGAGTGTCGAGCGGCTGGAGGCGGCGCTGGTGCATATCAAGCACAAGCTGCGCGCCACCGGCGAGCGCGAGGTCAAGAGCCTGGTGGTTGGAGAACTGGTGATGGGCGAGCTGCAAAAGCTCGACGAAGTCGCCTATATCCGTTTCGCCTCGGTGTATCGACGCTTCCAGGACCTCAATGAGTTCCGCGAAGAGATCGACCGCCTGGCCCGTGAGCCTGCCAAAGAATGAACCCACCGTCTGCCGAACAAGCCGTCCTCGACGCCCATTACATGGCCCGCGCCCTCGAACTGGCGCGCAAAGGCCTGTACACCACCCACCCCAACCCACGGGTGGGCTGCGTTATTGTGCGGGATGGGCAGATTGTCGGCGAAGGCTGGCATGAACGTACCGGCGAGCCGCATGCCGAGCCGAACGCCCTGCGCGCCGCCGGTGACAAGGCCCGTGGCGCCACGGTGTACGTGACCCTCGAACCGTGCAGCCACCATGGGCACACGCCGCCCTGCGCCGATGCGCTGGTGACCGCCGGTGTGGCACGCGTAGTGGCCGGGATGCAGGACCCGAACCCGGAAGTGGCCGGTCGCGGCCTGCAGCGCTTGGCTCAGGCCGGTATCGAAACCCACAGCGGCGTACTCGAACAACAAGCGCGCGCGCTGAACCCCGGCTTCCTCAAGCGTATGGAACACGGCCTGCCGTTTGTGCGGGTCAAGCTGGCGATGAGCCTGGACGGCCGTACTGCGATGGCCAGCGGCGAAAGCCAATGGATCACCGGGCCGGCTGCCCGCGCCGCCGTGCAGCGCCTGCGCGCCGAGGCCAGTGTGGTGCTGACCGGCGCCGATACGGTGCTGGCCGACGGTGCGCGCCTGACCGTGCGTGCCGCCGAATTGGGCCTGGACGCCGAAACCACCGCGCTGGCCATGTCGCGCCCGCCACTGCGCGTGCTGATCGACGGTCGCCTGCGGGTGCCGCTCAACGCACCGTTCTTCAAGGCTGGCCCGGCGCTGGTCATCACTTGCGTCACCCCGGAAAATCAGTTCCCACGTGGCCCTGAATGCCTGGTGGTGCCGGGCGTTGAAGGTCAGGTCGACCTGCGTTCGGCGCTGGTGGCGCTGGCGGCCCGTGGTGTTAACGAGGTGTTGGTAGAAGCAGGTCCAAGCCTGGCAGGCGCGTTTGCCCAACAAGGCCTGGTCGACGAATACGTGATTTTCGTCGCCGGTAAGTTCCTGGGCTCCGCTGCCCGGCCTTTGCTGGACTGGCCGCTTGAGAAACTGGCCGATGCCCCCCAACTCAAAATCACTGAAATGCGCGCTGTAGGCGACGACTGGCGAGTCACTGCCATCCCTGTGCCAGCAGCGAGCGTATAATTCTGACCGGGCGCTCAAGTGCCCGCACCGTTTTCCAGGAGAAGGCCATGTTCACCGGCATTATCGAATCCATCGGCAGCATCCGCGCCATGACCCCCAAAGGCGGCGACGTGCGCCTGCTGGTTGAAACCGGCAAGCTCGACCTCGGCGACGTCAAACTGGGCGATAGCATCGCCGTCAGCGGCGTGTGCCTGACCGTCATCGAGTTGCCGGGTAACGGCTTTGCTGCTGACGTCAGCCGGGAAACCCTGGACTGCACCGCGATGAATGACCTCAAAGCCGGCAGCCCGGTCAATCTGGAAAAAGCCCTGACCCCGACCACCCGTTTGGGCGGCCACCTGGTCAGCGGCCACGTCGACGGCGTCGGCGAAGTGGTTGCACGCAGCGAAAACGCGCGCGCCGTGGAATTTCGTATCCGCGCGCCGAAAGAGCTGGCCAAGTACATCGCCCACAAAGGCTCGATCACCGTCGACGGTACCAGCCTGACCGTGAACGCCGTGAATGGCGCCGAATTCGAACTGACCATCATCCCGCACACCCTGAGCGAGACCATCATGGCGTCGTACCAGCCAGGTCGCCGGGTGAACCTGGAAGTCGACTTGCTTGCCCGTTACCTGGAGCGCCTGTTGTTGGGCGATAAGGCCGCAGAGCCAGCGCCTGGGAACATCACTGAAAGCTTTCTGGCCGCTAACGGCTACCTGAAATCCTGACCAAGGGGGTGCCGCGTGGCGCTCAATAGCATCGAAGAACTGGTTGAAGACATCCGCCAAGGCAAGATGGTCATCCTGATGGATGACGAAGATCGCGAGAACGAAGGCGATATCATCATGGCCGCCGAGGCGTGCAAGCCTGAGCACATCAACTTTATGGCCAAGCACGCCCGTGGGCTGATCTGCATGCCCATGAGCCGCGAGCGCTGCGAGCTGCTCAAGCTGCCGTTGATGGCGCCGCGCAATGGCTCGGGTTTTGGCACCAAGTTCACCGTATCGATTGAAGCGACCACCGGCGTTACCACCGGCATTTCCGCCGCAGACCGCGCCCGCACGGTGCAAGCCGCTGCGGCCAAAGATGCCAAGGCTGAAGACATCGTCAGCCCGGGCCATATTTTCCCGCTGATGGCCCAACCCGGCGGCACCCTCGCGCGTGCCGGCCACACCGAGGCCGCCTGCGACCTGGCGCGCATGGCCGGTTTCGAGCCGAGCGGGGTGATCTGCGAAGTGATGAACGACGACGGCACCATGGCCCGTCGCGCCGAACTTGAGGCGTTTGCCGCTGAGCACGGCATCAAGATCGGCACCATTGCCGACCTGATTCACTACCGCATGATCCACGAACGTACCGTTCAGCGGATTGCCGAGCAGCCGCTGGACAGCGAACTGGGCCAGTTCAACCTGGTGACCTACCGTGATTCCGTCGAAGGCGACGTGCACATGGCCCTGACCTTGGGGCATATTTGCGCCGAAGAGCCGACCCTGGTGCGCGTGCATAACATGGACCCGTTGCGCGACCTGCTGATGGTCAAGCAGCCGGGCCGCTGGAGCCTGCGTGCCGCCATGGCCGCGGTTTCCGAGGCTGGCAGCGGTGTGGTGTTGCTGCTGGGTAATCCGGTGGATGGCGACGTATTGCTCGCGCATATTCGTGAAACCGCTGAGCACACCCAGGTCAAAACACCGACCACCTACAGCATTGTCGGTGCCGGTTCGCAGATACTGCGCGACCTCGGTGTGCGCAAAATGCGCCTGATGAGCGCACCGATGAAATTTAATGCGATATCCGGATTCGATCTGGAAGTTGTAGAATACGTGCCCTCCGAATAAAGGCCGGCGTTTTCTGCCCCTTGTTCGCGGTTAAATCATCACTGAGGGACGCACTTTTCGCGTCCCGGCTCTTTAAGAGATTTGTCGAATGACCCTGAAGACCATCGAAGGTACCTTCATCGCCCCCAAAGGCCGCTATGCCCTGGTGGTTGGCCGTTTCAACAGCTTCGTGGTTGAAAGCCTGGTAAGCGGTGCCGTGGATGCCCTGGTTCGCCACGGTGTGAGCGAGAGCGACATCACTATCATCCGCGCCCCTGGCGCCTTCGAAATTCCACTGGTTGCGCAAAAAGTTGCTCAACAGGGTGAATACGCGGCGATCATCGCCCTGGGCGCGGTCATTCGGGGCGGTACTCCGCACTTCGAATACGTGGCTGGGGAATGCACCAAGGGCCTGGCCCAGGTGTCCATGGAGTTCGGCGTGCCAGTCGCTTTCGGCGTACTGACCGTAGATTCCATCGAGCAAGCCATCGAGCGTTCCGGCACCAAGGCCGGTAACAAGGGCGCTGAAGCTGCCCTGTCCGCACTGGAAATGGTCAGCCTGCTGTCGCAGTTGGAGGCCAAGTGATTTCCGACGAGAGCGATCGTTTCAACCCACGTGACGAGCGTCCAGCCGACGCCGGCAAGCCATCGAAAAGCGAAAAGCGCCGTGCTGCCCGTCAGCTCGCCACCCAAGCGCTGTACCAGCGCCACATGGCCGGTGCTTCGCTGAACGAAATCGAAGCGCAGTTCCGCGTCGATAACGACTTCACTTTCGCCGACCAGAGCTACTTCCACGACATCCTGCACGGTGTTCCGGCCAACCTGACCGAGATCGATACAGCTCTGGCGCCATGCCTGGACCTGACCATCGAAGAGCTCGACCCGGTTGAACTGTGCGTATTGCGCCTGTCCACCTGGGAGCTGCTCAAGCGCGTTGACGTGCCGTACCGCGTGGTGATCAACGAAGGTATCGAACTGGCGAAAGTCTACGGTTCGACCGACGGCCACAAGTTCGTCAACGGCGTGCTCGACAAGTTGGCTCCGCGCCTGCGTGAAGCCGAAGTGAAGGAACACAAGCGCTAAGTCGCTTGAGTCCCGAATGGGTGAGTTCGAGCTGATCCGCAACTACTTCGCCGCCGCGCCTTGTGCGCAGGGCGGCGAAGGTATTGCCCTGGGGATCGGCGACGACTGCGCCTTGCTGGCGCTCCCCGCCGGGGAGCAACTGGCAATCTCCACCGATACGCTGGTGGCCGGCGTGCACTTTGCCGACCCGTGTGACCCGTTCCTGCTCGGCCAGCGCTCGTTGGCCGTGGCAGTCAGCGACTTGGCCGCCATGGGCGCCCACCCTCTGGCCTTCACCCTCGCACTCACCACACCCACCGTCGATGCCGATTGGCTGCAACGCTATGCCCAGGGTTTGAACGCCATGGCGCAGAGCTGCGGCGTGGGCCTTGTGGGCGGTGACACCACACGCGGGCCGCT
Organism: Pseudomonas sp. Xaverov 259; assembly: GCF_019352915.1. Taxonomy (NCBI): domain Bacteria; kingdom Pseudomonadati; phylum Pseudomonadota; class Gammaproteobacteria; order Pseudomonadales; family Pseudomonadaceae; genus Pseudomonas; species Pseudomonas sp. Xaverov 259. Next base: position 281,613 of record NZ_JAAAFV010000057.1, on the reverse strand, counting down.
GAGCCTGACCCTGACCGTGTTCGGCCGTGTGCCGGCCGGGCAAGCGTTGGTTCGCAGTGGTGCGCAGCCGGGTGATTTGCTGTGTGTGGGTGGCGAACTGGGCAACGCCGCCGGTGCTTTGCCGCTGGTGTTGGGGCAGCGCACGGCTGACGTGGCCATTGCGGGCCCGCTGCTGGCGCATTACTGGTCGCCGCAACCGCAATTGGCACTGGGTCTGGCCCTGCGAGGTAACGCGACAGCGGCCATGGATATCTCCGATGGCCTGTTGGCCGATTGCGGGCATATCGCCAAGGCCTCGGCTGTCAGGTTGGTGATTGAGCGCGAGAAGCTGCCGTTATCCCAGGCGTTGCTTGCGTTTGTCGGCCATGACGAGGCCCGTGTGGCGGCATTGAGCGGCGGCGACGACTATGTGTTGGCGTTCACCCTGCCACCGGCCAAGCTGGCGCCGTTGTTGGCGGGCGGCTGGCCGATCCATGTGATTGGCCGGGTTGCGACAGGGCAGGGCGTGACGCTGCTGGACGCCGCCGGGCAAGACATCACCCCTGCCGTGCGTGGCTACCAGCATTTTCGCGACACGCCGTAAGCGACAGACCTGCGCTACCCTCTATACGGTTCCCCCAGTGCAGGAGAGGTTGTCACCATGGGTGTGCGCCGTTGGCTGCTGATAGTGTTGTGCGCTTTCGCATCCCAGGTTCTGGCGGATGAAGCCTCGGTGCCTGGCAAGATCATGCTGGCCAGTGAGCAATGGAACGACTACACCAACAAAGACGGCACGGGCCTGGCCTGGGATGTGGTACGCCAGATCTTCGAGCCGGTGGGCATTACCGTGCAAACCCGCAGCGTGCCGTATACCCGTTCGGTTGGCCTGGCCCGGCGTGGCGAGGTAGATGGCTGGGTCGGTTCCTATCGCGATGAGGCCACTGGCGTTCTGTACCCGCACTGGAACTTCGATTCCGACCACATCTACGCCCTCGGGATGGCAGCCACACCTGCGCCCAGCGTCGCCACGCTGGGCAATTACCGCCTGGCCTGGGTGCGTGGCTACAAGTACGAGGAGTATTTGCCGAATGTGCGCCGCTTCAATCAGATCGAACGTCGCGACGGCATCCTGCCAATGCTGCAGCACGGCCGCGCCGACTTCTATATAGATGCCCTCGCCGAAGCCAAATACGTGCTCAGCCAGTCGGATGACCCGGCGCAATTCAAGCTCACTCATATAGCCGAACTGCCGCTCTACATAGGCTTTGCCGACACTGAGCGGGGCCGGGCGCTGATGGGCGTGTATGACCAACGCATGGCTGTACTGGTAAAGAGCGGCGAGCTGAAACCGATTTTCGAACACTGGAAGCAGCCGTACCCGTTCTGACCTGCATAGAACCAGGACGAAGGCCAATCGAACCTATTGATCTTTATCAGCGATAATTCAGCTTAAGCGTCTGTAGGAACCTGCTGTTACAATGACGCCCTCTGTGAAATCTGAAATCAGGAGCACACGGTGCCCGTCGTTTTCGTCGCCGCTTCCAAGCTGCCTACCCCCTTTGCCACGTTCACCATGAACGGCTTTCTCGAAGAAGCCACCGGCCGCGAGCACGTTGTGCTCAGTCTGGGGGACATCGCCGACGGCGCGCCGGTGCTGGGCCGTGTGCATTCCGAATGCCTGACCGGCGACGCCTTGTTCAGCCAGCGCTGTGACTGCGGCTCGCAACTGGAAGCGGCCATGCGCGCCATTGCTCGTGAAGGCCGTGGCGTGTTGCTGTACCTGCGCCAGGAAGGCCGTGGCATTGGCCTGATGAACAAGATCCGCGCCTACGAGCTGCAAGACGGCGGCGCCGATACGGTCGAAGCCAACGAACGCCTGGGCTTTGCCGCTGACCAGCGTGACTACGCGATCTGCCTGCCGATGCTGGAGCATTTGGGCGTCAAATCCCTGCGTTTGATGACCAACAACCCGCGCAAGGTCAAAGCCTTGACCGAGATGGGCATCACCGTGGCCGAGCGCGTGCCGCTGCACACCGGGCAAAACCCGCACAACAAGCTCTACCTGGCCACCAAAGCCAGCAAGCTCGACCATATGATGGGCAACGAGCATCAGGGCGAGGTCGACCGCGCGTGACCCGTGGCCAGGTGAAACGGCGACTGTCCTTCAATTGGTGGCAGTACCTGGCCCTGGCATTGCTCCCGTTGTTCGTGCTTAACCTGGTGTTCGGGCAAGCCCAATCCCTGCTTCCTGTGTTGGCCATGCCGTTCTTTATTGCCGGCGTGGCCTCGATGTTTCTGAGCCTGCGTTATTTTCATGGCTATAAACACGCACTGATCGCCACTTCCAAAGCCCTCGATACGCCCGAAGAACCGGCTGCCTGGATTACCCTCGCGGCCCGTCGGCGTGCGGCTTTGTTGGTCGCCGCGCTGCCGGCCTGGATCGGCGCGTTGGCGGTGTTCGTCGGCCTGGAAGCGGTACCGCTGTTTCTGCTGGCGCTGTCGACACTGGTGCTGTTTTACCTCTACCGCATCCCGCGCCAGCTGGGATGAGGCGCTATTGGCTGGCGGTTCTGCTGGCATTCAGTGCCCAGGCGATTGCGGTTGAGCGTGTCGTCAGCCTGGCGCCGTCTCTCTCCGAAATCGTGGTCGAACTGGGCGCCGCCGATTTGCTGGTGGGCGTGCTCGACGGCGGCGAGCGCCCGGCGGCATTGGCCCAAGTGCCGTCGGTTGGGCAGTACGGCCAATTGAATATGGAGCGCCTGCTGAGCCTCAAGCCCGACCTCATTCTGCTCTGGCCCGGCAGTGTCGGCCCGGCCCAGCGCGAACAATTGCAGCGCCTGAATATCCCGGTCTATGTGGCCGAACCCCATAGCCTTGAACAACTGACTGCCGAGGTCCAAGCCATCGCTGAACAATTGGGCCGTGAAGCAGCGGGTCGAACGCTGGCTGCGCAGTTGCGCCAGCGCCTGGCCGAACTGCGCCAACGCTATCAGCGTGCCGAGCCGTTACGCGTGTTTTACCAGGTGTGGAACCAGCCGCTGTACACCGTGGGCGGTGGGCAGATCATCAGTGATGCCTTGCAGGTTTGCGGCGCACGCAACGTGTTTGCCGACCTCAAGCTGCCTGCGCCGCAGGTCAGCGTTGAGTCAGTGCTGCAGCGCAACCCCGAACTGATCCTGGCCGGCGATCAGGCGCAACTCGACGAATGGAAGGCCTGGCCTCAGATAGCGGCCGTGGCTGAAGGTCGTCTGCAGGTCGTGCCCGACAAGGGGCTGGAGCGGCCGAGTGGGCAGATGATCGAGGCCATCGCGAAGCTCTGTCAGGCAATGGCCGGCCAGCGCTGAGAATCTGTATTTTCGTCTGCTGCGGTGCGATTAGTCTGTCAAAACTATCGGATTTTGCCTGGCGATCTGCTTGCCTATGGGTGCTAGTTTCGCGGCTCTCCCATTCGAGCTGATCAAGGACACATCATGCGTTATCTATTGGCGTTGGCCGGTGCCGCTCTGGCATTGGCGCTAGTGAGCGGCTGCGGGATCTCGCAAGCGATCTCAGACATCAGGACATTCGGTAATCATCCCGTGGTGGACCGGACTTCTTCGATGGATACCACCAAGCAGGACATGCTGAATATTCAAGCCCCCACAAAAATCACCTCGATCCGTGGCGGCACCTCGCAGTGTTTTGATTACGCGTTGGAGCGCGATGGTAAAAAAGCCGATTATTTCGTCTCGTTCACCTCGCAAGGTTGGGCAAATGCCTGGGGCTACTCAACGTGCAGCAAAGTGGTGGAGGCAGGCAGCCTGACGTCTAACGAGCGGATCAAAAGGCAGTACTGATCATCGATAGTGCGCGCTGGCGTTACAGTTCCGGCGTCCAGGACACTCCAAACAACAGCGCCCGGCCTTCTTCCCGGTAGCCGTATTGCTGGCCTTGATACTGATACAGTGCCCGGCTGTAGTCTTTGTTCAGCAGGTTATCGACCTTCATGTTCAGCGAGACTTCACGGTTCACTGCCCAGTTGGCGCGAAGACCCAGCAACCCGTAACCGCCCAACGGTTGCTGGTTTTTCGGGTCATCGTAGCTGCTGCTCACCGCTTGCCAGCTGGCGCCGACGCCAAACTGATCGAATTGGCGGTCCAGATCCAGGCTCACCGTACGTCTGGCGCGGCGCGCCAATGTGTGGCCGGTGTCGCGGTCGCGTGGGTCAATCATCGCCAGCCCAAGGCTGCCTTGCCAGCCGAACAATTCTTGCTTGAGCGCGGCTTCAAAGCCATTGATGCGGGCCGAGCTGACGTTTTGCGGGCCGTCGCTGCCGAACACAATGGCGTCCTGGATATCGGTGCGGTACAGCGAGGCCTCCAGGCGGCTGGTGTCGCTGAGCTGGCTGCGCCACTGTAGTTCGTAGCTTTTGGAGGTTTCGGGTTTCAGGTTCGGGTTGGCGTTTTTAAAGCCGTATTCGTCCGGGTAGTAAAGGTCGTTGAAGGTCGGTGCTCGGAAGCCTTCGCTGTAGCTCAGCAACAGGTCGTTATCCGGGTTCATCGGCAGGGTCAGGGTGCCGCTCCAGCTGTTGTGACCGCCGAATTGTTGGTTCTGGTCGCGGCGCAGCCCCAGCTCGGTGGAAAAATACTGCGCTTCAAAGCGGTGCTGGATGAATGCGGCACGGTTCCAGCGGCTGTCTTCGGCGAGCACCGTGTTGCTGTTGACCCGGTCTTCGTACCAGTCGCCGCCCAGGATCAGGCTGTTCTGATCATTGAGGGTCAAATCGTTCTGCCAGCTCAGCGAGTCACGGTAGGTGTTGAATACGCTGCGGTCGTCGCTGAGTTTATCCAGAGTCTTTTCGCGGTTTTCGCTGTGACCCAGCTCCAGGCGAGACTTCCACGCGTCGTTGATGCGCGCGTCGACATAGCTGTTGACGCTGCTGACGGTGAAGTCTGTATAGGGCTTTTGCTGGAAACTCTGGTAAGTAACCGAGTCATAGCGACCAAAAGGGTTGTCGAATTCGCTTTTGCCACGGTTATCCAGCACGTTCACGCCAGCGTCGATGTCATCGGTGAAGGCATGGCTCAGGCTGAAACTGATGGCCTGGTTGCGATAAGCATCGTGGTCGCCATCGCTCGGGTACGACGTGTGTGTGCGGTTAATCCCGGCGGTGTCATCCAGGCTGGCGCCGAGGCTGAACCGGGTTTGCTGGTCGCCGCCGGACAGTCCCAGGCTGCGTTCCCACGTCTGATTGCTGCCAAAGCCCACGTGCAGGCGAGGTTGCAGGCCAGAGTCGGTGTTGCGCCGGGTGAAGATCTGAATCACCCCGCCAATCGCATCGCTGCCGTAGATCGCCGAGCGCGAGCCGCGCAGCACTTCTACGCGCTCGATCTGGTCGATGTTGAGGTATTGCAGGTTGCTGGTGCCGGTGGTGGAGCTGCTGATGCGCTGGCCATCCACCAACACCAGGCTCTGGGCGGTGGACGTGCCGCGCACATACACGTTTGTCACGCTGCCACGGCCACCACTTTGTGCCACCTGCACGCCGGGCACACGGCTGAGCAAGTCGCTCACGCTGGTAGGCTGCAAACGGTCGATGTCATCGCGGGTAAACACGCTGTTGGCGGCGCTGCTGTCGTTACGCGCCTGCACCTGGCGGTTGGCGCTGATCACCACGTCGGAGAGTTTGAGCGCGTCGTCGCGCTCAAAGCTGTCCGCCAGCACGTCAATGGCGGGTAGCAGCAGCAGGGGCAAGGCAAAGCGAAGGCGATTCATGGGCTGTCCATAGCATTGAGCAGCAATACAAAACCAATGTGGGAGCTGGCTTGCCTGCGATGCGGCCACCTCGGTTTTTCAGTTAAACCGAGGTGATGCTATCGCAGGCAAGCCAGCTCCCACATGTTATTGATGTTTACAGGCCGAGCAGCGCCATGCGCGTGCGCACCGAAGCCTCGATCCCGGCCTCATCCAAGCCACATTCGGCCAGCATCTGCGCCGGTTTGGCGTGTTCCACATACACATCCGGCAAGCCCAGGTGCAGTACCGACTTGAGGATGTTCTCTCGCGCCAGGAACTCACTGACTGCTGCACCGGCGCCGCCCATGATGGCGTTTTCTTCGACGGTCACCAGCAGCTCATGGCTGGCGGCGATTTCGCGCACCAAGGCTTCATCCAGCGGTTTGACGAAGCGCATGTCGACCACAGTGGCGTCGATTTTCTCGGCGACCTTCAGGGCTTCGGCCAACTGCACGCCAAACACCAGAAACGCGGTCTTGCTGCCCTGGCGACGTACGACGCCTTTACCAATCTTGATCGGCTCCAGGTCTTTTTCGATCACCGCATTCGGGCCGTTGCCGCGCGGGTAGCGCACGGCAGCCGGGCCGTTATACAGGTGGCCGGTGCTGAGCATCTTGCGCAGCTCGTTTTCGTCGCTCGGGGTCATCACCAGCATGCCGGGGATGCAACGCAGGTAGGACAAGTCGAAGCTGCCCGCGTGAGTCGGGCCGTCTTCGCCGACCAAACCGGCGCGGTCGATGGCGAACAATACGTCGAGGTTCTGCACCGCCACATCGTGAACAAGCTGGTCATAGCCGCGTTGCAGGAAGGTGGAGTAGATCGCCACCACCGGCTTGGCGCCTTCACAGGCCATGCCGGCGGCGAAGGTCACCGCGTGTTGCTCGGCAATTGCCACGTCGAAGTAGCGCAGCGGGAAACGCTCGCTGAACGCCACCAGGTCGGAGCCTTCCTTCATCGCCGGGGTAATGCCAACCAGGCGCGGGTCGGCGGCGGCCATGTCGCACAGCCATTCGCCAAACACGCCGGAATACTTCGGCCCGCTGGCTTTTTTTGGCGCAGCGGCGGGCGCATCCACAGGTTCGAGCTTGGTGATGGCGTGGTAACCAATCGGGTCGACTTCTGCCGGAGCGAAGCCTTTGCCTTTTTTGGTGACGATATGCAGGAATTGCGGGCCCTTGAGGTCACGCATATTGCGCAGCGTGGCGATCAGGGTCGGCAGGTCATGGCCGTCGATCGGGCCGATGTAGTTCCAGCCCAGCTCTTCAAACAGGGTGCCGGGTACCAGCATGCCCTTGGCATATTCTTCGGTACGCCGGGCAATTTCCCACGCACCGGGCAGGCGCGAGAGCACCTTCTTGCTGCCTTCGCGCATGCTGGCGTAGGTGCGGCTCGAAAGGATTTTTGCCAGGTAATTGGACAGGCCACCCACATTGCGCGAAATCGACATGTCGTTGTCGTTGAGGATCACCAACATATTGGCGTCCACTTCCGGCGCGTGGTTCAGTGCTTCAAAGGCCATGCCGGCGGTCAGCGCGCCATCACCAATCACCGCAATCGCCTTGCGATCGCTGCCTTGCAGGCGGGCGGCAATCGCCATGCCCAGCGCGGCGCTGATGGAGGTGCTGGAGTGGCCGACGCCAAAGGTGTCGTACTCGCTCTCGGAGCGGCGCGGGAAGGCGGCCAGGCCGTCCTTCTGGCGCAGGCTGCCCATGCGCTCGCGGCGACCTGTGAGGATTTTATGCGGATACGCCTGATGGCCCACGTCCCACACCAGCCGGTCGTCCGGGGTGTCGAACACGTAGTGCAAGGCGATGGTCAGCTCGATGACGCCCAGCCCGGCACCGAAATGCCCACCGGTCTGGCCGACCGTGTAGAGCAATTCCAGGCGCAACTCATCGGCCAGGGTTTCCAGCTCGGCTTCACCCAGTCGACGCAGGCCGACCGGCGTGACAGCACGGTCGAGCAGGGGCGTGGACGGGCGCTTGCGGGGAATCTCTTGAAACGTCGTGGGCATCAGGCGAATCGTTATAGGTATAGAAGAGGCGGCAGTTTACCTCAAGCGGTGCAAACTGCCCACGCAGGGCGCCGAACTTGGCCGATATGCGGCGCGAAAGGCCGCGGTTATCAGTGGCGGCGTTCGACGATATACCGCGCCAGGTCGCGCAGTGGCTCGGCCGCCGCGTCGAAAGGTCGCAGGGCATCCAGGGCCTGGTCGCGCAGTTCCAGGGCGTAAGCCTTGGCAGCATCAAGGCCCAGCAACGCCGGATAAGTCGGTTTGTCCCGGGCGATATCCGCGCCTTGGCGTTTGCCCAGGGTGGCGGTGTCACTTTCTACGTCGAGAATGTCGTCCTGCACCTGGAATGCCAGGCCGATGGCCCGGGAATAGGTCTGCAGGGCCGCCAACTGCGCCGCTTCGGCGCGGCCACTGGCCAGGGCGCCCAAATGCACGGCGGCTTCGATCAGTGCGCCGGTCTTGTGGCGGTGCATATGTTCGAGGGCTTTTTGGTCGAGCTTGAGGCTGACCGAGCCCATGTCGATGGCCTGCCCGCCGACCATGCCGGCCGGGCCTGCGGCCAGGGCCAGGGCCGTGACCATGCGCAGGCTGATCTCGGCATTCACGCTGTTCAGGCGCGGGTCCAGCAAGGCGCTGAACGCCAGGCTCTGCAAGCCGTCACCGGCGAGGATTGCGTAGGCTTCGTCAAAGGCTTTATGGGTGGTGGGCTGGCCGCGACGCAGATCGTCATCGTCCATGGCCGGCAAATCGTCATGCACCAGCGAATAGGCATGAATCAGCTCAACCGCACACGCTGCGCCATTGGCCTGCTCGGCCGGCGCGCCCAGGGCTTCACAGGCCGCATACGCCAGCAACGGGCGCACACGCTTGCCGCCATTCATCACGCTGTAGCGCATGGCTTCATACAAGCGCTTCATCTCGGGGCTTGGCGCCACGAACAAGGGTTCGAGCGCCGTATTGACCCGGGCCTGGCTGCTGGCCTGATACGCGTCGATCATTCGGGCTGTTCCGCATCGAAGGGTTCTTCGGCCAACTCCCCGTCACGCTCCAGCAACACTTGCACCTTCTGCTCTGCCTGCGCCAGCGCGCTCTGGCAGTCGCGCGTCAGGCCGATGCCCTGCTCAAACGCCGTCAACGAGTCTTCCAGCGACAACTCGCCGTTCTCCAGACGCTCAACCAGAGTTTGCAGGTCGGCGAGGGATTGTTCGAAATCGAGTGCAACTTTTTTGCGGGCCATGGCGGCTAATCCGGTAGACGGTAAACCGGCGCGACACTAGCAGACATGGGGATTCTGGGCAAATGAGCGGGGCTGTCACTGGTCTGCCGTTGAGCCGAATAAAACGCTTATTCGGCTCATTTCGTGAGCCGATTAGGCATTTTATTCGGCTCAGCGCATACCGGAGCATTGCCCCTGTGCGTCCTTGAGCTGCGCTTCAAATGCCATCAAGCCGGCCTGCATTTTCTGCAGCCCGGCAATCTGCCCGGCTAGTTCGCAATTCTTGCTTGCGATGGCTGAGCAGAAACTGGTACTGGAGGGATGGCCGAGAATGAGCAGGATGCGCTGAGTCATGGTGCCGGAGCCTGAAAGTGGGTCTTTCAAGGTAGGGTGTGCTGTATCGGGGAGAGTCAAGGCGTGGCGTTGCGATGCGCCGATTTGCAAAGGCCAGCAGGACGTTTCTGTGATCTGTGCAAGGCCCTTCCTGAACCGTTTGCGGCCCCTTGTGACAGTAAAAACCACTGACTAGCCTGTGACCTTCCAGTCAAGAGTGAAACGGGCATGAGTGAAACCTCTATCGGCTTGATCACGCCTCCTGCGGGCTATAGCGACTGGCTGAGCGACCTTAAACTGCGCATCCATACGGCCCAGCAGCGAGCGACGCTGGCGGTGAACCGCGAACTGGTGCTGCTTTACTGGCAGATCGGTCACGATATTCTGACCCGCCAGGCCGCGCAGGGTTGGGGCAGCAAGGTGGTTGATCGCCTTGCCCAAGACTTGCGCGCGGCCTTCCCCAAGATGAAGGGCTTTTCACCGCGCAACCTCAAATATATGCGCGCTTTTGCCGAGGCGTGGCCGAATGCCGGATTTGTGCAACAGGCTGCTGCACAATTGCCGTGGGGCCACAATGTGGTGCTCCTGGACAAACTCCCCGGCCCCGAAACGCGCCGGTGGTATATCGCCCAGGCAATCGAACACAACTGGTCGCGTAACACCCTCGTGATGCAAATCGAGCATCGCCTGCTGGAGCGCAGTGGCAAGGCCGTGAGCAATTTTGAACACCATTTGCCCAAACCCCAGTCCGACCTGGCGCGCGAATCGCTCAAGGACCCTTATCGCTTCGACTTCCTTAGCCTGGCTTTGGATGCGCAGGAGCGCGATATAGAAAACGCGCTAATCAAGCACGTCACCGACTTCCTGCTTGAGCTGGGCGCCGGTTTCGCCTTTGTCGGGCAACAGGTGTTGTTGGATGTTGGCGGTGATGAGTTTTTCGTCGACCTGTTGTTCTATCACCTGAAGCTGCGCTGCTACGTAGTGATCGAACTCAAGACCGGCAAATTCAAGCCTGAACACCTCGGCAAGCTGAGTTTTTACCTGTCGGCAGTGGATGCCCAGCTTAAACACCCGCAGGACGGGCCCACCATCGGCCTGTTGTTGTGCAAGAGCAAAAATGAGGTGGTGGCTGAATACGCATTGCGCGACAACAACCGACCGATCGGCGTGGCGGAATATCAGTTGGTGGAATCTTTACCGGCAGAGCTGCAAACGAGCTTGCCAAGTATTGAGCAAATTGAGCGGGAGTTGGCGGGTTAGCGGCGTTTAACCGTTACAGCCTGCCATTAGGACAGGCTGTAACCGTTGAATGGATAAAATCAGGCCCTTTCCTGCTTGCCCGCATCCATGTCCGTGCTACCCCAAGGACGCCAGTCATCGGTATGCCGTTCACTGCCATGGGGCCCGCTGGAGCTGGTGCCGCCGGCCAGGAATTTTTCCCACAGGTTCTTGCTGTCGGGATCGCTGTCCTTGTGCAAGTGGGGCGCCAGCCGTGCCAGGGAGCTGCCTTTTTTGTCTTCGGTTTCCTTGAAGTGTTTCCATTCGTCCGACTGGTACTCGAACATCGATTTGTCGTCCGGTGTGTCGCGGCCGCCGTACATGTAGCTGGCATAACGCGCGTATTCGAGCTTGTCGCCCCAGTCGTCCTTGGTTACGCCGGCAGCGGCGAGGTCTTTGAAAAACTTGCCTTGGGAGTCGGTGAGCTTTTGCATTTTTGCATGCTCGACCGCCTCGGCAATCAAGGTGCCTGCCACACCGAAGATCACACCGGCCACGGCGAAAACCGGGCCAGCAATACGGGCGCCGATGGCCAGCCCGCGTACCACGGTGGCGGCAACATCACCGGCCAGTTTGCCAGCCAGGTGCGCGCCTTTGGGGGCGAACATGGCGATGGTATTGGCAATCGCCATACCGGTACCGGATGCACCACCGCCCAGGGTGAAGGCCGCGTCGGTTTTCTCCAGTGCGGTCTTGGCGTTTTTGAGTTTGCGCGCGCCGGAAACGATGTCCATCACGCCACCGGTCAAATCCAGGCCGGCGCCGCCCATAAAGCGCAGAAACGAGCGCCCGGAGGCGATCGCAATCTCGGATTTTGACGCCGGGCTACCTTTGCCGGGAATGTCCTTGACGCCCATGTGTTCGCCAAGGGATTTGGCGGCGTTGTCGTACTCCTTGACCTCATCGGCCGACAGGTTGCCCACGTCGAGTTTCTTCAGGGTTTCGGACGACTCTTTGACACGGGTACTTATGGCTGCGGCGAGTGCATCAGATTTTTCAGTGGCTTTCTTACCCCAGATATCCGGGAGGTTCTCATCGAGCAGGCCCAGCCAATCAGTGGCTTTGCTTTTTGCCGGGCCTTTACCCTCTTTGTCCGCGTCAGGTTTATCGGAGTCATTGTCTCCCAGGGTTTTAGCAATATTCGAACCGAACTTGAGGAAGTCGTTGGTAAAGCTCAAACCGGCGACCAGGTCTTTGGCGGCGGCGATTTTCTGGTCGTCGGTCATGTTGCCGCCGCCATTGGCGAGCTGCAGGGCGCCGCTGACGAGGTTCATGGTGCCCGCCATGGCACTCAGCCCGCCGGTGGAGCTGGCGGTGTGCAGCACCGTCTTCAAGGAGCCAGCGGCCGCCTCGCGTTTGTCGCCCAGGCCCTTCAGCTGGTTGTCGACCACCTTGTCGATGGCTTTCGGGTCGCCGCTGGCGGCAGCGAGACGAATGGCCGCTGCGATCTGTTTGTTTTCGGCCGGCGTCAGCCCTTTGATATGGCCATCGAGGATGTCGATTTCATCCTTCATCTTTTTGTACATGTCGTAGGTTTTGTCGCCCTTGTCCAGGCCTCCGAGGACGGCGTTGATACCGCCCTTGATCATCGTGAACGAGGCTTTCAACCCACTTTCGGCATTTTCCGGCGAAACCTTGTCGGGGTTCTCCATGTAGGTGTTGAGCTGGTGCGTCATCATGTTCTGGTCGAAAGTCTGACGACGTGCGGTGTAGCTGTCCGGTTCGAGGATGCGCAGCGATTCGAAATAACGGTCCACATCGAGTTCGGCGGTTTCCGACTTTTTCGGATCGCCGGAGTCGTTCATGGCAATCACATAGTCTTCAAAGTTCAAGTTGGCATCACGCGTACCGTCTTTGAAGAGTGCCGGGAACACTTGCTCGCGAACTTCATTCAAGCGATCTTCCGATAAGCTCCCGACACTTTTCTTTAGTTCTACGTCGTAACGGTCTTTAATGCCTTCTTTGCCCATGAGTGTGGAGATTTCTTTGGCGAGTTTGTCCTCGTCGACCATCTCCTTGACGTCCTTGCCGTTCAACTTAGTCGGGGTCTTATCCGTTTCACGGTAAGTGCCGCTGCCCAGGTTGATACTCTCGGCGTAGCCGTACAGGTCATAGCCACTGTCGAGTGCGGCCTGGGCGTCCATCAGCTTGACGATCTTGGCTTCATCCGAGTCCTCGGTCAGTTTGCCGCTCTTGATGTCATCGCGGATGCCCTGCACAAAGTTCTCGGCCGTCTGGCCGCCCACGGTCTTGTCGTTGGGCAGCTCCATGTCCATCAGCCCTTCGGCGCCGAAGGTGGGGATGTTGTATTTGTCGCGCAGGGCCTGCACGTCCTGGGGCTCATCGGGCGGCGCGGCCTTGTCGGAATGGGTTGCGTCCTTAACGTGCATCAGGTCGCCCTTGAGGCTTGAGTAGCCGTACTTGCCGAAATCCTGCAAGCGGCCGGCTTCGGTGCCGTGCCGGGCTTCTTTGTCTTTGGTGAAGCCATCGATGCTGTCGTTGTCTTTGTTGCGCGCGTCATAACCGGTCAGCAACTTGCCGTTTTCATCGATGCTGACCACATGTTCCAGCACCTGGGTAGCGCGGTACGCGGCGTCGGCGTCGTTCTCGAAGTCGCCCACTTGCTTCTTGAGGTTGTCCTTCACATCGCTCTGGTTGCCGAGGTTTTTCAGCAGGGGCGTGGCGTCGATAATCTCCTTGGCCGAACGCGTGTCACCGTCGGGGCGTTTCTGTTTGTCGCCCAGGTTCGACTTGACCACTTCGCCGCGCAGGCTCGAATACCCGTATTTGCCAAAGTCCTGCAAACGGCCCGCCTCGGTGCCATGCCGGGCTTCGCCGTCCTTGGTGAAGCCGTCGATGCTGTGGTTGCCGACCTCTTTGCCATCGGTGAGCTTGCCGTCTTCGTCGATGTATTCCACATGCTCCAGCACCTTGGACGCGCGATAGGCGGCATCCGCATCTTTCTCAAAATCACCAACCTGCTTTTTAAGGTTGTCCTTCACTCCACTTTGGTTGCCCAGTTGGGCGAGCAGGGGCGTGTCATCAATGATTTGCTGGGCCGAGCGGGTGTCACCCTCGGGGCGCTTCTGGCCCTTGCCCAACTCATCTTTGGGCGCGGCGGCGGCTTTTTTTACGGACTTTTCCCAGGCAGCGACAGAACTCTTATTAGTGACCGCGGCGTCCTTTGGGGTCGTTTCTACCTTCGCTACCATGGTTATTCTCCTGATGTAAGTGTGGCCTGGCTACTATTAAAGCGCGCAGGGCCGTACAACTTCCTGGTTAACTACCCGAGGCTGTTTATTTGATAACAAGAGGGCGGCCTTAGTTGGGCGGCCGCTGTGCATGAATGCTGTGAATTGCAACGTCACAGAACTTAGCACGGAGTTTTGGCTGATTCGCAACGCCTTCACAACAATTCACAACGCCAAGGTAATTTCGGAACATTTATGCAGTAAGGCCGGTGCCCGAAAAAAAGCCCGATGTGTACGGTGCGCTTGCGCTAGAGCGTGGCGAGCCAAGTGTGGGCGCGCCAACAATGACATTTAACCGTTCATCAGATTGGAACAATCGAGCCTCAGCCTTGAGCGGTGGGCGCTGTTGGGCGGTTCGGGAAAAGTGAGACAAAAAATCTCACGCGTGAGCTATTGAGCCTGACGAAAATAGCGCGTAGATTTTCTCACGCGTGAGATTTTCACAACGAGGCCAGTACCATGAAAAGCAGCTCTCCATCGAGCCCGCCCGCAGAGCCCGATACCGATTCAGCAAGCCGCAAGGGAGAGCGCTTGAAACCGCCGGTTAAAAAGCCGTCGAGCTTTTACATGAAGCAGATGCGCGCGGGGCTGGCGGCCGCCGGTTATGTGAAACACGAGACTTGGGTGCTTCCCGAAAACCGAAGCCTGCTCAAGCAAATGGAGAAACAGCTTCGCCAACCGATTCTGGCTGGCTCATTTATGTCGGAGAATTTCATGAGCGCAGGTACCAACTGGAACATCGACCGCCTTTTCAGCGCGCTTCAGGCCCTGGACGAAGTGGTCGCCAAAGACATTACGCTTTCTCTGGTTCAAGGCTCCGAGTCCAGCATCAAGCTGGAAATGAACGATTTCGGTGGCTTGCCGATTTACATCGCGGTGGTGGGCGAGCAGATCATCGTCGATACCGTGCTGGTCGACGTCGAGTCGATCAACGATGTAACGGCCTTCAATGACGCCGTGCTGCGCAGCCGGGAAATGTTCCCGTTGTCGTCGATCGGCATCGAGTCCATGCCGAACGGTCAAGTCGTTTACAACATGTTTGGTGCGCTGAGTTCCGACTCCAGCCTGACCAACATCGTGACCGAGGTGAAAACCCTGGTCGATAACGTGCAGCGCGCGAGCGAAGCCTTCGAACGTTTCTTCAATTAAGTATTCGGGAGTATCCAATGACTCAGTCCATCTGGAGCAAATTGTTCACCGCGCTGCGTGGCGGTGCCAGCGAAGTCGGCGAATCGATCGTCGACCAACAGGCCCTGCGCATCCTTGATCAAGAAATTCGCGACGCCGACACCGCACTGGCCAACGCCAAGCGTGAGCTGGTGAGCATCATGGCCAAGCACAAACTGGCGGCCGATCGCGTGGGCGAGTACGACGCCAAGATCAAAGACCTGGAATCCAAAGCGATGGCCGCTATCCAGGCCAACCGTGAAGACCTGGCCCTGGAAGTGGCCGAAGCCATTTCGACCCTGACCAACGAGCGCGACGCCGAGCAAAAGCAGACCGCCGAGTTCGGTGGCTACGCCGACAGCATGCGCAAGGACATCACCAAGGCCGAAAGCCGGATCAAAAGCCTGCGCCAGCAAGTGGACATGGCCAAGGCCCGCGAAAGCGTACAAAAGGCCCAGGTCAGTGCGTCCGTCGCCAGCGGCGGCGCCAACGGCAAGCTGGAAACCGCCGTCGGTACACTCAACCGCCTGCAGGCCAAACAGCAGCAACGTGCCGCTGAACTGCAAGCCCAGGATGAACTGGCCGAGGCATCGACCGGCACCGACCTGGAACGCAAACTGCGCGACGCCGGCATCACGCCGGACACCGGCAGCGCTAATGCGATTCTGGAGCGCCTGAAGCAAAAGTCAGCTGAGTAAACAACGCCGAAGCAGGCCGGGCAGTTAAGTCAGCGAAATGCTCAAGGCAGCGAAGGTCAAATGTGGGAGCGGGCTTGCTCGCGAAGGCGTCAGCCCGGCAAACATGGATGTTGACTGACCCACCGCTTTCGCGAGCAAGCCCGCTCCCACAGGGGGCTTGCGCTTAACCGACCGGCATTAAGGTCTGCCCTTCTTTTTTACCTCGAGGTCAGGATGGACGCCCTGAAGGGTTTCAAGACAATCGCAGGGCTGGCCGTGTTAATGGTCGCGCTGCAACTGCTCAATGTGGCGACCGGCTACAGCCTCATGGCATTCGGGCTGATCCCGAGGACCGTGCAGGGCCTGTTCGGCATCCTCACCTCGCCGTTTCTGCACGCCTCCTTTGCCCACCTCAGCGCAAACCTGATCGCCTTTGTGGTGCTGGGCACCCTGGTCATGGCCGAAGGGCTCAACCGATTCGTCACCGTGAGCGCGATTATTATCCTGCTGGGTGGTTCGCTGGTCTGGCTGTTCGGGTTTAGCGGCGTACATGTCGGTGCCAGCGGCTGGGTCTTTGGGCTATGGGCCTACCTGTTGTCACGCGCCTGGTTTCACAGAAGCTGGAGCAACCTGTTAATCGCGGGTGGGGTGGCGGTGTTTTATGGCGGGTTGATCTTGGGTTTCCTGCCGCGCCAGGGTATTTCCTTCGAAGGGCATCTGTTTGGTGCGTTCGCCGGATTTATTGCTGCCAAGGTACTTCTCTCTGCACCGCGCAGCAGGTTTAATGCCGGGTGAACGCACTTGAGCCTACAGACGCTGAGGCGATGGCGTCATCAGGATTCAAGTACCCAGGGAGCCAGGGACGAAATGTCGATTTTCCTTTTATTGCGCATGTACGCCTCCTCGCTCTTTCACCGCTTCGGCTGGGCAGGCTTGATCATTGCCCTGGGCGTACACCTGAGCACGGCTTACCTGGGCCTGGTGCTGTTGGGCGAACAACACCTCACTGCTCCCGCCACGTTTATCTACTTCTATCTCACCACCACGCTCACCGTCGGCTACGGCGACCTCGCCCCGCAGACCTCTGCAGGGCGCATTTTCGTGGCGACCTGGGTAATGCTCGGGGGCATTGCGCTGCTCACAGCGGCTATCGGCAAAACCACCAGCAGTGTTATCGATGCATGGAGAAAAGGCATGAAGGGCAAAGGTGATTTCACCGGCAAGGTCGGCCATACGGTGCTCATCGGCTGGGAAGGCGCGTCCAGTGAGCGGGTCATTGAGTTATTGCTTCAGGACGAAACCTCAAACGACAACCTGATCGTGATTTGCGATTGCACCCTCGAAGAAAACCCTATGCCGGGCAAAGCCGCGTTCATCCGCGGTGAAAGCCTGTCCTCCAGCGCGCTGTTACTGCGTGCCGGTGTGCCCGGTGCCGAGCGTGTGCTGGTGCGAACCCCGTCTGACGACCTGACGCTGGCCACGGTGCTGGCGGTGAATCAACTGAGCCCCGTCGGCCATGTGGTCGCCCACTTCAATGAAAGTGAAATTGCCGCACTGGCCAGCTCCTACGCCCCGCGCCTGGAATGCACGTCCAGCATGGCGATCGAAATGCTGGTGCGCGCCTCCCAGGATCCGGGCTCATCCGTGGTCATCAATGAACTGTTGTGCGTGGGGCAGGGCGCCACTCAATACCTGATGAAATTGCCCGAGGCCTTTGAAGCCACCTTCGGCGATCTGTACACCCGGATGAAAGAACGCCACAACGCCACCCTTATCGGCTATCGCGCCAAAGGTGCCCAGCAACCGTCGATCAACCCGCCCAGTGCCACGCGCGTTGAAGGCGGCGAGCTCTTCTACATTGCCTCCACCCGCCTCAAGGAAATCTCCCATGGGATGGTTTAAACAGTTGATGGGGCTCGAGGCCCCGAACGCGAATCCACAATCGAACCGGCCCGCCGCCGAACCCGTGCCCACCACCGGGCCGCTGGGCCTGGCGCCGGGCAAAGGCGTGATGTTCGACACCACTCTGAAATTGCTACTCGATGGGAAAACCTCGGTGGTGATCCCTGGTTCCCAGGAAATCTGGGCCAACGGCACCGTTGATCTCGGGCAGTCGACCTGGCTGTCGCGCTACTACATGAACGAAGAAGATTACTGGCTGCAGGTGCACACCACCGGCGACATCGCCGGGCAGGTCGAGTCGGTGATCCTGTTTAACTACTTAAGCTATGTCACCATCAGCAGCGAAGCGGAACTGCGTCGGCTGGCAGGCCCACAAAGCTTGATCGGGCTGCCGACCTACACCCACAACGGCGTCGAGTACGCCCGTGTGTGGGGCGGCGAAGCCGGCCAGACCGAGCTGGTGGCGATGAGCGAGCGCGTGATAAACCCGGAAGACGCCTACAACGTCGAGCACCGTTCGATGCTGTACGCCCGCGACACCGGGTTAACCGATCGCCGCGAGTTCCTGCTGTTTTCCGTCGAAGAAGATGCCGAGGGTGGCATCAGCCTGAGCACGTCGCTGGGCATTTCACTGTACACAACCGACCTGACTGCGCTCTAAAAAAGGAAGCCATCCATGCTAGAAGCTCTCTCCATCTCCCTGAACAAAGCCGCAGTGCTCGGCTTTGTCATCTACATCCTGGGGGCTGCGGTGTTGTTCGCGCTGTTCCAGTTCATCTACACCCGCATCACCCCGCACAAGGAATTCGAACTGATCCGCGCCGGCAACGTTTCGGCGGCGGTGGCCCTGGGCGGCGCGATCATTGGCTTCGCCATACCGGCCAGCAACGTGATTGCCTACTCCATCAGCCTGCTGGATTTTGTCGTCTGGTCGGTGATCGCCGCCATCGTCCAACTGCTGGCGTTTCTGCTGACCAGCCTGGTGCTCAAAGGCACGTCCGAGCGCATCAAGAACGGCGAAGTTGCGGCCGGCATCTACGTAGCCGCCGTGGCTATCAGCGTCGGCATGCTGAACGCCGCGTGCATGACGCCCACCCAGTACTGATTGCGCACGGAGCTCTCGATGAAACGAAGCAAGTACGTCCAGCTGTCGCTGGCAGCGTCGGTCGCCATGGCGATATCCGGCTGCGGGCCGACCGAAAAAACCTACGATTTGCAGAAGAAGTACAACTTCCAGTCGGTCCAGCAATGCGCCGATGAAAAGCTGCCGGTCGACGTCTGTTCAGACGCCTACATGACCGCCATGGCCGAGCACCGCCGCATCGCGCCGGTGTACGACAGCCAGACCGATTGTGACGCCGACTTTGTCGCTGACTGGTGCCAGCAAGACTCCACCGGCAAGTTCATCCCAAGGCTCGGCGGTTTTGAACTGACCGCCGAAGGCCAGGTAACACAGTCCCAGGTCGACGCGGCCAATGCCCAGGCCGCCGGCTCGCAAGCCAACAGCGGCGGCTCTGGTTTCTCTACCAGCAGCCTGCTCACCGGCCTGTTGATTGGCAACATGCTCAGCAACAATCGCAACAGCTACCGCTCCGAGCCGGTGTACCGCTACCGCGATGATCGCGGCAATTACGGCAACTCAACGCTCAACCAGCGCGTCTCCAACGGGGCAACCTTTGGCCGTTCCAACCAGGCCCGATACGGCAGCAGCAACTACTCCAACACGCTGCGCTCCTCCAGCAAGCCGGTGAATGTTGCTTCGTCCACCTCCCGTGGCGGCTTCGGTAGCAAAGCCAGCGCCCGCAGCGGCTGGGGCGGCGGCGGGTCGAGCAGTTAAGGAAGCCAGATCATGAAGAAGATCCACTGCGCAGAACGTCATGACTGGAAACAGACCGCCGAGAGCCTCGGCTTCCTGTTCCACACCATCGACGGCGAACCCTACTGGGACGAAAGCGCGTACTACCAGTTCACGCTCGCGCAAATCGAGCGCGACCTCGAAGACCCGACCACCGAGATCCATGACATGTGCATGGACCTGGTGGCCCGCGTGGTGCACAACGAGGAGCTGCTGGAGCGCCTGAGCATTCCCGCGCCGTTCTTCGACATGATCCGCACCTCATGGCTCGAAGGCCACCCGCACCTGTACGGGCGCATGGACTTCTCCTACAACGGCAGCGGGCCAGCCAAACTGCTCGAACTCAACTACGACACACCCACCAGCCTTTATGAGGCGGCGGCGTTTCAATGGGGTTGGCTCGAGCAATGCATCGAACGCGGCCTGCTGCCCAAGCACGCCGACCAGTTCAACAGCATCGACACCAAGCTGCACCAGGCCTTCGCGCAACTGCAACTGAACCAGCCGTTCTACTTCGCCTCGATGAAAGACTCGATCGAAGACAAAGGCACCACCGACTACCTGCGCCTGGTCGCGGAAAAAGTCGGTATCGAATCCCGCCACATCGACATCGAAGACATCGGCCTTACCAGCGAAGGCCGCTTCGTCGACCTTGAGGATCGCTGGATTCCCCACCTGTTCAAACTGCACGCCTGGGAATTCATCTTCCACGAACCCTTCGGCGCCGCGATTGCCGAGAGCGACACCCAGTTTTTCGAGCCGGCGTGGAAGGCCATCCTCTCCAACAAAGGCATCCTGCCGCTGCTGTGGGAGTTCAATAAGGGCCACCCGAACCTGCTCGCCTGCCACCTGGACACCGACCCCGGCAAAGCCGTGCCAAAGGGCTGGGTACGCAAACCGTTCTTCTCCCGCGAAGGCGCCAACATCGAACTGCAAACCGCCGACGGCCTGGTCGTAAAAGAAGACGGCCCCTACACGGATGCGCCGTTTATCCTTCAGGAGTTCGCGCCGCTGCCGAGGTTTGGTGACAGCTACACACTGATCGGTTCCTGGGTCATCGCTGACCAAGCCGCAGGCA
The DNA here is from genome assembly GCF_019352915.1 of Pseudomonas sp. Xaverov 259. NCBI lineage: Bacteria > Pseudomonadati > Pseudomonadota > Gammaproteobacteria > Pseudomonadales > Pseudomonadaceae > Pseudomonas > Pseudomonas sp. Xaverov 259. The sequence goes on along the minus strand of NZ_JAAAFV010000057.1, from coordinate 261,088 downwards.
TCGGCGTGCGCGAAGACAACAGCTTGATCACCAAGGACTCAAGCCGGTTTCTACCGCACCTGATCCTCGACTGATTGAGTTGTCCCTGTGGCGAGCGGGCTTGCCCCGC
>NZ_JAAAFV010000057.1:103805-260883 GCF_019352915.1 Pseudomonas sp. Xaverov 259 | reverse complement strand
TTTGGATGAACTCGGCGCCTGTAATGGGGCTGCTGTGCAGCCCAACGCGGGGCAAGCCCGCTCGCCACAAAGCCTATCAATCTCAGCCCTGACGCGCCGCCAACACCGAATAGCTGTTCATCAAATTGCGATAATTAGGAATCCGCTGCGACAACAAATTCCCCAGCCCCTCGATATCGTTGCGCCAATCCCCCTGCAACTCACACGCCACCGAAAACCAATTCATCATTTGCGCCCCGGCCTGCACCATCCGGCTCCACGCCGCCTGCTGCACCGTCGTATTAAACGTGCCCGACGCATCCGTCACCACAAACACCTCAAACCCCTCCGCCAGCGCTGACAAAGTCGGGAACGTCACACACACATCCGTCACCACACCCGCAATGACGATCTGCTTACGCCCAGTCGCCTTGACCGCCTTGACGAAATCCTCGTTGTCCCACGCATTGATCTGACCAGGGCGAGCGATGTACGGCGCCTCCGGGAACATCTCCTTCAACTCCGGCACCAACGGACCATTGGGGCCTTGCTCGAAACTGGTGGTGAGAATGGTCGGCAAGTTGAAGAACTTGGCCACGTCCGCCAGGGCCAGTACGTTGTTCTTGAACTCATTGGGGGAGAAGTCCTGCACCAGCGAGATCAGGCCGGTTTGGTGGTCGATCAGCAGAACAATGGCGTCGTCTTTGTTCAGGCGGCTGAGGGTTGGAGTGCTCATGGTTGAAATCCTTTTTTGTTTAGGTTGGTTTGGCGTTGCGTTCAACATGGGCACAGATTAATGGGTGGGTTGTAAGTGATAAATCCGCTGGCACGTGTCTTACCGTCAACTTGAAAAGGACAATCAAACCGACGGAATAAACACGGGGACTTTTTGGCCGCTCGGCGTCGTCGCAAACGCCACCTTGAGCCGTTGCCCGATGCACAAGTGGTGCGGAGCGTCACATTGGATGACCGATAACATCGTCGGCCCTTCGTCGAGGGTCACGTAGGCAATGCAATGCACGTCGTCTGCGCGCCCGCTATAGCTGAAGCTGTACAAGGTGGCGCCACCGATGGCGACGAACCAATCGGTTGCGGTGCTGCCGGTGAAGGGGCTGTGATCACGCGGATAGTAGTAGGCCTTGCCGGTGTCCAGGCAGCGGCGTAGCAATAGTTGGTCTTGATTGGCAGCGGCCCAGAACGGCGCACTTTCCGCGGTGATGTGCGGTGAGGTCAGTGGCATATCAGAGGCGCTCCAGTATGAGTGTGGCGCTGCCGTGGCGTGAACCCAGCAGGCCGCCGGTGCCGTGGGCCAGAGCCAGTGCGCAATGGGGCCGTTGAACGGCCGGGTGTGCTTCGCCGCGCAACTGGCGCACGGCCTCGATCAGCCTGGCCATGCCGCCACGATGGCCGGGGTGGTTATTGCACAGGCCGCCGCCGTCAGTGTTTACCGCCAAAGGGCCGACACCGCTGATTAACTTGCCGTCGGCGACAAAGGCGCCGCCCTGGCCAGGGGCGCAAAAGCCGAGGTTTTCCAGCTGGATCAATACGGTGATGGTGAAGCTGTCGTACAGCGAGGCGTAGTCAATATCGCCAGGTGTGAGGCGCGCCTCGCCAAATGCATCGGCGCCGGATTGCGCGCCGCCCGAGGTCAACAGGTCGAAGTAACCGCCGTTCAAATGGTTAATCGCATAGCCCGAACCGATAGGCGTAATCAGCGGCCGTTTGAGCGAGCGCGCAATGGCCGGATGGACCAGCACCAGGGCGCCGCCACCGTCGCTGATCACGCAGCAGTCCAAGCGCCGCAAAGGGGCGGCGACCAAGGGTGAACTCAGTACGTCTTCCACCGTCACCACATTGCGCAACATGGCCTGCGGGTTGTGCTGGGCATGGTGCGACGCCGCGACTTTTATCCAGGCCAGTTGCTCGGCCGTGGTGCCGTGTTCGTATTGATGGCGCATGGCGCACATCGCGTAGAGGTTGACCACGGCAGCGCCATAGGGCGTTTCAAACGGTGCTTCACAGGCGCTGTACGCGGGGTCTAATGCGCTGCTTTCCGGACGTTGGCGCTCGGCACGCGGGCGGCCGGCCTGGGTGATCAAGGCGACACGGCAGCGCCCATCGGCGATGGCGCGTGTAGCCTGGGCGACTTGATGCATGTAGGACGAGCCCCAGCTTTCCGTCGTATCCAGGTGCCGTGGCTGGATGCCCAGGTACTCGACCATGGAGAACGGCCCTACGCCTGGCGCCCCCCAGCCCGGCACATCACTGGCGCAGAAATAACCGTCGACATCACTGAGGCTCAGCCCCGCATCCTCCAGGGCGCCGCGGGCCACGTCGGCATGCAACTGCGCCAGGGAGCGGTCAGTGGCGTGACGTGTTGGGTGTTCATAGGCACCCACGATATAAGCTTTACCCCTCATGGCTGGCGGCTCCTGGCAGCGTATTCGATAAAGAACTCAAGCGCCTGCGGGTCACGCATGGCGCTGGGGTTGGCGACTTTCTGCGGGTCGTGGCCCATCAGGATCCGGCGTACCGGCACTTCCATTTTTTTACCGGTGAGGGTGGTGGGAATCAGCGGTACAGCCAGGATGCAGTCGGGCACATGCCGAGGAGTGCACGCCAGGCGCAGGCAATCATTCACGCGTTGCTGCAAAGTCTCATCCAACACCGCGCCGGCACGCAGCTGTACAAACAGCGGCATAAAGAAACCGCCCTCGGGCAAATCAAGGTTAACGATCAGTGCATCCTCGATTTCTGCGATGTGCTCCAGCGCCCGGTAAATCTCCGCCGTGCCGATCCGCACGCCAAAGCGGTTCAGCGTCGCATCGGAACGCCCCAGCACCTGGCAGCCGCCGCGAGCATTGAGCAAAAAGAAATCCCCATGGCGCCACACGCCCGGCCACGGCTGAAAGTAGCTGTCGCGATAGCGCTCGCCCGTGGGGTCATTCCAGAAATACACCGGCATCGACGGCATGGGCGACCTCACCACCAGCTCGCCGACTTGATCGATCACCGGTTGGCCGTGCGCATCAAACGCATGGGCATCCACCCCGAGGGCGCGCGCCTGGATCTCGCCCGCATACACCGGCAAGGTCGGTACGCCACTGACAAGGCCGGTGCAGATATCCGTACCGCCGCTGCCCGTGTTGACCCACACCGCCGTGTTCAGGTTGCGGTAAAACCAAGCATTACACTGCGGTGAAACCGGCGACCCCACCGGCATTACCGTGCGCAGTGCGTGCAGGTCAAAACCCTCGCCGGGCACCACGCCCTCGCGCTGCATCAACTCAATGTAGGTGGGGCTGGTGCCGAAAAAACTCGCGCGGCTGTCTTGCAGAATTTGCCACAGTGCATCGGTGCCTGGCCAGGTGGGATGGCCGTCGTAAAGCACCGGGCGTACACCGCAAAGCAAGGCGCTGAACAAGGTGTTCCACATCATCCAGCCGGTGGTGGTGAAAATGAAGGCGGTGTCACCCGGACGAAAATCCAGGTGCAAATGCAGTGCTTTGAGCTGCTCCAGCAGAACCCCGCCATGGCTGTGAACGATGGCTTTGGGCACCCCCGTGGTGCCGGACGAGAACAATACCCATAACGGATGATCGAAGGGGACTTGCTCGCACTGGAAATCGGCGGCGGGCACGCTGGGGCGCAGGCGCAAGCTGTGCCAGTCGATGGCGTCAGGCAGCGTCAATGGCTCATCAGGAAACAGCGTCGGCAGCACAATGACCTGCTGGATGCTGCCCAACTCGTCGACGATCTGCCGGACCTGGTCACGCCGGTCAAACGCCTTGCCGCCATACCGGTAGCCGTCCACCGCCAACAACACTTTTGGCGCTAATTGCCGCACCCGATCCAGCACACCCTCGCTGCCGAAATCCGGCGAGCCACTGGCCCAGATCGCGCCGATGGCTGCGCAGGCACACAGCGCAATCATCGCCTCGGGGACATTTGGCAGGTAAGCCACCACGCGATCACCGGGTACTACGCCCAGCTCTCGCAGATAGCCGGCGAGCGTGCGCACCTGGTCGCAGAACTCGACCCAGGGCAAGCCCTGCAAAGCGCTGGATTCGCTCAGGTAGAGCAGCGCATCGCCTTGCCGTTCGTTGCGCAAAATGTGTTCAGCAAAATTCAGCTGCGCGCCGGGAAACCACTCTGCACCTGGCATCGTACGTTCACCCAGCACCGCGTGGTATGGGCTACTGGTCTGCACCTTGAAGTGGTCCCAGATCGATTGCCAGAAAGCGTCCAGATCATCGACCGACCACTGCCATAGCCCGTGGTAGTCGACAAAGCTCAGCCCGCGCTCGCGTTTGAGCCAAGCCAGGTAATGCGTGAGGCGGGTATGTTGGATATGTTCAGGGGAGGGCTGCCAAAGCCGTTGGCCCTGGACTACTTCGTTGAATGCAGTCGCCACGATTTAAGACCTCTGACGTTTTTGTTTTTAGGGTCATGGGGTATTCATGCGTGACGGACTGTAGCGATAAATTGTACGACGTACAATTGATAGGCTTTCTGATTATGTTGTGCGATTTTTCAGCGACGCGCCGCCAGGGTTTCCAGGCCGCAGAGGAGGGTGTCGACATAAAACGCAAAGCTCTCATGCAGCGGCGCGTGCACACCATTTTGCCAGCGCAGGCTGAAACCTCGGTTGCTGAGCTGGTCCATGTTCTGCGCAAGGGTCGGGTGCTGCTCGGCGTCAACGGTCTGCAGGCTTTCCTGTACTTGCTGCTGCCACGCTTCGGTGTTCTCCGGCAGCGGGGCGAACTCCAAGGTGGTGAAACCGGCAAGGGCGGCGATAAACGTGTTGTAGGCGCCAGCCAATGAAGGCCCACTGAAACCCGCTTGCTGCAATGCTGCCAATACGCCTTCTACCAACTTGAAGTCGGTGCGGGTGTTGGAGACCAGTTGCGCACCGAGCAACGGCGCCACATTCGGGTGCTGGTGCACAGCGTTATGGCAATTAACCAGGGTGGCGCGAAGGTAGTCCTGCCAGCGTTCCTGGGGCTGCGGCGCGACCCTTTCGAGGACTTTGGCCAACACTTCGCTCAACAGCAATTCACGTGACGAGACGTACCAGTAAATGGCGGTCGGGTACACGCCCAGGCTATTTGCCAAGTTGCGCAGGCTGCATTTTTCCAGGCCTTCGCGGTCGATCAACGCCAATGCGGCGGCGATAATCGTGTCTTTATTCAGCTGGTTTTGCGGGTCTTCGCCAACGGTTTTTTTACGCCTGCCTCGTGGGTTTGCGGTTTTGCTGGTCATGGACGTTATTCCGGTTGAGCGACGGCGAAAGGATAGCCGGTCGTCGATTCGCTGTCGCTCTTCCAGGCGTGGTGTCAGTCTCTGGTCAACATGCCTCCATAGCGTTCTACAAAGGCCTGTGTAGCGTTAACCAGCCGATTCATTTCGTGCTCGGTCAGCGGCAGGCTCAACGCAAACAGCCCACGCCGCGCACTGTAGATCCCACATTCAAGCAGGTGAAAAAAGAACAGATCCCGTAGGCGGTTTCGGTCCGTTGGGATATCAGTGGGCCGAAGAATCGGCAAGCCTGTGGGATGCAGGTTCATCACTGAACCCTGCCCGGTAAACTGCATCGGCATAGAGGCGAGCACCTCGTTCAGTTGCTCGCGCAACCGGTCGCCCCTTGTATTCAACGCAATGGCTTGCTCACGGGTATACACCTGCTCCAATCCAGCGATACCCGCCGCCATGGTCAGTACGTTGTTGTTAAAGGTGCCTGCGTGAGAGAGGCTGCCATGGCGCGGATCGAACTGCGCCATGATGTCTCGTCGGCCACCCAACATTCCACAGGGCATTCCGCCGCCGAGGTATTTGCCCAGGGTCATCAGGTCAGGCGTTATACCGAGCTTTTCTTGTAAACCGCCTGGGCCAAGGCGTGAAGTCATCACCTCATCGAACACCAGCAGTACCCCATATGCACGGCTCAACTCGCGCAAACCCTCGAGAAAGCCCGGCGCGGCGCAGATACAGCCACCGGCGCCCAACATCGGCTCCACGAGGATCGCCGCACACGCGCCAGGGTGCTCAAACAGCAAACGCTCGACACTGCCTAGATCGTTGTAATCCGCCAGGTACACGCGGTGGGGCACATTCATCGGCGTGCCTGGCCCGGCAAAACTCAGCACGCCGCCGTGATAACCGCCGTTAAACGCGATGACGCCGTCGCGCCCGGTGTAGGCCCGTGCCGCCGCCAGTGCGAGCAGATTTGCCTCGGTACCGGAATTGGTAAAGCGCACCTGTTCGATACAACCAAAGCGCTCCACGATCAACGCTGCCAACCGCGCTTCCAGTTGCGTAGGGGCGCTGAGGTTCAGCCCGTTCGCCATCGCCGTCGTCAGCGCCTGGATGATTACCGGGTGAGAGTGCCCATACAGCGCTGCGGTGTATTCGGCGAGAAAGTCGACATAACGATGCCCGTCCAGGTCATCCAGAAAACAGCCCGCGCCGCCCGACATCACCAACGGAAACGGTTCATAAAACAGCACTGAGCGCGTATTGCCACCCGGCATTACCCGCGCGGCCACGTCCAGTTGCCGGGCGCTGTTGGGGTTGGCGTGGGTATAGCGGTTGATGCAGCGCTGCAACACGGACCTATCAGGCGCTGTGAACATCGCTCACCTCCTTGGGGGCGTTGCGCTTTGGATATACCAGCAGCAACAGCGCAAACCAGGCCGCCGCCACGTAAAACGCCGTGCGCGTCTCCGGGTCGCGAATCACCAGCACCGTCAACCCAGCCAAAAACAACAGTACCAACACGCTGCTGCCCCGAGCCCACGGCAAGCGATACGGCATCAGCGGCAACTCACCCCGCTGCACCTTGCACCGATACGCCATATGCGTGGTGATGATCACCGCCCACACCCAAATCAACAGGCCCAAAATGCCGGTGATCAATAGGTTGAAAATGCTTTCTGGCATCAGAAAGTTCAGCAATACCCCCACCAGCAAAATCGCGGTCGACACCATCAAACAACGCGCCGGCACCTGGCGCGGGCTTAGCACCTGCAATTGGCGGGGCGCCTGCTGAATATGCGACAGCGCAAACAACATCCGGCTGGTGGCAAACAACCCGGTATTGCACGACGACGCCAACGCACTGATCACCACAAAATTGATCAGCCCGGCCGCAATCCCCAGGCCAATGCTGTCGAACACCATCACAAACGGGCTTTGCGAGGTGTCGATCTGGTTCCAGGGATAAAGGGCCATGATCACCGCGATCGAGCCGATATAAAAAATTGCCATCCGCCAGATGATGCTATTGATCGCCCGCGGCAATGTGCGCTCCGGGTTGGCCGTTTCCGCCGCCACCAAGCCAATCACCTCGACCCCGGCAAAGGTAAACGCCGCCAACGGTATCGCGAACCAAAAGCCACTCCAGCCATTCGGGAAAAACCCACCGTGCCGCCACAGGTTGGTGATCGAAGGGGTGGACTGCGACGATGTATCGAGCCCGAAAATCAGAATCGCCAAGCCTGCGGCAATCAGCCCGACAATCGTCACCACTTTGATCAACGCCAGCCAGAACTCCACCTCGCCGAACGTCTTCACCGCAAACAAATTGATCACCATCAACACCACCGTGGTGACCAACGCCGGAATCCACTGCGCCAACTCCGGGAACCAATATTTCATCAACAAGCCGATCCCCGTAACCTCCAGCACCCCCACCAGAATCCAGATCAACCAATACGACCACCCCGTAATAAACGCCACCCGCGGCCCCAAAAACTCCTCCGCATACGTCGCAAACGACCCGCTACCGGGCCGATACAACGACAACTCCCCCAGCGCCCGCGCAATCAAATAAACCATCCCCCCACACAACGCATACGCCAGCAACAACGCCGGCCCCGCCGTGGCAATTGCCTTACCCGAACCCAGAAACAAACCGGCCCCAATAATGCCGCCGATAGCAATCAACATCACATGACGCTCCTTGAGCGACCGCGCCAAGCCATGGTTGGAAGAGTGAAGCGGTGGTGTGGACATCAGCATTCCCCAAGCTGTATTGCACAGCAGTAGTGAGGTGGCCCGGCTCAAACCGGATTTTATTGTACGGTGTGCAATAAGCAGGTTTTGGGCCAAATGCTAAACGCGGTGGCGAGCGGTTTTTAAACGGGCTGTTTAGATATGTTTGTAGGAAGGTTCGTTGGGGCGATGTTGATTGGGGTGAGGGCGCAAGCGTGTCACCTGGGGAAACAGATGGGTGGGGGGCACACGGTCGAGAATTACGGGTGATTTTCAAGGGCCAGCAGGGCGGATCCCTTTCATTTGCAGGACGTTTCCTGGAGCGTTCCGTCGGCTTGCTTACAGCTATTTGAATGGCTAATAGGCAGCAGCAGATGATGAAGAGGGCTTCCTAGGAACCATAGTTTGCCGTTGCACAAAGTTGCTGGACCACTCTAGCAGGTGGCCAGCTGAGGCCTGAAAATACTGGAGGTCAGCCGCTTCAGCGCAATATCAATCGCTTGATCGTCAAACAGCTTGTTTTTGCGAGTAGCCGCACCTGAACCGCCGTCCCAACGTTTCAATGCTTCACGCACAGCGGTAACCGTCGGGGAAACGTGTTCCTGGCTAAGTAACCAGTCGACCGTCGCTAACAACTCCATACCGAAGGGGGACTCAAAGCCGTCGATCAACTCGGCGGTAAGCTCCAGTGCTTGTGAATATTCCTTGGCCTCCGTCTTCAGGTAGGCTTGGAGGAAAGCTTTACGGTCTTGGTCAAACCAGATTACATCGCTGATACCTGCATCGCTGATGCGTTTGTCGCAATGCAGATAGCTGCCATCCAGGTTATTAAGCAAATGCTCCAACCGATTGGCATACGGCCCATATTTATGGGCAACGAACTTTAGATCCAACGGTTTTTTTGCATCCGGCAGCTTCTCAATGGCGCGTTCTAGAAACCAGGCCAACTTCTGAATTTCAAGCAGACTGCATTCCATACCTAAAACCCAGTAGCGACGGACCAGCTCAGCAATGAGTGCACGGGCGGGAGTGAGCTTCTCCACGCCACTTCGCTTGGCGACGTTCAGGTACTGATTGGAAGGCTCAAATACCAGCACATCGACATCCAAATCACTCAAGACATCAACAATCTGCTCACGGACTTCCGGCCATTTCAGGCCGCCATTACCCGCGCCCAACGGTGGAACCGCTACAGACTTCACATGGTTTTCGATCAAAAAACGACGTAGATCGTGCAGACCTTCGGTTATCCATGCCATCTGCGATGGCGATCGCCAGTGACGTTTGGTCGGGAAGTTAACGATCCATTGAGGACCATCCAGTTCGTTGACCGCCGTTACGTGGACCTTGCCGGTTTCTACCTCGCCAGCCTTGCAGGCAGCTGCGTACAGGCGATAATTTTCCGCAAAGCGCTCTTTGAACATCAGCGCGATACCTTTGCCCATCACGCCCACGGTATTCACCGTATTGACGAGCGCTTCGGTGTTGGCTTCCAAAAGGTTGCCTTGGGTGAATCTGATCATTGGAAATACCATCCCGGACGCGCATGCACAGACAATGTCAGGCCTCTAGCGGCGACGTCCTGCTGTATGCGTTCTTTCATTGCATCGGTGTAGCACATGATGCCAAGGAGTCCTGTAATCGGTAGGTGGTGGTGAATCAGCGCTTCAGCCTGATAACGCTCCATCTTGCGAGGGTCATCGGGGTCACGTTTGAAGTCGCGTCGTTGAAGGATAGACCAATCGATCTCATGGAGATTCTCCGGATCGTTGTAATAGTCTGTCCAATCCGGATAAGCGTGTGCGTTTGTGAAGACGAACGGTAGGCCTAGCTCAGCGACGCGGTGCAGGCTAGAGACCAAGATCACGATCTCGTCATTGCTGCGTTGCTGAACACTCCACCCGGAGTGGATATTTTTCATCATCACAGAGAAAGGGGTGAAGTAGAAGGGCACGTAGTCGGCCAACACACCTGCAGGCGCGATAGGCACACGGCGAGTGCGGCGTTTGTCGATTAAGTCAGCGTTGCCAATGTTCACGTACTGGGGGGCCTGCACCTCGGAGCTGGCGCAGTGCAGGCCGTTGTCCAGAATCCAGGGCAGATTATCGCGGTGGACTATCCGCCAAATCAGCGCTTTTTCTGGATTCAGACTGCTATAAATCATCTAAGAAACATTCCCCGATTCACTCCGAATTCTACATTAACACCGGCCTGGCGCATTTTAGCCTCGCACAGGGCCTCAACTTCGGCATTTGAAACAAAAACCTTAAAGAAATCGTTAGGAAAAACGACTTTCGGCGATAGGCACTCTGCCATACAGATGCTTTTGCATTGTGGGTCGTGGTAGTCCCTGGCATTCATGACGTCCCAATTAATTGCTGCGAAGCCTTCGGCATAGTCGAGCAATTGAATCGCATCATTAGCTAATGGATGGCGGGGAATGATTTTCCACTGGTTTCTAACCGCCACGTTGCGGTGAACCGAGATTACGACGAATTGATCGTCAGGCCGTCTGCGCTGGACGCTTCCATCAAATGGGTTCTTGGCAAACCAGTGAAAAGGCACGTACTGCTCTAATGCCAGACCTTGTCGTTTTTTCAAAATCTCCGCATCAGCCACATCTGCGAACGCTTTGAGTTGAGCTCTCGGTTTCAATCCGTTCTGAAAAATGCTGCTCAGGTTTTCAAGCGAAGTGAGGTGATAAAGAAGTTTTTGTTCCCTGATGTCCGGCATGTCGGTCTCCTTGACCTATGCATGAGTTGAGCTAGCTTCATCCCTGCTTGCTCATCAGTGCAGGCAGCCCAATAAGTATCGCAGGATTAGAGAGGGTGATTCTATTGTGATATCACTTCGGCTCGCGAGGTTCAACTAATGAAAGGGGTTTGGTTGAATGGCTCATGTGCTTTTCACTGACTACTGCTGACAGTTAATCGGAACAACAGGTCGTGTAGGCCGCTCGAATTCTATGTGCCAGCAGGGCGGATCCCTTTCATTTGCAGGACGTTTCCTAGAGAATCCCAGTCGCTTGCGCCAGCTAAATTCCGCGACTAGGCTGCGTTCCGTCACTGTTTTTTCAGTGATCGGGTTTAGTCGCCCGGACTTCGCTAGGCGCACGCGCCATCCCAAAGCCAGGTGTTTCCTCACCTGCACTTTATGGTGGCTGTGCGCAGGGCACCTTCGGGTGCGCCGGTGCCTAGCGGCCGGTCGACTAACCTGCGTACAGCCGCCACCTCTGCTCGTTTAGTCGCGAAAGGACGGTGGTATTCACTTACCGCTAGAGGTTTTCTATGGATAACGTTATTTCGGATTTACCCTCATCTGCTGCAACTAAGCCATTTACTGTTAATGAAGAGCTGAGCTTTGAAGATGCCTGGGTGCGCGTGGCCGAGTTGCTGCAGTGTGCGGTGGCTACGTCGCAGGCGCTTGGTGAACCGCTGGGTGCGCCGCATAGGGCGGTGATGCATTTGGTGGAGATGGCGAAGATGGTGGCGGATCGAGCTGTGGAGTGTATGCAGCCGAAGTAAGAAAACGTCGCCTGTTCAGTCTTCACCGTTCAGGCGACTCAATACTCAATGTCCTTCAGTATGGCTCAGGCGTACGTCTTGAAGTCGTTGCTGTCGCGAATCAGTAGCTGCATCAGCTTGGGGTGAATGAAGAGCTTTTCCTTGCCAACCTGAACCTCCTGTAGAACGCCAATGGAGACCAACTCTTTGAGGTAGCGAGAGGCAGCCTGGCGTTGAGCGATCTGCTTATCGACGACGTTGCTAATGCGGCAGTAGGGTTGCTCGAAAATCACATCCACTAATTCGCGGGTATAGGTTTTCGGCAGACGTTCGCGAACAAACTGGCTTGTGTGCTCGGATAGGCTGCGAATGGCGGCAATTTTGGCACTGGTCCATCGGGCGGTTTCTTCTACTGCGGTGAGCATGTAAAGCAGCCAGGGCTCCCAGGCTTGCTCGCGGGTCACATCAAGCAGTAGTCGGTAGTAATCGGCTCTATGCGCAATGATGAAATGGCTAAGGTAGAGAATCGGTAGATTCAGCAGACCTTCCTGAATCAGATACAGGGTATTGATTACCCGGCCGGTGCGGCCATTGCCGTCGGTGAACGGGTGAATGGCCTCGAATTGATAGTGCCCCACGGCCATGCGTACCAAAGGATCGAGGTCTGTCTCGTTGTGTAAAAAACGTTCCCAATTGGCTAGCAAGTCGCGTAAGCGATCTTCGCCCTCTGGTGGCGTGTAGATGATCTCGCCGGTGCGGTCATTGGCTAGCTGGACGCCTGGTACACGGCGAATGTCCATGTTCACGCCCTTGAGCGTGCGACAGATTTCTACTGCCGTGCCTGTGGAGAGTGGGCGCTCAGCCAACGATTGGTAACCGTTATGAAGAGCCTTGCGGTACCGCAGGGCCTCTTTGGTCGCGGGATCTGCATGGTTGGCCCCATCCTGGGCATGCTGGAAGAGCAAGTCCGTGGTGGTGACGATACTTTCGATCTCGGAGCTGTCCTTGGCTTCCAGCAAGGGGATGGTATTGATCAGCATCGTTTGGTTAGGGATCAGCTCGGCGGCTTGTTTCAATTCGGCCAAGGCTGCGCGGGCTTCAATGCAGCGTTTGAGTACTGCCCGGGTTTCCAGCTCTGCTGACGGCGGCAGTGGCGGAAGCTGGTTGTAAGGCTTGTCTGCTTGCCATGGGAAATGAGGTGTTGTCATGGATGAGAGTGTGTCCACGAGGTCCATTTATAGGCGAGGTCGCTGTCATAAACGTCCTCTCATGGCATCAGTGTAAGCATGTGGGCGTCATGTGTCGCTATTTTGTGATTTTTGCGACATGTCTTGTTCTTGTGTCGCTGGCGACGACACTTTAGCTAAGAGCCAACCGGCCAGGCGACTATTCATTTAGGCGTGCGCTTTAGAACAGAGTTTTTGCGGAGTAGAGGTGATAGTACGCAGCGGACCTACTCGCCCCAGCAGGTACCCACGCGTTTTTGAGGTTTAAATGGCATTAAAAAGCCGGCTTGTGGCCGGCTTCTCGGGGACTGCCTCAGCTTGTTTTTGACAAACCTCACCAGCCTTAAAATCGCTCAGCCCACATCGCGTCGGGCTGAATAGTAGGGGCATCTGCGGGAACTCCTCCGCATCGCCAGGCAGGATAGGTAGCGCAAAGCCACCCCCAGCCAAATGTGGGCGGCATTCTACCCACATTCACCTCATATGCCTACCTCCGGGTCCGATTTAGAGCCTTCCCAGCCCAGCAGGTGTTCGTCCAGTGGGACCGGCCTGCGGTTGTTGAGGGTGGACCACCAGAACACCCAGCCGACGATCTCGAAGTTCTGTTCAAAGCGTTGTTCGTGGGTGAGGTATTCGTCCGGGTGTTCGTTGGCGTTGTGGCTGCGCATGCGCAGGCCGCCGCCGGGGCGGTTGTAGAGGTATTTGATGCGAAGCATGCCGTCGTGTTCGACGGCGTAGATTTCACCGTCGGTGATTTGGCTGCGGCCTCGGTCGATGGCGAGGGTGGCGCCTTGCTGGATGATGTCGGTCATGCTGTTGTCGACCATGTAGGCGCCTACCGCGCGGTCGGGGTTTACGTTGAGGGTTTCGAGGGTGTGCAGGGAGACGCGGATGCGCTCGGTCGAGGTGAAAGTGGGGTGGAGGGGGATCTCCACGTCGATTTTTTCTGGGAGACGGGCGGGGCCCGTGAGGTACTTGCCGCTTTCTTCGCGGGTGGCGATGCCTTTCCTTGGGTCCGGGCCTTCCAGCAGGAAGTTGGCCGGTGGGTGTTTGAGGCCTTCGCCGGTGCGCAGCCAACGGCTGGAGACGCAGAGCAGTTCTGCGATCTCGTTGAGTCGGCCCATGGGCACGCCGCGCTTGAACCAGTTGTTCACGTGTTGAGGCGTGACACCACGGTTTTTGGCGAAGTCGGAGGCGGAAAGATGAACTTCCCGCAGTAACGCTTTTAGTCGATCACCTGATGTATTCATAAACGCAGAGTTTACTGGCCGGAAAAATACATCAAATAAACTATGCGTTGAGTTTCGCGTGTAGGGATTTGCTTAGTTGTAGGCTGATATTTCAGCTATCTAACTTTATTAAACGCGTCGAATTAAACATTGCACTCAGCGTTTAATTTTTCCCACAAAAAAAGCCCCGAATCGTCGGGGCTTTTTTGATTGCCGGGGCAATGAGGAGCGGGTGTCAGCCTTTGTAGGCAGCAACCGACTTCATGATCTCGGCGCGGGCGGCGTCTGCGTTGCCCCAACCGTCGATCTTCACCCATTTGCCTTTTTCGAGGTCTTTGTAGTTCTCGAAGAAGTGCTTGATCTGTTCCAGCAGCAGTGGCGGCAGGTCGGTGTATTCCTTCACGTCCACGTACAGCTGGGACAGCTTGTCGTGTGGCACCGCGATAACTTTGGCATCGCCGCCGCCGTCGTCGGTCATGTTCAGGATGCCGACTGGGCGCGCGCGAATCACCGAGCCTGGGGTAACCGGGTAAGGGGTTACTACCAGCACGTCGAGGGGGTCACCGTCGTCAGCCAGGGTGTTAGGGATAAAACCGTAGTTGGCCGGGTAGAACATCGGGGTGGCCATGAAACGGTCAACGAACAGGCAGTCGCTGTCTTTGTCGATTTCGTATTTGATCGGCGCGTGGTTGGCCGGAATTTCGATGGCGACGTAGATGTCGTTCGGCAGGTCTTTGCCAGCCGGAATCTTGCTGTAGCTCATTGGGCGATGCCCCCGTAGTTGGCCATGAAACATGGCCGGATTGGCCTAAAAGTGGCGGCGATTATAGGCATATTCTGACGCCGATGCCATGCGTCAGACGTCGTGTGGCGCCAGCGGTTCAGTCTGGTAACGGGCATCGCTGGTTTGCAGTTGGTGCAGGCGGGCCAGCGGGTCCTGGCGATAGAAGCGGCTCAGTTGTGCGTACACCTGGGGATAAGTGCCGACCAGTAAATCCGGGGCACTGAAAAAATATTCGCTGGTGACAGCAAAGAATTCCGCCGGGTTTTCGGCGGCGTAGGGGTCGATGTCCGTTTCGGCGTCCGGGTTGGCATCCAGCTGGCGGTTGAGGTCGTCAAAGGCGCTTTGCATCACGCTGGCCCATTCCTGCACGCGCATGTCGTGGTGCAGCGGCGGCAGGCCGTTGGCGTCGCCGTTGAGCATGTCCAGCTTGTGCGCCAGCTCGTGGATCACCAGGTTGTAGCCTTCCCACTGGCCGCTGGCCAGAACGCCGGGCCAGGCGAGGATCACCGGGCCTTGCTGCCAGGCTTCGCCGCTGTGCTCACCGTCCCACTCGTGCTCGACACCGCTGGCATCGCGATGGCGCTGGGGGCTCAGGAAGTCGTCGGGGTACAGCACGATTTCGTGGAAGCCCTGATACCAGTCGAGGTCGCCCAGGTTCATCAGCGGCAACTGTGCCTGGGCGGCGAGCAGCAGGCGTTGTTCCTGATGCAGGTCGACGCCGGGCAGGGCGGTGAGGTGCTTTTCACTCAGGAACACCACGCAGGCTTCGC
This sequence comes from Pseudomonas sp. Xaverov 259, assembly GCF_019352915.1. NCBI lineage: Bacteria > Pseudomonadati > Pseudomonadota > Gammaproteobacteria > Pseudomonadales > Pseudomonadaceae > Pseudomonas > Pseudomonas sp. Xaverov 259. Next base: position 245,400 of record NZ_JAAAFV010000057.1, on the reverse strand, counting down.
GCAGCCATTGGTCCTGCTCGGCGCTGATGCCGTCGAGAAAGGTCAGGTGATGGCGCACCCGCTGCCAGGTGTCATCGGCAATCGGATGCTTGGCCAGCAGGCGCCGGCGACGCCAGGCGCTGAGGGACCACATTGCCGGTTACTGCGGCTTGGCTTCGGAACTGCGGCCAAACCGGCTGCGGAACACGCCGATGATCATCGGCACCAGCGACAGCAGGATGATAAACACCACCAGCAGCGAGAGGTTCTTCTTGATAAACGGCACGTTGCCGAAGAAGTAACCCAGGGTGACCAGGCCGCCAACCCACAGGATGGTGCCGAACACGCTGAAGCCGAAGAAGCGTGGGTAAGGCATTTTGGCGATACCGGCCACGAACGGTGCAAAGGTGCGCAGGATTGGCAGGAAGCGCGCCAGGGTCACGGTTTTGCCGCCGTGCTTGTCGTAGAAATCGTGGGTTTTTTGCAGGTAGTCGCGGCGGAAGATTTTCGAGTTCGGGTTGCTGAACAAGCGTTCCCCGGCCGTTCGTCCGATCACGTAGTTGGTACTGTCGCCGAGGATAGCTGCGAGCATTAACAGGCCGCCCAGCAGTACCGGGTCCATGCCGCCGCCTGCGGCGATGGCGCCGGCGATAAACAGCAAGGAGTCACCGGGCAGGAAAGGCATAACCACCAGACCGGTTTCGCAAAAGATAACCAGGAACAGAATGGCGTAGATCCACACTCCGTAGTTTCTTACCAGCATGTCGAGGTACACGTCGAGATGCAGGATAAGGTCGAGCGGGTTGAAGTCCATGGATGGCACCTGTGTGAATGGCCCGGCTCAGCAGGCCTGTGCGGAAGCTACGGGTAAGTTAGGCTACAAGCTTATGTCGCGATTCTTACAGCTCTGAGAGGTCCGCATTATACGGATTGAGAGGTGAAAAGCGTGTTGGTTTTGTAGCGGGGAGTGTCGCTGGTAGCAAGGCTTTACACCGATCCAAATGTTGCCTAGATGTAAATGTGGGAGCTGGCTTGCCTGCGATAGCGGTGGGCCAGGTAATGATGTATCCGCTGATACTCCGCTATCGCAGGCAAGCCAGCTCCCACAGTGGATCGGTGGTGTTTGCTCAGTCCTCACTGATCGGCAGCACGTAGTTCTTGAACTCCGTATCCTCCCGAAACCCGATCGACTCATAGGTCTTCTGCGCCACCTCATTGTCACTGCTGGTCGATACCCGCAGCCGTACGGCCTGGGTCTCCTTGGCCATCTTCTTCGCGGTGCGCATCAGGTTGTCGGCCACCAACTGCCGGCGGGCATCTTCGGCGACGTAGATGTCGTTGAGGATCCACACGCGTTTAAGCGACAGCGACGAAAAGCTCGGGTACAGCTGGCAGAACCCTAGCAACTTCTTGTCGTCATCGTCCGCCAGAGCCAGGTAGATCACCGATTCTTTACGGCGCAGGCGCTTTTCCAGAAAGGCCCGCGATGAATCCGGGAAGGGCAGTGCGCCATAAAACTCGCGGTATTTGACGAACAACGGGGTCAACAGGTCCAGGTGTTCCAGGGTCGCTTGAGTAATCCGCATGCCAGGCCTCAACTTCCAAATGGGGTATGACCACACACGCGGCCGTGACTCGATGCTGCCTAATGACGCAAAAAAGCGCAATCGTGCAGCGATCAGTCATTGGGTGGGCTGAGCAGGAAGTTGCCTTTTGTCAGGTCAGGATCATCCGATTCGATGGTCTGAACCTGCGCCTCGTCCTTGAGGTTGACTCCCGACAGCTGCCGACGACACGCCTCTTTCATCAAGTAAAGCAGGCGATGGGCGGCCATGCCGTAGCTCAGACCCTCCAGGCGTACATTGGAGATGCAGTTGCGGTAGGCATCGGTGAGGCCGACCTTGGGGTTGTAGGTGAAATACAACCCCAGGCTGTCCGGCGAGCTGAGCCCCGGCCGTTCGCCGATCAGAATCACCACCATCTTGGCCCCGAGCAACTGGCCGATTTCATCGGCCACAGCCACGCGACCCTGTTCCACCAGAATCACCGGCGACAAGGACCAGCCTTCAGCCTGGGTCTGTTCCTCCATGCGCGTAAGAAACGGCAGCGTATGTTTATGCACCGCCAGCGCCGACAGGCCATCGGCCACCACCACGGCTAAATCCACCCCACCGGGGTTGGCGTCGGCATAGTCGCGCAGGCTCTGAGCTGATTCATCACTTAACCGTCGGCCTAAATCCGGGCGTTGCAGGTACATGTGCCGGTCTACCGCAGCACTGTGCAGCAACAGGCTGTCACGCCCACGCTCGGCCATTTGGCTGCTCAGGCCCGCATGGTCGAAGGGCAAGTGCACCGCATCGCGCGCCTGGGCGTGGGCAAATTGAAAGTCCAGCTGCGCCTTGGTGGGGATGCTGGTGCCGGTGCGGCCCAGCGCAATACGCGCAGGCGTGAGGCGGCGCAGCTCCAGCCACGGGTTGTCAGGCAGGTCGAGTTGCACAGGCGGCTCCTTCATCCTAATTGCTTCAAGGCGTGGCGAAACGCTGGTGGCAGGCTGTTGCCGAAGTGCACCTTGCCGTCGGCTTGGGTGAATATGCCCATTTTCGCCAGCCACTGTTCAAACTCCGGCGCTGGCTTTAAACCCAATGTTTGCCGGGCGTACAGGGCGTCGTGGAACGAGGTGGTCTGGTAGTTGAGCATGATGTCGTCGGAGCCCGGGATGCCCATGATGAAGTTGATCCCGGCCACGCCCAGCAAGGTCAGCAGGGTGTCCATGTCATCCTGGTCGGCTTCGGCGTGGTTGGTGTAGCAGATATCACAGCCCATCGGTACGCCAAGCAGCTTGCCGCAGAAGTGGTCTTCGAGGCCGGCACGGATGATCTGTTTGCCGTTGTACAGGTACTCCGGGCCGATAAAGCCTACAACTGTGTTGACCAAAAACGGTTTGAAATGCCGTGCCACGGCGTAGGCGCGGGTTTCACAGGTTTGCTGGTCGACGCCAAAATGCGCGTTGGCCGACAAGGCGCTGCCCTGGCCGGTTTCGAAATACATCAGGTTCTGGCCCAAGGTGCCGCGATTCAGGCTCAAACCCGCCTCGTAGCCTTCCTGCAGCACGCTCAGGCTGATGCCGAAACTGGCGTTGGCTGCCTCGGTGCCGGCAATCGACTGAAACACCAGGTCCAGCGGCACGCCACGGTTGATGGCTTCGATGGAGGTGGTCACGTGGGTGAGCACGCAGGCTTGGGTGGGGATTTCGTAGCGCTGGATGATCGCGTCGAGCATCTCCAGCATGGCGCAGATCGAGGCGATGCTGTCGGTGGCCGGGTTGATGCCGATCATGGCGTCGCCGTTGCCGTAGAGCAGGCCGTCGAGAATGCTTGCAGCGATGCCTGCGGGTTCATCCGTCGGGTGGTTGGGTTGCAGGCGGGTCGACAGGCGCCCGCGCAGGCCCATGGTGCCGCGAAACTGGGTGACCACGCGGATCTTCTGCGCCACCAGCACCAAATCCTGCACGCGCATGATTTTGGAGACGGCGGCGGCCATCTCCGGGGTCAGCCCGGGCGCCAAAGCACGCAGGGAATGTTCGTCGGCCGCATCGCTGAGCAGCCAGTCGCGCAGGCCGCCAACGGTGAGGTGGCTGACTGCGCTAAACGCCTGTTTATCGTGGGTGTCGATGATCAGCCGGGTGACTTCGTCGCTTTCGTAGGGGATCAGCACTTCTTCGAGGAAGTGTTTCAACGGGATATTCGCCAGCGCCATTTGCGCCGCGACGCGCTCGCCGTCGTTTTGCGCCGCCACGCCCGCCAGGAAGTCGCCGGAACGCGCCGGGCTGGCCTTGGCCATCACGTCTTTGAGGCTGTCGAAGCGGTAGGTCTGTGTACCTACCGCGTGGGAAAAGCTTGCCATACAGTGTCTCCTTGGCGACGCGGGCTGCTCGTGAGCAAGGCGCCCGCGTCGAGGTTTACGGCTATCAGTGCAAGGCGGCCTCTGCGGCCTGGATCGCCGCGAATTCCTCTTCGGGCGTGCCTGCTACCAAGTGATGCCGGCTGTAGAAAGCAAAGTAAGCAATTAATACTCCATAGATGATCGCAGCGCCAATCACCACCCGTGGATCCACCAGAAAGCCCGCTACCACGGCCACGCAGGCCAGTACCAGCGCGACGCTGGAGGTAAAGATACCGCCCGGCGTGCGGTACGGACGCTCCATTTTGGGGCGACGGATGCGCAAGGTGATGTGCGCGGCCATCATCAGCACGTAGGAAATGGTCGCGCCGAACACCGCCACCAGAATCAGCAAGTCTCCCTGGCCGGTCAGCGACAGGCCAAAACCGATGATGCCCGGGATCACCAATGCCAGCACCGGTGCCTTGCTTTTATTGGTCTGCGACAGCTTGCGCGGCAGGTAGCCGGCGCGGGACAAAGCAAAGATCTGCCGCGAATAGGCGTAGATAATCGAGAAAAAGCTCGCGATCAGCCCGGCCAGGCCGACCAGGTTGACGAAGCTGCCCATCCAGGTCGAGCCGCCGTACGACAAGGCCAGCGCTTCGACCAGCGGGTTACCGGATTTGATCAGCGCATAGGTGCCGGCGCCGCCTGGCGCAATCACCAGAATCAACAGGGCAAAGCTGGTCAGCACCACAATGGCGCCGATTAAGCCACGCGGCAGGTCACGCTTGGGGTTCTTGGTTTCTTCGGCGGCCAGGGGCACGCCTTCGACGGCGAGGAAAAACCAGATCGCGTAGGGAATCGCCGCCCACACACCGACATAACCGAACGGCAGGAAGGTGCTGGCGCCCTTGGCCTCGGTCACCGGGATATCGAGCAAGTTGGCGACGTTGAAGTGCGGCACCATCGACACCAGGAACACGCCCAAGGCAATCGCTGCGATGGCGGTGATCACAAACATCAGCTTCAGGGCTTCACCCACGCCAAAGATGTGGATGCCGATAAAGATGATGTAGAACGCCAGGTAAATCATCCAGCCGCCGATGCCGAACAACGACTCGCAGTAGGCGCCGATAAACACCGCGATGGCGGCGGGGGCGATGGCGTATTCGATAAGGATGGCGGTGCCGGTGAGGAACCCGCCCCAAGGGCCGAAGGCGCTGCGGGCAAAGCCATAGCCACCGCCGGCGGTAGGAATCATGGAAGACAGTTCGGCCAGGGAGAAACACATGCACAGGTACATGGTGGCCATCAGTAAGGTGGCGAGGAACATACCGCCCCAGCCGCCCTGGGCCAGGCCGAAGTTCCAACCGGCGTAGTCGCCGGAGATCACGTAGGCAACGCCAAGGCCGACCAGCAGCACCCAGCCGGCGGCGCCTTTTTTCAGTTCGCGTTGTTGGAAATAGTCGGTGCCGACTTTTTCGAAGTCGACGGAAGAGCCAGTGGGTTCGCTAGGCATGGGAAAGTACCGTCCGTTGTTATTATTGTGTGTAGCAAGCGAGATTATTCCCACGCTCTGCGTGGGAATGCATCCCGTGACGCTCTGCGTCACCTTGCACCGGCTTGAGCCTTGTGCAGACATCGGGACGCGGAGCGTCCCAGGCGGCATTCCCACGCAGAGCGTGGGAACGATCGGGAGGGTTAGAAAAAGCCCAACGGATTAATGTCGTAGCTCACCAGCAGGTTCTTGGTCTGCTGGTAGTGATCCAACATCATCTTGTGGGTCTCACGGCCCACGCCGGACTTCTTGTAGCCACCAAACGCGGCATGCGCCGGGTACAGGTGGTAGCAGTTGGTCCACACACGGCCCGCCTTGATCGCGCGGCCCATGCGGTAGGCGCGGTTGATGTCGCGGGTCCACACGCCTGCGCCGAGGCCGAACTCGGTGTCGTTGGCAATCGCCAGGGCTTCGGCTTCGTCCTTGAAGGTGGTGATGCTCACCACTGGGCCGAAGATTTCTTCCTGGAACACGCGCATCTCATTGGTACCCTTGAGCAGGGTCGGCTGGATGTAATAACCACCGGCCATGTCGCCCGTCAGCTGCTCGACCTTACCGCCGGTAAGCAGTTGCGCGCCTTCGCCCTTGGCGATTTCCAGGTAGGACAGGATCTTGTCGAACTGCTGCTCGGACGCCTGGGCACCGACCATGGTGTCGGTGTCCAGCGGGTCGCCGCGTTTGATCTGCTCGATCTTCTTCATCACCACTTTCATGAAGTCGTCATAGATCGACTCTTCCACCAGTGCGCGGGAAGGGCAGGTGCACACTTCGCCCTGGTTGAAGAACGCCAGCACCAGGCCTTCGGCGGCTTTTTCGATAAACGAAGGTTCGGCTTTCATGATGTCGGCAAAGAAGATGTTCGGCGACTTGCCGCCCAGCTCGACCGTCGACGGAATAATGTTTTCGGCCGCCGCGTGCATGATGTGCGAGCCCACCGGCGTGGAACCGGTGAAGGCGATCTTGGCGATACGCTTGCTGGTGGCCAGGGCTTCGCCCGCTTCTTTACCGAAGCCGTGCACCACGTTCAGCACGCCCGGCGGCAGCAGGTCGCCGATCAACTCCATTAGCACGTTGATGCCCAGCGGGGTTTGCTCGGCGGGTTTGAGCACCACGCAGTTACCGGCGGCCAGGGCCGGTGCGAGTTTCCACGCAGCCATCAGCAGCGGGAAGTTCCACGGGATGATCTGGCCAACCACCCCCAGCGGCTCGTGGAAGTGGTAGGAAGCGGTGAGTTCGTTGATCTCGGCGCTGGTGCCTTCCTGGGCGCGGATGCAACCGGCGAAGTAGCGGAAGTGGTCGGCGGCCAGCGGGATGTCGGCGTTGAGGGTTTCACGCACGGCCTTGCCGTTGTCCCAGGTCTCGGTGATGGCCAGCAGTTCGAGGTTTTGTTCGATACGGTCGGCGATTTTCAGCAGCACCAGCGAACGGTCCTGAGCCGAGGTCTTGCCCCAGGCGTCAGCGGCGGCGTGGGCGGCATCCAGTGCCTTGTCGATGTCTTTGGCGGTGGAGCGCGGGAATTCGGCGATAGGCTTGCCGTTGACCGGCGAGGTGTTGGTGAAATAGTTGCCGTCCACCGGCGCAACGAATTCGCCGCCGATGAAGTTGCCGTACTTGGCTTTGAAGGACACGATCGAGCCTTCAGTACCGGGATGTGCGTAACGCATGGTGGTTATCTCCTGCTTTTATGTTTATTGGAGTACAGCGATATTGCGCTTGATAAAGCGTAGAGCAAAGGACGGGCCACCGCTGTGCACGCCAGGTAAATCAAGGGCTTGGGCTTTGTTGCAAGGCGTTGCTGTGACAGGCTTGGTACAGGTGGAGTGACAGTTTGTGCCATAAACGGTACAGCCTCTGACGAGTGGGTTGACGCACGATTGCAATGGGCGGATGGCTGGGGGATGCTGGCCGTTCTCACGCAGGGAGAATAATAAGAACATGCATAACGATCATTTCAGTCGCCATGCCCAGCAAGTCCTGACCGTCACCCGTGGGCAAGATCCCGGCCACGGCCCCGGCAGCGACCCGTCCATCGCCCGCTCCTGGCTGCGCTGCCTGGAGGATTATCACCTCGACCCCGCGCTGACCATGGCCCCCACAGTGCTGGAGCACGGGCGCCTGCTGGAAAGCCGCGAGCGTATGCAGCAAGTGCTGCACATTGCCGGCAGCGAGATGAACAACCTGCATCAACAGCTCTCCGGCGCCGGGCATGCGGTGCTGCTCACCGATGCGCGTGGGGTGATCCTCAACTGCGTTACCGCGCCGGCCGAGCGCCAGGTTTTCGAGCGCGCCGGGCTGTGGCTGGGCGCCGACTGGAGCGAGGCCTGTGAAGGCACCAACGGCATCGGCACCTGCCTGGTGGAGCGCCAGTCGCTGACCATTCACCGTGATGAGCATTTTCGCGGCCGCCACACCGGCCTGACCTGCTCAGCGAGCCCGGTGTTCGATCCCTACGGCGAATTGCTGGCTGTGCTGGACGTGTCATCGGCGCGTGAGGCGGTGTCGCGTCAAAGCCAGTTCCACACCATGGCGCTGGTGAACCTGTCGGCCAAGATGATCGAAAGTTGTTACTTCCTGCGCCATTTTGAAAAGCATTGGCTGCTGCGCTTTCACTTGCAGGCGGAGTCCGTGGGGTTGTTCAGCGAAGGGTTGCTGGCGTTCGACGGTGAAGGGCGTATCTGCGCGCTCAACCAGAGTGCGCTGAACCTGCTGGGGCAAGCGCGTGGCGGTTTGCTGGGGCAGCCGGTGGAGGCGTTTTTCGAATGCTCGCTGGACCAGTTGCTCGGCCGCGCCAGTGCCAATGCCACCGCTAGTTGGCCGTTGCGTACGCGCGATGGTCGCAAGCTATTTGCCGCGTTGCGCGGGCAGCCACTCAGTGTGCCGGCTCCAATGGCCAAGCCCGAGGCACCACGGTTACCCGGAATCTGCTTGGGTGATGCAGCCCTGCAAAGTGATTTTCGCAAGGCGCTGAAGGTATTTGAGCGCGACGTACCGTTGCTGATCCGCGGCGAGACCGGTTGCGGCAAAGAGGCCTTCGCCAAGGCCGTGCATCAGGCCAGCCTGCGTACCAGCAAGCCTTTCGTCGCCCTCAATTGTGCTGCCATACCCGAAAACCTGATTGAGAGCGAATTGTTCGGCTATCGCGGTGGCAGTTTTACCGGGGCCCTTAAAGAAGGCATGCGCGGCAAACTGCAACAGGCCGATGGCGGAACCTTGTTTCTCGATGAGATCGGCGATATGCCCTTCGCTCTGCAAACCCGCCTTTTAAGGGTGTTGGAAGATCGCATCGTGGTGCCTATCGGTGGGGCTGCGCAGGCGGTGGACGTACGAATCATCAGTGCTACCCATCGTGACTTGATTGAGCGAGTCCGGGCGGGCAGTTTTCGCGAGGACTTGTATTACCGACTCAATGGTTTGGAGGTCGCGCTGCCAGCACTGCGTGACCGCACCGACAAGGCTCAATTGCTGGATTTTATACTGGGCCAGGAGTCTGAAGGGCAGCCTGTCAACCTGGACATGGCGGCACGGGAGGCGCTGCTCGCTTACGCCTGGCCGGGTAATGTGCGGCAATTACGCATGGTATTGCGCACGCTGGTGGCGTTGGCTGAGAACGGGCGTGTTGTAGAAGCTGATTTACCTGTGAACGTGCGCCTGCCGAGCCCTGCGCCCTGTATGCCTGCGAATACTTCGCCTTTGGAGGAGGCCGAGCGAAAAACCCTGTTGAGTGCTCTTGAACAGCACCGTTGGCATATTACCCGTACCGCAGAGCAGTTGGCCGTCAGCCGTAATACGCTATACCGAAAGTTGCGCAAGTATGGAGTGGTGGCGTCCAAGCGAAACGATGAGTGAGTGTGTAAGGATATTTTCAAAGATCGGGCTTCGTTAATAGGCAGGTTCTATTGCGCTGTTAGTTATATTCAATCGATATGGTTGGGGTGTGGCTATTTGTTTTGGAACTTTATTGAGTGGTGGCGCCACTTAATGTTTGAGAGCCGGGTGAACCACTCTTCAATGTCAAGCGCTGCCTGATTGGTTTGCTGATCTGGTGGTCTGCGTTCATGTTATAGGGATTTAAAACGGCTCGCCAGTTTTGGCCGTGGAAATGATTGACTCTGAAGGTTGGCGCTTATTAAACGGGCGTTAAACTTGACCGGTTTTACGCAGTCGTGATTCGCACTGTTAATTCAAGTGTGTTGGGAACTGTTAATCAAATCGTGAAAAAGAGATAACTATGACTGTGCACAGTGCAAATGTTTTGCCCTTTGGCGCGCCAAAGAATAATTTTCCTCAACCAAACCTCCACGCGAACAGTGCCCCATCCTCGATAAGTGAAAACGCTGCGCCGGAAGGCACTGAGGCGTCCCGAAAGGCGGCCGATGCGCGTGTCGAGCAAGATTATTTGAAGCAAGCTTCAGCCGGCTCGCGCGTGTCGGTTCCGCCAGAATCGACCCTGGGGCGCTGGGTGACAGCACTGAAGTCTGTGATCCGTTCTTCTGCGTTCAAGCAACTGGAAGACAGATTTGGTGGGCAGGGCGCGTTTACTCACATTGATCACTCCAAAGGTGAAGTTTGGTTTGACGGCGGGCGCAAAAAACTAAATAAAGACTCCCCGGAGCTCAACGATGTTCCGGGCGCTAAAGCGTTGTTTGATAACTTGATGGTGATCGCTAAAAAATTGGCGCCTTTTGAAACGTTGCACCGTCGAGATATTTATGATTTCGTTGAGTCATCGCACACTGCGAACACAGTTGCTTCAAGCGTTGTTGGTCAATTTATTTCTGGCCCCAGTCCGAATGCGTTGTCCGACCATCAGGTGCCTGTCGATATTTTAAGGAAAACGGGCGAAGCCGAAACGCAGCATAACGTGGTCGCCGCTTTGAAAAAACAGATTGAGGCGCCCGGCACCAAGCCGGGGCTGGAATCCATTACCGTAGAGATCGCACCGTACTCCGTCTTTTGGCGCGAAGAACAACCGCAGCCTGTCACGATGAACCTCAAGCAATTAATGACCCGTTACGGTTTGGAAGTGCCAACCACACTGGAAGCACTCGCCAATTTGGAGTGCGTGTTGTTCGCGCCACGCTTAAGTGCGCCCAGTGCAGGTGATTATGGTGGGTTGCATACTAAGAGTGTGCCACTGAGCGAGGACGCGCAGAAAAAGATAAGCGAAACCGTCAGTGCCTGGAAGTCTCTTCAAACTCAGGTTCCGCTGAACGAAGGAGGGATGTCTCCCAGTCTTTTCGATTATTTGAGTCGCGCCGTTCCAGCGTCTAAGAGCGCGTTGGCCGAAACAGATCCAGAGGCGTTTCTAAAAGCCTTGATAGACACCCCTCAAGCCCGTGAATTGGGTAAGCAACTGCAGGAAGCAATTGGCGCTTTGCCCACCTCTACCAGTGCCCAGGAAGCATTGCTCACGGCGTTGGGGCTAGAAGCCAACCGGGGAGCAGCGGTGACGGATCGCAATAATTTAGCCGGATATAACTTGCGTCAAGAAGACAACGTAGGGCGTATGCCAGCTGAGATCGTCAAGCGTTTTGAAGCACATATGGAAAGTATCGTCGGCCCTAAGATGGCGAAGGTAGCCGCGTTTCAATTGATGAGTATGTGGGCTGCGGAGTTTACGGTCAAAGAGGTGCCACCCTCAGTGAGTTTTGGCTCCCCGCAATGGCTAATGTTCAGCGGTGAAGTATTTTACCGTGAACAGCGCGCCCCAGGATCGTCGGTAGGCAAGCGCTATGATCAAATCAGGGAACAAGGGCAGTTGCAGCCGGTGACACTGGAGCAAGAGTATCAGGCGAAAGCGGCGGCCGTGCAGGCAGTGATCGACTGGGGTATAGCCACAAACATTATCAAGGAAAATAGCGAGGGCTATAGCGAGGAAACCATCGCGAGTGTAACGGCTGCCATGGAAAAACAAGCCAAACGCCTGGCCGGTACTCTGGAAGGTATTCTAGCGCCACTGCCGACTCGCCAAGAGTTGGCGTTGCCAGAATTAAAACGAGTGTACGGTGAAGAAAACGCAGACCTGTTTGACAAAAAAATATTCTCCCGTCGCGTTGGGCTGATTACGCATAGCGCTTCCCTGTTGGATCTTTTTATGTCCGGCAAACTTTACCCCGGGCACACATGGCGGTCTAATGATTCACGCCTTTCTGATAAGGTTGTTCGTGAAGGCATTAATAAATTGCCTAATATCAAGAAGGATTTTGTTGGGGTCTTTGACGCGTACGCCGACAGCTTCAGCAAAGCGGCGGGTGAGATGTTTCTACATCAACTATCACAGCTGCGGAGTGAAGATCGCAAGCGCTTTGAGTTTGGTGCAGTGGAAATTCATCATTTGAGCCAATCGAAAGATTCGAATTTCCCTAAAGACAGTGAGAGTAGTGCGTTATTTGATCTGTTCGGAGTGGGTTCGTTTCTTATTAAAACGACATTGAACGGTGAAGCGGTTGAGTATGTTTACTCACCGCAGTTAGGAAGAATTATCAAGAATGGCGATCCTCTGCCGGGTGTTTCTGAAACGTGGACTATAAAGCGCAGTCATCGCGCTCCTTTTTTCAGTTTGAATGTTGGGGGGCAGCGACACGTCATAAAAACGATCTGGCATACAGTAGGTGCAGATGAACGCCCAGAGCCACATATTTTAGCGCCGGGGAACACTCCGACGGATAGGTTCAGTACTTTTGCAGGGAAGATAAGTTATCTTTATAAAGAGGCTGTAAGCAAATTAAAAGACGCGGCCAATGGCATGACCGATACTGAAAAAAGTAGTGCTCGAAATAAAGTGGCCATGAGCTTCTTGTTGAGCCTCCTTCCCTTTCACGACCTTGTGAGCAATATTATCAAGGGCGATAAACATGAGGCAGTCATCAGCGGGGTTTTTGACTTTATCGGCTTATTTAATCCTGCTGCTAAAGGCGGCTTCAAAGCTGTTACAGTCGGCGCCAAAGGGGTGAGTTCAGCCTTGACCTTTTTCAAAGGGGCTGCCAAGTCAGGGGGCAAGGCTGCTATCCCTTTTAAGGGTTTTTATGATTCCGGGAAGGGTTTATTCAAACTGGGCAATACTGCTTTGAAAGCGGCGCCTCCTGTTAACTTGACCTCGTTTACCGAGAGACTTCACCTGCGTGGGCGTAGTTGGGATATCCCGCACGGTGCCAACACTCAGACCATCGCCGATGGCACTTATCGGCCGCTGAGTAACAGTGGTAGCGACGTTCCCGTCGTTGCGGCGCAACGAGGCAATAACTGGTATGCGTTTGATGTCGAAACACTGCAGCCCTATGGCCCTGCGTTGAAAGACTTCACGCCTATCACTGTGAAAGAGTTGGGTAATCTTCGCTATGACACGGCTACTTCAGCAAAGGACAGTGATGGTGTTATTGAGGCAATAGGCAATTATGCGAACGCTTCATCGGCTCCGACACCGCCCCCGCAGCCTTCTTGACTGCAGGCGGCCCGGTAGGTGTTGGTTAGACAACCCACGCTGCAGGAGGGTGATGATCATTAAGGCGCTTCTTTTGATCGTCACCGCAGGAGGGGATAAGTTTAAACAGTCAGTCCAACCGCGTTTGCACACTTGGAGACGTCTCAAATAAACGCTGCGCCCGCTACGCTGCCCTCGTAGACCAGCACTGGGTATGCCTCCAGAAAGGTCAGCCTGGCAGCGCTGCGGGTGGCTTTTCTTGGTTAGGTAGCGTGCCTGCTGCTATTAATCCATTGGTTACCCTGCCTACGCCAGATTTACAGCCATCGTCTGACGTGAACGTGACCACGCGAAGTGCAGCGACCACCCTAAAGTGAGCGCCAGTGTCGTACGCCTTGCAGTGGGTTGCTCTTACGGAACCACTCATAAGTCATTGCCCACTCAATCAAGGCAACTGATTACGTTGGTTTCATATAATAACAATCATTCGGGTGAACACGATGAACATCACCACTTCAATCATTCCTCTCATACCCCAAGTACCTGTATTGGATAACACGGCTCCTGCGCAGCCCGAACGGTATAAAGGTGATCTCGACCATTTCCCTTTAGCGCAGAAAGAGTTAGGGGTTAAAAGCCTGAACTTTCTTTTCAAGGGCTGGCGTGGAGGACGGACGCCGCACATACCCACGCCGCCACCAGTACCACCGCGCCCGCCATTGCCGCCTAAACCTGCACCAAAACCCGTCGCGCCCAAACCCGGACCTGCACCCAAGCCTGCGGGTGGCGGCTTTAAAGACGCCGGAAAAACCGTCATCCATGCCAATAAAATAACGGCCAGTGACGAGCTGATGATGGCGAATCTACGCAAGCAGGCACCGGTGAGTGTCGCCGAGGCCGCTAAACGAGTGTTAGACGCAGATAGACTGGTGAAGGCGGGTGTGATTGATACCGGGCCAAGTGCCCTGCGCGTGGCCCGTGATGCGGCTATCAGCGCCGGCATTACCGGGATGGTCAGCGCGCCGATCAACGTAGCAGCCTATGCTGGCTCCGTGGCCACCGGCGAGCGAATAAAGTCTTCGTACGCCCCTGGTGTATTGCCGCCACCGTTTTTGCCGGGCGCCACCGTTGCGCCCAAGAATGGCGCCCCTGTCGAGCCAATTGATGCGACACCAGCCCCTACGGATACGATCGGCCCGCGCCTGGATGACTTCGAGACGAAACTGCTGGGTATGGCCTCTACCGTCATGATTCTGTTGGGCGAGACCGACCGCGTATATACCAAGGATGAACGTTGGCCAACCGATGAAGCCGGGCGCTTGAGTAACCTGGAAAAGTTACTCGGGTTCTCTGAACAACACTTGAAAAAAGCCACTCGGCGCAATGGCATCAATTTTAAACCCTATAGACCCGGCGAACCCATACCTGCCGATACAAAAGGGCGTCTTGACCTGATTGAAAAGAAGTTCCAACGCATGCTTGAGTCTTATGAAAACCTGCGTCTGCTCGCCGCAATGAAAGCCAGCCAGCGCGAAACTGAAACAACCACCACCGCCTGACGGCAGGCACCTGCGAGCGAAGTGCCTGGCGCATTTCGCTCGCGCTGCATCCGTTTAAAAGGTGCGATTTCCTACTCCCTGCGCTAACCTGCCTCGATGTTTACGAGGTCAACTATGCACATTCATATTCTGGGTATCTGCGGCACATTCATGGGCTCGATGGCGGTTCTGGCCAAAGAGTTGGGCCATCACGTCACCGGCTCCGACGCCAACGTTTATCCGCCCATGAGCACGCAGCTTCAGGCCCAGGGTATTGAGCTGACCCAAGGTTATGACCCCGCGCAATTCGACCCGGTCCCGGATCTGGTGGTGATCGGCAACGCCATGTCCCGTGGTAACCCGGCGGTCGAATATGTACTCAACAAGGGCCTGCCCTATGTCTCCGGCCCGCAATGGCTGGCCGACCATGTGCTGCAAGGCCGCTGGGTGCTTGCTGTGGCGGGCACCCATGGCAAGACCACCACCAGCAGCATGCTGGCCTGGGTGCTGGAGCACGCGGGCATGAGCCCGGGCTTCCTGATCGGCGGTGTGCCGCAGAATTTCTCGGTGTCGGCGCGCCTGGGCGACACGCCATTTTTTGTGATTGAGGCCGATGAGTACGACAGCGCCTTCTTCGACAAACGCTCCAAATTCGTCCACTACCGCCCGCGCACGGCGATCCTCAATAACCTTGAGTTCGATCACGCGGACATCTTTCCTGATCTGGCTGCCATCGAGCGCCAGTTCCACCACTTGGTGCGCACCATCCCGAGTGAAGGCCTGGTGATTCATCCGACTACCGAGCCGGCCTTGAAGCGCGTGATCGACATGGGCTGCTGGACGCCGGTGCAAACCACCGGCGCGGGCGGGCAGTGGCAAGTCAACTTGCTCAGCGAAGACGGCTCGCGCTTTGAAGTGCTGTTCGAAGGCGAGGCCCAAGGCGTCGTCGACTGGGACATGACCGGTCAGCATAACGTCGCCAATGCCCTGGTCACCCTGGCAGCCGCGCGGCATGTGGGCGTGGTGCCGTCCATGGGCATCGCTGCCTTGAGCGCATTCAAGAGCGTGAAACGCCGCATGGAAAAAGTCGCTGAGGTAAATGGTATTACCATCTACGACGACTTTGCTCACCACCCAACGGCCATTGCCACCACACTGGATGGCCTGCGCAAGCGCGTCGGGGATGCCAATATCATTGCCATTATTGAGCCGCGCTCCAATTCCATGAAGCTTGGCGCGCACCGCGATGGTTTACCGGAAAGCGTCAACGACGCCGACCAGGTGGTCTGGTACGCGCCGACTAACCTCGGCTGGGATCTGCCGGCGATTGCGGCGCTGTGCACGGTGCCCTCGATCGTGTGTGATTCTATTGACGCGATCATTGAACACGTCAAACACCAAGCCAAGCCCGGCACCCATGTGGTGGTCATGAGCAACGGCGGCTTCGGCGGCCTGCACGGCAAACTGGCCGAGGCGTTGAAGTGAGCGGCCCGGAACGCGTTACCCTGGCGATGACCGGTGCCTCCGGTGCGCCGTATGGCCTGCGCCTGCTGGATTGCCTGGTGCGCGAAGACCGCGAGGTGCATTTTTTGATCTCCAAGGCCGCGCAACTGGTGCTGGCCACCGAAACGGATGTGCAACTGCCGCCCAAAGTGCAGATGATGCAAGCCTTCCTTACCGAGTACACCGGTGCGGCGGCGGGGCAGATCAAGGTTTACGCTAAAGAGGACTGGATGTCGCCGGTGGCGTCCGGCTCCGGTGCGCCGGCGGCGATGGTGGTGGTGCCGTGCTCCACCGGCACCTTGTCGGCCATCGCCACGGGCGCTTGCAACAACCTGATCGAACGTGCGGCGGACGTGACTTTAAAGGAGCGCCGCCAGTTGATCCTGGTGCCGCGCGAGGCGCCGTATTCGAGCATTCACCTGGAGCACATGCTCAAGTTGTCGAACATGGGCGTGACCATCTTGCCGGCCTCGCCGGGTTTTTATCACCAGCCGCAAACCATTGATGACCTGGTGGACTTTGTGGTGGCGCGCATCCTCAACCTGCTGAACATTCCCCAGGACATGCTGCCGCGTTGGGGCGAACATCATTTGAGCAGTGATGAATAAGGCGCTGCTGGTGGTGCTGGCGCTGCAGCTGACGGGCTGCGCCACGGCGCGCACGCTGGATGCCGCGCAACCTGGGGCGCCGGTGGTGTATGCCGGCGCACGGCTGGATTTGTATGCGATCAACGGCGGCTGTTGCGCCAAGGACCGCTTTGGCGCTGAGGCGCCGAGCTATCCACATGTGGACCTGCCGGCCAGTGCATTGCTCGATACCTTGTTGTTGCCGTTGTCGGTATTGACGGTGTTGGGCGTGGGGTTTAACGCAACCGGCGGGCTTTAACCCCCGATCGCTCCCACGCTCTGCGTGGGAGCGAATCTTGTGACGCTCTGCGTCACGACCCTCAAGAGCGGACGCGGAGCGTCCCAGGCGGCATTCCCACGCAGAGCGTGGGAACGATCATTTGCCGAGCTTGCGCAACTCATCCGACTCCACCACCCGCACGCCATCTTGCTCTTCCAGCGCCAGGCGCCACATGGCGCGGGCTAGTTCGCAGACTTCGATACCGTGGTACTTGCCCGGAATCAACCGCGACAGCGGCCCGGCGATCTTCTCGGCCAGGCGCGTTTCCAAACGTTCCCCCAGCAGCAACGAAGGCCGCACGATGGTCAGTTGCGGCCAGTCCTGGGCTTTGAGCGCCTGTTCCATTTCGCCTTTGACGCGGTTGTAGAAAATCGAGGATTTCGGGTCGGCGCCAATTGCGCTGATCACGATCAAGTGCCGCGCGCCCATCTCCCGTGCGCGCTTGGCGAAGGCCACCACCATGTCCAGGTCGACCGCGCGGAAGGCTTCTTCTGAGCCAGCTTTTTTAATCGTGGTGCCCAGGCAGCAGAAGGCGATATCCACCTGGCCGCTCAGTTGCGGCAGGAACACCGCTGGGTCGCCCACCGGGTTTTCCAGGTGCGGATGTTCGGCCAGTGGCTTGCGGCTAGGTGCCAGTACGCGGGTCACCGTGGGTTCGTTGAGCAAGCGGTCGAGCAGGTGTTCACCGGTGAGGCCGGAGGCGCCGGCGAGCAAGATATGCTGAGGTGTCAGGTACATGGTGTTTCCCCCTTGTTACACGTTACAGCTTAGTTGCCTTTGGCTTCCTTGCTATTCATTGAGACGCTTTCGAGCGCCTTTCGTGCCTGCTGTTTACGTAACAATTGCCAGTGGGCGATCACGCCTTTGGGCGCCCAGATCTGCGGTTCAGAGGCTTCGAAGTTGTCCGCCTGTTCACGTTCGGCCACATGCAACTGCGCCAGTTTGAAGGCTTGTTGCAAATCGTCGGTCTGGTTGAAGGCCTGGGCGAACAGGGCGTCGCCAAAGTAGGTGAAGTCCGCTTCCTCGGAACAACCGAAGGACACGCGATCCGCGCGCGAAGCGGTCATGATCAGGGTGTGTTCGTCTTTTAAGGCCGGGATAAACCCGCCGGAATAACAGGCGGAAATCACGATGATCTTGTCACGCTCCTTGAGCGGCGCAAGCACGGCGGCCAGCTCATCGGCGGGCAGGTCGGCCAGTTCCATGCGCGGCTGGTCGAGCACCAGTTCGTGTTCGTGGGTGCCGTGGCTGGTCATGTAGATAAACACCAGGTCTTGCGGCCCGGTGCGCTCGGCCAGGGTTTGCACGGCGCGGCGCAGGCTTTCGCGGGTAGCCAACGGGCGGTCGGCGATGTGGTCGCGATGGTTGACCAGGCGAATCTGCCCGCGCGCACCGAAGCGGGTGGCGAGCATGTTGCTGACGTAGTCGGCTTCGCGCAGGAACACGCTTTGTTTGCCATCGCCGGCCAATACGAGGGTGTACAGCTCGACAGCGGGCGTGGAGGGCGGCACGGCGGCGAGCGCGGCATCGAGCAGGCGGCCCTGGGCCAGTATGCCGACCTCAAGCGGGTCGGGCAGCAACTTGCCATCGGCATCGCGCACGCGCATGCCGTTGACCCAGGTGCCGGCCTGCACCGTGCCGTCGGTGAGCACCAGGGTGCCTTTGCCTTGATAGCTGTCGCTGTCGAAACCGCCGACATAGAAACTGCCGTCGGTGAGGTTCAGGCGGCCCTCGCCGCTGAAGCGCCATTCGCTGAACTGGCCCACGTAGTGGCTGCCGTCCACACCGATCAACTCGCCTTTGCCGCTGAGTGCGCCTTCCTTGAACTGGCCGATCCACACATCGCCGTCGGCGTTTTCATAACGGCCTTTGCCGTTGAGCTGGTTCTGTTTGAACTGGCCCACATAGATATCGCCGTCGGCACTGTTGAAGGTGCCGTTGCCTTCAAGCTGGCCATCGACAAAACGGCCGCTGAACTGGTTGCCGCTGTCGTCGTTGCGCTGGCCTTCGCCATTCGGTTTGCCGTGCACGAACTGGCCCTGGTACTGGCTGCCGTCGGCCAGCTCGAGGCGGCCAAGGCCGGAATATTGATCGTTTTTGAATTCGCCGCGATAGGTCATCTGCCCCTCTTTGAGGGTGCCTTCGCCGTTGCGTCGCCCGTTCTTGAAACCGCCGACGTAGCTGCTGCCCGCTGTGGTCAGGCTGCCCTGGCCGTCGAACAGGCCTTGCTGGAACTGGCCTTTGTAGACCTCGCCATTGCTGCCATGCCATTCGCCCTGGCCGTGCCACTGGCCTTTGTCGAACTGGCCGGCGTACCAACTGCCGTTGGGGTAGTCCACGCGGCCCTGGCCTTGCAGCAAACCGTTGACCACGTCACCCCGGTAACGGCCGCCGTCGGGCAGGCGCGCATCGGGCGGCAACAGCGATTCGCCGTCTCCGCAAGCGGTGAGCAACAGGGCAAGGGCAAGGGGGGCGAGTGGGCGCATAGCGGGATCCGGATAATTAAGCGCCGAGTATGCCGCAGCTGCGAGTTTCATACATAAATTTACATACACTGTGGCAAGGTTTATTGCCTCGCCACAGGCCCGGCCTTACACGAAGCAGAGTGACAGCGACTCGGCGATGTAAGCAGGTTTTTCCTGGCCTTCGATTTCCAGGGTGGCGGTGGCCTTAAATAGCCATTGGCCAGGTTTTTTCTCGGTCACGTCGGTGAGGGTGACGTTCAGGCGGACCTTGGAATCGACCTTCACCGGCTGGATAAAACGCACGCTGTCCAGGCCATAGTTGACGGCCATCTTCAGGCCTTCGGGCATGATCAGGATGTCTTCCATCAGCTTGGGCATCAGCGACAGCGACAGGAAACCGTGGGCGATGGTGCTGCCGAACGGGGTCTTGGCGGCTTTGACCGGGTCGACGTGGATGAACTGATGATCGCCGGTGGCTTCTGCGAACAGGTTGATACGCGCCTGGTCGATGGTGAGCCATTCGGAACGTCCCAGTTCCTTGCCGACATAATCTTTGAGCTGCGCTACAGGTACATAGGGCATTGCGACTCTCCTTGGTTCATCGATTCTGTTTTTATGGGTTACAGAGAACCAATGTAGATCATCATGGGCAACCCACCCGGTCAACCCACCATGCTTTTGGCGAATGCCGAAGCATACGGCGGGCGTGCTTATAATGCGTCCCAGCTTTAGAGGGGGAGAGAGCGATGCTGTTACGGGGCCTGACCTGGCTGGTGCTGTTCCAACTGATCGGCACCGCGATCAACCATTTGCTGTTGCCGGTGCTGCCGGGGCCGATCATCGGCTTGCTGCTGATGCTCGGTTTTTTGATCTGGCGCGGTGAAGTCGGCGAGCCCCTGAGTCTGGCCGCCAGCAGCCTCTTGCGTTACTTGCCGTTGCTGCTGGTGCCGCCAGCAGTGGGTGTAATGGTCTACGCCAAAGATATTGCCGCCGATTTCTGGGCCATCATCGGCGCGCTGGTGTTGTCGTTGGTGATCGCCATGGGCTTTGTCGGTGTGCTGATGCAGCGCATGGTCAAGCGCAAGGAGCACGATCAATGATCGGCGACTGGCAGGGCGCGTGGTCGGCCGTCATTCATCACCCCTTGTTCGGCATCGGCATCACCCTTGGCGCCTATCAGCTGGTGCTGGCGGCGTTCGAGAAAACCCGCTGGATCTTCCTGCAGCCGGTGCTGGTGTCGATGCTGCTGGTGATCGGCGTGTTGCTCAGTTGCGGCCTGACGTACGTCGAATACCGCAAGAGCACCGAGATCATGGGCATCCTGCTTGGCCCGGCGACGGTGGCGCTGGCGGTGCCGCTGTTCTTGAACCTGCGACGGATTCGTCAATTGTTCTGGCCGATTTTTACTACGCTGGTGTTAGGCGGCCTGGTGGCCACTGGCTTGTGTGTGCTGCTGGGCTGGTGGTTCGGCGCCGAACATATGATGCTGATGACCATGGCGCCCAAGTCGGTGACCTCGCCGATTGCCATGCTGGTGGCTGAACAGATCGGCGGCGTGGCCGCGCTGGCGGCCGTGTTTGTGCTGATTACCGGGGTGATTGGCGCGATGATCGGCCCGGCGTACCTGTCACGTCTGGGCGTGCACAGCCCCGAGGCGCGCGGCATGGCGTTGGGCATGACCGCCCACGCCGTCGGCACCTCGGTGGCCTTGCAGGAAAGTGAAGAGTGCGGCGCCTTTGCGGCGCTGGCGATGAGTCTGATGGGCGTGGGCACGGCGGTTTTCCTGCCGTTGGCCGTGTCGGTGATTGTTTAAACCAGGTTTAAGGAAACCTTTATGAGTCTGGCGCTGTTCCCGCTTAATACCGTGCTGTTCCCTGGCTGCACCCTCGACTTGCAACTGTTCGAGGCGCGCTACCTGGACATGATCAGCCGCTGTATGAAAAAGGGCGAAAGCTTTGGCGTGGTGTGCATCCTCGATGGCAAGGAAGTCGGCATGGCTCCGGACGGCTACGCGCTGATCGGCTGTGAAGCGCTGATCCGCGATTTCAAACAGCAGGACAACGGCCTGCTGGGCATTCGTGTCGAAGGCGGGCGGCGCTTTCGCGTGCGTGACGCCGGCGTGCAGAAGGACCAGTTGCTGGTGGCCGAGGTGCAATGGCTCGAAGAACTGCCCGACCAACCCCTGGAAGAAGAAGACGCCGACCTGCTGGCGTTGCTCCAAGCCCTGGCCGAGCACCCGATGGTGGCCTCGCTCGACATGGACGCGCATGCCGAGGGCCAGCAAGCCTTGGGCAATCAGCTGGCGTATCTGCTGCCGTTCACCGAGGCCGACAAGATCGACCTGCTGCAACTCGATGACCCGCAGCAGCGCCTGGATGCGATCCAGATGCTGCTCGACGAGTTGCAGGGCGAACTCTTTACTCAGTAGGCGTAGCGCAGCATCGCGTGGGGGGTGCCGGTGAGGGCGATAAAGCCCAGCACCGCGACGATGGCCGGCAGTAACAGCCACCAGGTTTTTTGCGGCATGGCCGGTAGCGGGGTTCGGTACTGGCTGATGGCCAGGCTGAAAGCGCACACCGTCATTGCCAGCAAGGTGCCGGCGAGGATGTCCGTCGGCCAATGCGCGCCCAGGTACACCCGCGACAAGGCAATGACGGCGGCGGGAATACAGCCCAGCAACATCCAGGTCAGGCGCAGGCGCGTCGGTTGCCCGCGCCCGGCCAGCACCGCCAGCGCGAGGAAAAAGGCAAACGCGCCGGAGGCGTGGCCGCTGGGCATGCTGAAACTGGTCAGTGGGTCGGTGAGGATTTCCGGGCGGCCACGGGCGAAAAACAGCTTGGTGCCGGTGTTGATCACCGCCGCCCCAGCCAGCGTGGCGCCGACGAACACGGCATGTCGCCATTGCCGCGCCACCAGCAGCAGGCCAGTGAAAATCGCGCTGGCGATAAACATCTTCCTGAATTCACCCAATTGGGTAATCCGCACCATCACCTCGTCCAGCCACGGGCTGCGATGTTCCTGGACCAGCGCACTGAGGCCCTGGTCGAAGTGGTTGAGGTGGGGATAGCCGATAAACAAGGCGATCAACAAGGTCAGGCTGGCGCAACCGACCCACAAGGTGGCGCGACGATGGCCGCGCAGGCTGCTGTTCAAGCTCAGCCCCAGCAACACCGCGATACACCCGGCCACAATCCCGGCCTCCAGCCAGAAACCTTCCGGCAGCGGCAGGCGGAAGGCGGCGCCGGTGGCCCAGCCCGGCAGCAGGTAGGCCACCGCCCAGCCGGCGGCGGCCACAATGCTCACGGCGGCAAAACGTGGGAACGGCATGTCGCACATGCCCGCCACCATTGGCAGCATGGGGCGCAGCGGGCCGATGAAACGCCCGACCAGCAGGCTGGCGATGCCGTACTTGTGGAAGTAGGTTTCGGCGCCGTTCATCCATTCCGGGTGGTGGCGTAAACCGGGCAAACGCCGGATATTCTGATGGAAGTGTCGGCCGAGGTAGTAGGAAACTCCGTCGCCGAGCAAGCCGCCGAGAAAGCCCAGCAGCAAGGTTTCACTCAATGACAGCGCGCCGCTGCCGGCCAGGGCCGCAATGGCAAACAGCAATACCGTGCCTGGCACGATAAGACCGGCGATGGCCAGGCACTCCACGCACGCGACGATAAATACCGCCACCGCCAGCCATTCGGGGTTCAGGGTGAGCCAGCCGGTAATGCTATCGAGCCATTGGCCCATAAAACGTCACTCCATTTGTGTCGGCAGTGGCGATCAACTGTGGGAGCTGGCTTGCCTGCGATGGCGGCGTGTCAGTCACCTCGAGAGTGAATGTTCAACCGCTATCGCAGGCAAGCCAGCTCCCACATTCGATCTGCTGGGCTGCTTCAGTCTGTTCAAATCAAAAAATAATCACGGCCTTCGACCTGGCCCCGACGCAGCGGGTTCCGGGTGCAATACGGCGCATAACCCGCATCCACAAAGCGGTACATCAGGTGTTCATCGCGCCCGCTGGGGATGCCCAGGCGGGTGGTCTGGATGATTTGTGTCGGGGTTTGGCCAACGTCTTCAACAAACAGCAGTTCCTGATCGAAGCGCTTGGCGTCCCACATCGGCACTTTCAGGCCCAGCGCCTTACACAGCAGCGTTTGGCCGGCGCAGAGTTTTTGCGATGGGCGCGGGTGGCCGTTGGCGTCCGGGTTGTTGAGCAGCATCTGCGCCAGGCTTGCCGGGCCGGACACTTCATCGACCCACGGATAAGCCGATTTGATCAGCACCGCATTGCCGGGGCCGTGAGCGCTGAAGTTCAGCGAGTCGCCGCCACGGGCGTAATACATGTAGATGTGCCCACCATCCAGAAACAAAGCCTTACGCTTTTCTGTGTAACCGAGTGAGGCATGGCTGCCTTTTTCGGCCACGTAATAGGCTTCGGTTTCGATAATTCGCGCCGAAAGCCAGGTTTCACCGACGCGGTGGCGGATGACTTTGCCGAGCAATTCGCGCGCAAGTAGTTGCGCGTCACGGTCGAAGAAGCTGTCGGGCAGGGCGCTGGCGGGCAGTTGGGGGGCAAAACTGGACATGGCGGTAAGGGTTAATACGGCTAAATGTGACCGAATAATAACAACTCCCACCTTAATTACCGCTGAACCCCAAGTTTTTACAGTTCATTTCGACCATCCGCCCCTCACCGCTGTCAGTCGGGCGGCGTCACAGCTATAATCTGCCGCTTTCCTCTTTGCCAAGACTCCCTGACCATGACTGAGTCCGTTCTTGACTACATGACCCGCCTGGGTCGCGCTGCCCGGCAGGCCTCGCGGTTGATCGCCCGTGCGAGCACTGCGCAGAAGAACCGTGCCCTGCTGGCTGCCGCCGATGCTCTGGATGCTTCGCGCTCCGAGCTGGCCGCCGCCAACGAGCTGGACCTGGCCAACGGCCGTGCCAATGGCCTGGAACCCGCGCTGCTGGACCGCCTGGCGCTGACGCCTGTACGTATCGACGACATGATCGAAGGCCTGCGTCAGGTGGCCAAGCTGCCTGACCCCATCGGTGAAATCCGCGATATGCGTTACCTGCCGTCCGGTATTCAGGTGGGCAAGATGCGCGTGCCCCTGGGCGTGATCGGCATCATCTATGAGTCGCGCCCCAACGTGACCATCGACGCCGCGAGCCTGTGCCTCAAGTCGGGCAACGCCACCATCCTGCGTGGCGGTTCCGAGGCGATCCATTCCAACCGCGCCATTGCTGTGTGCATCCAGCAAGGCCTGGCCGTGGCCGAGTTGCCGGCTGAAGTGGTGCAGGTGGTGGAAACCACCGACCGCGCCGCCGTGGGCGCGTTGATCACCATGCCGGAATTCGTCGACGTGATCGTGCCGCGCGGTGGCAAGAGCCTGATCGAACGCGTCAGCCGTGATGCCAAGGTGCCGGTCATCAAGCACTTGGACGGCGTGTGCCATGTGTACATCGACATCGCGGCCGACCTCGACAAGGCGATCCGCATCGCCGACAACGCCAAGACCCACCGCTACGCCCCGTGCAACACCATGGAAACCTTGCTGGTGCACGCTGGCATTGCCGCGCGCGTGCTGCCGCCGCTGGCTGCCATCTACCGTGACAAGGGCGTGGAACTGCGCGGCTGCGAACGCACCCGTACGCTGCTGGGTGCGGACGTGATCGAAGCGACTGAAGAAGACTGGTACACCGAGTACACGGCGCCGATCCTGTCGGTCCGCATCGTCGACGACCTGGACCAGGCCATCGAACACATCAATAAATACGGCTCCAAGCACACCGACGCTATTGTTTCCGAGCATTTCAGCGATGCCCGGCGTTTCCTTACCGAAGTGGATTCCGCCTCGGTGATGATCAACGCCTCGACGCGTTTTGCCGATGGCTTCGAGTATGGCCTGGGGGCGGAGATCGGCATTTCCACCGACAAGCTCCACGCACGCGGTCCGGTTGGCCTGGAAGGCCTGACCAGCGAGAAGTACGTGGTGTTCGGCGATGGTCATGTGCGCACTTGATGGGTAAACGCATCGGGCTGCTCGGCGGCACCTTCGACCCCGTGCACATCGGCCATTTGCGCAGTGCCCTGGAAGTCGCGGATGCCCTCGCGCTGGATGAGTTGCGCGTGATGCCCAATGCGCGCCCGCCCCATCGCGATATGCCGCAGGTGTCTGCGCAGCAACGCCTGGAAATGGTGCGCCTGGCTGTAGAAGGTATACCGCCGCTGGTGGTGGACGACCGCGAACTCAAACGCGATAAACCGTCCTACACTGTCGACACCCTGGAACTGATGCGCGCCGAGTTGGCCGCAGATGACCAGTTGTTTCTGCTTTTGGGCTGGGACGCATTTTGCGGCCTGCCCTCTTGGCATCGCTGGGAGGAACTCCTCCAGCATTGCCACATCCTGGTTTTGCAACGCCCGGATGCCGACAGCGAACCGCCGGATGCCTTGCGCAACCTGCTGGCCGCGCGGTCGGTAAGTGACCCCTTGGCCCTGACCGGGCCGAACGGGAATATTGCATTCGTCTGGCAGACCCCGCTTGCGGTGTCCGCCACCCAGATCCGTCAACTGCTGGCCAGCGGGAAGTCGGTACGTTTCCTGGTGCCTGACGCGGTCCTGGCCTACATCGATGCGCACGGGCTTTACCGTGCGTCGAACTGAAAAGGCGCGCTTGATCGCACGAACATTCGTGCAGCGAGCGCCCGAACATACGAGCAAAACGAGTTTTATATGACGAACAAAGACGTAAGCAAAGTTAAGCGCAAAGGCACTTTCAAAAGCGCCCCGCTGCCAGTAGAAGCGCACACCGGCCCTGAGCTGGCTGGCGAAGAGCTGGTAAAAGTCGCCGTAGCTGCCCTGGAAGACGTTAAAGCCCAGGACATCCAGGTGCTGGACGTGCGTGACAAGCAAAGCATCACCGATTTCATGATCATTGCTACCGGTACCTCCAACCGCCAGATCGGCGCGATGCTCGACAAGGTTCGCGAAGCCGTCAAAGCTCAAGGCGTCAAGCCGCTGGGTGAAGAAGGCAAGGGCGACAGCGACTGGGTACTGCTGGACATGGACGACGTGATCGTTCACATGATGACCAGCAACGCCCGTCAGTTCTACGACCTGGAGCGTCTGTGGAAAGGCGCCGAGCAGAGCCGCGCGGCTGATGGCAAGCACCACAGCCCGGAAGTGGGCCACGCGCACTTCGACAAGCTCAACAAAGACCAGGAATAAGGAACGGCTGTGCGCCTGCGTCTGATCGCTGTCGGTTCACGCATGCCCAAGTGGGTGGAAGAAGGCTGGCACGAGTATGCCAAGCGTCTGCCCGCTGAGCTGTCGCTGGAGCTGGTGGAAATACCGCTCAACACCCGGGGCAAGAATGCCGACGTGGCGCGCTTTATCCGTCAGGAAGGCGAAGCCATGCTGGCCAAGGTCGGCCCCAATGAGCGCATCGTCACCCTCGAGGTGCACGGCAAGCCCTGGAGCACCGAGCAGTTGGCGGTGGAACTGGACCGCTGGCGCCTGGACTCGCGTACCGTCAACTTCATGGTCGGCGGCCCCGAAGGGCTGGCGCCGGAAGTCTGCGCGCGGGCGGACCAGCGCTGGTCGCTGTCGGCACTCACGTTGCCGCACCCGTTGGTAAGGATTCTGATCGGTGAACAGCTGTATCGCGCCTGGACAGTTCTGTCCGGGCACCCTTACCACAAATAATCTGCGCCATTGCCGATGACCCAGCCGATCCGCATCAAGGACCACGAGAAAGACGCACGTCTGGTACGCGCACGCGTGGTGTTTGGCGCTTTTTTGGTGGTGGGTCTGATTGCGGTGCTGATTGCGCGCCTGTATTACCTGCAGGTGATCCAGTACGACTATCACTCCACCTTGTCGGAAAACAACCGGGTGCATGTGCAGCCGATCCCGCCGACCCGTGGGCTGATTTTCGACCGCAATGGCGTGGTGGTGGCGGATAACCGGCCCAGCTTCAGCCTGAGCATGACCCGCGAGCGTTCCGGCGACTGGCAGCAGATCCTCGATGTAATCGTGGAGGTGCTGCAACTGACGCCGGAAGACCGGGTGATCTTCGAAAAACGCATGAGGCAGGGGCGGCGGCCATTCGAGCCGGTGCCGATCCTGTTCGAGCTCAACGAAGAACAGATCGCGCGCATTGCGGTGAACCAGTTCCGTTTGCCGGGCGTAGAGGTGGTGGCGCAGTTGGTGCGGCATTACCCGCAAGGCGCGCACTTTGCGCACTCCGTGGGCTACATGGGGCGCATCAATGAGAAAGAGCTTAAAAGCCTCGATCCGGTGAATTACAGCGGCACCCACCATATTGGCAAAACCGGCATCGAGCGGTTCTACGAGCCGGAGTTGCACGGCCAGGTGGGTTACGAAGAAGTCGAGACCAACGCCCGTGGCCGCGTGCTGCGCGTGCTCAAGCGCACCGACCCGATCCCTGGCAAAGACATTGTGTTGAGCCTGGACATCAAGTTGCAGGAAGCGGCGGAGATGGCCCTGGGCGGTCGTCGTGGCGCCGTGGTGGCGCTTAACCCGTCCACTGGCGAAGTGCTGGCGATGGTTAGCCAGCCGAGTTTCGACCCGAACCTGTTTGTGACCGGTATCAGCTTCAAGGCCTATGCCGAGTTACGTGATTCCATCGACCGGCCGTTGTTCAACCGCGTACTGCGCGGGCTGTATCCGCCGGGTTCGACCATAAAGCCGGCGGTGGCGATTGCCGGCCTGGATTCGGGTGTGGTCACGGCTTCGAGCCGCGTGTACGACCCGGGCTACTACATGCTGCCCAACTACGATCACAAATACCGTAACTGGAACCGCACCGGTGACGGCTATGTCGACCTGGACACCGCGATCATGCGCTCCAACGACACCTATTTTTATGACCTGGCCCACAAGCTGGGGATTGATCGGCTGTCTGCCTATATGGGCAAGTTCGGCCTCGGTCAGAAAGTCTCCCTGGATATGTTCGAAGAATCCCCTGGCCTGATGCCATCGCGCGAGTGGAAGCGTGCGACCCGTCGCCAGGCGTGGTTCCCGGGCGAAACCCTGATCCTCGGCATCGGCCAGGGCTATATGCAGGCCACGCCATTGCAACTGGCCCAGGCCACCGCGCTGGTGGCCAACAAAGGCGTGTGGAACCGCCCGCACCTGGCCAAGACCATCGAAGGTCAGAAGCCTGTGGATGAAAACCCGATTCCCGACATCGTGCTGCGCGACCCGTCCGACTGGGCCAAGGTCAACCACGGCATGCAGCAAGTGATGCACGGCGCCCGAGGCACGGCGCGCAAGGCCGCAGCCGGTGCGCAATACCGCATTGCCGGCAAAAGCGGTACGGCCCAGGTGGTTGCGATCAAGCAGGGCGAGAAATACGACCGCTCCAAGGTTCAGGAACGGCACCGCGACCACGCCTTGTTTGTCGGCTTTGCGCCGGCCGACGACCCGAAAATCGTGGTGGCGGTGATGGTCGAGAACGGCGAGTCCGGCTCCGGCGTCGCGGCGCCGGTGGTGCGTCAGATCATGGACGCTTGGCTGTTGGCCGACGACGGCAGGCTTAAATCCGAATATGGCGGCCCCCCTTCAAGCACCGAGGTTACGGCCCGTGAAGAGTAATTTTGACCGCATCCTCTCCAGTGAGGATGTGATGCGTCGCCGTGCGACGTTGTTGCAACGCATGCACATTGATGGCCCGCTGCTGATCCTGCTGCTGACCTTGGCGGCCGGCAGCCTGTTCGTGCTGTATTCGGCCAGCGGCAAGAACTGGGACTTGCTGATCAAGCAGGCGTCGTCGTTCGGCCTGGGTCTGTTGTCGATGGTGGTGATCGCCCAGTTGGAACCACGCTTCATGGCGCGCTGGGTGCCCTTGGGGTATGTCGTCGGCGTATTGCTGCTGGTGGTGGTGGATGTCATGGGCCACAACGCCATGGGCGCGACGCGCTGGATCAACATACCCGGGGTGATTCGCTTCCAGCCATCGGAATTCCTCAAGATCCTGATGCCGGCGACCATCGCCTGGTACCTGTCCAAGCGCACCTTGCCGCCGCAACTCAAGCACGTGGGGGTGAGCCTGATCCTGATCGGCGTGCCGTTTATCCTGATCGTGCGCCAGCCCGACCTCGGCACCTCGCTGCTGATCCTCGCGGGCGGCGCGTTCGTGCTGTTTATGGGCGGCCTGCGCTGGCGCTGGATCCTCAGCGTGCTGGCCGCCGCCATCCCGGTCGCCGTGGCGATGTGGTTCTTCTTTATGCACGACTACCAGAAGCAGCGGATCCTGACCTTCCTTGACCCGGAAAGCGACCCGCTGGGCACTGGCTGGAACATTATCCAGTCCAAAGCCGCCATCGGTTCCGGTGGCGTATTTGGTAAGGGCTGGTTGCTGGGCACGCAGTCGCATCTGGACTTTTTGCCCGAGAGCCACACCGACTTCATTATTGCTGTATTGGGCGAAGAGTTCGGCCTGGTGGGCATTTGCGCCCTGTTGCTGATCTATGTGTTGTTGATTGGTCGCGGCCTGGTGATTACCGCCCAGGCGCAGACGCTGTTCGGCAAATTGCTCGCCGGGAGCCTGACCATGACTTTTTTTGTTTACGTTTTCGTCAACATCGGTATGGTCAGTGGCCTGTTGCCGGTGGTTGGGGTGCCGTTGCCGTTCATTAGCTACGGCGGAACTTCGCTGGTGACATTGATGTCAGCGTTTGGGGTTTTGATGTCGATTCACACGCATCGCAAGTGGATCGCTCAGGTTTGAATAAGGTGAAGATGTCAATGCAAGTAATGCGCGGCTGGGCGACTCGGCACGCGTCCTGGATGGGCCTGATTGGGCTGCTGGGCGCGACGCAAGAGGTGCAGGCCGGTGACTACGATGGTTCACCCCAGGTCGCCGAATTTGTCGGTGAAATGACCCGCGACTACGGTTTCGCCGGTGAACAACTGATGGGCGTATTCCGCGAAGCCCAGCGCAAGCAGGCGATCCTCGACGCGATCTCGCGTCCCGCCGAGCGCGTCAAACAGTGGAAAGACTACCGCCCGATGTTCCTCACCGACGCCCGTGTGGCGCGGGGCGTGGACTTCTGGCGCCAGCACGAAGCCGTGCTGGCGCGCGCCGAGCAGGAATACGGTGTGCCGGCCCAGGTGATCGTCGCCATCATCGGCATCGAAACCTTCTACGGGCGCAACACCGGCAGCTATCGGGTGATCGACGCCTTGTCGACCCTGGGCTTCGATTACCCGCCGCGTGCCGAGTTTTTCCGCAAGGAGCTGCGTGAATTCCTGTTGCTGGCCCGCGAAGAGCAGGTCGACCCGCTGACCCTCAAGGGCTCCTACGCCGGTGCGATGGGCCTGCCGCAGTTTATGCCGAGCAGTTTCCGGGCGTACGCGGTGGATTTCGACGGCGACGGCCACATCAATATCTGGAGCAACCCGGACGATGCCATTGGCAGCGTGGCCAGCTACTTCAAGCGCCATGGCTGGGTGGCCGGCGAACCGGTGGTGATCCGCGCCGATGTCACGGGCGATCGCGCCGACGAAGGTTTGACCCAAGGTATTGAGCCGGTCAAGACCGTCGGGGAGTTGCGAGCGCTGGGCTGGTCGAGTCAGAATGCGCCACGCGATGATATGCCGGTGACGGCGTTCCGCCTGGAAGGCGCAAATGGCCCGGAATACTGGATGGGCCTGAAGAATTTTTACGCAATCACGCGTTATAACCGCAGTGTGATGTACGCCATGGCCGTGCATCAGCTGTCAGACATGCTGGTCCAAGCACGGGGCAACAAGTAATGCGGGTATCGCCGTTCCAAAAACCGCTCAAGCTGGTGGCGTTCGCCGCGTTGTCCTTGCTGGTTGTCAGTTGCTCCTCCACCACCAGTCGCGCCCCGGCGCAGAAGGGCGGGGCTATCGTCCGCGCCCAGCCGGGCCTGGACATCAACCGCGCGCACAAAGACGGCGCGCCGTGGTGGGATGTCGACGTATCGAAGATCCCGGACGCCACGCCCACCCTGCACACCGGGCCTTACAAAGCCAACCCGTATACCGTGCTGGGCAAGAATTACTTTCCGCTGCAGGAATCCAGGACCTACTCGCAAACGGGCACGGCGTCCTGGTATGGCACCAAATTCCATGGCCAGAACACCGCCAACGGCGAAGTCTATGACCTGTACGGCATGAGCGCGGCCCACAAGACCTTGCCGCTGCCCAGCTATGTACGCGTGACCAACCTGGACAACAACCGCACGGTGATCCTGCGGGTCAACGACCGTGGGCCGTTTTATTCGGACCGGATCATCGACTTGTCCTACGCCGCCGCGAAGAAACTCGGTTATGCCGAAACCGGCACCGCGCGCGTGAAAGTCGAAGGTATCGACCCCGCGCAGTACTGGGCTCAGCGTGGCAAACCGGCACCCTTGATGCTCAACGAGCCGCAAACCCCGCAACCGCAAGTGACCGCCTCGACCGGCAAGATCGAGCAGTGGACGCCGCCACCGGCGCAGCACGCACCGGACACAGTAGTGGTGCCGCATGCAGCGCCAGGGGCATCTACAGTCGGTGGCCAGTACCTGCAGGTCGGCGCTTTCGCCAACCCGGATGCGGCAGAACTGTTAAGGTCCAAGCTCAGCGGCATGGTCAGCGCGCCCGTATTTATCAGCTCCATCGTGCGTAACCAGCAAACCCTGCACCGTGTACGCATGGGGCCGATTGGTTCGCCAAGCGAAGTGGCGCAAGTACAGAACAGCGTGCGCCTGGCCAACCTGGGGCAACCCAGCGTCGTCACTGCTGAATAAGTAAAGGATTGATGGTTCAGGTTCGCCTGAACCCAGGTTGTTGGCTCGTGAACAATAAAAACCCAGGGGCAAGGGGTGAGCGGGCAACCGAACACGCGACAGTCTGGCAGCGGGCTGTCTGAATAGTTTTGCCCGCGAGGGCAAGTTTCCATAAGCAATTTCGAGAGACGGATGAACATCACCACCTTAGCCAAACGCACGTGCCTGCTTCTTTCGCTGATCATCACCCCGGCCGCCTGGGCGGTTGAAATGGTGCCAGCTTCCCCGCAACTGGCCGCCAAGGCCTGGGTCCTCATGGATGCCGCCAGCGGCAACGTGCTGGTCGAGAACAACGGTGACCAGCGCCTGCCCCCGGCCAGCCTGACCAAACTGATGACGGCCTACATCGCGACCC
The DNA here is from genome assembly GCF_019352915.1 of Pseudomonas sp. Xaverov 259. Taxonomy (NCBI): domain Bacteria; kingdom Pseudomonadati; phylum Pseudomonadota; class Gammaproteobacteria; order Pseudomonadales; family Pseudomonadaceae; genus Pseudomonas; species Pseudomonas sp. Xaverov 259. The sequence continues at coordinate 212,975 of NZ_JAAAFV010000057.1, read as the reverse complement.
TGGAAATCCGTCGCGGCCAGATCGGCGAGAATGACCCGGTTACCGTCAGCGAAAACGCCTGGCGCACCGGCGGTTCGCGGATGTTCATCAAGGTCGGTTCGCAGGTTACCGTCAGCGACCTGCTGCACGGCATCATCATCCAGTCCGGTAACGACGCCAGCGTGGCCCTGTCCGAGCACATCGCCGGCAGCGAAGACGCATTCGCCGACTTGATGAACAAGACCGCCGGCGACCTGGGCATGACCAACAGCCACTTCATGAACCCGACCGGCCTGCCGAACCCAGAGCACTACTCGTCGGCTCACGACATGGCCGTGCTGGCTCGCGCGATCATCCGTGTCGACCCGGTGCACTACGCGATCTACTCCCAGAAGGAATTCTTCTGGAACAACATCAAGCAGCCTAACCGTAACCTGCTGCTGTGGCGTGACAAGACCGTCGACGGTCTGAAAACCGGCCACACCGACGAAGCCGGCTACTGCATGGTGTCTTCGGCTGTACGTGACGGCCAGCGCCTGATCGCCGTGGTCTTCGGCACCAACAGCGAGCAGGCCCGTGCGGCCGAGACGCAAAAACTGCTGACTTACGGCTTCCGCTTCTTCGAAACCCAGACCTTCTACCAGAAGGGCGCTGAGCTGGCTCAAGCCCCGGTATGGAAAGGCGCGACCCATCAAGTCAAGGCCGGCCTGGCCGATGACCTGACCCTGACCATGCCTAAAGGCCAGCTGAAAAAGCTCGCTGCCAGCATGACCATGAACCCGCAATTGGTAGCTCCAATCGCCAAGGGTGACGTGATCGGTAAAGTCGAAGTGAAGCTCGATGACAAGGTGGTGCACAGCGCCGACCTGATCGCACTGGACGCCGTTGACGAAGGTGGTATCTTCCGCCGCGTGTGGGATAGCATCCGTCTATTCTTCTACGGCTTGTTCAACTGATTGTGCGCACCTGCAAAGCCCCGCGTTGATCCAGCGCGGGGCTTTGCCCGTCGCCACGGCTTAGCGCTTACGAGGCTGTTCTGCCATGACCGATAAAGAAGTAGAAGTAAAGGCGCCAAAGATCGAATTCCCCAACGTGGACTATCCCGTCAAGGTGATCAGCGATACCGGTGTGGGCAACAAAGACAAGATTCTCGAGATCGTGCGTAAACACGCGACGATCAACGACAACCGGGTGGACGAGCGTTTGAGCTCCAACGGTAAATACACCACGATCCAGTTGCACATCGTTGCGACCGGTCAAGACCAGCTCTACGACATCAACAGTGAACTGCGGGCCACCGGCTTCGTACACATGGTGTTGTGATGTCACAGGTTTTGGGCTTTCGCGAGCTCGGCCGGATGGCCTACGAGCCGGTCTGGCATGCCATGCAGCGCTTCACCAACGAGCGCGGCAGCTCGGCCCCGGATGAAATCTGGCTGGTGGAACACCCGCCGGTCTTCACCCAGGGCCAGGCCGGCAAGGCTGAGCACCTGCTGCTGCCGGGTGATATTCCGGTGGTGCAGGTCGACCGAGGTGGCCAAGTGACTTACCATGGCCCTGGTCAGCTGGTGGCCTATTTGCTGCTGGACGTGCGCAAGCTGGGTTTTGGCGTGCGTGACTTGGTGAGCCGCATGGAGGCTTGCCTGATCGAGCTGTTGGCCAGTTACGGCGTGACTGCCGCGGCCAAGCCCGATGCACCCGGTGTATACGTGGACGGCGCGAAAATCGCCTCTCTCGGGTTGCGCATTCGCCATGGTTGTTCCTTTCATGGCCTGGCCCTGAATGTGGACATGGACCTGGCGCCGTTTCGGCGCATCAACCCGTGCGGTTACGCCGGGCTGGCGATGACTCAACTGAGCGACCACGCCACACCGATTAAATTTGCCGAGGTAAGTGCCCGGCTGCGTGCGCAGCTCGTCAAACACCTCGACTATGCTGAGCAGACGACCCTTACGGGCGGAATCGACTGATTATGACTACTGATGCAGTGCAAACCATGATCCCGACGCTGGACATTACCGAGCGTCCGGCCCCGGCCCCGCGTGCCAAGGTCGAAGCCGGCGTCAAGCTGCGCGGCGCCGAGAAGGTTGCACGCATCCCGGTGAAAATCATCCCGACCACCGAACTGCCGAAGAAGCCTGACTGGATCCGCGTGCGCATCCCGGTTTCGCCGGAAGTCGACCGTATCAAGGCCCTGCTGCGCAAACACAAGTTGCACAGCGTGTGCGAAGAAGCCTCCTGCCCGAACCTGGGCGAATGCTTCTCCGGCGGCACCGCCACCTTCATGATCATGGGTGACATCTGCACCCGTCGTTGCCCGTTCTGCGACGTTGGCCACGGCCGGCCGAAGCCACTGGATGTCAACGAGCCGGAAAGCCTGGCCATTGCCATTGCCGACCTGAAACTCAAATACGTGGTGATCACTTCCGTAGACCGCGACGACCTGCGTGACGGCGGTGCCCAGCACTTTGCCGACTGCATCCGCGAGATCCGCAAGCTGTCGCCGAACGTGATGCTCGAAACACTGGTGCCGGATTACCGTGGCCGCATGGACGTTGCGCTGGAAATCACCGCGGCCGAGCCACCGGATGTGTTCAACCACAACCTGGAAACCGTGCCACGCCTGTACAAGGCTGCGCGTCCGGGTTCGGACTACCAGTGGTCGCTGACCCTGCTGCAAAAATTCAAGCAGATGATGCCGCACATCCCGACCAAATCCGGGCTGATGCTGGGCTTGGGCGAGACCGACGAAGAAGTCATCGAAGTCATGAAGCGCATGCGCGAACACGACATCGACATGCTGACCCTGGGCCAGTACCTGCAACCGTCGCGCAGCCACTTGCCGGTGCAGCGTTTTGTGCACCCGGATACCTTCGCCTGGTTCGCCGAGGAAGGTTACAAGATGGGCTTCAAAAACGTCGCCTCCGGCCCGCTGGTGCGTTCCTCGTACCACGCTGATGAACAAGCCAAGCTGGTCAAGGCAAGCCTGGTTTCGTAAACGCTTCCCCTCTGTAGGAGCAGCCGAACTGCTCCTACAGAGTTTCCCTCCTTTTCTCCCTTCTGTTTGCAACCATCACTGGCTAGAGTGCCTGGGTATCCAACCACGGAGAACCATGGATGACGACTCAACTCTCGGCTGCTGTGCCTGCCCTGCGCCCCGAAGGTGTAATCGGCCTGATCGCCCCCGCCGGCCCTGCCGCTCTGGATGTGGCAAAAGCCGGCCAATGGATGCGCGCCCGTGGTCATGAGCTGCGCATATTCCCCGGTGTGTATGAACGCGACGGCTACCTGGCCGGCAGCGACGAGGTGCGCCTGCGCGACCTGCATGCCGCGTTTGCCGATCCCGAAATTGATGCCATCTTCTGCCTGCGTGGCGGCTACGGTACACCGCGTCTGCTGGATCAGCTCGATTTCGACCTGATTGCAGCCAACCCCAAGCCGTTCGTGGGGTACAGCGACATCACCGCGTTGCACCTGGCCATCAACCGCTACGCTGGGTTCGTGACCTTTCACGGGCCGATGCTCAACGCCGACCTGCTCGGTGACAAACAGCAGCCTACCGAGTCATCGTTGTTCAGCATGCTGCGCGGGCAACTGAGCGAGTGCAGCGTGCTGGCACACCCGGTTGCTTACCCACTGGCCACGATTGAGCCGGGTGTGGCCTGCGGGCGTTTGCTCGGCGGCAACCTGTCGATGATTGCAGCGGTGATGGGCACGGCGTTTGAGATCGACGCCGAAGGCATCATTCTGTTTATCGAAGACGTCAACGAGCCGCTCTACCGAATTGACCGGCTGCTGACCCATTTACGCCTGGCGGGTAAGCTGTGCCAGGTCGCCGGTGTGCTGGTAGGGGATGTCTCGGGTGTGGACAAGGCGGCATTGGAGCGACTGCTCAAGCAGACCTTTGAACCGCTGTGTATTCCGGTGTTATCCGGCTGGCGCAGTGGGCACTGCGATCCGAACCTGACGCTGCCGATGGGCGCGTTGGTGCGGTTGGATGCGGGGGAGCAGCAGTTGGTGTTGGAGCAGGATGTAGTGTTCAAGCCCTGAGCGTCGATCGTTCCCACGCTCTGCGTGGGAATGCATCCTGTGACGCTCCGCGTCACTCCCTCAAGAGCAGACGCAGAGCGTCCAAGACGGCATTCCCACGCGGAGCGTGGGAACGATCGTGTCCTCAGCGGCTCTGCAGCGACTCCAGCAGCTTCACCGTCGGAAACCCATCCGCAGGCCAACCCAACGACTGCTGCGCCGCCCGAATCGCCTTGCGCGTGTTGGCGCCGATAATCCCGTCCGGGTTGCCCGCGTCATAGCCCTTGGCGCTGAGCACCGTCTGCAAGTCGATACGCTGGGAACGACTCAGCGGCAGTTCATCCTTGGGCCAATCGCCACGAATTACTCCGCCGCCAGCAAACCGCTCCGAGAGCAGGCCCACGGCCAGCGCGTAGGACGATGAGTTGTTGTACTTGAGGATCGCGCGGAAGTTATCCAGCACCAGGAACGCTGGCCCACGGTAGCCAGCCGGCAACAGCAGGGCGGCGGACAGGTGCTCGACGTTCGGCGGCATGCTTGCGCCAGGTGGCAGCTGAATGCCCAGACTCATCCACTCGCCAACGGTTTTGCGTATGCCGCCGTCGGCCAGGGCGTAATCGAAGTTCGCCGGCAGTTGTTTTACCTCAAAACCCCATGGCTGGCCGCGTTGCCAGCCGGAGCTTTGCAGGTAGTGCGCAGTTGAGGCCAGAGCATCGCCCGGGCTGTTCCAGATATCGCGGCGACCGTCGCCATCGAAATCCACGGCATGGGTGTTGTAGGTGGTCGGGATGAACTGGGTCTGGCCCATGGCCCCGGCCCACGAGCCTTTCATCTGGTCGGCAGAGATATCGCCATGCTGGATGATCTGCAGCGCCGCCAGCAGTTGCGCCTGGGCGAACGCTGGGCGGCGGCCTTCATAGGCCAGGGTCGCCAGGGAACGGATCACCGAATTATTACCTTGGAACTGGCCAAAGTTGCTTTCCATGCCCCACACCGAAACCAGTGCCTGGCGATCAACGCCATAACGCTCTTCAATGCGCTGCAGGATATCGGCGTATTTGATCAGCAACGCTTGGCCATTACGCACGCGAAGCGGCGACAGGGCGCCATCGAGGTATTCCCACACTGGGCGGGAAAACTCCGGCTGGCTGCGGTCAGCGCGAATCACCGCCATGTCGGGCGTCACGCCGGCAAAGGCATTATCGAAGACGGCGGGTGTGATCCCCGCGCTCAGCGCTTGCGCACGAAAGCCCGCCTGCCATTCGGCAAAGGTCTGGGTCGGTTGGATATCAAGATTGTCCACGGCCAAAGGGGGAACCACGGCGGGCGCGACGGCCGGCACGGTCTGGACTTTTGGCAGGGGTTGCGCGTCCGCGGCGGTGGGTTTCTCGGCGCAGGCGACAAGCAGAATGAGGCTGGAGGCAGCGATCAGTTGGCGAAGGTGCCAACGACGGGAAAGGCTAGAGGGCATGCACAGGTCCAGGGATTACAAATCAAGTACCGACCTTATCATGCCGGAGGGGCACTTGCCTTCAGGCAGCCAGAAAGTAAGAAGCCTCCCAGCTATTAGACTGGAAGGCTTCGCGGCGGTAGCTGCCTTTGCCCTTGCCGGCGCGTTCCTGACGGCTGCGGAACAGTGGCTGGGCGATGATGGATTTGGCCTTGTTGGGGCCATGCTTGGATGGCTTTTTGCTCATGGTCGGTACTCTCTTGAGGTGCGGGCTTGAGGTGCGGGCTTGAGGTGAGGTGAAGCGGTGCAAATCATCTGCCGAAGTGGCGCGGCTGTAAAGCCCGGCGATGTGTAGGTGGTTTCACCTATTCAAGTGGGCACGGCCAATGTGGGAGCTGGCTTGCCTGCGATAGCGGTCCATCAGCAAAAATGCAGTGGCTGACACACCGCTATCGCAGGCAAGCCAGCTCCCACAGGGGACAGTGGGGTTATTCGGCGGGGAGTGTCAGGCGTTGGCCGGACATCAACAGTGACAAACGGCTCAGGCTCATCCACGGCGAACCGGCCGCCTGGCCTTTGATCTGCGCGTCGATGCGTTGCGCTTCCAACAACAGCTGCGCCCAGCGTTGCGCCGAGTGGCGTTGCAGGGCTTTGCTCATCAGGGGTTTGCGCTTGTCCCACACCGGCGGCCTGGCTTGGCTGAAGCACTTTTCCAGCGGCGTGCCTTGGCTGTATTGCAGGGCAATATTGGCCAGCACTCGCAGCTCTCGAGCCAGCGCCCACAGAATCACCGGCGGTTCCACACCTTCACCGCGCAAGCCTTCGAGCATGCGCAGGGCGTGGGCGGGTTCGCCATTGAGAATCGCGTCCACCAAGCCGAACACATCAAAGCGCGCGCTATCAGCCACCGCGCCCTGGACGGTTTCGACGGTGATCTGCCCGTCTTCGGCCATCAGTTTGAGCTTTTCGATTTCCTGGGCGGCGGCAAGCAGGTTGCCCTCGACCCGGGCGGCGATCAGCTCGACGGCGTCTTGTGTCGCCGACAGCCCCGATTGCGACAGGCGCTGACGTATCCACTGCGGCAGCTGGTTGCTGTCCACTGGCCAGATCTGGATGAACTGGGTTTGCGGGCCTTCTACCAGCGCCTTGCCCCACTTGGTTTTTTGCGCGCTGCCATCGAGCTTGGGCAAGCTGATCAACAGCACCGTGTCCTCAGCCGGTCGCGAGCAGTATTCCATCAACGCCGCCGCGCCTTTGTCACCCGGCTTGCCCGAAGGCAGGCGCAGTTCCAGCAGGCGTTTTTCGGCGAACAACGACATGCTCGCACCGGCTTGCAGCAGCGTGCCCCAGTCGAAACTGGCGTCGGCGCTGAACACCTGGCGTTCATCGAAGCCTTGCTGGCGCGCGGCGGTGCGAATCGCGTCGGCCGCTTCCTGGCACAGCAGCGGGTCATCACCGCTGACGATATAGACAGGCGCAAGGCCACCTTGCAGGTGTTTGGCGAGTTGGGCGGGGGCAAGTTTCATAGGCGGGGCGAACGGGGCGCCAGGGGCGCCCCGTCTGGCTTACTCGACAGGGACTTCGGCAGGCGATTGTTTCGGCGTGTTGTCTTCGTATTCTTGCGCAGCTTTCAGGGCGTCGGCGTCAGCCTTGGCCTTGTTGTCGGCGGTCAGCTGCAAGGCGGCCAGTTTTTCTGGCGTCAGCTGTTGCAGACGAATCATCAGGCGCTGGATCAGCTCACGACGCATTTCCTTGCGAACCTGGATGATTTCCGAGTCCGAGCCCACCAGGTTGTTACCGTCGTGGCTCACGACTTTTTGCACTTCAACCTTGTCACCCATCAATGGCAGGTGGTCGCGGCCTTGCAGTTCATAGACGACCAGGGTGTTCAGCTCAATGTCCGACGCACGGCCGGCACTGGCGTAGCTGAGGTTACGCTGGGTTTCTTTCTCGTCCACCAGGTTCAGTTTGTAAGTCGCGCCGGAGCCGACGTGCACACCGCTGCTTTCCAGGGTTTGGCGCAGCTGGGTCACGGTTTCGCCGTAGGCGTTGCGCGCGCTGACGTCCAGTTCCTTGATGCTCAGTTCATTGGTGGCGGTGCCACGCAGCTGGAAGCCGCAAGCGCTCAGCAGCACAGCGAGGCCCATCACCAGCAAATTGCGTTTGATCATTTTGTTGCTCCCCTTGAAACCATGTGGGCCTTATCGAGGCCTTAAAGGTTTAGTTCGGCGCAGGGCTCAAGCCCTGCGCCCGATCCGATTAGCTGGCGACGATATTGACCAGTTTGCCCGGCACTACGATCACTTTGCGGATCGTCAGGCCTTCGGTAAAGCGCAGCACGTTTTCGTTGATGCGCGCTGCGGCTTCCACGTCTTCACGGCTGGCGCTGGCCGGCATGTCGATCTGGCCACGCAGTTTACCGTTAACCTGGATAACCAGTTGCAATGTGTCTTGTACCAGTGCGCTGTCATCCTGCACCGGCCAACGCGCATCGATGACCGCGTCGCTGTGGCCCAGGCGGCTCCACAGGTCATGGCTGATGTGCGGCGTGATTGGCGCCAGCAGCAGCACCACGGCTTCCAGGCCTTCCTGTACCAGCGCGCGGTCCTGTTCGGTGGCTTGCGGGGCTTTTTCCAGCACGTTCATCAGCGTCATCACCTGGGCGATGGCGGTGTTGAACTTGTGGTTCTGGCCCACGTCCTGGCTGGCCTGGCGGATGGCCAGGTGGGTGCTGCGGCGAATGGCTTTTTGCTCATCGCTCAACGACGCTACGTCCAGCTTGCCCGGCAGGCCTTGGCTGACATGGGCGTGCGCCAGGCGCCAGACGCGCTTGAGGAAGCGGTGCGAGCCTTCAACCCCGGAATCGGACCATTCGGCGCTCATGTCGGGCGGCGAGGCGAACATCATGAACAGTCGGCAGGTGTCGGCGCCGAACTGATCGATCATCGACTGTGGGTCGACGCCGTTGTTCTTGGACTTGGCCATCTTCTCGGTGCCACCGATTTCCACCGGCAGGCCGTCGGATTTCAGCTTGGCGCTGATCACCTTGGCTTTGCTGTCACGCTCAAGTTCGACGTCTGCCGGGTTGAACCAGGTGTAGGCGCCGTTGGCTTCGCGGCGATAGTAAGTCTCGGCGATCACCATGCCTTGGGTCAGCAGGTTCTTGAACGGCTCGTCGGAACTCACCAGGCCTTCGTCGCGCATCAGCTTGTGGAAGAAACGCGCATAAAGCAGGTGAAGAATTGCGTGTTCGATGCCGCCGATGTATTGATCCACCGGCAACCAGTGGTCGGCTGCGGATTTTTCTACCAGGCCGCCTTCATAGTGTGGCGAGGCGTAGCGGGCGTAGTACCACGAGGACTCGACGAAGGTGTCCATGGTGTCGGTTTCACGCTTGGCAGGTGCGCCGCACTTAGGGCAAGCGCACTCGTAGAATTCGGGCATGCGCGCCAATGGCGAACCGGCGCCATCCGGCACCACGTCTTCGGGCAGCACCACCGGCAACTGGTCTTCCGGCACCGGCACGTCACCGCAGGTTTCGCAGTGGATGATCGGGATCGGGCAGCCCCAGTAGCGCTGGCGGCTGATGCCCCAGTCGCGCAGGCGGAACTGAGTGCGCGAGGCACCGAGGTTCTTCTTGATCAGGGCAACTTCGATGGCGTCGAAGGCACCCTGGAAGTCCAGGCCGTCGAACTCACCGGAGTTGATCAGTTCGCCGTGCTCGCCGTAGGCGTCTTGCCACGGGGCCGGGTTGGTATCGCCCGAGCTGGTACGCACCACGGATTTGATCGGCAGGCTGTACTTGGTGGCGAACTCGAAGTCGCGCTCGTCGTGGGCCGGCACAGCCATCACTGCGCCATCGCCGTAGTGCATCAGCACGTAGTTGGCGACCCACACCGGCAGTTTTTCGCCGGTCAGTGGGTGCTCGACGAACAGGCCGGTTGGCAGGCCTTTTTTCTCTTGGGTGGCAACGTCGGCTTCGGCCACGCTGCCGCCTTTGCATTCGGCGATGAACGCTTGCAGCTCAGGGTTGTTCTGTGCGGCCTGGGTAGCCAGCGCGTGCTCGGCGGCCACGGCGACGTAAGTCGCGCCCATCAGGGTATCCGGACGGGTGGTGAAAACTTTGAGTGCGCCGGCTTCGCCGATCGAATCGACGTTGTACGGGAACTGCACTTCCATGCCTTTGGATTTGCCGATCCAGTTACGCTGCATGGTCTTGACCTGTTCAGGCCAGCCCGGCATGTCGTCGAGGCTCGACAAGAGCTCATCGGCGTAGGCCGTGATCTTGAAGTAGTACATCGGGATCTGGCGCTTTTCGATCACCGCGCCGGAACGCCAGCCGCGACCGTCGATCACCTGCTCGTTGGCCAGTACGGTCTGGTCGATCGGGTCCCAGTTCACGGTGCCGTTTTTACGGTAGATCACGCCTTTTTCGAACAGGCGTGTGAACAGCCACTGTTCCCAACGGTAGTAATCGGGCTTGCAGGTGGTCACTTCGCGGGACCAGTCCACCGCCAGGCCCAGGCTGCGCAGCTGGGTCTTCATGTAGGCGATGTTTTCGTAGGTCCACTTGGCGGGCGCCACGTTGTTTTTCATCGCGGCGTTTTCCGCCGGCATGCCGAAGGCGTCCCAACCCATAGGTTGCAGGACGTTCTTGCCGAGCATGCGCTGGTAGCGGGAAATCACGTCGCCGATGGTGTAGTTACGCACGTGCCCCATGTGTAGCTTGCCGCTGGGGTAAGGGAACATCGATAGGCAGTAGTAAGTCTCCTTGCCTGGCTGTTCACTGACTTCAAAGGACTTTTGCTCGTCCCAGAAAGTTTGGGCGGCATTTTCTATTTCACGGGGCTGATATTGTTCGTGCATGGCTACTTTTGAACTGAATAGGGGTGGCCTAATCCTCTTCGGTACAACATTCAGGTTGATCGACACCAAAAAACGGCGCGTCCGTGCCCAAACCCTGCGGGAAGTGGAGTTACAGGAAGCGCCGTAGCATACATGACCCCACTCTATCGAGGGAAACCCTGATTGCGCGGCGAGGGCCGTCTGTCGCGGCGCCAGGCAGGCGCAGCCACGGGGACTACGCTGTTTATTGGGGAGTGAGTCTTATCTTCAATGAGGTGAGGGGATGGTTGAATCGCAGCGAACTTTAATGAAACCGCAATTGTATGAAGGACTGATCGACCGTTTGGGTCGGGCATTGGATGCCGCAAGAACCGCAGGCCGATTGCGTGATGAACGGCCTCTGGAGCTGGAGTTGCGAGGCTTGAGCCAGGCCGAGCTTGAATTGATCAAGTGCTACCTGGAATTGAATCACCACCGTGCCTCTCAGGAACGGGCTGCCCCGCCCGCCCAAGAGCCTTTGCGTTCGGCCAAGGTGATCTGGCTGAAAGATGTGTCTGCTGGTCGCGGTCCCGATAAGCGTCGGGCCGTACGGTAAACGTGGAGCACCGCGTTTTCCTTTGAGTCGTCTCGAAACAGGTTGGTAAAGATTGTCGCTGAACCCCGTTGCATCTAGGCTTCGGGCATCTTTGGAGATGCCCGATGCCTTTTCGTTATTTCATTAAACAATTGCTCTTGCCGCCCGGCATTTTTTTGCTGCTGCTGGCGCTTGCCTGGTGGTTGCGTAAAAGTCGCCCGCGCCTGGCCGGGTGCTGCTTTGCCGTGGGGTTGGGCGGCTTATGGTTGATCAGCCTGCCAGTGATGGTGCAATGGGGCGCGCATGCCCTGGAGACCGAGCCACCCTTGGCCCGCGAAGAATGGGCGACGCTGGCCCAGCGCGCCGATGCGATTGTGGTGCTGGGTTCCGGGCGGGAACGCGGCGACCCCGCGTGGGGCTTCGATCAACCCACCGGCACAGGGCTTGAACGCCAGCGTTATGCCGCGCGACTGGCCAAGGCCTCTGGCTTGCCGGTGCTGACCAGCGGCGGCTTGCATTACGGCACGCCGCCCAGTGAGGCCGAGCTGATGGCCGTGTCGATGCAGGATGACTTCGGCGTTACGGTGCGCTGGAAAGAAGAGCGCAGCCGCACCACCTGGGAAAACGCGCAGATGAGCGCCGAGATCCTGCTGCCGCAAGGTATCAAGCGCGTGGTGGTGGTGACCCAGGCCTGGCACATGCCGCGTGCGGTGTGGAGCTTCGAGAAGGCTGGCTTTACCGTGGTGCCTGGGCCGGTGGGCTTTTTGGGCGTAGACAATGCGCGGCCGCTGGGCGGCTGGATGCCGGAGTTTGTATCGGTATGGCGCAGCGGGCAGTTGATCAACGAGGCGGTGGGGCAGGTGGGGTATCGGGTGTTTTACCGGTAACGCAGCAATTCCAAATGTGGAAAGCGGTTCATGTGGGAGCGGGCTTGCTCGCGAAAGCGGTGTGTCAGTCAGCTTATTCGTTAACTGATACACCGTATTCGCGAGCAAGCCCGCTCCCACACTGGTTTTGTGGTGTTCGTTTAGACGGTTTTCGACATCCGGCCTGCCAGCAACGCCCAACCAAATAAAACCAGGCACACAATGATCAACGGCCACGAACGCCATTGCAGGTACGGCGTCAGGTTATGCATCGGCACCACTTCGCCGTAGAGAATCCCGCGTTCAAACTGCGGGATCTGCGCGGTGATCTGCCCGAACGGGTTGATCAGGCCAGTCACCCCATTGTTGGTGGCGCGGATCATCCAGCGGCCCGCCTCCAACGCACGCATCTGCGCCATTTGCAGGTGTTGCAGCGGGCCGATGGAGCGGCCAAACCAGGTGTCGTTGCTGATGGTCAGCAGCAAATCGCTCTGGGCCGACAGGCCTGCGGCGAATTCCGGGTACACCACTTCATAGCAAATGAACGGCGCAATCTGATAGCCCTTGGCCTGCAGCATCGCCTGGTCGGACGGGCCGCGGGCGAAGTCCGACATCGGCAAGTCGAAGAAGGCGATCAGCCCACGCAGCATGTCTTGCAACGGCACGTACTCACCAAAAGGCACCAGCTTTTGCTTGAGGTAAGTGCCTTCACCTTCGCCCACCACGGTGATGCCGTTGAAATAGCGCTTCTGGTGGTGCACTTCCTGGCGGATCGGTACGCCGGTGATCAGCGCGGTGTGCCGATCGGCGGCAAACTTGCCCATCATGCCCAGGTAGCCTTCCACCGATTCCTTGAGCACCGGCACGGCGGTTTCCGGCCATACCAGCAGGTCCACCGGCTTGGAGCTGAAGCTCATGTCGCGGTACAGCGCCAACTGCGCATCGATCTGCGCGGGGTCCCACTTCATGCTTTGTTCGACGTTGCCCTGAATCGCCGCCACGGTCAGTGGTGCGCCGGAGGGCGAGGTCCAGGCGTGATGCTTGAGCGCCAAGCCGATGGCCCAGGGTGCAACCAACAGCACCAGCCCCGCACCGATAAACCCGTTGCGCTTGCTTGCCAACAGACGTGGCAGGTTGCACAGCACGGCCGCCGTCAGCGCCAGGGCGAAGGAGATCAGCCACATGCCACCCAGTGGCGCCAGGCTAGTGAGCGGGCCGTCGAGTTGGCTGTAACCGGAGTACAGCCAAGGGAAGCCGGTCAGGAACCAACCACGAAACGCTTCCTGGCCAACCCACAACGCCGCAAAGGTCAGCGCATCGGCCAGCGGCGCCTCATTGCGACGCAGCCACCGTGCCCACAGCCAGGCAGGCAGGGCGAAGAACCAGGCAATCGCGGCGGTAAACAGCAGCATCAAAAAGCCAGCCAGCAACACCGAAGCGCCGCCGAAATGGTGGATGCTGTAGTAGATCCAACTGGTGCCGGCGCCGAACAGGCCAAAGCCGAAGCACCAGCCACGGCCCAAGGCCTGGCGTGGCGTCAGCTCGCGCAGCCCGATGTAGAACAGCCCTACCGCCAGCAGCGCGAACGGCCACAGATCGAAGGGCGCCAGCGCCAGGGTAGTGATAGCGCCAGCCACCACGGCCAGCAAGTTACCGGGCCAGCCGGGTGCGATGAGACGGCGCATGTAGGGGTGGGTCATCAGCTATTTCCTGTGTCGCGCCGGGCCTGCTGCGGCACAGGGCAAGGCGCGAGGAGTGTGGTTTGGTTTTTCCAAATGAACGACGAGTAACGCAGCCCTGTGCCGCAGCAGGCCCGGCCCTTCGGGTTGCCCCTGAGAGCGGGCCATGCTGCGTTGCAGGCCTTGAAAAGGAAACGCCATTTCCTGCGGCCTGCGCCTTGCCTGGCCCGCTCTCAGGGGCAACGCGACACAGGAAATAGCTGATGACCCGCCCCTTCCTTAGCGGGCAATCGGGGTCAGGCGAATCAAGTGAATCCGACGGCTATCGGCATTCAGAATGCGGAAGCGATAAGCGCCAATCTCAGTGGTTTCGTTACGTTTTGGCAGGTGCCCGAACGCACTCATCACCAAACCGCCCACGGTGTCGAACTCATCGTCGGAGAATTCGCTGTCGAAGAACTCGTTGAAGTTCTCGATCGGCGTGAGCGCCTTGACTAGGAAGTCACCGCTGGGCAGCGGCTTGATGTAGCTGTCTTCTTCGACGTCGTGCTCGTCTTCGATGTCGCCGACGATTTGCTCAAGCACGTCTTCGATGGTCACAAGACCGGCCACGCCGCCGTATTCGTCGATCACAATGGCCATGTGATTGTGGTTGGCGCGAAATTCGCGCAGCAGCACATTCAGGCGCTTGGATTCAGGCACGAAGGTGGCCGGGCGCAGCAGGTCCTTGATGTTGAAGTTGTCGCCGTTCTCCTTGAGGATCAGCGGCAACAGGTCCTTGGCCAGCAGGACACCCATGACGTCGTCATGGCTTTCACCGATTACCGGGTAGCGCGAGTGCGCCGAGTCGATCACGGCCGGGAGGAATTCCCGTGGAGTCTGGGTCGCCTTGATGCTGATCATCTGCGAGCGCGGGACCATGATGTCGCGTACTTGCAGGTCAGCCACCTGGATGGCGCCTTCGACGATGGCCAGCGCTTCGCTGTCCAGCAACTTGTTCTGGTGGGCCTCGCGCAGCAGCTCCAGCAGCTCCTGGCGGTTTTTCGGCTCGTGGGCAAAAGCCTGGGTCAGTTTACCCAGCCATGACTTCTGCCCGTTGCTCGATCGGTCTTCGCTCATAGCGATTACTCTAAATCCTTTGTTGTTTCAGTGAGGTGTCGTTTCGATTTCGTCGTCTGCATACGGGTCAGGGTGACCCAGTTCAGCAAGCAACGTTTGTTCCAGTGTTTCCATTTCTTCGGCTTCGTCATCGTCTATATGGTCGTAACCCAAGAGATGCAGGCAGCCGTGGATGACTAGATGGGCCCAATGGGCCTCAAGTTCCTTGCCTTGTTCCTTCGCTTCACGCTCCACCACCTCGACACAGATGACCAGGTCGCCCAGCAGCGGGATATCCAGTAACTCATCCGGTACGTCGGCGGGGAAGGACAGCACGTTGGTCGCGTAATCCTTTTGGCGCCAGGTGTGATTCAGTTCACGGCCTTCGGGCTCGTCTACCAGGCGAATGGTCAGTTCCGAGTCGGCGGTACGCTGGCGCAGGGCCAGGGCGCACCATTGACGGAACTGATCTTCGCTGGGGGCTGGCGCTTCGGTAGCCAGCTGCAGGTCTAGCTCAAGCATTGTGGCGGGCGTCCTTGGACAAACCGTCATCACGGTGTTCGAAGCGCTCGTAGGCTTCGACGATGCGCTGCACCAGCGGGTGGCGCACTACGTCCTTGGGTGAGAAGTGCGTGAAACTGATCCCCGGCACGTCCTTGAGCACTTCAATCACATGGCTCAACCCTGACTTGGTGCCCTTGGGCAGGTCAACCTGGGTAATGTCGCCGGTGATGATGGCCGTGGAGCCAAACCCGATGCGGGTCAGGAACATCTTCATTTGCTCGACCGTGGTGTTCTGGCTTTCGTCGAGGATGATGAAACTGTTGCTCAAGGTGCGGCCGCGCATGTAGGCCAGCGGGGCGATCTCGATCACCTGACGTTCAATCAGCTTGGCCACGTATTCAAAGCCAAGCATCTCGTACAGCGCGTCGTAGAGCGGGCGCAGGTACGGGTCGATCTTCTGGGCCAGGTCGCCGGGCAGGAAGCCAAGCTTCTCGCCAGCCTCGACCGCCGGGCGCACCAGCAGGATGCGCCGCACTTGCTCGCGCTCCAGGGCGTCGACCGCACAGGCCACGGCCAGGTAGGTCTTGCCGGTACCGGCGGGGCCGATGCCGAAATTGATATCGTTACCGAGGATTGCCTTGACGTACGTCTGCTGATTCAAGCCCTTTGGGCGAATCATGCCTTTCTTGGTTCGCAGGGCCACGCTGGCTTCGGCCACCGGGTTGTTGGCCAAGTCTTCCACGGCAGATTCCTGCAGATACAGGTGCACGGTCTCCGGCGACAGCTCACTACCCTTGGTTTCGCGGTAGAGGCGGCGGAGCAGGTTTTCTGCAGACGTGGTGTGCTGGGGTTCACCAATAAGCTCGAACTGATTGCCGCGGTTGCGGATCTCGATGCTCAGGCGTTGTTCGATCAGGCGCAGGTGCTCGTCGAACTGTCCGCACAGGTTGGCGAAACGGCGAGCCTCAAACGGCTCGAGGATAAAACGATGGGGTTCTGCTATGGGTGCGTTCAAGGTTGCTTTTAGCCGCCCTTTGGCTGTTTAGGTGAAGGAGAGGATAACGCCAGCGCTCGGCGTGCGAAAGCACTTATATAGGCTGGCTCAATCTCAAGAACCATGAAAATCCACTGTGGGAGCTGGCTTGCCTGCGATTGCGGTGTATCAGTGCCAATTGTGTTAACTGGCCCACCGCTATCGCAGGCAAGCCAGCTCCCACATTTTGATCTTCATCAGGTCAGAGCAATCAGTTCACCAGCGACCCGCGCAGCGAGTGCGGTTGCGCCGCATCGATGTGCACATCGGCAAACTGGCCGATCAGGGTGGGCGTGTCACAGCGGAAATTGACGATCCGGTTGTTCTCGGTACGGCCTTGCAACTCGCCCGGGTCTTTTTTCGAGTAGTCGGTCACCAGGATGCGCTGGATCGAACCGACCATTTGTCGGCTGATCTCGAAACCTTGCTGGTTCAGGCGATGTTGCAGCGCGTTCAAGCGCTCTTTTTTCAGCGTTTCCGGCGTTTCATCTGCCAGGTCTGCAGCCGGCGTGCCTGGGCGCTGGCTATAGACGAACGAATACGAGAAGTCGAAACCTACGTCTTCGATCAGCTTCATGGTTTGCTCGAAATCTTTCTCGGTCTCGCCAGGGAAGCCGACGATAAAGTCCGAGCTGATGCAGATGCCCGGTACAGCGGCGCGCAATTTACGCAGCTTGGATTTGTACTCCAGGGCCGTGTGGTTGCGTTTCATGGCCGCCAGAATGCGGTCCGAACCCGACTGCACCGGCAAATGCAGGTGCTTGACCAGCTCCGGCACCTCGGCATGCGCCTGGATCAGGCTGTCGGAGAACTCCAGCGGGTGCGAGGTGGTGTAGCGAATACGCTCAATGCCATCCACCGCCGCCACCACGCGGATCAGCTCCGCCAAGTCGGCCAGGCGCCCGTCGTGGGTCTGGCCGCGATAGCCGTTGACGTTCTGGCCCAGCAAGGTCACTTCACGCACGCCGTTTTCGGCCAGGTGGATGATCTCCGCCAGTACGTCGTCAAACGGCCTGCTGACCTCTTCGCCACGGGTGTAGGGCACCACGCAGAAGGTGCAGTACTTGCTGCAGCCTTCCATCACCGACACGTAGGCACTCGGCCCGTCGATGCGCGGCTCGGGCAAATGGTCGAATTTTTCGATTTCCGGGAACGACACGTCCACCTGCGGCAGCTTGGTGATGCGGGCGGCGTCGATCATTTCCGGCAGGCGATGCAAAGTTTGCGGGCCGAAAACCACGTCGACATAGGGGGCGCGGTCGCGGATCGCGGCGCCTTCCTGGCTGGCCACGCAACCGCCGACGGCGATCACCATGTCCGGGTTGGCCAGTTTCAATTCACGCCAGCGGCCCAGCTGGGAGTACACACGGTCCTGGGCACGCTCGCGGATCGAGCAGGTATTGAGCAGGATGACGTCGGCATCTTCGGCGCGGGCGGTGACTTCCAGGGCCTGATGTTCGCCCAGCAGATCGACCATGCGCGAGCTGTCGTACTCGTTCATCTGGCAACCGTGGGTTTCGATGTAAAGCTTCTTGGCCATGGGAATCATCAACTGGTGGTAAAGAACCGCGCATTATAGGGGGCATGCCCATTGGTTCCTAGCGCTGTGCATCGGGTGCCATGCTATAGTTCGCGCCCTCTTTTATATCCCCGATGTGTTGTTCGCCCACCATGACCAAACGTGAAGCTCCAATCTACAAGGTGATTTTCCTCAACCAGGGCCAGGTGTTCGAAATGTACGCCAAGCAGATCTATCAAAGTGATCTGTGGGGCTTCCTGGAGGTGGAAGAGTTCGTCTTTGGCGAGCGCACCCAGTTGGTCGTCGACCCGGGCGAAGAAAAACTCAAGGCGCAATTTGAAGGCGTGGTGCGCAGCTTTGTGCCGATGCATTCGATTGTGCGCATCGATGAAGTCGAGCGCCTGGGCACGCCGAAGATCAGCGAAGCGCGTGGCACCAGCAATGTGATGCCGTTTCCGATGCCCATGCCGGAAAAGTAACACTGCGCTGGTGGTGGGGTTTTGTAAGACGATTCTGAAACTTTTCAGTCGCGATTGACGGCTTGACAGAAAAATAGCAGTTTGTGCCCATGCAGAGAGGACGCCATGAGCACATCCATAAAAAAATCCCTCGAACACCAGTTGTCATCCAGGTCCCAGGCTTATCGGGCGCTGGCGGCCTATATCCTGGCGAACCTCAAAGACCTGCCGTTCGAGAATTCGGCGCAGGTGGCGCACAAGCTCCAGATCAGCGAGTCCACCGTCGGCCGCTTTTGCCGGGCGTTGGGCTACAAGCATTTCAAAGACCTTAAGCACGAACTCAAAGACGACCTGGGTGACAGCCCATGGCTGATCGGCGACCGGCTGCGCGCGTTCCAGGCAGAAGGCGACGCAAACCCGCTGGCCAACAGCCTGCAACTGGAGATCGCGGCGTTGGTGCGGGTCTACGAGTACACCCGCACCGAGCCTTGGCGCGTGGTGACTTCAAGGCTGGCGCAAAGCCCGCAGGTTTTTGTCGCCGGTTTCGGCACCGAACGGGGCATCGCCTGCTCCATGGTTCACATGTTGCAATACCTGCGCACAGGCGTGCATCTGGTGGATGGTGCGTCAGGGCATTTCGGCGAGGTGTTGCTGGCGCCGTCTGCCGATTCAATGCTGATTGTCTATGAGGCGCGACGCCATTCCCGTCAGTCTTTACTGCTGTGCCAGGCGGCACGCAAACGCGGCATTGCGGTCACGCTTATAACCGACAACTTTTGTGAGTGGGCTGAGCAAAACGCCAACGAAGTGTTTCGGGTGTCGACCGAGTTTGATTTGTTATGGGACTCGACGGCCACCATGTTATCGCTGACTCACTTGTTGATTAACGCTATGTCCAAACAACTGGGCCCGGAAATGGAAGAACACTTGAATGCGATTGCCCAGTTGCATCAGGCGTTTGTGGGTTACACCCAGAGTTGACCGCTTAAGCGTTATTTAACTAACGCTTTTTATTTAACTGTCATTAGCGAACTTTATTGGTTCGGGAGTAGCCCTGTGCGCGATCCTCGGTATGACATTCTTTTTGAGCCGGTACACATTGGGCCGGTTCGCACCCGTAATCGCTTTTACCAAGTGCCGCACTGTAATGGCATGGGCCATGTGCACCCCTCGGCCATGGCCGCCATGCGCGGGGTCAAAGCCGAGGGGGGTTGGGGGGTGGTGTGTACGGAGGAGTGCGAGATCAGCCCGCTGAGCGAGTTTTCGCCCTATATAGAAGCGCGCTTATGGGATGAGCGCGACATCCCGGCGCTGGCGAAAATGTGTGAGGCCGTCCATCTGCATGGGTCATTGGCCGGCGTCGAACTGGCGTTCAATGGCTATTCGGCGCCCAATCGCTATAGCCGCGAAATCCCCTGGGCGCCTTCCAATACACCGGTGCGTGGTTACGACCCGGTGCAAGCCCGGGCCATGAGCCGCGCCGATATCAAGCAACTGCGCCAGATGCATCGTGCTGCTGCGTTGCGGGCACGCCAGGCGGGTTTCGACATTATCTACGTGTATGCCGGCCACGACCTTGGGCTGCCGTTTCACTTTCTGACCCCGCGCAATAACCGGCGCACCGATGAGTACGGTGGGGTGTTGGAGAATCGTGTACGGCTGTTGCGAGAGTTGATTGAAGACACCCGCGATGCGGTGGGTGATCGTTGCGCAGTCGCCGTGCGGCTGGCCGTGGATGAACAGGTCGCTGGCGGGCTGGCCTGCGAGGGCGAAGGCCGCGAGATTTTTTCGCTGTTGGCGCAGCTGCCGGACCTGTGGGATATCAACGTTGCCGACTGGTCCAACGACAGCGTGACCTCGCGGTTTGCCCCTGAAGGTTTTCAAGAGGCGTTCCTGCTCGGGCTCAAAGCGCTGACCACCAAGCCGGTGGTGGGCGTGGGCCGGTTTACCTCACCGGACACCATGGTCTCATTGGTGCGTCGAGGCGTGTTGGACCTGATCGGCGCTGCCCGTCCCTCGATTGCCGATCCCTTCTTGCCAAAGAAGATAGAGGAAGGGCGCCTGGAAGAAATTCGCGAATGCATTGGCTGCAACGTCTGTGTCAGTGGTGACCACACCAGCACCCCGCTGCGCTGCACACAAAACCCCACCCTGGGTGAAGAATGGCGGCGCGGCTGGCACCCCGAGTCGACGCCCCGTGCGCATAACCCCGCACGCGCGCTGGTGGTCGGGGCAGGGCCTGCCGGCCTGGAATGCGCGCGGATACTGGGCGCGCGCGGCATGGAGGTGGCGCTGGTAGAAGGCACGCGCACGCTGGGCGGGCGCGTGTCTCTTGAAGCCAGGCTGCCTGGGTTGGCGAGTTGGTCACGGGTGCTCGACTACCGGCTGGACGCCCTCAGTCGATTGCCTGCAGTAGAGATCTATCGAGAAAGCCAGCTACAAGCCCAGGACGTGTTGGACTTCGCCGCCGCCCACGTGTTTATCGCCACCGGTTCGCGCTGGCGCGCCGATGGTCTGGGGCGTGCATTGCGCCAGGCCTTGCCGGGGTTGGAACATCTGCCGGTATGGACCCCGGATGATCTGCTGGCCGGGACAGTCCCTGCTTCACCGGTGCTGCTGTTCGATGATGACCACTACTACATGGGCAGTGTGTTGGCAGAGCAGTTGGTAGCGCTGGGCGTGGAGGTGATCTTTGTCACCCCGGCGCCGGATGTGGCGACCTGGACCCATAACACGCTGGAACAACACCGCATCCAGCGTCGCCTGCTGGAACTCAATGTCACGATCATCGCCTCCCACTCGCTGGCGGCGGTGACGCCTGAAGGTGCGGTTGCCAGCTGTATGTACACCGGCCGGCCCAGGTTCATTCCCGTGGCGTCGTTGGTGCTGGTGACCTCCCGTGAGCCTGAGCAAGGCCTGTACCAGGCACTCAACGAGGCTACTGAGCAACGCTTTGAGGCGGGTATTGAGTCGATCGCTTTGGTGGGGGACTGCCTGGCGCCTGGAACCATTGCAGCTGCCGTGTATTCAGGGCATCGGCTGGCGCGTGAGTTTGATGCGCCCGCCGGCTCGTTGGTCATGCGTCGCGAAATTCCTCATTTAGAGGTGTTGTAACTTCCTGCTGTGCAAACAATAACAAGGAATAAAATAATGAAAAAATTAGTTCTTATGTTATCGGTGTTGGCTTCCGTAGTGGTGAGCAACTGGGTGTCCGCCAACAACTATGAGGTCATACGCTTCGGTGCTGACCCTAACTACGCGCCTTTTGCCTATAAAGACAATACCGGTACTTTGGTCGGTTTCGAGATTGATATCGGCAACGCCATCTGCGCACATTTGAAGGTGCGCTGCCAATGGGTCGAAAGCGACTTTGACGGCCTGGTACCCAGCCTCAGGGCCGGCAAGATCGACGCCATACTGGCGTCGGTAACCGTGACCGAAGCGCGGCGCAAGATCATCGACTTCACTTCTGAAGTGTTCTCCAGCCCCTCCGCCATGGTGTTCAAGGTCGGCACCGACCTTGGCGACGCCAAGGGCAAGTCCGTGGGCTATTTGCAGGGCAGTACTCAGGAAGCCTACGCCAAGCGCGTGTTGGCCATCCAGGGCATGAAAGTGGTGGCCTACGCCGATCAGGAACAGGTTTACGCCGACCTTGTGGCGGGTCGGCTTAACGCTTCGTTGCAGGACGCCCAACAGGCGCAAAGTGGCTTTTTGCGCTCGCCTCAAGGTGCCGGTTTCGAATTGGGCAAGGTCATAGAAAGCGAACTGATGCCTTCCATGAGCGCCATTGGCATCGCCAAGGGTAATCAGGCGCTGAAGACTTTGCTCGATCAAGGCCTGGCAGCGCTGCATGCCGATGGCACCTATGCTCGCCTGCAGGAACAGTATTTCCCAGGCGTCGACATGTTCAGCGGCAATTGACCGCCCGCCATCATCGTTGGAGGGCGTCGTCATGCTGGAGAACGTTGCGCGCTTTGTCGCGACCCTGGAGGGGTTTGCGCCGTTACTGCTGCAAGGTGTATGGGTGACCTTGAAGCTGGCGCTGTTATCGCTGTTGCTGGGGCTGATCTTCGGCCTGATCGGGGCGGGTGCCAAGCTGTCACGCGTCAGGGCCTGGCGTGTTTCAGCACAGGCCTACACCACGTTGATTCGTGGGGTGCCGGACCTTGTGCTGATGCTGCTGATTTTTTACGGCGTACAAACCGCTGTGAGCCGGCTGACGGCTGTGATGGGCTGGGCCTACCTCGAAATTGACCCTTTGACTGCGGGCGTGCTGACGCTGGGGTTTATCTACGGTGCTTATTTTACCGAGACCTTTCGTGGCGCATTGTTGGCGGTGCCACGTGGGCAGGCGCAGGCGGCCAAAGCGCTGGGTATGAAGCCCAGCCAAAGCTTCATCTACATAACCTTTGCGCAAATGATGCGCTTCGCCTTACCGGGCCTGGGCAATAACTGGATGGTCTTGCTCAAGGCTACCGCATTGGTGTCGATTATCGGTTTGGCAGACTTGGTCAAGGTGGCTCAGGTGGCTGGCAAAAGCAGCCAGCAGCTATTGAGCTTTCTACTGCTGGCGGGGCTTATTTATCTGCTCCTCAGCAGCGCCTCCAATGCGGTGCTGCGCTGGCTTGAGCGTCGTTATGGCGGTGCAGGGCAGGAGGCGCAGCGATGATTGACCTGATACAGGAATATTGGCGGCCGTTTCTCTATTCCGACGGTCAGCAAATCACTGGCCTGGCCATGACGCTGTGGCTCACCAGTGCTTCGTTATGCCTTGGGCTGCTAGTGGCATTGCCGTTGTCGATTGCCCGGGTCTCAACCCGCTCTTGGGTACGGTGGCCGGTGCAGAGCTTTACTTATCTGTTTCGGGGAACGCCGCTCTATGTCCAGCTGCTGGTCTGTTACACCGGTATATACAGCCTGGCGGCGGTGCGCGAACAGCCGCTTCTGGACGCTTTTTTTCGTGATGCGCTGAACTGCACACTGCTGGCCTTTGCCCTTAACACGGGCGCCTACACCACAGAAATCCTCGCCGGTGCCATCCGCTCAATGCCGCGCGGTGAAGTGGAGGCGGCAAGGGCGTTAGGGTTCGACGGCTGGAAGCTCTACACCTATCTGATCATGCCGTCGGCCCTGCGCCGCTCATTGCCGTACTACAGCAATGAGGTGATTTTCATGCTGCACTCCACCACGTTGGCGTTCACCGCTACGGTCCCCGATGTGCTCAAAGTGGCCAGGGATGCCAATGCCGCGACCTTTCTGACGTTCGAGTCCTTCGGCATCGCCGCGGCTATTTATCTATGCATCACCTTCGCTCTGGTCGGCCTTTTTCACCTGGCCGAGAAGCGTTGGCTGAGATTTCTTGACCCAGGCCGATAGGAGGTCGCCATGTATGAACGCGTGCATCAATTGCCAGCAACCGTGCCGGGCACGACGCGGCAGATCCATAGTTTTCACTACGGCCCGGCCAATGGCGTGGGCAAAGTCTATATCCAGTCTTCCCTGCATGCCGATGAGCTGCCGGGGATGTTGGTGGTATGGCATCTGAAGCTGAGGTTGTTGCGATTGGAGGCCGAGGGCCTATTGCGCGGTCCGGTGGTGTTGGTGCCGGTGGCCAACCCCATGGGCCTGGAGCAAGTGTTGATGGATGTGCCTCAAGGCCGTTTCGATTACGACAGCCGGGAGAACTTCAATCGGCACTTCCTTGATGTCAGCCGGCAGGTGGGTGATGCCGTCGAGGCACGGCTGACCGATGACCCCGAGGAAAACTTGCGGTTGATTCGTTCGGTGCTGATTCGCATGCTCGCCAGCCAAGTGCCTGCCAACCAGGTACAAGCCATGCGCCTGACGCTTCAGCGCCTGGCCTGCGATGCCGATATCGTGCTCGACTTGCATTGTGATTTCGAGGCCGTGCAGCATCTGTATGTGTCGCCGGTTTGCTGGCCGCAAGTGGAACCTCTGGCCCGTTACCTGGGGGCACAAGCGTGCTTTATGGCGACAGACGCCGGTGGGCAGTCCTTCGATGAGTGCTTCAACTTGTTTTGGCAGCATATGGAGGCGCGCTTCCCGCAACGTTTGGCGCCGCCCGGTTTTGCTGTAACGCTGGAGCTGAGAGGTGTGGCCGACGTGAGTTATGAGCTGGCCGATCAGGATTGTCAGGGCTTGATTGACTACCTCACGCACGCGGGCGTCATCGAGGGCCAGGCGCCTGAGCTGCCGCCATTATTGAACCCGCCCACGCCGCTGGCCGGCGTTGAGCCCGTTGTCAGCCCGGTGGGCGGTTTGATCGTGTTTTGTGCGCAGGTCGGGGATTATTTGAGCGCTGGGCAAGTCGTGGCACACATCATTGACCCGATCAGCGACAGCGTGACGGCCATTGCCTGTACTCGAGCAGGTTTACTGTATGTGCGGTCACTAAGGCGCATGGCCACCAGTGGCATGACGATTGCGCATGTTGCCGGTGCAGAGGCTTTTCGGCAGGGCTACCTGTTGTCGCCTTGAGGCGCGACTGGGTCGGGCAGGGGCGAGAAGGGCGAACGCCCATCGGCACTCTGCAATTCCTGCAGGTAATTGCGGAAGATCTGGCCCAGCACCTGGGTGGCCACTTCCAGTTCATCGCGCTGCATGTGCTCGGCAACTTCGTCGGCCGTGTCCAGCGCGTCTTCGGCACCGTTGACCGCCGCCATTTTCAGCACGATGTACGCCTGGACGTTATTGGCCGGTACGCCTTCACCGTGGAAGAACATGGTGCCCAGCTTGAATTGGGCTTCAGCGTGGCCCTGTAGCGAAGCCTTCTCGAAGTAGCTCAGGGCTTTGTTGAGGTCGCGGGCCGGGTTTTTGTCGTCGTGGAAGTACTCGCCCAACTCGTATTGCGCCTGCGCATCCCCACCTTCGGCCTGTTTTTGGCACGCGCTCAGGGCTTCGGCCTGGCTGTCTGGCTGGGTATTGAGGGTGCAACGACCCATCGCTGGGATTAACAACGAGTTGCCGCCTGCCTGGGCATGTGCCAGCAGCGGCTGAAGGAGCAACAGGCAGCCCAGAACCAGGGTGCGGCCGGTGCGTTTCATGGGAATCGACTTACCTCTGACGGGGCACGCGGACCCTCGGGGAGTCCAATAAGCGCGCATTATGAAATAAGCAGGCCCCTGCTTACAAAGTCTTTACTCGTTTTTCTGCTGCGTAGGCAAGTTATCTGCCGGATTGCAGGTGATTTCTCGAAAAATGCAGGAAATCTCTGTAGGCAAAGTAGCAAATCTGACGCTGCGTGGGGCAACGTCAGATGTGTGTGTCCCTTTTATCAGGGCTTACTTCAGAGCGGCGAAAGCGCGCTCGGCAGCATCCAGGGTCAGTTTCAACTCGGCTTCGCCATGGGCGATCGAGGTGAAACCGGCTTCGAAAGCGCTCGGCGCCAGGTAAACGCCGCCTTCGAGCATCAGGTGGAAGAAGCGCTTGAACAGGTCGGCATCGCTGCCCATCACGTCATCAAAGGTAACAATGTCGTCGGCGCCGCTGAAGTACAGGCCAAACATGCCACCCGCCTGGGTGGTCACGAACGGGATACCCGCCGCGTCGGCGCGCTGTTGCAGGCCGTCGAGCAGGCGCGTGGTGTAGTCGGTGAGTTCGGCGTGGAAACCCGGGCGGCTGATCAGGCGCAGGGTGGTCAGGCCGGCAGCCATGGCCAATGGGTTACCCGACAAGGTGCCCGCCTGATACACCGGGCCCAGCGGCGCGATGTGCTGCATGATTTCGCGTTTGCCGCCGAAGCAGCCCACGGGCATGCCGCCGCCGATGATCTTGCCGAAGGTGCTCAGGTCTGGCGTAACGCCGTAGTAAGCCTGGGCGCCGCCGAGGGCAACGCGAAAGCCTGTCATCACTTCGTCGAAAATCAGCACCACGCCGTGCTTGTCGCACTGCTCGCGCAAACCTTCCAGGAAACCCGGCGCCGGTGGCACGCAGTTCATGTTGCCGGCTACCGGCTCGACGATGATGCACGCCACGTCCTGGCCCACTTCGCTGAGCATCTGCGCAACGGCCGCGATGTCGTTGAACGGCAGGGTCAGGGTGTGTTTGGCAAACGCGGCCGGCACACCGGCCGAGCTTGGCACGCCTTGGGTCAGCAGGCCGGAACCGGCTTTTACCAGCAGGCTGTCGGAGTGGCCGTGGTAGCAGCCTTCGAACTTGATGATGCTGTCGCGACCGGTGAAACCACGGGCCAGGCGAATGGCGCTCATGGTGGCTTCGGTGCCGGAGCTGACCATGCGCACCATTTCCATGGATGGCACGATGGAGCACACCAGGTCGGCCATCTCGGTTTCCATGGCGGTGGGCGCGCCATAGGACAGGCCGTGTTGCAGTTGCTGGCGCACGGCGTCCAGCACGTCCGGGTGGCTGTGGCCGAGGATCATCGGCCCCCAGGAACCTACGTAGTCAACGTAGCGCTTGTCATCTTCGTCGGTGACGTAGGCGCCTTCGGCATGCTTGAAGAACAACGGTGTGCCGCCGACGCTCTTGAACGCACGCACGGGGGAGTTCACACCGCCGGGGATGTGTTTCTGGGCATTGGCAAACAGGGTTTCGGAACGGGACATGATCGGGCTCTCTACACTTTAACTTTAATAAGGTCGTTGAAGGCGCGGGCGCGGCGCGTGACTTCCTGGGTGCTGTCGGCACCGAACAGGCCGTGGACCACGGCGAGCAGGTCGGCACCGTGGGCCACCAAGGGTTCGGCGTTCTCAAGGGTGACGCCGCCGATCACGCAGATCGGCAGCTGCAAGCGCGTGCGGGCCTGGGCCAGCATGTCGAGCGTGGCGGCCGGCGCCCCGGGTTTGGTGTTGGAATTGAAGAAGCGACCGAAGGCGACGTAGCTCGCGCCTTCCTTGGCAGCCTGCTCGGCCAGTTCGATCTGGCTGTGGCAGGTCGCGCCGATGATGGCTTTGGAACCGAGCAATGCGCGGGCCGGGGTCAGTGGGCCGTCGGTTTGGCCCAGATGTACGCCGACGCCCAGGCGCGCGGCCAATTCGGCGTCATCGTTGATGATCAACTGGGTCTTGTAACGTGAGCACAGCTCGCGCAGCTTCTCGGCTTCACGCAGGCGCCGGGCTTCGTCGCTGCTTTTGTCGCGGTACTGCAACAGGGTGACACCACCGTCCAGCGCCGCTTCGACGTAGGCGAGGAATTTGCCGGCCAACAGCTGGCTGTCGGTAATGGCGTAAAGGCCACGTAGTTTCATCGGGCAGGCCTCTTGTGCGGTTAAGAGCAGAAATCCAGCGGCAAACGGCGCGGCACGAACTGGCCCTGGCCGAGTTGTTCGGCGTCACGCAGGGTGCGCCAAGTGTAGTTGAGCGCCGATTGCACTGCGCTGGCCAAGCCTTCGCCCTGGGCGATGCGGCCGGCCAAGGCGCTGGCCAGCGTGCAGCCCGAGCCGTGATAACTGCCGGGCAGGCGCTGGCAGGTAAAGGTCTGGCGCGTGCCGTCGCGGCTGTACAGGCGGTTGTGTACTTCATGCTCGTCGCCGTGGCCGCCGGTGATCAGCAGATGCTTTACATACGGAAGCAGCTTCTCGGCGCATTCGTCCGCCGTGCCCTCGGGCAATTCAGCGAGGATGCGCGCTTCAGGCAAGTTCGGCGTAGCGATCAGCGACAGCGGCAACAGCCGCTCACGCATGGCATAGCCGACTTCGTCCTTGCCCAGACTGCCGCCGCCACCGGCACGCAGCACCGGGTCGCAGACCACCGGCAGGTGTGGGTGCGCCTGCAGCAGCTCGACCACGGTGTCGACCATCGCAGTGGATCCGAGCATGCCCAGCTTGACCGCCGCGACTTCGGAATCGCTGAGCACGGCATTGGCCTGGGCCAGCACCCACTCGCGGTCGAGCACGCGGAAATCGCTGACATTCACAGTGTTCTGCACGGTCAAGGCGGTGACGGCCGGGGCCGCATGACAGCCTTGTGCAAGCAGGGCTTCGATATCTGCCTGCAAGCCGGCGCCACCACTGGGGTCGTGGCCGGAGAGACAGAGGACAACGGGGCGAGAGCTGTAGATATTCATGGTGCGCGAGCTTACCACCAAACGCTTTTGGCGTGGCTGTTGGGCGCGAGGGGAATTTCCAGCTTATGTTCAGAGGTGTGGCCTAGCTGATTTTTTATTCAGGAAGCGCTTGAAAGGCCCGTTCTAGAGCCTTTCAAAAAATTATTTCAATGGTGTCCAATGGCCTCTAGCGGCTATGCTAGAGTGGATCCAAACAACTTAATGTATCGCCGGTATACGTCTACTCAAAAGGAATGGGGGCTTTTGACATAACCGGACAGGCCACGCTGGGGCTCTATGCGCTATTTGCTGATTTTTTTATTGTGCGGGCTGCCGATGCTCGCCAGCGCCATCGAGTTCAACCCGGACACTCGAAGCCGGCCGCTGGGCCGCGTCATGCAAGTGCTCGAAGACCCAACCGACGCCCTCACCATCGCCGATGTCAGCGCTCCGGCCTACGCCGCCCACTTCAAAACCCATGACAAAGCCACCCTTAACGCCGGTTATTCACGCTCGGTGTTCTGGCTAAAAATCGACCTGCATTACACCGCCACTGACCCTCGCGCCCCGCGCACCTGGTTTCTGGAGTTGGCGTACCCGCCGCTTAACCAACTGGACCTGTACCAGCGCGACAGCACCGGCAATTATCGCCTGACCACCCGCACGGGCAGCACCCTGGCGTTTTCCAGCCGTGAAGTGCGCCAGGCCAACTACCTGTTCAAGCTCAATTTTGTACCCGACCAGCAGCAAACCGTGTACCTGCGCCTGCAAAGCCAGGGTTCGATCCAGGCACCGCTGACGCTCTGGTCTGCCACCGCGTACCTGGAGCAGCAGCCGCTGCGCCTGTATGTATTGGGGGCGATCTACGGCGTGTTACTGGGGATGCTGGTTTACAACCTGTTCATCTACTTGAGCGTGCGCGACACCAGCTACCTCTATTACATTCTCTATATCGCCTCGTTCGGCCTCTATCAGCTCTCGGTCAACGGCGTGGCGGTGGAATATTTCTGGCCGAACAACCCGTGGTGGGCGAATGCGGCGGTGCCATTCCTGATTGGTTCGGCGGCGTTGTTCGGGAGCTTGTTCGCGCGCAGTTTCCTGCACACCGCGCAGCACAGTCGCTGGCTGGATCGGATATTGCTGGCGCTCGCGGCCGCTGGTGCTGTGGTGATGGCGCTGGCGCTGTTGACCAGCTACGCCGTGGCCCTACGTCTGGCCACCGGCCTTGCGCTGGTGTTTACCGTGACCATCTTTGTGGCCGCCATCAAGGCCTGGTATTGCGGCCAGCGCATGGCGCGCTATTTCATTTTCGCCTGGTCGGCTTTCCTGATCGGCGGTGTGGTCAACACCATGATGGTGTTGGGCTACCTGCCCAATATGTTCCTCACCATGTACGCCAGCCAGCTCGGCTCGGCCATCGAAGTGGCGCTGTTGTCCCTGGCCCTGGCGGACCGCATCAACGGCATGCGTGAGCAACAGGCGCAGATCCTGTTCGACGCCAGCCAGAAGCTTGAAGTGCTCAACCAGCAATTGGCGCGCAGCAACCGCCTCAAAGATGAGTTCCTCGCCACGCTGACCCACGAACTGCGCACACCGATGAACGGCGTGATCGGCTCGTTGGAGCTGATGCAAACCGTGCCGCTGGACGACGACCTCACCCAGTACCAGCAAACCGCCGCCGGTTCTGCGCGGGACATGATGCGCATGGTCAACGGCATTCTCACCCTCACCGAATTGCAAGCCGGGCGCCTCACCGCCCAGCCCCAGGTCTTCAGCCTGCGGGGCACGCTCGACACCTTGCGCCAGCAATTCACCGCCAGCGCCCAGAGTAAAGGCCTGGAGTTTTCTATCGATGTGGCCGATGAGCTGCCGGACCGGGTGATTGGCGATGCCGGCAAACTCATACAGTGCCTGGACTGCCTGCTCGACAATGCCTTCAAGTTCACCCACGAAGGCGCGGTACGCGTGCGCGTGGTGGGTGTGCCGCACAGTGACGGCGAGCTGCGCCTGAGCTTTATTGTGACCGACAGCGGCATCGGCTTCGCTTTCCTCGACGAGGCCACGCTGTATCAGCGCTTCTTCCAGGTCGACGGTTCGATGACGCGCGAATACGGCGGCCTGGGCATCGGCCTGGCGATTTGCCGGCAACTGATCGAACTGCTCGGCGGGCGCCTCACCCATCATTCCGAGCCTCGCAAGGGCAGCCGCTTCCAGTTGGACATGAGCGTGAGCCCGGTGCCGCCCGAGCCGTTGCCCGCAACGCACAAAGCCCATGCGCAACGAGCGCCCCAGGAATGTACGGTGCTGTTGGTGGACGACAACAGCGTCGGCCAATTGGCGGTACGCGGCATGTTGCTCAAACTGGGTTACCGGGTAAAAACCGTGGATAACGGCCCGGCCGCCTTGGCGCTGTTGCAGGACCAGACGTTTGATGCGGTGCTGCTGGATATACCCGAGGGCGGCTTCTCGTTGTGCTGTCAGATCCGTGCGCTACCCGGCTGCGGCGAGCTGCCGGTGATTGCCCTGAGCACCTCGCTGCACGCCCCGGATCGCGAACGCTGCCATGGGGTCGGCATTACCGATCGCCTCAGCAAACCGGTACGTTTCGAGGCATTGCAAACGGTGCTGGAACGGCGCCTGTTGTGCCCGTTAGAGGGCGAAAGCGCCGAACAATAGGCGGGTATGCCACTTTTTTAAGCCCGATGACGGTGCTTAACTGAAATTCAGGCCTCAACTGCACGTGGCCTATTTTCCAGGAGGCCCGTCATGAACCTGCATCAGTTTGCCGAGACCCACGACGTCACTAACCAGCCGCCGTCCCTGGACGGTGCCAACCTCTATCGCATCGACCTGCCCCTGCAAGAATGGTCGCGCCGCTTTGGCGCCGGCTGGGCACAGGCACGTATTGATGCGTACGGTGCGCTGGCCGGTGGGCCGTTGATGGCGGCAGGTTTTTTGGCGAATCAGAACAAACCGGTGTTCAACAGCCATGACCGCTACGGCCATCGCATCGACCTGGTGGAGTTTCATCCGGCCTATCACGAGTTGATGCGCACCGCCGTCGAGCATGGCCTGCCATCGCTGCCGTGGGCGCATCCGCAGCCCGGCGCGCATGTGGCCCGCGCCGCCATGACCTACCTGCACAGCCAGGCCGAAGCCGGCAGCGGGTGCCCGTTGACCATGACCTTCGCCTGCGTCCCGGCCCTGCGCCTGCAACCGGACCTGGCGCAGACCTGGCTGCCAAAAATCCTCAACACCGAATACGACCCGCGCAATGTTGGCATCGCCCACAAAACCGGCGCCACCATCGGCATGGCCATGACCGAAAAACAAGGCGGCACCGACGTGCGCGCCAACACCACCCGCGCCTATCCCGTGGGCGCCGGCGGCCCTGGCCAGGCCTATGAGCTGGTTGGGCACAAGTGGTTCTGCTCGGCGCCGATGTGCGATGCGTTCCTCACCCTGGCGCAGACCGACAAGGGCCTGACGTGTTTCCTGCTGCCAAGGCATCGCCCGGATGACACCCGCAACCAGTTCTACATCCAGCGCCTGAAAAACAAACTCGGCAATTGCTCCAACGCCTCCAGCGAAGTGGAGTTCCGTGGCGCCCTGGCCTGGATGATCGGCGAAGAAGGCCGGGGCGTGCCGACCATTATCGAAATGGTCGCCATGACCCGTTTCGACTGCATGGTCGGCTCCAGCGCCTTGATGCGCCAGGCGTTGACCCAGGCCAGCCATCATTGCGCCCATCGTTCGGTCGGCGGCCGCGTCCTCAGTGAACAGCCGTTGATGCAAAACGTGCTGGCCGACCTCGCGCTGGAAAGCGAAGCCTCCCTGGCCTTGAGCATGCGCATGGGCCGGGCGCTGGACCATCTGGATAACGAACAGGAAGCCAAATTCGCGCGGCTGGTGACAGCGGTGGGCAAGTATTGGATCTGCAAGCGCGCACCGGCCATGATCAATGAGGCCGCCGAGTGCATGGGCGGCGCCGGGTACGTGGAGGACAGCATCCTGCCGCGTCTTTACCGTGAGGCGCCGGTGAATTCGACGTGGGAAGGTTCCGGCAATGTGCAGTGCCTGGACGTGCTGCGCGCTTTGTCCAAAGAACCAGGCGTGCTGGAGGCGTTGTTTGTCGAACTGGGCGATGGCCATGGCGATAAGCACCTGGCGCGGCATATCGAGCAATTGAAGTCGGCGTTTATGGATACCCAGGATATCCAGTACCGCGCGCGGCAGTTGACCGAGGACATTGCCGTGGCGTTGCAGGCCAAACTGTTGCTGGAGGCCGGGAATTCGGTGGTCAGCGATGGGTTTATCGCCAGCCGCCTCGGGGCATCGTCCGGCCGGGTGTACGGCACTTTGCCGCGTGGTGTGGATGTGGCGGCGATTGTCACGCGCTCAACGCCAGCCCTTTGACAAAACTCGGTCAAACTGTGGGAGCTGGCTTGCCTGCGATAGCGGTGTGTCAGTCCTACATTTGCTGGCTGATACACCGCCATCGCAGGCAAGCCAGCTCCCACCTTTAAAAGCAGCATTGCAACTCTGGTGTTTCGGTGAGCCTGGGATACAGGCAAGATAAAGGCCTGCAAGTCAGAACACAGGATGCTTACCGTGACCGAAGCTTTTGTTGTCGTTCAAACCGCCGAAGAAGCCGTGGACCGGCTGGCGGCTCTGCATGAGCGTGCCACCGGCGCGCTCAACCAAGCCCTCAAGCAATACCTCAAGGACCGCGTCGAGCCTGACGCTGAACAACGTGCGCAGTTTCGCTACCCGGAACTGCGCCTGACCTACCATTGCCACGGCGAAGTCCCTCAGACCACCCGCGCTTACGCCAAGGTGCAATTGCCGGGGACCTACAGCGTGACCGTCACCCATCCGGCGGCGTTCCGTAAATACCTGCTGGAGCAACTGGTGCCGTTGATGCACGACTTCACCGTGACCGTGGAAGTCGGCGTCAGCCAGCAGAATATTCCGTACCCGTATGTGGTGGAGCAGGGCGATGAACTGGCCGGCTCCGGCGTTACTGCCGCGACCCTCGCCCGTGTGTTCCCCAGCACCGACTTGTCGGCCGCCACCGACGGCATTGCCGATGGCCTCTACGACTGGGAAAACACCGACCCACTGCCGTTGGCGCTGTTCGATGCGGCGCGCGTGGACTTTTCCCTGCGCCGCCTGGTGCACTACACCGGCAGCGACTGGCGCCATGTGCAGCCGTGGATCCTGCTGACCAACTACCACCGTTATGTTGACCAGTTCATCCTGCATGGCCTGGAGCAACTGCGCAGCGACCCGCGGTTTATCCGCATGGTGCTGCCGGGCAACGTGATCATCGACAAGAGCATGGACCACGGTGAAGCCTCGGCCATTGCTGCCGGCGTGGTATGGCACCGCTACCAGATGCCGGCCTATCACCTGCAAGCCACCGATGGCCACGGCGTGACCCTGGTGAACATCGGCGTTGGCCCGTCCAACGCCAAGAACATCACCGACCACCTGGCCGTGCTGCGCCCGCATTGCTGGCTGATGATCGGCCACTGCGGTGGCCTGCGCCAATCCCAGACCATTGGCGATTACGTACTGGCTCACGCCTATATGCGTCGCGACGGGATTCTCGACCGCGTCGTGCCGCCGAACATCCCGATCCCGGCCCTGGCCGAAGTGCAGATGGCCTTGCAGCAAGCCGCTGCGAATGTCACCGGCGAGAAAGGCGAAGAGCTTAAAAAGCGCCTGCGCACCGGCACCGTGCTGACCTACGACGACCGCAACTGGGAACTGCGTTGGGCGCAAGAGCGGCCACTGATCAACCTGTCTCGCGCTGTGGCGGTGGACATGGAAAGCGGCACCATCGCCGCCCAAGGCTACCGCTTGCGGGTTCCGTACGGCACCTTGCTGTGCGTGTCGGACAAGCCGCTGCACAGCGAGATCAAACTGCCGGGTTCGGCCAACGCGTTTTATGAGCGCGCGGTCAGCCAGCACTTGAAGATCGGCATCGAGGCGGTGGATTTGTTGCGCACCGAACTCAACTCGTTGCACTCGCGCAAACTGCGCAGCTTCGACGAGCCGCCGTTCCGCTAAGCGGTTGGGATGGTCATTTAGCGGTCAGGCCACTAGCATTGTCGGTCCTGACCGCTAGATGTTCCTTTGCCATGTCCCGTCCTACCCGCCCCGATTCGCGCCGCCCTGGCGTGAAACCTCCGTACTCCGCAACGCGGCGTGTCGCCAAGGCGCCACCGGCCGAGCCGAAGTTGATCCTGTTCAATAAACCCTTCGACGTGCTGACCCAATTCAGCGACGAAGGCGGGCGCGCGACCCTGAAGGATTTTATCGACATCCCCGGCATCTACCCGGCCGGGCGCCTGGACCGCGACAGCGAAGGCCTGCTGTTGCTGACCAACGACGGCCAGCTACAGGCGCGCATTGCTGACCCCAAGCACAAGCTGGCGAAAACCTACTGGGTGCAAGTTGAAGGCGAGCCCACCGAAGAGCAGCTGCAACGCCTGCGTGACGGCGTGGAGCTGAATGACGGCATGACCTTGCCTGCCGAAGCGCGGCAGTTGGACGAGCCCGAACTGTGGCCGCGCAACCCGCCGGTGCGCTTTCGCAAAAGCGTGCCGACGCACTGGCTGGAGCTGGTGATTCGCGAAGGGCGTAACCGCCAGGTTCGGCGCATGACGGCTGCGGTGGGCTTGCCGACCTTGCGCCTGGTGCGTGTGCGTATTGGTGACTGGTCGATTGATGGTCTCGACCAAGGCCAATGGAAAGAAGTGCCAGCGCGTTTATAAGGCGCCGGACTCGATCAGGCCGATCACCACGCTCTTGATGATGAACGCGGCCACACCCAGGCCCAGTACAAAAAACAGGATGAACGACCCAAAGCGCCCGGCCTTGGATTTCTTTGCCAGGTCCCAGACGATAAAGCCCATGAAGATGATCAGGATCGTGACCAGGCCGGTCATCATCCATTCTTCAAAGAGGGCGGGGTCGATGTAGTTCATGGGCGTTTTTCCGGCGGAGGAGACAGCGAGTATAGGGCAGTGGCATCGACCTGGAATTGACCTGCGTCGGTCAGTCGCACACGAAGGCAGAAGCAAAAGTGTGAAAGCCGTGGAATAAAAAAGCCTGTGGCGCTGTTTTATTGAAGTCATCAAAACAGTGCAGTGCGCAGCGTTTAACGCTATTGAGTTGGCTCATTGAAAAGCCGCGTCAACTTCAATGCTCGTTGGATGCAAGGCACGTCATAGGAGCACAACCCAATGTGGCACCTGAATAAAGTCACCGCGTCGTTTACCGCCCATCTTCCCCGCGCCGCACAGAACAACTTTGATACCTTCCAGAATGCGATCCATAACTTGGGTATTCACCCAAGAGACGCGGCTCAAATGCTCGGCAGCGCCGACTACAAAAGGTTAGGAACCTCGGATCAGTACCAAATTCGTCTATCTGGTTCCGAACGCGCGACGTTCCTGGTGGATACGGCTACCCGTACGGTGACCATTTTACAGGTAGGAGGGCATACCTAAGCCCTGCCTGATATCGTCGGCGTTCGCTTTACGGTGAGTCGGCACTCAGGTACGCAGGTGCGTCAACGGCAGCTCGGTGCTGTTGAGCACCTGGTTGAGCACAAAGCTCGACCTTACGCTGGTCACGCCTTCAATCCGCGTCAAATGCCCCAGCAGCAATTTTTGATAGTGGTCCATGTCCGGCACCACTACTTTCAACTGATAGTCCGCATCCATCCCGGTGACCAAACTGCATTCCAGCACTTGCGGCAGGGTGCGGATCGCCGCTTCGAAATTCTCGAAACGCTCAGGCGTATGACGGTCCATGCCGATCAGCACATAGGCTGTAAGGCTCAAGCCCAGCATCTTGCGGTCGAGCAGCGCGACCTGGCGTGCGATGTAGCCGTCGTCTTCCAATTGCTTGACCCGGCGTGAGCACGGCGACGGCGACAGGCCGATGCGTTCGGCCAACTCCTGGTTGGAGATCCTCGCGTCGCGCTGCAATTCCGCCAAAATACTCAGGTCGTATCGGTCAAGCTTGCTCATTGGGTTGGCCTTTGTCGTAACTATTGCGGTGAATTATCTATGAAGGGTTAAAAATTGCGCAAGCACTGTTTATTGACGCAATCTTCGCAATCATCTGTCGGACGTTGGCCTGTATCTTTATCAACAGAATCACCGCCTGGACAACAGTCCACTGCAGCGAGCCCAATCAGGCCTGCTGCGGCCGCCGCCCCAGCAGGGTTGAGCCGGCCTCCAGGCTGCACACTGTCCACAAGACGGCGTGAGGTGAGCCAACGTCAAAAGCGTTGAGCCAGGACGAAATTCTCAAGGGGTGGCCGACGGGTCGCCCCTTTTCTTTTGCCTTAAGAAAATTCTTCTTGTGACTGATAACCTGTCTCAGAACCGGGTGAGGCTTTTCCAGTCTCATGCAGTAAGGCCGGACATTCCAGGCCCCAACCCGCAGTGAGGAATAGCATGAAGCGCATCTGGCGTATGGCAGGTGTAGGTTTGCTGATGGTGAGCGTCGGCACGCAGGTAATGGCCGATGACCCGCGCTATGAAGGCGGTGGTCAGCATGAAAGAGGCCCGGAAAGCGGGCGCGGTAACGAACAAGGGCGCCCGCAAAATAACCAGCCGCGTCCGCAGAATAATCAACCACGTCCGGAAAACAACCAGCCACGGCCACAAAACCAGCACTTTGACCGTGCCGAGCAACAGCAGCACGGCGGTGGGCAGTGGCAAGGCCGCCCGCAAAATAACGAGCAACCGCGGCCGGCGCCGCAGCCGGCGAACAACCTGCCGATCCAGGGCCGCCCGGACACCGTGCGCCAAACCCAGGAACCCCGCCAGGGCTACTATCGGGACATCCCGCGCCGCAATGATGGCAACCAGCACTGGCAGGCCGGCAATGGCCCAGGCCCACGTCCGGGTGGCGGTTTTAATAATGGTCACCCCAATGACAACCGCTGGCCGGGTCGCCCTTCAGGGCACGGCAACGGCTGGGGGCCAGGCCCGCAGTATCGCCCCGGTTACATGGTCGACCGTTTCCCCGACCGCAACTACCGCGTGCCTTACCGTGGCCAGGATTACTTCTTCTCCGGCGGCTACTGGTATCGCCCGCAAGGCCCGCGCTACGTGGTGGTAACGCCGCCCTATGGCATCCGGGTGCAATACCTGCCGGACTACGCACGGGAAGTGTGGGTGGGCAGCGCGCTGTTCTTCCTCGCGGCGGGTTCTTACTACACCTACGAAAACGCCACCCAGCAATACGTGGTGGTACAACCGCCGACCGCAGTGCCGGCGCCACAACCCGCGCCGCAGGGCAACGGTTATGACGTGGTGGCCTACCCGGCCAACGGCCAGTCACCGGCCCAGGTCCAGCAGGACGGCTACGACTGTTATCGCTGGGCAGTGCAGCAAAGTGGCTTCGACCCACGCACCGTCACCTACGCCCCGGATCCGGCGGTGGTGCAAACCTACC
This sequence comes from Pseudomonas sp. Xaverov 259, assembly GCF_019352915.1. Taxonomy (NCBI): domain Bacteria; kingdom Pseudomonadati; phylum Pseudomonadota; class Gammaproteobacteria; order Pseudomonadales; family Pseudomonadaceae; genus Pseudomonas; species Pseudomonas sp. Xaverov 259. The sequence goes on along the minus strand of NZ_JAAAFV010000057.1, from coordinate 175,435 downwards.
GCCAGGCCCAGGGCAACTGCCTGACCAGTCGCGGCTATCAGGTGCAGTACTAGGCCTTGTTGCCCGTAACCACTTCCCGCGGGTCGGCGTGCACCAGCACTTCGGCACGCGGGTAAGCCTTGTGAATGGCATCGGCGGCCTGGTCGCTGATGCCGTGGGCCACTGACAGGGTCAATTCCCCCGGCAACTCCAGGTGCAACTGCACAAACCAGTGGCTGCCGGAAATGCGCGTGCGCAAATCATGCGCACCTAGCACGCCCGGTACATTGCGCGCCAACTCCAGCATGTGCTGGCTCACATCCGGCGGCAGTTCCTCATCCATCAACACGGCAAAGCTCTCGCGGGCGATCTGGATCGCACTCCAGAGGATATACGCGGCAATGCCGAGGCCAAACCACGCGTCCACCTGATGAAAGCCAAACCCTGCCAACACCAGCGCCACCAGAATGCTGCCGTTGAGCATCAAGTCGGAGCGGTAGTGCAGTGAGTCGGCGCGCACGGCGTTGGAGCCGGTTTCGCGGATCACCCGATATTGCAGCATCAGCAGCGCCACGGTCATCACCAGTGAAAACACGATGACGCCAATGCTCAGCCACGGCGCTCCCACCGGCTCCGGGTGCTGCAAGCGCTGATAGGCCTGGAACGCGATCAACACCGCACTGCCGGCGATAAACAACGCCTGGGCCATGCCCGACAGCGATTCGGCTTTGCCATGCCCATAACGGTGATCGTCATCGGCTGGGCGCAGCGCGTAATGCACCGCCAGCAAGTTCAGCAGCGAAGTCACGCCGTCGAGCAGCGAGTCGGTCAACCCGGCGAGCATGCTCACCGAGCCACTGAACCACCAGGCGATGGCCTTGGTGATAATCAGCGCACAGGCCACGCCCACCGAGGCGCGGGTGGCCAGGCGCAGGAGCCTGGCGTGTTCGGGGCTGCTGGTCATACGAGTCCTCAAGCGGCGGGTTGCAGGCCCAGGGACGCGAGCTGTTGCACGCTGCCCTTGAACTGGATCATGCGCGGGTCATCCAGCGGCAGGCGGCGGCCGGTTTCCTTTTCAATGATGGTTTGCAGCTTGGCGTTGTCGACCTTGCCGTCGGCGCCAATGGCTTCGTGCAGCTTCTCGGGTGCAACCTGGGCGGTCTTGCCCGGCTCGTAGTAGATGGCGCCGGTGGCGAAGTCCACGCCAAAGGCGATCAGGCCCGGGATCACATAAAACAGCAGGCCCACGGCGTCGAGCACGGCAATGGCCGGGTCGATCTTGCCGTCGATCTGGCCCCGACGGTCCGGGTAGAAAATCGAGCCGCAGGCCGTCAGTTGGCTGAGCAGGGTGACGGCGAGGACACCGCCGATGACACGGGAAGCGATACGCATGAAATGCTCCTGAACACGGTTGATAAGAAACTATATGACAATTCTATTGAGCCACGCCGCTCTAATGTGGGAGCTGGCTTGCCTGCGATAGCGGTATATCAGTGCCACATGGGCGGGCTGACCCACCGCTATCGCAGGCAAGCCAGCTCCCACATTTACCTGCATTCCAATTAAGGGCGAACGTTCGCCGTTATACTCGCCGCTCTGCTTTGGAGCCAGTATGAATTCGTTGCCGATTGATGATGTTTTACCCGCCCTGCGTGACGCCTTGGCGAGTCGCCATGAAGCCGTGCTCGAAGCGCCGCCCGGTGCCGGTAAAACCACCCGTGTGCCCTTGGCTTTATTGAATGAGTCTTGGCTGGCCGGGCAAACCATCCTGATGCTCGAACCTCGGCGCCTCGCCGCGCGTGCGGCGGCCGAACGCCTGGCCAGTGAGCTGGGTGAAAAGGTTGGTGAAACCGTCGGCTACCGCATTCGGCTGGACAGCAAAGTCGGCCCCAATACCCGCATCGAAGTGGTCACCGAAGGCATTCTCACTCGCCGCCTGCAAGACGACCCGGCGCTGGATGGTGTGGGCCTGCTGATCTTCGACGAGTTCCACGAGCGCAGCCTCGACGCCGATCTGGCTCTGGCCCTGAGCCTCAATGGCCGCGAGCTGTTTCGTGACGAGCAACCGCTGAAAATCCTGTTGATGTCCGCCACCCTCGAAGGCGAGCGCCTGGCGGGTCTGCTCGACGACGCGCCGATCCTGCGCAGCGAAGGGCGCATGTTCCCGGTGCAGATGCGTTGGGGGCGGCCGTACCAGGCTGGAGAATTTATCGAGCCGCGTGTGGTGCAGACCGTCCTCGACGCGGTGCAGGAACAAACCGGCAGCATTCTGGTGTTTTTGCCGGGGCAGGCCGAGATTCGCCGGGTCAATCAACAACTGGCCGACGCCTTGGGTGATCGCCCGGATGTGCTGCTGTGCCCGCTGCATGGCGAACTCGACCTCAACGCCCAGCGTGCCGCCATCGACCCGGCGCCCGCCGGCAAGCGCAAAGTGGTGCTGGCCACCAACATTGCCGAGACCAGCCTGACCATCAATGGCGTACGTGTGGTGATCGATGCCGGGCTGGCGCGTGTGCCGCGTTTCGACCCCGGCAGCGGTATGACCCGCCTCGACACCCAGCGCATTTCCCGCGCCAGCGCCACCCAGCGAGCCGGCCGGGCAGGGCGCCTGGAACCGGGCGTGTGTTATCGCCTGTGGTCCGAAGACCAGCACGAAGGTTTGGCCGCCTACGGCAGCGCGGAAATCCTCGCCGCCGACCTGGCGGGCCTCGCCTTGCAACTGTCGCGCTGGGGCGTTACGCCCACGCAACTGGTGTGGCTGGATGTGCCGCCGACCGCCGCGTATGCCCAGGCCCAGGATTTGCTGGTGCGCCTTGGCGCGTTGAACGACGACACACTCACCGCCCATGGCCAGAAAATGGCGGAGTTGCCCGCGCACCCGCGTATTGCCCACCTGTTGCTACGCGGGCAGGACCTGGGGCTGGCCGCGACCGCCTGTGATGTGGCGGCCTTGTTGGGTGAGCGCGATATCTTGCGCGGTGGCGGTGCGGATTTGCACAGCCGCCTGGTATTGATGTCCGGCGAAGAGCGCGCGCGTGGCACCCAGGGCGGCGTGCAGCGGGCCAAGCAACTGGCCCGTCAGTACCGTGGCTATCTGCGAGGCCAGCCGACTCAAGCGGTGCCCGACCCCGACCACCCGCGTTGGCTAGGCGCCTTGTTGGCGTTGGCTTATCCGGACCGCGTCGCTCAGCAACGTCGCCCCGGCGGCGCCGAATACCGCCTGGCCAATGGCCGCGCCGCGCTGTTCGCCGAGGCCGACAGCCTGATGAAACAGCCTTGGCTGGTGATCGCCGACCTCGGCAGCCGCCAGGGCCAGCGCGAAGAACGCATCTACCTGGCTGCGGACTTTGACCCGGCGCTGTTCGACAGCGTGCTGGCCGAGCAAGTGCGCACGGTCGACCAGCTTGATTGGGATGAGCGCGAAGGCGTGCTGCGCGCCGAACGTCAGCGCAAAGTCGGCGAGCTGGTGCTCAGCCGCGAACCGCTCACCGGGCTGGACGAATCCGCCCGTAGCCAGGCGCTGGTCAACCTGGTGCGCCGCAAAGGCTTGGAGCTGCTGCCTTGGACGCCAGAACTGCGCCAGTGGCAGGCGCGCGTCATGCTGCTGCGCCAGCTCGACGCGGGTAAAACCAGCGAATGGCCGGATATCAGCGACAAAGCCTTGCTGGCCGATTTGGAGCATTGGCTGATGCCCTACCTGGGCAAAGTCTCGCGCCTGAGCCACTTTTCTAATTTGGATATTTCCAGCTTCCTGCACAACCTGCTGCCCTGGCCGCTGCCCCAGCGCCTGGACGAGCTGGCGCCACAGCATGTGAAGGTGCCCTCGGGCTCATCGGTGCGCCTGGACTACAGCGAACAGCCGCCGATTCTGGCGGTGCGCTTGCAGGAATTGTTCGGGCTGGCGGACACACCGCGCATTGCTGGCGGGCGTCAGGTGGTCAAGCTGCACCTGCTGTCTCCGGCGCGGCGGCCGGTGCAGGTGACGCAGGACCTGGCGAACTTCTGGCGCAGTACGTATGCGGAGGTGAAGAAGGATTTGAAGGGAAGATACCCCAAGCATTACTGGCCGGATGATCCACTGGTGGCCGAACCCACTGCCAGAATCAAACCCCGCAAATAGCCCAAACACAGATCAACTGTGGGAGCTGGCTTGCCTGCGATACAGACGACTCGGTCTATCCGTTCCACCGAGGCGATGCTATCGCAGGCAAGCCAGCTCCCACAAAAGCCCGCTCCCACAGGGGGTGCTGTAGTGCGGGTTATTGCGCAGCCGGCAGCAGGAACCGGGCGATCACTGGCAGGTGGTTGGAGATACGCAGCGTATCCTCCTGCCGCACCTTGGCCTCCACCCGCTTGATCCTTGGGCTGTAGAACAAATAATCCAAGGTCCGATCCGGCCCATCCACACTCGGGTCATTGGGGAAGTGCGTCAGCCACTTCGCCCGGTCAATCCCACTGGATTCATTGTTACTCGGGATCATCGGGTACTTATCCCACAACAAATGCAACTCGCTGTCGGGCGAATACTGCCCACGCTTGCCGGCATCCAGGCGCAGGAACTGCCCCAGCGGCAGCAAGTTGAAATCCCCACCAATCAACCACGGCGTGCCACGGCCTTCGAACTTGTCCAGCAGTTTTACTGTGGCTTTTACCTGCTCCTGCACGGCTGAACGCCCAGGCTTATCGCCGTCCAGGCGCGTGTTGAGCACAGCCAGTTGGCCACCATCGCTCAGTGGCAGATAGGTGAGCAGCAACGCCGGTTTGGGTTGGAACTGGCGGCTGATGAAATTGGCCGGCGATACCGGCAGTTGCAGGCGCTCGGCATGTTCGATCTGGTAGCGGCTCAGCGTGACGAGCTTGCGGCCGACGCTGCCGAAGATATGCAGGTTGGGCACAAAGTCGGCTTTCCAGTCGAAGGCCTGGGCGCTGCACGGGTAGAGGTCGACCAGGCGCTCCTGGAGCAACGCTACCTGATCCTGATAATGGGAAGACTTGGCGCCTTCATCGAGTTCCTGCAACAGCAGGATGTCGGGCTGTTCGTCGCGAATCACCCGCGCCACTTCGTCCAGGCTGAAGGCCATGTCTTCCACGGTGGGGCGCTCGTCCGGGCCTTTGCCGTCGGGGCTGTCGTACCAGAACACATAGTTCTTGCCGGCCAGGTATTGCACGTTCCAGGTCATGACCTTGAGCGCCTGCCCCGGCAGCAAGGTCGGCGCACGTGGCGCGACGCAGCTGACGGGCAGGGTCTGCTTGTCGACAGGGCGCCAGGTCAGGCTGTAGATCAGGGCCGCAAGCAGGCCTGCGATGATCAACAGGCTCAACAGGGTGATGCGCAATAAACGGGTCATTGGCTCGGCTTATAGCGTTATCAGAGGTGGCACGGAGCATATCACCGCGCGTCGGCATCGCCACCGATCAGCATGAACAAACGGAAAAGTACCACGCTGGTAAACAGTTGCAGGAAGCTGTGGGCGCTGTCGATCAGCACACCCAGCAGCGGCGCAGGGTTCGGATAGGCCGCCACGCTGGCGCCCTTGAGCAGCCACAACGGTGTCATCACGCACAGCAGGCACACCAGGATTCGCCAGAAATGCCCACGGGTCAGGCGAAAACTTTCCTTCATCGCCTCCAGCGCCGACATGCCACGCAACACCAGCAGGTACTCGGCAAACGCCAGCACCACCATCAGCCACAGGCCCGGCAAGAAATACAGCGACAGCCCCAGCAGAATCAGCAAGGTGCTGACCGCCGTCAGCAGGGCGAAACGCGGCCACATGGCCAGGGCCATGGCCCACACGTTTTTAGTGCTGGGCGACTCACCCCGGGTGCGTGCATCCAGAAACAAAATCAAGGCGCCGGTGTACAGCGGGTACACCAACAACCCGACGACCACGCTGTAACCGGGGAACGCATCCGCGCCCAGCGTGTGGTCAAGCACCTGTTGCAGCAGGGCTTCGAGGATCACCAACGGCAGGCACAGCTGGACGATGGCGCCCAGGTTGCGTTGGGTGAAACGGAAGGAGTCGCGCAATACGTCTAACGGATTCATCAGGTTCGTCACAGGCCTAAAAGCAAGGCCAACACTTTAACCGATCATGACGAGAGGTAAGCAAACGTAAACCTTGCGTAAAGACCATTGAAACGTCTGGTAACACCCCCATAACTAGGCTGTAGCTCGCCTGATCACAGGCGGGCCCATGATTTCTACCGGCAATCTAACGAGGTCGCCATGAACAGCGAAGAGCAAACCCTGATCGATGGACTGTTTTCACGGTTGCAACAAGCCGAAACGGACTCAGCCCCCCGCGACGCCCTGGCCGAAGCGCGGATCAAGGAGCACATGACTCGCCAACCGGCCGCCGGGTACTACATGACCCAGTCGATCCTGGTGCAAGAACACGCGATCAAGAGCCTCGACGCGCAGAACAAGCAACAGGCGCAGCAGATCCAGCAATTGCAGGATGAGCTGCAACAGGCGCGTGCCCAGGCCGCGCAACCGGCGCCGAGCAGTGGCGGCTTCCTGTCGAGCATCTTTGGTGGCAGCAGCTCCCGCGACTCGCAGCCGGCACAAAGTGCTGCGCCTTCTTCGGGTGGCGGCTGGCGTGAACCGGCGCGGCCGTCTTTCGGCCAGCCTGCACCGCAACAGAACTACGCTGCCCCACAGCAGAATTATCAACAGCCGCAGCAAGCCCCCGCCGCGCCTATCGGCAGTGGCTTCCTTGGCGGCGCGCTGAAAACCGCCGCCGGTGTGGCCGGTGGTGTAATGCTGGCCGAAGGTATCAGCAGCCTGTTCAGCCACAACTCGCAGCAACCGCAGGTAGTGGAAGAAATCATCCGCGAAGAACCGGCACCGGCCAGCGACAACGGCAACTGGGGCAATGACGACCAGAAGTTTGCCGGCAACGACACTTGGGGCAATGACAACTCATCCGACAGCTTCGCAGACAGCGACTATTCCGACGATTCCTCCTCCTTCGGCGACGACGACTCCTTCGTCTGACCCATCCTCAACCGGGGCGCTTCGTCGCCCCGGGCTGATTTTTCGCTGAAACTTTCCCATGGCTGGCATACTGGCAACCTTTCCGGGCCTTGGCGCCTGGCAGTCATGAGGAAGTGCGGTGAAAAAAATTGCAGTGTTCGCCGATGTACAAAACCTCTACTACACCGTGCGCCAGGCTTACGGTTGCCACTTCAACTATGCGGCGCTGTGGGCGGACATCAGCTCGCGCGGGCAGATCGTCGAGGCGTATGCCTATGCCATCGACCGTGGCGACAGCAAGCAGCAGCAATTCCAGCAGATCCTGCGCAACCTGGGCTTTACGGTAAAACTCAAACCCTATATCCAGCGCGCCGACGGTTCGGCTAAAGGCGACTGGGACGTGGGCATCACCCTGGACATCATGGACGCCGCCGACCACGTTGACGAAGTGGTGCTGGCTTCCGGCGACGGTGATTTCGACATGCTGCTCGAACGCATCATCCAAAAGCACGGCGTTGAAGCCGTGGCCTACGGCGTGCCGGGGCTGACGGCCAACTCGCTGATACGCGCCGCCAGCCGCTACGTGCCCATCGAAGGCGCGCTGCTGCTTAAATAAGTGCTGCGGCTTAATCAATAGTTAGACGGAGTTGGAACAGGTTTGGAACGTATAGCGGTCATCGACTTTGAAACCACCGGCATCACCCCGAGCAGCCACTGCCGGGCCACGGAAATCGCGGTGGTCATCCTCGAGCGCGGCCAAATCGTGGACCGCTACCAAAGCCTGATGAACGCCGGCGTGCGCGTGCCGGGCTTTATCGAGCAACTCACCGGCATCAGTAACGCCATGCTGCGCAGCGCGCCACCGGCCGAGCGGGTGATGAATGAAGTAAATGAATTTGTCGGCACCACGCCACTGCTGGCGCACAACGCCGCGTTCGACCAGAGGTTCTGGGACTTTGAACTGGGCCTGATACGCCGCACCCGCCTGCAAAAATTCGCCTGCTCGCTGCTGCTGGCCCGCCGCCTGATGCCGTCGGCGCCCAACCACAAGCTCGGCACGCTGAACGCGCTCGCCCAACTGCCCCACACCGGCAAGGCTCACCGGGCGATGGCCGATGCGGAGATGGCCGCCAACCTCACCGCGCACCTCGCCCAGGAACTGCGCGGCACCCACGGCTTGCGCGAACTGTCCCACGATTTGCTGTGTACTTTGCAGAAAGTGCCGGCGGCGAAGATCAACGAGCACCTGAAGAAGCACCGCGGGTTCTAACCCTGACGATGATCGTTCCCACGCTCCGCGTGGGAATGCCTGCTGTGACGCTCCGCGTCACGACTTCAAGAGCGGACGCAGAGCGTCCTGGGCTGCATTCCCACGCAGAGCGTGGGAACGATCGGCGGCTGGCTATCGAGGCTGCACACAATCCAACGCCCGATCCACCACACCTTTGGCCATCCCCACCAAATGCATCACCGCCCGCTGCTGGGTGCTCAGCGTCTCACCCGACACATTCACCGTTTCCACCGCGCAATGCAGCAAGTCGGCCGCATGGGCGAGGGCGTCTTCGAAGCTCAGGTTGTCATTGAGCACAAAGTTAGGCGCGTCCGGGGCAGATGCTTTGAGGTAGTAGTCGATGGCTCGGCGGTTGAGGAGGGCGTCTTCGCTGAGGAAGTCGGGTTTGGAGCGAGGTGGATCGGGGGTTATTTTGACCATGGTGTAACTTCTCCGCTAGGTAAGAAGCTGCACCCGTTCGCTTGCACGCGAATTAGGGTGGCAGCAGTACGCGGGTGTGCAAGACCGGGGCGGAAAACCCAGCAGGCCGAATGGCCTCCCGCGCACAGCTGCCATAACGTGCCAACGCCTAATAAAATTAGGCCCTGGATGGTAAGGCTTTTGCGCATTTTCCACTGATCGGACTTGCACGTCCGGCCACCGAACATTCGATGACGGAGCGAGACTAACTACCTGATCCGACGGAAACAAGGCCGTGGAATTCTCTAGGAAACGTCCCGCAAATGAAAGGGATCGGTCCTCCTGGCCACCAAAACATCAGCTGTTTTTAGGGCCTTCTTCACTCTTTCTGAATGGTAAGTAGGGGAAGCCCTATTGCGTCGTCGGACCTTTCCGGTTTTTCCCTTCACCCGTCTATCGCTCCTTTTTGCGACTTAACATCTCGCCTGCTATTTACGTAAAGGGACTACGTCATGCAGGAAAGCGACCTTTGATCGTTCCCACGCTCCGCGTGGGAATGCCTCCTGTGACGCTCCGCGTCACGACTTCAAGAGCGGACGCAGAGCGTCCTGGGCTGCATTCCCACGCAGAGCGTGGGAACGATCGACGATTGTGGGAGCTGGCTTGTCGAATCGTCGCACCGCTGCGATGGCGTCGTCAGGGAATAAACGCCATCACCGAGACCGGCGATCCCGAGCCGCCTTCCAGTCCCAGTACGCCAATCACGAGGGTGGTGCCCTTGGCCGGCAGCCGCTCCAGATGGGTCAGGCACTCCAATACGATGCCATTGCCGGCCAGTACGGCATGGTTGGTGGCAAAGGCAGTGCTTTGCCCCGGATCAACCCCGTGGGTATCAATGCCCACGCCGGCGATCTGTCGGTGTTCCAGCAGCCAGCGTATCGCCGGCTCGCCAATGCCCGGGAAGTGCAGGCCTTGGGCATCTTCGCCAAAAAAGCCGATGGGATCGTTCCAGAGGTGCTGCCAGCCGGTGTACATCAGCACTACCGAGCCCGGCTCGATGCGCCCGTGTTGGTGTTCCCAGGCTTGAAGATCATGCAGGCTGATCTGGTAGTCGCGGTTACCTTGGGTGTGCGCGCGCACATCAATCACCACGGCAGGCCGAACCAGGTCTTGGGGTTGATAGCCGTCAATCCCGATGCCATCGGCATAGAAGCTGTTCGGTGCATTCATGTGGGTGGCGCTGTGTTCGCCCATACTGAAGCGGCGCAGGAAATAGCCGTCTTTTTCCAGGCACGCGACGTCTTCAAATACCACCGGCGGATCCCCCGGCCATAATGGAATGCGCGCAGTGATCGGGTGGCTGAGGCTGACGATTTTGCTGTGCTTACCCTGCATTTTTTACCTCCAACTGCCCCAACGGCACCCGCCGTTCTATCGCGCTGGACAAAATAATCGAGGTCTTGCTGAAGCCGAATTTCGCCACCCGGTTAATCAAATTCTCCAGCTCCGGCATCGACCCCACCGCCGCCTGCATGATCACGCACGGGTCGCCCGTGACCCGGTGGCATTCAGTCAGTTCGGGGATTTCAGCCAGGGCGTCGTAAACCTTCTGGCTGCCGTTATTGGTCAAGCGCAGTTCGATCGTGCATTGGATCGGCAGGCCGATTTTGGACAGGTCCACCTTGGCCTGATACCCGGTAATCACGCCGCTGGCCTCAAGTTTGGCCACGCGCTCAGCCACGGCAGGCGCAGAAAGGTTTACCGTGCGGGCCAATTGCGCGTAGGACGCGCGGCCGTCTTCGAGCAGGGCGCTGAGGAGCATGCGGTCGTATTTGTCCATGAGAAGGCTCCAGGAACGCGTGGCTTTCGAAAGCACGGGTTATAGCCCTCATAACCATGTTTTGAAAAGTGTATGGGCGCTTTAAACAGGTTTTGTAACTTATGTTTAGCGTGCTGCCTTTTTAGAATAAGCCTCCCACCTCCTGCCATAGAGCCGCCCAATGCCTGGCCCACGTCGCTTTCCGTTACCGTTAATCGCTGCCTTTTTTGCGTTGTATGTGATTTGGGGTTCCACCTACCTGGTGATTCGAATCGGCGTTGAATACTGGCCGCCGCTGATGCTCGGCGGGATTCGCTTTTTGGTCGCGGGTTTGGCGATGTATGGCTTTTTGCGCTGGCGCGGGGCACCTGCGCCGACGTGGGTGCAGTGGAAGGCTGCGGCCAAGATCGGCATTTTGCTGCTGACCTTTGGCAATGGCGCGGTGACGGTGGCCGAGCACACGGGGGTTGCCTCGGGTGTGGCGGCGTTGGCAGTGGCGACGGTGCCGTTGTTCACCTTGCTGTGCGGCTATTTCTGGGGCGCACGGAATACCCGCCTGGAATGGGCCGGAGTGGTGCTGGGGATTATCGGCATTGCCATGCTCAACATGGGCTCCAACCTGCAATCGAGCCCGACCGGGGCGATGTTGCTGCTGTTTGCCGCTGCCTCCTGGGCGTTCGGCTCGGTGTGGAGCAAACACCTGCCATTGCCGGCCGGTGCCATGGCCAGCGCGGCGGAAATGATCATCGCCGGTGCCTTGCTGTTGGTGGGCAGTGCGCTCACCGGCGAACGCCTGCAGGCTGTGCCGCCGCTTGCCGGATGGCTGGCCCTGGCGTATTTAGCCGTGTTCGGCTCGATCATTGCCTTTAATGCCTATATGTACCTGCTCAAGCACGTACGCCCGGCGGCGGCGACCAGCTATGCCTATGTGAACCCGGCAGTCGCGGTGTTATTGGGGATTGTGTTCGTCGGTGAGACCATCGGCATGGAAGAAGCCCTGGCGATGCTGGTGATCATCAGCGCGGTGCTATTGATCAGCCTGCCACAGTGGCGTAAGCCAAAACCGGAAATAAGGTAAACTGCGGCGCATTACGGCTTTTTTTACCCGCTTATGGCGCTGAACTTTTCCTACGGTAAACACATGACTTTCGCCACACTTGGCCTGATCGAACCCTTGCTGCGCGCCCTTGAGACGCTTGGCTACCAGACCCCGACGCCGGTGCAGGCGCAAGCCATTCCGGCGGTGCTGGCCGGTCGCGACCTGATGGCCGCGGCCCAGACCGGCACCGGCAAGACCGCAGGTTTCGCCCTGCCGCTCTTGCAGTTGCTGACCATGGAAGGGCCGAAAGTCGCCGCCAACTCGGCGCGTGCGCTGATCCTGTGCCCGACCCGCGAGCTGGCCGAGCAGGTTCACGCCAGCGTCGCCGAGTACGCTCAGAATCTGCCGCTGACCACTTACGCGGTGTACGGCGGCGTGAGCATCAACCCGCAGATGATGAAGCTGCGCAAGGGCGTCGACATTCTGGTCGCCACGCCTGGCCGGCTGATCGACCTGTTCCGCCAGAACGCGCTGAAACTCAACCAGCTGCAAACCCTGGTGCTGGACGAAGCCGACCGTATGCTCGACCTGGGCTTCTCCGAAGAACTGGCGAACATTTACCGCATGCTGCCGAAAAAGCGCCAGACCTTGCTGTTCTCCGCAACCTTCTCCGATGAAATCCGCCAACTGGCCGGGCAGATGCTCAACGACCCGCTGAGCATCGAAGTGAGCCCGCGCAACGTCGCCGCCAGTACCGTGAAGCAGTGGGTGGTGCCGGTGGACAAGAAGCGCAAGCCGGAGCTGTTTGTGCACTTGATGCGCAAAGGCCGTTGGAAGCAGGTGCTGGTGTTCGCCAAGACCCGTAACGGTGTGGATGCGCTGGTGGACAAGTTGCAGGGCCTGGGCATCAATGCCGACGGTATCCACGGCGACAAACCCCAAGCGACGCGCCAACGCGCGCTGGACCGTTTCAAATCCAGCGACGTGCAGATTCTGGTGGCCACCGACGTGGCGGCCCGTGGCCTGGACATTGAAGACCTGCCGCTGGTGGTCAACTTTGACCTGCCGATCGTGGCTGAAGACTACATCCACCGCATCGGCCGTACTGGCCGGGCGGGTAACACCGGTGAGGCGATTTCGCTGGTGTGTGCCGATGAAGTGAACATGCTGTCGGCCATCGAGATGCTCACGCGTCAGACGCTGACCCGCAAGATGGAGCCGGATTTTGAACCGGAGCACCGCGTGCCGGACACCGATGCCAGCGGGCAGGTGGTGAAGAAACCGAAAAAGCCGAAGAAGCCTAAAACCTCGGGCGGCGGTGGCGGCAAGCGCAATTTGGGTAAGTGGGTGGACAGTGGCGACGTGGCGCCGGCTGAGCCGTCGATTAAACCGGTGCGCAAAGTGCCGGTGTTCAATACTGGGCCGCGTAAGAAGAAGTAAGTCTTGAGGTGCTGCTGAAGGCCTCTTCGCGAGCAAGCCCGCTCCCACATTTTGATCTGTGAATACATTCAAAATGTGGGAGCGGGCTTGCTCGCGAAGGCTGCTTTGAGTTCGCCACAAACCTCAGCGCTTAAGCCACTCCAACACGCCCCGCCCCGCCATCCGGCCACTGGCAAAACACCCCGTCAGCAAATACCCGCCGGTCGGCGCTTCCCAATCCAGCATCTCCCCCGCACAAAACACGCCTGGCAATTGCTTGAGCATCAGCCGCTCATCCATAGCCTCAAACGGCACACCGCCCGCCGTGCTGATCGCCTCATCGATCGGTCGAGTCTTCACCAGTGTCAGCGGCAGCGCCTTGATATCCACCGCCAGTTGCGCCGGATCATTAAAGTGTTCAGCTGGCGCCAACTCACGCAACAGCGCCGCTTTGACCCCATCCAAACCCAACTGACTGTGCAAATGCTTGCTCATCGACCGCGAGCCACGGGGCTTGGCCAAGGCGGCTTGCACCTTGTCCAGCGGCTTGCTCGGCAACAAATCAATATGCACAGTGGCTGAGCCGTCACGGTTGATCGCTTCGCGAATCGGCGCCGACAGCGCGTAGATCAAACTGCCCTCGATGCCCATAGCGGTGACGACGCATTCGCCCAGCCGAGGCTTGTCCTGCCCAAGGCCGATGGCGACGTTCTTCAGTGGCACACCGGCGAATTTGCTGACCATCAACTCGCTCCAGCCCGACACTTCGAAGCCGCAATTGCTCGGTTGCAGTGCGGCGTAGGGCACGCCTTTATCTTCCAGCAGCTTGAGCCAGGCACCGTCGGAGCCCAGGCGCGACCAACTGCCGCCACCCAAGGCCAACAACACCGCATCGCTGTGGACAGTTTTATCGCCGTCCGGGCTGTGGATAAGTAAACCGCCGTCATCGGTCCAGCCCAGCCAGCGATGCCGGGTGTGGATAACCACGCCTTGGTCGCGCAGGCGCTTGAGCCAGGCGCGCAGCAGTGGGGCGGCTTTCATGTCGGTAGGGAATACGCGGCCGGAAGTGCCGACAAAGGTTTCAATGCCCAGGCCATGAATCCATTCGCACAAGGCGTCGCTACCAAACGCCCGCAACAGCGGCGCCATCTGCGATGCGCGCTCGGCATAGCGCGACAGGAACGCCGGGTACGCCTCGGAGTGGGTGATGTTCATGCCGCCCACGCCCGCCAGCAGGAATTTGCGCCCCACCGAAGGCATGCCGTCGTACACGTCCACCCGTACGCCCGCCTGGCTCAAGACCTCAGCGGCCATCAGCCCGGCAGGGCCGCCGCCGATAATAGTGACGTGTTGGGAAGGGGTCTGAGGCATGGGCAGGGCTACGGTCGCTTGAATAGGCCGAGCATTCTACCCGACGGCGGCGTAGCTGCCTGATCAAAAAATGTACACTTTCCTACAAGCCATACGGCCGCTCGCTCTTAGAGGCTTACGCTCAAGTTATCCACAGGCCGTTCCACAGGCATTGTGGGTAACGCCCACAACTTAATGACAACCTGATGACGCCCACACCCGTTGTGCGCTGTGGTGCAGGATGCCGTGGCGGCGGGCCAGGGCCGGGCGGTCTTTGCTGTAGCCGCCGCCGATCACGCCCATCACTGGAATGTCGCGGCCCAGGCAGTGGCGCATCACGCTTTCATCACGTGCGGCTACGCCTGCGTCTGTCAGCTTGAGGTAACCGAGGGCGTCGTCCTTGTGCACATCCACACCCGCGTCGTACAGCACCAGGTCGGGCTGGTACAGCGGCAACAGGTAGTTGAGTGCGTCGTCGACCACCTTGAGGTAGTCGGCATCGCCCATGCCCATGGGCAGCGGGATGTCCCAGTCGCTCTGGGCCTTGCGTGCCGGGAAGTTCTTTTCGCAGTGCAGCGACACCGTGATGGCATCCGGCGTGTCGTGCAGGATGCGCGCGGTGCCATCGCCCTGGTGTACGTCGCAGTCGAAGATCAGCACGCGGTTGACCCGCCCGCTGGCCAGCAGGTAATGGCTGATCACCGCCAGGTCATTGAAGATGCAAAAGCCCGCCGGGTAGTCGTAATGGGCGTGGTGCGTGCCGCCCGCCAGGTGGCAGGCCAGGCCGTGTTCCAGGGCTTTTTCTGCTGCGAGTATTGAGCCGCCGACTGCACGCACGGTGCGCCGCGCCAGCGCTTCGTTCCAAGGTAGGCCGAGGCGCCGTTGGTCTTCGCGCGATAACTCGCCGCTCATGTAGCGCTCGATATACCCAGGTTCATGGGCCAGGGCCAGAATCTCGGCGGGGCAGACCTCGGGTCGCAGCAAGTGGCTGTCCTCGGTCAGGCCGCTGTCCACAAGGTGGTCACGCAACAGGCGGAATTTGTCCATGGGGAATCGGTGGTCCGCCGGGAACTCAGGGCTGTAGTCATCGTGGTAGATCAATGGCAAAGGCATGGGATTTTCTGACGGGAACCTGCGACGGATCTTACCAGCGCTGTACACTCACGCACATGGCAAGGGAGGGGGACCCATGGAGCCGATACTGGAATTGGAAAGCGCACGGCTGGTGCTGCGCCAATGGCGTGACAGCGACCTGACGGAGTTTGCGCGCATGTGCGCCGACCCGCAGGTGATGCGTTATTTCCCGGCCAAGCTGAGCCACTTGGAAAGCGCCGCGCTGATCGGCCGTATTCGCGGGCACTTTGCTGAATACGGCTTTGGCTTTTGGGCCTTGCAGCGCAAGGACACCGGCGAATTTATCGGCCTGACCGGGCTGCAAAACGTCAACTTTGAGGCCGACTTTACCCCGGCGGTAGAAATTGGCTGGCGCCTGGCCCGTGAGCATTGGGGTTTGGGCTACGCCAGTGAAGCGGCGTGGACCGCGCTGCGCTGCGGTTTCGACCGCCTGCAATTGGACGAAATCCTCGCCTTCACCACCGAAGCCAATCTGCCATCACAAAAAGTCATGCAGGCCATCGGTATGCATTACGATCCGCAGGCAGATTTTGAACACCCCAAGGTCGCAGCCGATGACCCGCTGCGCCATCATGTGTTGTACCGCATCACCCGCGCCCAATGGTTGGACACGCTGCATGGATAAGCAGCCCGGAATGCCCTATTGATTGTAGGAGTTGCTCTATGAGCCAAGTATTGGAAGATCTGGTGGACTTGCTGACCCTGGAGCCGATCGAGGAAAACCTCTTTCGCGGCCGCAGCCAGGACCTGGGTTTTCGCCAACTGTTCGGCGGCCAAGTGCTGGGCCAGTCGCTGTCGGCCGCCAGCCAGACCGTAGAGGAAGCGCGCCACGTGCATTCCCTGCATGGCTATTTCCTGCGCCCTGGCGATGCAGCACTGCCCGTGGTGTATTCGGTGGACCGCGTGCGCGATGGCGGCAGTTTCAGCACGCGCCGCGTCACCGCTATCCAGAAGGGCAACCCGATTTTCACCTGCACCACCTCGTTCCAGTATGACGAGGAAGGCTTCGAGCACCAGACCACCATGCCCGTGGTGGTCGGCCCGGAAAACCTGCCGTCGGAGCTGGAACTGACCAAGCAACGTGCACACCTGATCCCCGAGCACATGCGCGACAAGCTGCTGTGCCCCAAGCCGATCGAAGTGCGCCCGGTGACCGAAAAAGACCCGTTCAACCCGCAGCCGTCCGACCCGGTCAAATACGTGTGGTTTCGTGCTGACGGCGCGCTGGCCGATTCGCCGGCGCTGCACAAATACCTGCTGGCCTACGCCTCGGATTTCGGCTTGCTGACAACCTCGTTGCTGCCCCACGGCAAGACGGTGTGGCAGAAAGACATGCAGGTTGCCAGCCTTGACCATGCGTTGTGGTTCCACGCCGACCTGCGCGCCGATGACTGGCTGCTCTACGCCATGGACAGTCCGTGGGCCGGTAATTCCCGTGGTTTCTCGCGAGGCAGCGTCTACAACCGCGCCGGGCAACTGGTGGCTTCGGTGACCCAGGAAGGGTTGATTCGCCATCGCAAGGATTGGGCATGAGCCTGTCGGACGTTAAACATTGGGTGTTTGATATGGACGGCACCCTCACGGTGGCCGTGCATGATTTTGCCGCGATTCGCGTGGCGCTTGATATTCCACCTGAAGACGACATTCTCACGCACCTGGCGGCATTGCCTGCGGATGTGGCAGCGGCCAAACATGCCTGGTTGCTTGAGCATGAGCGCGAGCTGGCCGTGGGTTCGGTTGCTGCTGTTGGCGCGGTGGAGCTGGTGCGCGAGCTGGCCGGGCGTGGTTATCGCCTGGGCATCCTGACGCGCAATGCGCGGGAGTTGGCGCATATCACCCTGCAAGCGATTGGCCTGGCAGACTGCTTTGCCGTCGAGGATGTGCTTGGGCGTGATGATGCGCCGCCCAAGCCCGATCCGGGTGGGTTGCTGAAGTTGGCGACTGCCTGGCAGGTAGCGCCGAGCGCGATGGTGATGGTCGGGGATTACCGCTTCGACCTGGATTGCGGCCGAGCCGCGGGGACCAGGACCGTATTGGTTAATCTGCCGGAGAACCCGTGGCCGGAACTGGCGGATTGGCATGCTGAGGATTGCGCGGCGTTGCGCCGAATGATCTAACTCAGACACCTATGTCGGGCTCAGGTGGGAGCTGAACTTGTGTGGGAGCTGGCTTGCCTGCGATAGCATCACCTCGCTATGCCTGTTAGACCGAGGTGTCTGCATCGCAGGCAAGCCAGCTCCCACACAAGCCAGCTCCCACATTTTTGATCCTATTTACCGAACAGCACTTTCTCGCCCTCAGGCGAGGTAAACATCTTGTCGCCGTCGTGCCCAACCCCTGGCACTTCCACCAGCTTTTGTGTCAGTTGCGGATGGCGCTGCTTGAGGTAGTCAAAATAGTTGTGCCCACGAATCAGGCGATACGCGCCCTGGGTTTCGGCTTCGCAGCTTTTATCCAGCGCCGGGTGGTTCGGGTCGGTGTCTTGCTGGCCCAGCAGGTAGGTGATGTTGCGTGACACATAAACCTGCTCAAGCTGCTGCGCGCTCTGGCCTTTGGCGTAATCCGGCAGGTTCTGCATGCCGTACTTCCAGTCGTTAAAGCCTGGGCAACTGGCTACATCAAACTTCACCGGGCGTTGCGGGGTGAAGTAGGCGTAGGACGATGGGTTGGCAACCACGTAACGCAGGCTGATGCCCTCGGTTTGCAACATCGGGTGGTCGTGGCCGGTGAGGGCGAAGCGCTGCACCACCTGGCCGCCACCGGAATGGCCGGCTACCACGATTTCTTTCAAGGCCGGGAACAACTTGCGGTTGCCCAGGTGCTTGATGATCTGGTCGAGGGCGCCGTAGGAGCTGACTTGGCCTGGGCCGGTCGACGGGTCGCCGGCCATCCAGTCGTTGTGATTCCAGCGCAGCACCTGATTGTCGAGATGGTTGCGCTGGATATCCAACTCATTCAGAAACTGCGGTGCGATCACCAGGGTATTGGCCGCAACGCCCGCGTGCTGGGCGGCATCTTCGCCGCTTTGCAGGTAGGTCTGCGCATTGCGCAGGCGACCGTGCACGATGATCAGCGCGCGGGTGACGTTGGGCAGCGGCTGGCGCCAGTCCTGGCTCAAACCCAGGCTCAAGGCGCCGGCATCCAGTTGGAAACGATCGGGGCTGACCACCTTGACGCCATGTTCTTTCTCGGCGGCCCAGGTGGCGGTGGAACACATCGCTAATGCGCTAAGCAGCAATCCCAATCGTTTATTCATTTAAAGACTCTTGGCTGTAAAGGTGTCGCATTGAGTGATCTGGCCCTCTGCGAAGCCGGTCTTGAACCAGCGAACCCGCTGTGCGGAGGTGCCGTGGGTAAACGAGTCCGGCACTACGCGCCCTTGACCCTGTTGCTGCAAACGGTCATCGCCAATGGCGTTGGCCGCATTCAGTGCGGCTTCAATATCGCCGGGCTCCAGCCAGTTCAGGCGTTTTTGCGCACGGTTGGCCCACACGCCGGCGAAACAGTCGGCTTGCAGTTCCTGGCGTACCAGTAAACCGCCGTCGCCTTCCATCTGTCGGCCTTGCTGGCGTGCGGCCTGGATCTTGGCCGAGATGCCCAGCAGCGTTTGCACGTGGTGCCCGACCTCGTGGGCAATCACATACGCCTGGGCGAACTCGCCCGAAGCCTTGAAGCGTTGCGACATCTCCCGGAAGAAATCCAGGTCCAGGTACACTTGTTGGTCAGCCGGGCAATAGAACGGGCCGCTGGCCGAGGTGGCGCCACCGCAGGCGGAATTGACCCGACCACGGAACAGAATCAGTTTCGGGTTCTTGTAGACCAACCCATTTTCCTTGAACACCTGGCCCCAGGTGTCTTCCGTGTCGCCCAGCACGGCGCGCACGAAATCGGCCTGTTGATCATTGGCCGGCGGCGCCTGGCGCGCCTGCGTACTCGCCGGGGGCGCTTGCTCCATTTGGCCGCTTAATTGGCCGAGGATCTGCATCGGGTCCTGGCCGGTCAGCCAGCCAATGCCGACGATCAGCACAATGGCCGTGAGGCTCAGGCCCTTGCCGCCACCAAAGCGCATGCCGCCACCGCCGCCGCCACTGTCATCGCGGGCGTCCACCACGTTGTCGCTGCGTCGGCCTTTTTTCCATAGCATTGGTGCAGTCCTCTCGTTAAGCCTGCGCTCTTTATTTATAAGAGCAGTGTTGTTGGTGCAGGGGCATGGCGCCAGCCCGGCTGTCCGACAAGCAACGAGAGCTGCCTAGTATCGCTGCTGTCAGGCCGTGTCGGCAGGGGCGCCAGATGAAAGTTATGTCAGGTTTGCCGTCTCAGTCGCGGCAGTAACCTTCGCCGGTATCGACGATCAAGCAGTCCTTTTTATCCGCCAGCCATTTAAGGCCAGTGGCTTCGCCGTCGCCGGCGCTCAATTGTTGCGGGCCGTCCGGGCGCGTGAAGCTGATACCGTCTTCATTGGCTTCGCCTTTGAAGGTGCCGGAGTCATCGGCATCAAGGCCGTATTGCATGGTCAGCAGGTAGTGGCCACGGCCGATGCTGTCGTCCTTGGCGATGGTCAGGTTCAGGCCTTCGACGCCGATCCATTTGCCGACCCATTTATCGGTCGGTGGGGTTGCCGGCACCAGCGTGGCTTGCACGGAAGCCGGTGCGGGTTTAGGCGCTTCCTGGGGTTCCTTGTTACACGCGGTGAGCAGGGCAAGGGCAGAAAGAACAAAGAGTGTTTTTTTCATAGCGACAAGGCCTTGGTTAAAAAAGGTGCAACGCGACGGTGAACGTGCAGCGTTGGACTCGAAACCCATGAATTAGTGCGCTGTTCGCACGGTGTTTGGTTATGCTCTTGGGGCAGACGCAAGCCCGGCTGCTAGATTACCGGGTTGAGTACAAAAGCGTTCAGCCCGCCATGCAAGAGAATTCAATGACTGTCAGCACACCGCTTTCCGGCGTCAACCATCCTTTCAAAGGCATCCTGCTGATTGTGCTGGCGACGTTTCTGTTCTCCAGCCACGACGCCCTGTCCAAATACCTGGCCGGGTTTTACCCGATTGTAATGGTGGTGTGGGCGCGTTACCTGGTGCACACCTTGCTGATGGCCGGGATATTCCTGCCGCAATCCGGCTTGCGGGTGCTGCGCAGCAAGCGGCCGGGCATGCAGGTGGTGCGTGCTTTATGCCTGTTGGGCACCAGTCTGTTTTTTACCGCGGCGCTGCACTACATCCCGTTGGCGGAAGCCACGGCGGTGAACTTCCTGGCGCCGATCCTGGTGACGGCACTGTCAGTGCCCTTGCTCGGCGAGCACGTCACACGTGGCCAATGGCTGGCGGTGATCTGCGGGTTTGTCGGTGTGTTGATCATCATCCACCCCGGCGGCGAACTGTTTACGCCTGCGGTGCTGCTGCCGCTGTGTTCGGCGCTGTTCTTCTGTTTCTACCAATTGCTCACGCGCATCCTCAGCCAATACGACACGCCGACCACCAGCAACTTTTTCGCCGGGCTGTGCAATACCTTGGTGATGAGTGCCTTGGTGCCGTTCTTCTGGCAGGTCCCGACGCTGTGGCATGCCTGCCTGATGCTGGCGCTGGGCACCTGCGGCATGACGGCGCACTTGATGCTGACCCAGGCGTTCCGCTTCGCGGCGCCGGCCTTGCTGGCACCGTTCGGCTATTGCCAGATCGTGTTTGCGGGGTTGTTGGGTTGGCTGGTGTTCAGCCATACCCCCGACGTGACCACGGTGGTCGGCATCGGGGTGATCTGCATGAGCGGGCTGGCTGCTGCCTGGCAGCAGCGGCGGCGGTGAGTTACACCTCGACTTTGGGAATCTTGCGCGGCGCCATGAAGTACATCCAGGTCAGCGCAATGAAATACATCGCCGGGATCAAGGTGAACAACACGGTGTAGTTGTTGTTGGTCACGGTGAGGATGTGCCCGACGATCTGGGTCATGAACATGCCGCCGATGGCCGCGCACATGCCGCCGAAACCGAACACCGTGCTCATCATGTGCTTGGGCGTGTAGTCCATCACCAGGCTCCAGATGTTGGCGGTCCAGGCCTGGTGCGCGCCGATCGCCAGGGAAATGGCGAACACTGCAACCCACAATTGGCTGGAACCGGCGGCCATGATCACGCCGACGATGCAGCAGGCAAACAGCAGCATCGACAACAACCGCGCCTTGATCGCATTCATCCCCCGGCCGATCAGGAATGACGACAGGATCCCGCCACCCACACTGCCGAAGTCGGCGGTGAGGTAAATGATGATCAGCGGGATACCCATCTGGGTCACGTTGATGCCCAGGTTGTATTGCTGGTTCAAAAACGGCGGCAGCCAATACAGGTAGAACCAGAACACCGGGGCGGTCATTGCGTAGGCAAGGGCGAAGGCCCAGGTGCCGCGCATGCGCAGGATGCGGCTGAACGGCACGCTCGGTTGCTCGGGTTCGGCTTCCTGTTGCACGTAGTCCAATTCGGATTGTTTGGCCGTCGGGTGGTCTTCCGGGTTGTAGTACTTCAACCCCCAGAACACCAGCCAGATCGCGCCGAGTGCCGACATGCACAGGAACGCCGCCTGCCAGCCCCACACATGCAGGATCAACGGCAGCAGCATTGGGGTCATCATCGCGCCGACGTTGGTGCCGGCGTTGAAGATGCCGGTGGCCACTGCGCGCTCACCGGCCGGGAACCACAAGCGCGTGGTCTTGACGCAGGCGGGGTAGTTGGCGGCTTCCGTCAGCCCGAGAATAAAGCGGCAGACCATAAAGCCCACTGCCGAGGTGGCCAGGCCGTGGGCGCCGGTGGCCAGGCTCCACAACAGCACGGCGCAGAAGAACACGCGCTTGACGCCCACGCGGTCAATCAGCCGGCCTTGTAACACAAAACCGATGGCATAACCGACCTGGAACCAAAAGTTGATGTTGGCGTAGTCCATCGCCGTCCAGCTCATCTCTTTGGCCAGGATCGGCTGCATCACGCCCAGGGCGGCACGGTCGATGTAGTTCAGGGTGGTGGCAAAGAACACCAGGGCCAGCATGCCCCAGCGCGTTTTACCCACGGCCATGGCGCCACGGATCTTGTCGCCGATGCCGGCGTGCGGGTTGCCCGGGCGCGCGGCCAGGGCGGAGTTTTGCAAAGGCATGAGGTCGTACCCGTTTTTGAAATTTTTATGGTGTGTTCTGGGTCTTGGTGCAGGTTCGATGGTGCGCAGTGGTTAAAAAGTCGTCAATTCGCTAACAGGGCATAGTGTTCGGTAATCGCACAAAAAACTAACCGGTTCGTACATTTTAATTGCTGCGTGTAGGCTAGGGGCCAATAATTTGCTGCAAATAACAACTGCCGGGAGTCGCCCCATGCAACGTTCCATTGCCACCGTTTCCTTGAGCGGCACCCTGCCGGAAAAGCTCGAAGCCATCGCCGCTGCCGGGTTCGACGGGGTCGAGATCTTCGAGAACGACCTGTTGTATTACGACGGCAGCCCGCGGGAAGTTAGGCAGATGTGCGCCGACCTGGGCATTGCCATCACCTTGTTCCAGCCGTTCCGCGACTTTGAAGGATGCCGCCGCGACCGCCTGGCGCGCAACCTGGAGCGCGCCGAACGCAAATTCGATTTGATGCAGGAGCTGGGCACCGACCTGGTGCTGGTGTGCAGCAATGCCTCGGCAGATTGCGTCGGCGATGAACGCATTTTGCTCGATGACCTCAGCTTGCTGGCCGAAAACGCCGGCCGCCGTGGCCTGCGTATCGGCTATGAAGCGCTGGCCTGGGGCAAGCATGTGAACACCTGGCAGCAGGTGTGGAATCTGGTGCGCCAGGTCGATCACCCAAGCCTGGGCGTGTTGCTCGACAGTTTTCACACCTTATCGCTCAAGGGCGACCCGAGCGGCATTGCCGACATTCCAGGCGATAAAATCTTCTTTGTGCAGATGGCGGACGCGCCGGTCCTGGCCATGGATGTGCTGGAGTGGAGCCGGCATTTCCGCTGTTTCCCGGGGCAGGGCGAATTTGACCTGGCAGGCTTTCTCGCGCCGATCATCAAGAGTGGCTACACCGGGCCGTTGTCCCTGGAGATTTTCAACGATGGTTTCCGCGCTGCACCCACCCGCGCGAATGCGGCGGATGGTTTGCGTTCGTTGCTGTACCTGGAAGAGAAAACCCGCGAACGTCTCAAGCAAGAAGCGCCGGCCCAGCCCGTCGAGATTCTGTTTGATACTCCGGCGGCCAGTGACTACAACGGTATCGAGTTCCTTGAGTTTGCCGTGGATGAAAGCCTCGGTGCCAAGCTGACCCACTGGCTGGAGCGCCTGGGGTTCGTCAAGGCGGGCCAGCACCGCTCCAAGAGCGTGAGCCTGCTGCGCCAGGGTGATATCAACCTGATCCTCAACTGTGAGCCCTATTCGTTTGCCCACAACTTTTTCGAAGCCCACGGCCCGTCGTTGTGCGCCACGGCGATTCGGGTCAAGGACAGCGCCAAGGCGCTGGAGCGGGCAGTCGCCTACAAAGGCCAGCCGTATCGCGGGCTGGTCGGGCCTAACGAGCTGGAGCTGGCGGCAGTACGTGCGCCAGATGGCAGCCTGATTTATCTGGTGGACCCGTCCGAAGGTACGTTGTACGACACCGACTTCAACATGCAACCGGCAACGGCGTCCAGCGGCGGCCTGCTGCGCATCGACCATATGGCCATGGCCTTGCCGGCCGACAGCCTCGACAGTTGGGTGCTGTTCTACAAGAGCCTGCTGGATTTCGAAGCCGATGACGAAGTGGTGCTGCCCGACCCTTATGGCCTGGTGAAAAGCCGAGCGTTGCGCAGCCGTTGCAGCTCGATCCGCTTGCCGCTGAATATTTCCGAGAACCGCAACACGGCGATTTCCCACGCGCTGTCGAGCTATCGTGGTTCGGGTGTGCACCATATTGCGTTTGACTGCGCGGATATTTTCGCGGAAGTCAGCCGGGCCAAAGCGGCCGCCGTGCCGTTACTGGATATCCCGCTCAACTACTACGACGACCTGGCCGCACGGTTTGATTTCGACGATGAGTTCCTCAGCGAACTGGCGTACTACAACGTGTTGTACGACCGTGACGCTCAGGGCGGTGAGTTGTTTCATGTGTACACCGAGGCGTTCGAAGGGCGGTTTTTCTTCGAGATCATCCAGCGTAAAAACGGTTATGCCGGTTATGGCGCGGCCAACGTGGCGGTGCGCCTGGCGGCGATGGCCAAATCGCGCAGCGGCGCGGCGCGTCAGGCGCGTTTATAACGGCTGGCCAGGTGCTTCCTTCGGGAAGCGCCTCGGCCCATAATCGTCGCCTGCACAACACAAATGGCCGTGAGCGCACCATGACCCTGACCCCCGACCTCTCCGCTGTGTCAGACACACCGCGCAAGAGTCGCAAGAACAACCCGGAAAAGACCCGCGAAAACATCCTGCAGGAAGCCATCGTCGAGTTTGTTCAGCAGGGCCTGTCCGGCGCGCGCGTGGATGCGATCGCCGAGCGTATCCACACCTCCAAACGCATGATCTATTACTACTTCGGCAGCAAGGAGCAGTTGTACGTCGAGGTGCTGGAAAAACTCTACGGCGACATCCGTAACACCGAAACGCGCATGAATCTTACAGCCCTGGAACCGCGTGAAGCGATCCGCCGGCTGGTGGAGTTCACCTTTGATCACCACGACCAGAACGTGGATTTCGTGCGCATCGTCAGCATCGAAAATATCCACAACGCGGAATACGTGAAGCGCTCGGATTCGATCAAGGCAATGAACAGCAACATCCTCGAAGCGCTGGGCGCCACATTGCGGCGTGGCGCCGAGATGGGGTTGTTTCGCGAAGGGCTGGAGCCGCTGGATGTGCACCTGCTGATCAACTCATTCAGCTTTTACCGGGTGTCCAACCGCCACACATTCAGTGAGATCTTTCAGATCGAACTGTCGGATGAAGCGGTTAAACAACGGCATCGGGAGATGATTTGTGAGTCGGTGATGCGCTACTTGCAGGCTTAAGGTCCCACATTTTTTGATTCGGTTTCGGCAGTCAGCTATTCATGCTCTGAAAGTGCGCCAGCATTCGTTGTGCATCCGGCGTTTGGCCACTGAACAACTCAAACGCCTTCACTGCCTGAAACACCGCCATATTGCCGCCGTCCAGCGTGCGGCAACCCAGGGCGCGGGCGTTGCGCAGCAGTTCGGTTTCCAGCGGGAAATACACGATTTCCGCGACCCATAATTCGGCCCGCAACAGCGCAGGCGGCACCGGCGTACCGGGCAGCTTGGCCATGCCCATGGGCGTGGTGTTCACCAAGCCGTCTGCCTCGGCCATGGCGTTTTCCAGGTGGTTGCCAACCTGGGCGCGACCGGCACCAAAGCGCTGCGCCAGGTTATCCACCAGGTCGCGGGCGCGGGCCAAGTCCACGTCAAAAATACTCAAGTGCTGCACGCCTTCGGCCAGCAAGGCATGAGCCACTGCTGCGCCCGCACCGCCGGCGCCCATCTGCACGACTCGTTCGCGCGCGACATCATGCAAGTTGCGCCGGAAACCTTCGGCAAACCCCAGGCAATCGGTGTTGTGGCCAATGCGCTTGCCATCCTTGAACACCACGGTGTTGACGGCGCCAATGCCGCGCGCCTCGTCAGACAACTCATCGAGCAGCGCCAGGACCGCCTGCTTGCACGGGTAGGTAATGTTCAAGCCGGTAAAGTGCATCAACTCGGCCGCGTCCAGCAGGTCGGGCAGGGCGTTGATGTTCAGTTGCAGCGCTTCCAGGTCGATCAACTGATACAGGTAGCGCAAGCCTTGGGCGTCGCCTTCCTGTTCATGCAAGGCAGGCGTGCGGGAGGCTTGGATGCCGGCGCCGATCAGGCCGGCGAGGATGCGCGGTTTCATCGGGCGGATCCTTTGAGGCTATGGCTGAAGTGTTCCAGCGCCAGGTGATAACCATGGCTGCCGAAACCTGCGAGTACCGCCTTGGCAATGGGCGATACAAACGAGTGGTGCCTGAACGCCTCGCGTGCATGCACATTGGATATATGTACTTCAATCACCGGCACTTCACTGGCCACCAGTGCGTCGCGAATCGCTACGGAGGTGTGGGTCCAGGCCGCCGGGTTGATCACGATACCGGCGCAGCGCGCACGGGCGCCGTGGATCCAGTCGAGCAGTTCGCCTTCGTGGTTGGTCTGGCGAAATTCGATTTTCAACCCGAGATTTTCCGCGCTGCGACCGCACAGTGCGGCGATGTCGGCCAGGGTTTCATGCCCGTAGGTAGCAGGCTCGCGGGTGCCGAGCAGGTTGAGGTTGGGGCCGTTGAGCACCAGCACGATGGGCGGCATAAAGGGTCTCTCCACACTTATTATTGGTTGTGCGGATAAAATGTACTGGATGGTTAATTTGGTCAATTGATGGCGGCGGATGTGTTCGATTATCGAACTCTTATTCTGATACACCCTGAGACCCAATCAGATTAGATATCAATTGAAAATCATTCTCGACAACGCTTAAGATGCCCGCCTGTTTCCTTAACATTCCAGGGAGTCGGTTTGTCGGACGTGGATCTCAAGGGCCTGTTTCTCAAGCACGCCGATACCCTGCGCGGGTATCTGGCGCGCAAGGTACGGGACCCGCAGTTGGCCGCGGACCTGGTGCAGGAGAGCTTCCTGCGCCTGGCGGAAAAACCGGCCGGCGAGCGCATCGACAATTCCCAGGGCTATCTCTATCGAACGGCAAGCAATCTGCTGATCGACCATATTCGCCAGGAAGCGCGGCGCAAAACAGACTCCGTGCCCCACGAGGCGCTGGCCGAGATTGAAGATGACGTGGCCGGGTTGGAGGCTCAGGCAATGGCGCAGCAACAGCGACAGGCATTGAAGCAGGCACTGGCGGATTTGCCGGAGCGTACCCAGCAGGTTTTCCGTCTGAACCGCATCGAGGGCATGACCCATGCCCAGGTTGCCCGGCACCTGGACATTTCCGACAGCTCCGTGCAAAAGCATCTGGCCAAGGCCTTGGCCTATGTGATGCAGCGCTTGCAGGACGGTGAGGTGAAGCCATCCGACGAATGAATTACCGAAACAGCCCGCGTCAGACGTCACAGCGTTTACATAACGAAAATTTGAGATTCACACGTGAATAGCCAGGGTCCGCAACAGCACAGCATTACCGAGGCGGCTGCCGACTGGGCGGTGCGCCTGCACGCGGGTGCCCTGACCGAACAGGAGCAGGCCGAGCTGCGACAGTGGATCGCCTGCGACAGCCGCCATGAAGCGGCGCTACGGTTTGCCGAGCAGACCTGGGCAGCCTTGGGCGACGTGCATAAGGATGAGCCTGTGCAGCGTCAGCGCCCGCCCTCGGCAGCGTTGCCGGTGCGTCGGCCCACGCGGCGCAGGGCGTGGCAACGTGTGGCCGCCGTCGCACTGGTGGTAGTGGCGGCCGGCGTGGGTTGGCTGCGCGGGCCGGATACGTTGCTGCGTTTTCAGGCTGACTACGTCACCCAAAAGGGCGAAATTCGTACCGTGCACCTGGCCGACGGCAGCACGGTGGAGCTGGATTCCGCCAGTGCAATTCGGCTGGACTACGACGGCGTGCAGCGGCGCGTCAGCCTGATCCAGGGCTCCGCAATTTTTGATGTAGCACCCATGAAAGGCGAGGAAACCCGACCCTTCGTGGTGCAAAGCGCCGGGGCGCAGACCCGTGCACTGGGCACGCGGTTCGTGGTCGAGCGCGAGGGTGAGCGCCAGGCCTGGGTGGGCGTGTTGCAGCACAGCGTTGAGGTCGCGCTGCAAACCGTACCGAAACAAGGCTTGAGCGAACGCGTGCTCAAGGAGGGCCAGGCGGCGCGTTACAGCGCGCAGGACGGCGTGGTGCCTCTGGATCAATTCGATGTGGAGCGCGCCACCAGTTGGCGGCGCGGCGTGCTGATCTTCGACCGGCTGCCCTTGGCCAAAGTCATCGAGCAACTCAACCGCTATCGCCCAGGCCGCGTGGTGTTGACCAACGCCGCCTTGGGCGATCGCGAAGTCAGCGGCGTGTTCCGCCTCGACATGCTCGACACTGCCCTGGCGACCTTGACCCAGGAACTCCAGGTGCAACGCTTGGACCTGGCAGGCCTCAGCCTGATCTATTGATGCCCTGGCGGGAGACACCTCCCGCTGCTCGCCAAAGCCCCGTTAGAAGCCCCTTTAAAAAGCCCCTTTCTGAAAAACTTTCAAAAAAGTCTTACTGACTTCCAGCGCCTCGCTCGTCTTGCTAGGTGAGAAGCATTCGCATAAACAAAAATACGCTTAGCGCAGGGAAATCAAACATGTCAGCACTCACCAAGGGGCGCATCACCGGCAGCCGGTTAGCCCTGGCCATCCACTTGGGCCTGTTCGCCGCAGCGGCGCCCGTGTATGCCGCGCAGCCTCAAGCCGGCGCGGCCCAGCCTGTGGTGGTGATGTTTGATATCCCTGCGCAATCCCTGGGCAGTGCGGTGCTGGCGTTCGCCGATCAGGCCGGCCTGCAGGTGTTGTTCGACAGCCAGCGCCTGCAAGGCTTGGGCAGCACGGCGCTCAAAGGCAGCTTCAGCGTGCAGGAAGGCCTTGGCCGTTTGCTCGGCGGTGCGCCGGTGGAGTACCGCTTTACCGGAGAGCGCCAGGTCACCCTCAACCGCGTGGCGGCCGAACATGACGGCGCCATGACCGTCGGCACCACCACCATCACCGGCAACACCAATGGCCAGCGCGGCGACTGGGTGTACCAGAGCCCAAAGTCCGTGGCCGTCATCAGCCGTGACATGATCGACAAACGCCCGCCCCGTCACGCCGCCGACATGCTCGAAGAAACCGCTGGCGTGTACACCGCCGTCAACCAGCGTGACCCCGGCCTGTCGGTGAACATTCGCGGCGTGCAGGACTACGGCCGCGTGAACATGAACATCGACGGCATGCGCCAGAACTTCAACGTCAACGGCCACCAACAGCGCAATGGCACGATGCTGATCGACCCGGAGTTCATCTCCAGCATCCAGATCGACAAGGGCAGCCAGTCGGGGCAGGGCGGTGCGGCGGTGTTGGGCGGGATCGCCTCGTTCAAGACCCTGGAGGCCAGTGAGTTTCTCAAGGACGGCAAAGAGATCGGCGGACGTTTTCGCGCCGGCAGCGGCATTGGCGAATTGGGCAATGGCACCTACTTCAATGGCAGCGGCGTGTTTGCGTTCGGTGACGAGCGCGGTGATGTGTTGCTGGGTTACAGCGAGCGGCATTTCGGTAACTACCGCGCCGGAACCCACAACGACCACAAGCTGGGCACAAACCTGCGTGCACGCAAATACGCGCCGGCAGCCTTTGATGATTGGTTGAACAGCGAAGTCGGGGACATGGGCAGCGTCACGCGCTCGCAGATCGCCAAGTTCAGTCTTAACTTGCCCAACGATCAGCGCGTGCAACTGAGCTACCTGGAAAGCGACAGCGACAGCAACGATTCCTGGGCCTACATCGCCGATGACCTGCAGAGCGCCTACTACCGTCGCGTCAGCAAAAACAACCTGAATGCCAAGAACTTCGCGCTGGACTACAGCTACACGCCGGATAACCCGCTGATCGATCTGAAAGCCAAGGTCTATTACGTCACCACCCAGCTCGACCGTGCCAATACGCCCAACATGTCGACGCCGGGCACGGGTAACTACGTCGGTGCCTACACCGATCATTTCCAGACGGACACCTGGGGGCTGCAGGGCGACAACACCTCGCGCTTTGACTTCGGCGAGCGCGGGCATCTGAGCTGGAACTACGGCCTGGAGATGTATCAGGACGAGTTCAAACCACGCACCAACAAGGTCGAAGCCGTCAACAATCTCGGCCTGCTGCCCTATGCCGAAGGCAGTACGCCGAGTGGCAAGCGCACCATCGCCAGCCTGTTCAACAACCTGCAATACGAATA
Source organism: Pseudomonas sp. Xaverov 259 (assembly GCF_019352915.1). Lineage (NCBI taxonomy): Bacteria > Pseudomonadati > Pseudomonadota > Gammaproteobacteria > Pseudomonadales > Pseudomonadaceae > Pseudomonas > Pseudomonas sp. Xaverov 259. The sequence continues at coordinate 145,122 of NZ_JAAAFV010000057.1, read as the reverse complement.
CGGCGACTGGCTGACCCTGGACGCAGGCTTGCGTTACGACCGTTATCGGCTGGAAGGCCAGACCGGCCTGACCCTGTATCGGCGTGATCGCTTCTTCAGCAGCCTGGTGGGCGCCAAGCGTGTGTCGGAGGTATTCGATGTCGACCGTGAAGAGGGGCAGTTCTCGCCGACCTTCGGCATCGCGGTCAAGCCGGGAGTGGACTGGCTGCAACTCTATACCCGTTGGGGCAAAGGCTGGCGCCCGCCGGCCGTCACCGAAACCTTTATGACGGGCCGCCCGCACGGTGGCGGTTCCGGGGAGCGCGTGTTTCCCAACCCGTACCTCAAGCCTGAAGAGTCGCGGGATTGGGAAGTGGGCATGAACGTCTTCAAAGAGGGGCTGCTGTTCAGTGATGACCGCCTGGGCATGAAGGTGGCGTACTTCGATACTCGCATTGAGAACTTCTCCTTCCTCAATACCAGCGTCAGCCTGCCGGAAACCCAGTCCGGCGGGTTTCTGGGGACCATGGCCTACGTCAATAACACCAACCCGACGCGCTTTCGCGGGGTGGAATACCAACTCAATTACGACATGGGCCGGGCGTACGCCAACCTCAGTTACACCCACATGATTGGCAGCAATGAGTTCTGCTCCAAGAACTATTACATGGGCGGTGCCAAGACCACCGGGCCGCGCACCACGCGCCTGGAGCGTTTCACGCTGCCGAACGGGCGCATCGGCATTCGCCCGGTCACCACCTATGAAGTGCTCGACGACAACGTCGCCAACAACCAGGAAAGCTGCGGGCGAATCATGGGCAACGCCACGTATATGCCTGCCGATCGCGGCTCGCTGACGCTGGGGGCGCGGTTCCTCGACAAGCGCCTGGATACCGGTGTGCGTGTGCGCTACAGCTCGGGCAATGGCGAAAACCTCAATCAGCAGGGCTACGAGCTGATGGACCAGGCGATGTGGCCTCAGTACACGCTCTACGACCTGTACGCCAGCTACTGGATGACCGATCACCTGAACATTGCGCTGGCATTGGAAAACGCCACCGATGAAGCCTATTTCGTCGCCATGGGCGACGCCAACAACCTCAGCCTGGCGCGCGGGCGAACCCTGAGCGGGATGTTGGAATACAAGTTCTGAGCTGTGTGCTGATGCACCTGATCAATGGTTTTGCCCAAGCGTGGGCAAAAAAGTGCGCCGCACCGGCGTGCTCATCTAAAACGTTGTTTAACGAGGTTTAGTGATGACTATTTCTGTTAGCTACGATTCGGGCCTGGGTTCACTGTCGGTATCCGACTACTTGAGTTCTTGGGCTGTGGGCTTCAATACGGCCGGTCATGGCACCGGCAACACCGGTGGCTTCAGCAACGGTTCCCTCAGTGGTGACCAGTATTCGACCCACGGCGCCAGCAACTCCGAATACGCCTTTATCGCCGACAGCAACACCAGCAACGGCCTGCACTATGTGTTCAACCCGTCGCTGCCTGCCGGCAACAACCTGAACCACTACCTGTGGGGCAACCTCGATAACGTGCAACTGGGCACCGGCCTGGGCGGCGGCGGTGGCAGCGACTTCACCCTCAATGACTTCAAAGTTGCGTTCAACGGCCTCGACCTGAGCGCTGCCGAAGGCGCCGGTCGTGTGGGCAACGAAGTTCAGAGCGTGATCTACGGCCTGATGCAGGGCAACACCGCCGCGCTGGAAAGCGTGCTCAACAACCTGCTGGACGACTTCGGCCTGTCCACGGCCTCGACCTTCGACCAACTGGCCGCTGCCGGGCTGGGTCACGCCGCACCGTCGGCCGATGTTGCCCTGGTCGGCGTGCAAGACGTGGCGCAGGACTGGGCACTCGCTGCCTGACGCTGCTGCATAAAAAAGCGAAGGGGAGATCGCTCTGCCCTTCGCCGCATGACACACCGCCGTCGCCAAGCCTTCTAACTCTTCAGCGACAGCGGTGCCAAATTCTGCGCAGCGCCGTATCGCCTGTCAACGCGGCGGCGCTGCCCGCTTAACCCCACGAGAATCCCCAGATGCGCCACGCCGGCAACGAAACCCTGGCTGCCCTCACGGCCTATAAAAGTGGCTTCTTCAACATCGGCCTGTTCTCGGCGGTGATCAACCTGCTGATGCTCGCCCCGGCGCTCTACATGCTACAAGTGTACGACCGGGTGCTGGCCTCGGGTAATCAGATGACCCTGTTGATGCTGACGCTGATGGTCCTCGGCTTGTTCGGCCTGATGGGTGCGTTGGAGTGGGTGCGCAGCCAGGTGGTGATCCGCCTCGGCACGCAAATGGACATGCGCTTGAACCAGCGCGTATACGATGCCGCGTTCGAAGCGCAACTCAAGGGCGGCACCCAGGCGGCGGGCCAGGCCTTGAACGACCTGACCACGCTACGCCAGTTCGCCACCGGCCAGGCGTTGTTCGCGTTTTTTGATGCGCCGTGGTTTCCGGTGTACCTGCTGGTGATCTTCCTATTTCACCCCTGGCTCGGCCTGTTGGCCCTGGGCGGCGCGCTGGTCCTGATCGCCCTGGCGTGGGTCAACCACCATGTCAGCCAGGCACCGATGGCCCAGGCCAGCCAACTGTCCATCAGCGCCAGCCAGCAGGCCACGGCCAATTTGCGCAATGCGGAAACCATCGAAGCCATGGGCATGCTCGCCACCTTGCGCGAGCGTTGGTTCACCCAGCACCAGGCGTTTCTGGCGCAGCAGAACCTGGCCAGTGAAAAGACCGCTGCCGTTACCGCCTGGTCCAAGGGCGTGCGTCTGGCCTTGCAGTCACTGGTGTTGGGGCTAGGCGCCTTGCTGGCGGTGCAGGGTGACATCACGCCGGGCATGATGATCGCCGGCTCCATCTTGATGGGCCGGGTGCTCAGCCCTATCGACCAGTTGATTGGTGTGTGGAAGCAATGGGGTTCGGCGCGCCTGGCCTTCGAACGCTTGTCACAGATGCTGGCGGACAACCCGGCCCGGCCAGCCCGCATGAGCTTGCCGGTGCCCACGGGCCAGCTGAGTGTGGAGCAGGTCAGCGCCTGCGCGCCGGGCAACCGTCGCCCGGCCATTAGTAACCTGGGTTTCAGCTTGCCGGCGGGTGAGGTGTTGGGTGTGATTGGCCCGTCGGGTTGCGGCAAATCCACCCTGGCCCGCGTGTTGGTTGGTGCCTGGGCACCGTTGGCCGGCAAGGTGCGCCTGGACGGCGCCGACCTGACCCAGTGGGACAAACAGCAACTCGGCCCGCACATTGGTTACTTGCCTCAGGATATCCAGCTGTTCGCCGGCAGCATCGCGCAAAACATCGCGCGCTTTGCCGACATGGACGCCGACAAGGTACTCGCCGCCGCGCAAATGGCCGGTGTACATGACTTGATCCTGCAACTGCCCCAAGGCTACGACACGCAACTGGGCGAGGGCGGTGCGGGTTTGTCCGGCGGCCAGAAGCAGCGCGTGGCCCTGGCGCGCGCGTTGTACGGCCTGCCCGCGCTGATCGTGCTGGATGAGCCCAACGCCAACCTTGATGAGGCCGGTGAGCAGGCGTTGCTCCAGGCCATCGCCCAGCTCAAGCAGCAGCGCCGCACGGTCATTCTGATCACCCACAAAGCCAACGTGCTGTCCCTGACCGACCAGTTGCTGATTCTCAAGGACGGCCAGTTGCAAGCGTTCGGCCCCACGGCGCGCGTGTTGGAAGCCCGGCAGAAACCCGCGCCGGCCAAGCCGGTGTCGACCCTGAGCATGAGTTACCGCCTCGGTGAAGGAAAGCAGGCATGAGCCAAGTCAAACCCGTACCGAATAATGTGCTGGCGCTGGACGATAAGAAGTATTCGCGCCTGGGTTGGCTGCTGGTGCTCGGCGGCTTTGCCGGGTTTCTTGGCTGGGCGGCATTGGCGCCGTTGGACAAGGGCGTGGCCGTGTCCGGCAAAGTGATGGTCTCGGGCCATCGCAAGACGGTGCAGCACCCCAGCGGCGGTATCGTCGAGCGCATCGAGGTGCGCGACGGTGATGTGGTCAAGGCCGGCCAGGTGCTGTTGCGCTTGAAAGAAACGCCACTGCGCGGGCAGATGCAATCGCTGCGCAGCCAGTATTGGGCGTCGCTGGCCAGTGAGGCGCGCTTGAGTGCCGAAAGTGAGGGGCTGGCAACCATCGACTTCGGCGCCGAATTGCTCGACGAGCCCGACGCCGCCATCGTGCTGAATTTACAGCGGCAGTTGTTCAGCAGCCGCGCCCAGGCGCTGGCCACCGAGCAGCAAGGCTTGCGCGAAACCATCGTCGGGGCCGAGGCGCAGTTGCGCGGCACCCGCGATTCCCAGGCCAGCAAAGTCCAGCAACGGGCGGCGCTCAACGAGCAATTGCAAGGCCTGCGCGAATTGGCGCGCGACGGTTACATCCCACGCAATCGCCTGCTCGACAGCGAGCGCCTGTACGCGCAGATAGACGGCACCATTGCCGAGGATTTCGGCCGCATCGGCCAACTGCAACGCCAGGTGCTCGAATTGCGTTTGCGCATTCGCCAACTGGGCGAAGATTTCCAGAAAGACCTGCGCGGCCAGTTGGCCGACACCCGCACCCGCAGTGATGACCTGCGCAATCGCCTGGCCTCGGCCGAGTTCGAACTGGCCAACAGCCTGGTGCGCGCGCCCGCTGCCGGTGTGGTGGTGGGGCTCGATGTGTACACCGAAGGCGGCGTGATCAAACCCGGCCAGGCACTGATGGACATCGTGCCCCAAGGCGAGCCGTTGCTGGTGGAAGCGCGCGTGCCGGTGCAGATGGTCGACAAGGTGCACCCAGGTTTGCCGGTGGAGTTGTTGTTCTCGGCGTTCAACCAGGCCACCACGCCGCGTGTGGCCGGCGAGGTGACGCTGGTATCGGCTGACCGTCAGGTGGATGAGCGTACCGATGAGCCGTATTACACACTGCGCGCCCAGGTCAGCGCGGCCGGTATGCAGCAATTGGACGGTGTGCAGATCCGTCCGGGCATGCCGGTGGAAACCTTCGTCAAAACCGGTGAGCGTTCGATGCTCAACTACCTGTTCAAGCCGCTGCTCGATCGCACGCACATGGCGCTGGTGGAAGAATGAAAGCGCTGCTGTTTACCCTGTGTTTGAGTTGTGCGCCAGCAGCCCATGCCTTGGGTTTGTTGGAAGCTTACGATTTGGCCCTGCGTAATGATCCGACCTTTCAGGCCGCGATCCAGGAACGCGAAGCCGGTGAGGAGAACTACGTGATCGGCCGGGCGGCGTTGCTGCCGAACCTGTCCTGGAGTTACAACAATTCGCGCAATGAATCCGAAGTCACCCAGAACCGCACCACCAGCGACCGCGACTATCGCAGCTACGCCTCCACGTTGACCCTGCAACAACCGCTGCTCGATTACGAAGCCTATGCACGGTTTCGCCAGGGCACCGCCCAGGCGCTGATGGCCGATGAACGCTTTCGCAGCAAAAGCCAGGAATTGGCCGTGCGGGTACTGGGCGCCTATAGCCAGGCGCTGCTGGCCCAGGAGCGCATCGAGTTGAGCCGCGCGCAGAAGCGCGCGTTTGCCGAGCGCCTGCAACTCAATGATCGCCTGCTTAAAGGCGGCGAGGGCACGCGTACCGATGTGCTGGAAACCCAGGCGCGGCTGAGCCTGGCCCAGGCCGAAGAGCTTGAATCGCAGGACGCCCAGGACAGCGCCTTGCGTGAATTGGAGACCATTGTGGGTCAGCCGTTACTGATCGAAGAGTTGGCACCGCTGGCGCGCCAGTTTGAGATTGCGCCCCTGGAGCCGAACCGTTTTGAGACGTGGCGTGAAATGGCCATGGCCAACAATCCTGAGCTGAAGTCTTCGCATCACGCGCTGGACGTGGCTTCCTATGAAGTCGAGCGTAAGCGCGCCGGGCACTTGCCCAAGGTCAGCCTGTACGCCAGCAGCCGCAAGACCAGCTCCGATTCGGAAAGCAGCTACAACCAGAAATACGACACCAACAGTGTCGGCATCCAGGTCAGCTTGCCGTTGTTTGCTGGTGGCTCGGTCTCGGCGTCCACACGCCAGGCGGCGAACCAATTGTCCCAGGCTCAATATGAACTGGACGCGCAAACCGCCAACACCCTGGTGGAGCTGCGCAAGCAGTTCAACCTCAACACCAGCGGCGCGGCGAAAGTGCGTGCTTATGAGATGGCCGTCCGCTCGGCTACGGCCTTGGTCAGCGCGACCAAAAAGAGTGTTGCCGGCGGTGAGCGGGTCAACCTCGACGTGCTCGATGCCGAACAACAACTGTTCACCGCCCGCCGCGACCTGGCCAACGCACGGCATGCGTATTTGCTGGCGCGGATTCAGTTGAAGTATTACGCGGGGTTGCTGAGCGAGCAGGACTTGCGGGCGTTGGCAGGGTATTTCCAGCCGTCGGCATGAGTGGTTACAACCCCGCATTCGCGGGGTTGTTCGTCGTTACTAATCTGTGAAACAGCTTCGCAAGGATGGAGCCGGTTGTCGGGTGCCACGGAAAAATTGTTACCTGACGGAAAATAACCTAACGGATGGGTTACGATGAAAGTAGGTGCTTACAAAGGATATGTGATTTCGGTGTTTCTCAGGGATGAACACTGCCCGCCCCACGTTCATGTCAGGGGCATGGCATGGCATGGGATGCGCGTTTTCGTTTCAGCTTTCTGGATGGGGACGTGGAGTTGTGGGATGTAGAGCCGGATCGCAGGCGGCCATCCACTGCGCTCCTGAAGGAAATACGTGAGGCGATCATGCAGCCGCATTACCTGGCGCGGGCACGCAGGATCTGGTGGGAGAAGCTGCAAACGGTTTGCCTGGAGAATCACTCTTGGGATTGGGAAGCCGATGAGGTACTGCCAGGGCTGATCATTCAGCGCGGTGTTTATGTGATTGCACGTGCCCGGCACGATGTCGTGGGGCAGAAGACAATTTTGAATCTGGTCAGGGCACCGGGTTTTGTGGAGATTGATTTATGAAAAAAATCGTAAAAGCCAAAGTCGTACCGTACAAGCCGCTCACGGACGCCGATGTCGACAAGGCAATCGCCCGTGGGCGCAAGCTCAAACGTCTGTACGCCAATGCCAGCAATGTGCGCTATGAACATGAGTGCATTTCCATCGGCTTCAGCGACGGCAGCCGCGTCATGTTGCCTGTAGCCGGGCTGCCGGAGTTCGAAGGGTTTTCCCAGGCGGACTTTCAACAACTGGAGGTCGGCTTTGGCGGCAAGGCGCTGTGCTGTGAGGCGCAGGATCTGGATGTGTCGATCACCGGCCTCATCGCCACCAGCCAGCCCTTGATGGACCTGGCGACAAGCCTGGTGGCATCGCGTAACGGTCGCAAGAGCAGCGCCGCCAAAACCGCCGCCGCCCGAGCCAATGGCAAGAAGGGCGGTCGGCCCCGCAAGGAGCCGTTGGATAACGGTGATTCAACAGATGCATGAGAACCCAGTGTGGGCGCTGGCTTGCCTGCGATAGCGGTGTATCAGTTGACCGATGCAGGGCAGGCCTACCGCCATCGCAGGCAAGCCAGCTCCCACAGTTTACCGCCGGGTCAATAACACCCCGGATTCCATATGGTGCGTCCAGGGGAACTGGTCAAACATCGCACACTGGGTAATCCGGTGCGTGTCATGCAGTTGCGCAATGTTCGCCGCCAGCGTCTCCGGGTTGCAGGAGATGTACAGGATGTTGTCAAAACGTCGGGTCAGTTCGCAGGTGTCCGGGTCCATGCCGGCGCGCGGTGGGTCGACGAACACGCTACCGAATTCGTAGCTCTTGAGGTCGATGCCGTGCAGGCGGCGGAACGGGCGAACTTCGTTGAGTGCCTCGGTGAGTTCCTCGGCAGACAGGCGCACCAAGGTGACGTTATCCACTGCGTTCTCATCGAGGTTGCTTAAGGCCGCATTTACCGAAGTCTTGCTGATTTCGGTGGCCAGCACCTTACGCACGCGGGTCGCCAGTGGCAGGGTGAAGTTGCCGTTGCCGCAGTACAACTCCAGCAAATCATCCGGGCGATCGCCCAAGGCTTCATAGGCCCAGTTGAGCATCTTCTGGTTCACGGTGCCGTTGGGCTGGGTGAACGCGCCCTCGGGTTGGCGGTAGCTGAACGTGCGGCCGCCGACCTCGAGTTTTTCCACCACGTAGTCGTGGCCGATCACATCGCGCTTGCCCTTGGAGCGGCCGATGATGCTGACATTCAAGTCGGCCGCGAGCTTGTTCGCAGCAGTGTGCCAATGCTCGTCCAGCGGGCGGTGATAGCACAGGGTAATCATCGCGTCGCCGGCCAGCGTGGTCAGGAACTCCACCTGGAACAGCTTGTGGCTCAAGGCTGCGCTGGCTTGCCAGGCGGCCTTGAGTTGCGGCATCAGCTCGTTGATGCGTGCGCTGGCGATCGGGAATTCTTCGATGAGGATCGGCGTGCGCTTGTCGTCCTGGGAGAACATCGCGTAGTGGCGCTCGCCGCCTTCGCGCCACAGGCGGAACTCCGCGCGCAGGCGGAAGTTCTGCAGCGGCGAATCGAAGACCTGCGGTTCGGGGGCGTCGAACGGTGCCAACAGGTCACGCAGGCGCGTGACCTTGTCTTGCAGTTGAACGGTGTAGCTTGCGGCGTCAAAAGTCATGCGTTGAACCAGCCCAGCTTGATCACAAACAGAATCGACAGGATCACCAGTGCCGGGTTCAGCTCACGGTAGCGGCCCGAAAGCAGCTTGATGGCGGTCCAGGCGATGAAACCGAAGGCAATGCCGTTGGCGATGGAGTAAGTGAAAGGCATCGCCAGGGCGGTGACCACCACGGGCGCTGCAACGGTAATGTCATCCCAGTCGATTTCGGCCAGGCCCTGGGTCATCAGCACGGCCACGAACAGCAGCGCCGGCGCGGTGGCAAACGCTGGAACACTGGCGGCCAGCGGCGAGAAGAACAGCGCCAGCAGGAACAGGATGGCAACGACAATGGCGGTCAAGCCGGTACGGCCACCGGCACTCACGCCCGCAGCCGACTCGATGTAGCTGGTGGTGGTCGACGTACCCAGCAGCGAACCGGCCATGGCGGCGGTACTGTCGGCGATCAGTGCACGGCCCATTTTCGGCATGTGGCCGTCCTTGCCCATCAGGCCGGCACGCTTGGCTACACCGATCAGGGTGCCGGAGTTGTCGAACAGGTCAACGAACAGGAAGGCGAAGATCACGCTGACCAGGCCGATATCCAGCGCACCCTTGATATCCAGTTGCAGGAAGGTCGGCGCCAGGGACGGTGGCATCGAGGTCACGCCGCCGAACGGGGTGAAGCCCATCACGATGGACACGATGGTCACCGCCAGGATGCCGATCAGCACCGCACCGCGTACCGCCAGGGCTTCCAGTGCCACGATCAGCGCGAAACCCAGGGTGGCCAGGATCGGCGCCGGTTGTTTCAGGTCGCCCAGGCCGACCATGGTGGCCGGGTTGCTGACCACGATGCCGGCGTTATGCAGGGCGATCAGCGCCAGGAACAGGCCGATACCGGCAGCAATCGCCGAGCGCAGCGGCAGCGGGATGCTGTTGATGATCCACTCACGGATGCGGAAGATCGACAGCAGGAAGAACAACACCGCCGAAATGAATACTGCGCCCAGCGCGACTTGCCAGGTGTGGCCCATGTGCAGGACCACGGTGTAGGTGAAGAAGGCGTTGAGGCCCATGCCCGGTGCCAGCGCGATCGGGTAGTTGGCGATCAGGCCCATCACGGTCGAACCGATGGCGGCGGCCAGGCAGGTGGCGACAAACACCGCGCCCTTGTCCATGCCGGTCTCGCCGAGGATGCTCGGGTTCACGAACAGAATGTAGGCCATGGCCAGAAAGGTCGTGATACCCGCGAGAATCTCGGTGCGCACGTTGGTGTTGTGTGCTTTGAGTTGAAACAGCTTTTCCAGCATGCCGGCTCCCTGTGACGCTATTTTGCGTCGTTATTTGTTGACCTCTAAGTCAAAGCACAAACTGCGCCAAGCGCCTGTGGTTTCAGAGAGGATCGGAAAAAGCGGCGCATGATACCAGCAGCCGACGCGATGTGGCGGAGTAGGCTGCGTATTCTCGAATCTGGCCTTGAGGCATACTGCGCCGACGTTAAATACAGGGTCGTTATCAGCATGAAAAAAGCCAACGCCAGCAGTCTAGCTCTGTTCGCCGTAATCGGCCTGGGGCTCGTGGCACCGGCGTGGGGCGCGGCTGCACCGCCCTTGAGCGAGGTGCGGGTGTTCAAAGTCGAGTCGGCGCGTTGCACGGAAACCATCCCAACGGGAGTGACGACCACCCAGATGTGCACCCATCGTGGGCAGACCAAGGTTTCGGTGATGGAAGTCGGCCTGGGCAAAAGCCCGATGGGGCGCTTCAATGGCGCCGAATTGAATGGGCAACGCACGCCGGTGTGTCAGGTGGGCAACATCAGCGAAGTCTGTAACGGTGCAGGCACTGTGATGGGCTACATCTATGTGTTTGACCTGAATGTACAGGCCCAAGGCTGGTTCGAATTCAGCAATATCTCGATCAATGGCGCGCAAAACACGTTGAAGCTCTTGTTCAACATCCTCTGATCAATCCCCTTGAACGCTCACTACCCCGGGAAGTCGTAGCCCTAAGACGGCGACTTTCCTGAACGCCGCGGATGTGCACCAACCCGTGAGGTGTTTATGAGCGTGACCCCCAATGGCGCGACGACCAAACCGTTCGTCAGCCACCCGATACGCCTGACCCTGAACGGCCAAGATCGCCAGTTGCAGGTGTTGCCCTGGACCACCTTGCTGGACCTGCTGCGCGAACAGCTGGATCTGGTGGGTAGCAAAAAAGGCTGCGACCACGGCCAGTGCGGCGCCTGCACGGTGTTGCGCGATGGCAAGCGTATCAACGCCTGCCTGACCTTGGCGGTGATGTGCGACGGTGCCGAATTGACCACTATCGAGGGCCTGGCCGACGGCGAGCAGTTACACCCGATGCAGCAGGCTTTTATCCAGCGTGACGCGTTCCAGTGCGGCTACTGCACGCCGGGGCAGATTTGCTCCGCCGTCGGCCTGGCCAATGAAGGCCGCGCCCATGACTCTGCGCAAATTCAGGAACTGATGAGCGGCAACCTGTGCCGCTGCGGGGCCTACAGCAATATTCGCGACGCCATTGAAGACGTTGTGCTGGGAGGTGACCAATGAACCCCTTCCAGTACAGCAAGCCGGCCGATGTGCATGAAGCCGTACACCTGAGCAGCGCGACGTCGCGGTTTATCGCCGGTGGCACCAACCTGCTGGACCTGATGAAAGAAAACATCAGCCGCCCCGAACACCTGATCGACATCACCGGCTTGTCGCTGCATGGCGTAGAAGCGACCGCCGACGGCGGGGTGATGATCGGCGCGTTGGTCAGCAATGCCGACCTGGCCTGGCACCCGCTGATCGAAGCGCGCTACCCGTTGCTGTCCCAGGCCATCCTGGCGGGCGCGTCGCCGCAACTGCGCAATATGGCCAGTACCGGCGGTAACCTGTTGCAACGTACCCGTTGCTACTATTTCTATGATGCCAGCGTGCCGTGCAATAAGCGTGAACCCGGCAGCGGCTGCCCGGCGCGCACCGGGTTGAACCGCATCCATGCGATCCTCGGCGCCAGCGAACACTGCGTGGCCACCCATCCCTCGGACATGTGCGTCGCCCTCGCAGCGCTGCAGGCGCGGGTGCATGTAGAAGGACGTGGCGGCGCGCGGGTGATCGAGTTTGCTGATTTTCATCGGCTGCCTGGCGATACGCCTGAGCGCGACAACCTGCTGGCCGACGATGAGCTGATCACTGCCATCGAACTGCCGCCTGATCAGCTCGCCAGCCATAGCCACTACCTGAAAATCCGCGACCGTGCGTCCTACGCCTTCGCGCTGGTCTCCGTTGCCGCCGCGCTGGAACTGGAAGGGGACACCATCGTCGATGCGCGCCTGGCCCTTGGCGGTGTGGCCCACAAACCCTGGCGCGACCGCGCCGTGGAAGCCGCGCTGATCGGGCAAGCGGTCAGCCGCGAAACCTTCAGCCAGGCCGCTGACGCCCTGCTGCAAGACGCAGAGCCTTTGGAACACAACCGCTTCAAGATCAAGCTGGCACGCCGCGCCATTATCCGTGCCCTGAGTGACGCTGCTGTCGCAGGAGAACGCCCATGACCGCTGTCGGCAAACCCCTGGACCGTGTTGACGGTCTGCTCAAGGTCACTGGCCAGGCGCGTTATGCCGGTGAGTTTCCAGGCAACGACCTGCTGCATGGCAGTGTGGTCTCAAGCACGATTGCCAAGGGCCGAGTCCTCAGGATTGACGCGTCCAAAGCCCTGGCGCTGCCGGGCGTGGTCAGCGTGCTTGATCATCTGAACCGCCCCAAACTCGCCAGCTACGATGAGGCTTTCGCCGACGCCGATGCGGCCGACGGCTCGCCGTTTCGCCCGCTGTATAACGACCGCGTGCTGTATAGCGGCCAACCCCTGGCCTTGGTGATCGCCGACAACCTTGAACTGGCGCGGCACGCTGCCTCGCTGGTCGAGATCGAATACGCGACCGAGGCGTTTGCAACCGACTTGGTTGCCCAGCAGGAGCAGGCGCACCCCTCGCCGCAAACGCCGCCCAAGCCTCGGGGTAACTTCCAGGCCGAGTGGGCCGCTGCCGCCGTCAGCCTGGATATGCACTACAGCACGCCCATCGAGCACCATAACCCGATGGAACCCCACGCCAGCACCGTGCTGTATCAGCCGGACGGCACCCTGCATATCCACGACAAGACCCAAGGCCCGCAGAACTGCCAGGCGTATGTGCAAAAAGTCTTCGGCCTGGATAAAAGTCAGGTAAGGATCTTCGCTGCGTTTGTCGGCGGTGCCTTTGGCTCGGGCCTGCGCCCGCAGTATCAATTGCCGCTGGCGGTGATGGCAGCGCTGGCGCTCAAGCGTTCGGTGCGCGTCACCTTGACCCGTCAACAGATGTTCACCTTTGGCTACCGCCCGCGCACCCTGCAGCGTTTGCAGCTGGGCGCTGCCGCCAATGGACGCCTGTTGGCGTTGGGCCACACTGCGATTGGCCAGACTTCGCGCTTCGAAGACTTCAGCGAACATGTGGTGGAATGGAGCGGCATGCTCTACCACTGCGACAATGTGCAACTGACCTACAAACTGGTGCCCCTGGACGTATATACGCCGATGGACATGCGCGCGCCGGGCGCCGCGCTGGGCGTGATCGGCCTGGAATGCGCAATGGATGAACTGGCCTGCGCCCTGGGGATGGACCCTGTGCAACTGCGCCTGATCAACTACGCCGAGCGCAACCAGAACGAAGACAAACCCTGGTCGAGCAAAGCCCTGCGCGAGTGTTACCGCGAAGGCGCCGAGCGCTTCGGCTGGAGCCAGCGCAACCCCGAGCCGCGCAGCATGCGTGATGGCAACCAGTTGATCGGCTGGGGCATGGCCGGTGGTGTGTGGGAAGCCTTGCAGATGAAGGCCAGCGCCAAGGCGCAGCTGGATGCTCAAGGCCAATTGACGGTCAGCAGCGCCACTACTGATATCGGCACGGGCACGTATACGGTGATGACGCAGATTGCCGCGCAAACCAGTGGTGTGGCGATGGCCGATGTGCGTTTTCTGCTCGGTGATTCGTCATTACCCACGGCGCCGTTACAGGGCGGCTCGTTTACCGTGTCGTCCGTCGGCACTGCGGTGCAGCAAGCCTGCGAGGCGCTGAACGCCAAGCTACTGGCGATTGCCCGGCAGACTTACCCGGTGTTCAAAGAGGCTGAATCGGTGCGTTTTGAAGACGGCCAGTTGCACACCGGTGATGTGAGTGTGTCCTTGGCACAACTGGTCAAGGACAGTGGCGACGAAGTGCTGGCCGTTCAGGTTGACAGCCAGCCGGACAAAAAGCGTGAAGGCTATGCGACGGCGACCCATTCGGCGGTGTTTGTCGAGGTTCAGGTCGACGAAGACCTGGGCACCATCAAGGTGCGTCGGGTGGTCAGCGCCATCGCGGCCGGGCGTGTGGTCAACCCGAAGATGGCCCGCAGCCAGATCCTCGGCGGCGTGGTCTGGGGCATCGGCATGGCCCTGCATGAAGAAACCCAGATCGATCATCACCTGGGGCGCTACATGAACCACAGCCTGGCCGAGTACCACATCCCGGTAAATGCCGACATCGGCGACATTGAAGTGATTTTTGTCGAAGAACACGACGAAATCGTCAACGCCCTGGGCTCCAAGGGCGTGGGTGAAATAGGCATTGTCGGGGTGGCGGCAGCGGTGGCGAATGCGATTTACCATGCCACCGGCAAGCGCGTGCGGGAGTTTCCTATCACCCTGGATAAGGTGCTGTAACCCGGTCTCCAAGCCACAGAAGGTCAAAATGTGGGAGCGGGCTTGCTCGCGAATACGGCGTGTCAGATACACATTCAGTGACTGACACACTGCATTCGCGAGCAAGCCCGCTCCCACATTGACTGTATTTCAACATCAGGGTCACCGGTGGCCTCAGGCCTTCGTTTCTTCCACCGGCACATGCATCCGATCGCGGTTGGCCAGGGTCGGAAACAGCTTTATCCACACCCCCGTCACCAACAACGTGCCAATCCCGCCCATCACCACGGCAGGTACGGTGCCGAACCAGTGGGCGGTAATCCCGGATTCAAACTCACCCAGTTGGTTGGAGGCGCCGATAAACAGGCCGTTGACCGCACTGACGCGCCCGCGCATTTCATCCGGGGTTTCCAGTTGCACGAACGATGCGCGGATCACCATGCTGATCATGTCCGCCGCGCCCAGCACCACCAGCACGGCCAACGAGAACCAGAACGAAGTCGACAGACCGAACGCAATGGTTGCCACGCCAAACACACCGACGGCGGTGAACATCACACGGCCGACCTTGCGGTCTACCGAGAACCGCGCCAGCCACAGCGACATCAACAAGGCACCCACCGCGGGCGCCGAGCGCAGCAGGCCCAGGCCCCAGGCGCCGGTCAGCAAGATGTCCTTGGCGAACACCGGCAGCAATGCGGTGGCACCGCCCAGCAGCACGGCGAACAAGTCCAACGAGATGGCGCCGAGAATGTCCGGGCGGCTGCGAATAAAGCGAATCCCGGCCAACAGCGAGTCCATGGTTGCCTTGGCCTTGTTCAGCGGCGTCTGGCGTGCGGGCAGGTTAAGGGTCAGCACGCAGGCAATCAGGTACAGCGCCACGGTGGGGCCATACACCCACACGCTGCCGAACGCATAAAGCAAGCCGCCCAGGGCCGGTGCGACGATGGTCGCCAGTTGCTGGGCCGACTGCGACGAGGCCACGGCCCTTGGGAACAGCGCGCTGGGCACGATGCTCGGCAGCAGCGCCTGGGTGGTGGGCATTTCAAACGAGCGTGCAGCGCCGAGCAGGAAGGCGAGGATAAAGATCATCTCGCGGGTCACGTTGCCGGTCAGACCGCCGATGGCCAGGGACAAGGCAATTAATGCCTGCACGGTCTGGCAGATGGCAGCGACCTTGCGCCGCTCATAGCGATCAGCCACATGCCCGGTGTGCAACATGAACAGCACCCGTGGTACGAACTCCACCAGGCCAACCAAACCCAGGTCCAGCACGTTGCCAGTCAGTTGGTAGAGGTTCCAGCCGATGGCCACGGTAAGCATCTGGAAACCGCTGGCGGTAAAGATCCGCGCCAGCCAGAACGCGATAAAAGGACGGTGGTGGCGCAACAACAAGGCGGGTTCACTGGGCATCGGGGATACGGGTTCGGAACGGAGTGAATGGCGAGATTAGCATCAAGCTGTAACAAATAGTTGCAAGAACTGAGCTGAGGCAAGCTGTCACGCGGCAAAAGACCACGCCGTCCTACAGCCAAAATGGGACTACTCTTTGAGCAATGCTTGATCCAGATCAAAACCGGCCCCGGGATTGTTCTGGCGGCCGAAAGGCCAGAATCCCTACGTGATGGGTAAAAAAAGAAACGAATTGAAATTCGCCACACTCCATATCCGTGGGGGCAGTGGGTGCAGGCTCCCGCCAGCAGCCGGTATTACCTGACAGAGGAAGACTTATGTTCGGTTTGGAGGCGCTAGATCTCGCCCGAATTCAATTCGCGTTCACCATCTCGTTTCACATCCTGTTCCCGGCGATCACCATCGGCCTGGCCAGTTACCTTGCGGTGCTGGAAGGCTTGTGGCTCAAGACCCACAACGATACCTACCGTGACCTCTACCATTTCTGGTCGAAGATCTTTGCCGTCAACTTCGGCATGGGGGTGGTTTCGGGCTTGGTCATGGCTTACCAGTTTGGTACCAACTGGAGCCGTTTCTCGGACTTCGCCGGCGCCGTCACCGGGCCGCTTCTGACCTACGAAGTGCTCACGGCCTTCTTCCTTGAGGCAGGTTTCCTCGGGGTGATGCTGTTCGGCTGGAACAAAGTGGGGCGCAAGCTGCACTTCTTTGCCACGGTGATGGTGGCCGTCGGTACGCTGATCTCGACCTTCTGGATTCTGGCCTCCAACAGCTGGATGCAGACACCACAAGGCTTTGAAATCATCGACGGCCGGGTGATTCCCACCGACTGGCTGGCGGTGATCTTCAACCCGTCGTTCCCCTACCGCCTGATGCACATGGCCACGGCAGCCTTTGTCGCCACGGCGTTCTTCGTCGGTTCCTCGGCGGCCTGGCACTTGTTGCGCGGCAAGGACAACCCGGCGATCCGCACCATGCTGTCGATGGCGATGTGGATGGCCTTGATTGTGGCGCCTATCCAGGCGGTGATCGGTGACTTCCATGGCCTCAACACCTTGAAGCACCAACCGGCGAAAATCGCCGCGATTGAAGGCCACTGGGAAAATATCGGCAACGAGCCGACGCCGCTGATCTTGTTCGGCTGGCCCGACATGAAGGCCGAGAAAACCAAATACGCGGTCGAAATTCCGTACCTTGGCAGCCTGATCCTGACCCACTCTTTGGACAAGCAGGTGCCGGCGCTCAAGGAGTTCCCGCCTGAGGATCGCCCCAACTCGACCATTGTGTTCTGGTCGTTCCGGGTCATGGTCGGCCTGGGCTTCCTGATGATCTTCACCGGTCTGTTCAGCCTGTGGCTGCGCCGGGGCGACAAGATGTACACGTCCAAGCCGTTCCTGTACCTGGCGTTGTGGATGGGGCCTTCCGGCTTGATCGCGATTCTTGCCGGTTGGTTCACCACCGAAATCGGCCGCCAGCCGTGGGTGGTGTATGGGCTGATGCGCACTGCGGATGCTTCATCCGGGCATAGCCTGGCGCAGATGACCATCACGCTGGTGTTGTTCGTGGTGGTGTACTTCGCGCTTTTCGGCGCCGGTTTGGGCTACATGATGCGCCTGGTGCGCAAAGGCCCGCAGACCCACGAAGGCAGCGAGCCAACCCATGGTGGCCCTGGCCAGAAACGTACACCGGCCCGTCCGTTGTCCGCCGCCGATGACGGCAGCGATGACGACCACACCCACATCCAGCA
This sequence comes from Pseudomonas sp. Xaverov 259, assembly GCF_019352915.1. Classification (NCBI taxonomy): domain Bacteria; kingdom Pseudomonadati; phylum Pseudomonadota; class Gammaproteobacteria; order Pseudomonadales; family Pseudomonadaceae; genus Pseudomonas; species Pseudomonas sp. Xaverov 259. Next base: position 127,676 of record NZ_JAAAFV010000057.1, on the reverse strand, counting down.
CAAGGGGAATTGAGATGGGTATTGATCTTCCGCTGATCTGGGCCGTGATCATCATCTTCGGCATCATGATGTACGTGGTGATGGACGGCTTCGACCTGGGCATCGGCATCCTCTTTCCGTTTATCCCCGGCAAAGTCGACCGTGATGTGATGATGAACACCGTCGCACCGGTATGGGACGGCAACGAAACCTGGCTGGTACTCGGCGGCGCGGCGTTGTTCGGCGCGTTCCCGCTGGCGTATTCGGTGGTGTTGTCGGCGTTGTACCTGCCGCTGATCCTGATGCTGATCGGGCTGATCTTCCGCGGCGTGGCCTTTGAGTTCCGCTTCAAGGCCAAGGACGACAAGCGTCACCTGTGGGACAAGGCGTTTATCGGTGGCTCCATCGCCGCGACGTTCTTCCAGGGCGTGGCGCTGGGGGCGTTTATCGATGGCATTCCGGTGGTGAATCGCCAGTTTGCCGGCGGTTCGCTGGACTGGCTCACGCCGTTCACCCTGTTCTGCGGCGTTGCATTGGTGGTCGCCTATGCCTTGCTCGGCTGCACCTGGTTGATCATGAAAACCGAAGGCAAGTTGCAGGAGCAGATGCATAACCTGGCACGGCCCTTGGCCTTCGTGGTGCTGGCGGTGATCGGCATCGTCAGTTTGTGGACGCCGCTGGCGCACCCGGAAATCGCTTCGCGCTGGTTCACCCTGCCGAACCTGTTCTGGTTCCTGCCGGTGCCGATCCTGGTGCTGGTGACCATGTACGGCTTGATCCGCGCGGTGGCACGTAATGCCCACTACACGCCGTTTCTGCTGACGTTGGTGCTGATCTTCCTCGGCTACAGTGGCCTGGGGATCAGCCTGTGGCCGAACATCATTCCGCCTTCCGTGTCGATCTGGGACGCTGCCGCACCGCCGCAGAGCCAGGGCTTCATGCTGGTGGGCACGTTGTTCATCATCCCGTTTATCCTGGGTTACACCTTCTGGAGCTACTACGTGTTCCGCGGCAAGGTCACCCACGAAGACGGCTACCACTAGGAGGGTCGTTGTATGTCCGGCAAACCTTCGTTACACGAGATTGAACAGGCCGAGAAACAGCCGTTATGGCGGCGCCTGGGGTGGCTGGCGATGATCTGGACCGGCAGCGTGCTGGCCCTGTTCGTCGTGGCCAGCCTGATGCGCATGTTCATGAATGCGGCCGGCCTGACCACTCACTGACATCCCGATCCGGGCTTTGCAGCCCGGTTTTCAAGCCCTCGCCTCGAGGGCTTTTTTATTTGCGGGCTTTGAGGATGACGAACTTCGGCGTGGCGGCGACTTGTTCAACGCCACGGAACAAACGCGCCAATTTGCTGTGATAACCCAGGTGGCGGTTGCCGACGATATACAGCGCACCGCCCACTACCAGCGCTTCGCGCGCCTGCTGGAACATGCGCCAGGCCAGGAAGTCGCCGACCACCTGCTGCTGGTGGAACGGCGGGTTGCACAGCACCACGTCCAAGGATTGCGCTTCCTGGCCGGCCAGGCCATCGGCGGCGCGTACGATGACCTCGCGCGCACCCAAGGCGGCCTGCCAGTTCTCGGCCGCCGACTGCACGGCCATGTAGGACTCATCCACCAGGGTGTACTGCGCGTCGGGGTTTTGCAGGGCACTGGCAATCGCCAGCACGCCGTTGCCGCAGCCCAGGTCCGCCACGCGCGCGCTGCCGAGATTGGTTGGCAGGTGCGGGAGGAAGGCGCGGGTGCCGATGTCGAGGCCTTCGCGGCAGAACACGTTGGCGTGGTTCAACAGCTCGATAGCCGGTGCGTCCAGGGTGTAGCGGGTAGGGTAGGGCGAGACGGCGGCCGGGCGGGCTTCCACCGTGGCGATCAGCAACCGGGCCTTTTTGACCGCGAGGGAGGCGTGCATCGGGCCGATATAGCGCTCCAGCAACTCGCCCGCCGCCCGTGGCAGGTGCTTGACCATCGCCCCGGCAATCACCTGGGCGCCGGGCGCCAGTTGGCCTTGCAGGCGAATCAACTGTTCTTCCAGCAGGGCCAGGGTCTTTGGTACGCGGATCAGCACGCGGTCGAACGGCCCGGCCGGCACCTGGCTGGCTGGCACGAAAGCCACCGCATCAAAGGTCTTGCCGTTGCGCATCAGGTTTTTTTCCAGGCCCTGGGCCGCCAGGAACGAATCGCCGCTGGACGTGACCTGTACCTGGCCTTCCAGGCTGGCCGCCAAGGCGCCGAAGCTGTCGTTGAGCACCAGCACACGGGTTGCAGCGCCTGGCTGCTGCTCGGCCAAGTAGCTGAGCAGGTACTCGTCGGCGGCATCAAAGGCCTGCAACGGGTCATTGTGTTGCTCTGGCTGGCGAATCAGGTCGAGCTGGGCAAAGGGGCTGTCAAGCAGGGGCATGGCGGGGGGAGCTCTGGGTCATCGATGGGGCGGCAGCGGGCATGGGCAACCGGCGCAACCATCTGAGTGAACAACGAAGCGGCACCAGGGCGCCGTATCAACACTCAGAATTGGCCGTAAATGTTACTTTTTTTTCGATGGGATTACATGCTGTGTTTCTTCAGCGGTTAAAACAGACCGGCTTTGGAGGCACTGAGCACAGCGGCAATCTTGTTATTGACCCCCAGTTTTCTCAAGCAACTGCTGATATGAAAGCCCACCGTACGCTCCGACAGGCACAGGATCGTGGCGATGTCCGACGCCGTTTTGCCCAGGGCCGACCACCTGAGGATTTCTGTTTCTCGTGGGGTCAATTTGCAAGGCGCCGCGCCGCTCGGTTTTTCGGCATATTTTTGTGCCACCGCAGCGTGCATCACATGGCAAAGCCAGAGGACCTGGCCGGCTTTCTCGTAAAGCTCTTGCGGGCTGACTTCACCGTTGCTTCTGCCCAGGGTCAGCATGCTGAACACGCCTTGAAAGTCGTGCACCGCTTGGGTCCATCCAAAGTGCACACCAAACGACTGGGCCAACGACCAGAGGTGGGGTGCGTCGCTGAAGGTTTTTTCGTCCCACACGATGGGCATCACGCTGGTTTTGCAGTGGGCGACCACCGGATCAATGTCAAAGAAATGCGCTTGTTTGTAAACGTTGTTCCATTCGTTTGGGTAGTTGTTGAAGTGAATAGGTTTTGCTTGAGTGGCTGGTTGTTGTGAGCTCATCGTGAATGAGCAGTATTGGAACCCGAGCTCATAGGTGTGATTGACGACCATCTCATAAATAGTGGTGATCTTATTCTCACCTTCCAGTTTGGGGAGTCGTGTATTACGCCAGTTGACCATTGGTAACTCTCCATGGGTGTTATTGCCTGGGCACGTCCTATCTCCCAGCGGTGTACGGAAATCAGTGTAGGACAAAGCCTACAAATCGTAATGTGAAAAAATTTTACCGAATGCCTGTATTTTGTTTGTTTAATGCTTGTACAGCGAGTCATCGTTTGTACATATACGTCTGTAGCTCGGATAAGTTCAATAGGTTCAATGTGTTAGCAGTGATGTTAAATTGGCATTTGTTTAGTTGCACTGCGACATGTAATGGCCGGTTGAAAGGTTGGAAATAGCTAAATGATTAGTTGGAACTGGATAGGTTCGATCCGACCACTTCTGGTGTAACCCGTAGCGTTTGCTGGCATTGGCAATGTCAGTACAAACCAGCGGTGTTTCCCGCAGCGGCTTTGAGGGACACTAGGGCACCTGTTCAACGGAGCCCCCCATGACGGCCAGTGCTGAGAAATTTACCCGCCAGACCCTGCTCGAGGTGCAATCGCTGACGCCCAGCCTGTTTACCCTGCGCACCACCCGAGACCCGGGCTTTCGGTTTACCGCCGGCCAGTTTGTGCGCCTCGGCGTGACCAAGGCGGACGGCAGCACGGTGTGGCGTGCCTACTCCATCGTGTCCTCGCCGTTTGACGAACACCTGGATTTTTTCTCTATCGTGGTTCCGGGTGGCGAGTTCACCAGTGAACTAAGCCGCCTGAAGGTGGGCGATACCTTGATGGTGGAGCGTCAGGCCACAGGCTATCTGACCTTGAACCGCTTCGTAGACGGGCGTGATCTGTGGCTGCTGGGCACCGGCACCGGGGTGGCGCCGTTTCTGTCGATGCTGCAGGACTTCGAGGTTTGGGAAAAATTCGAGCGCATCGTGTTGGTCTACAGCGCCCGTGAGGCCAAGGAGCTGGCGTATCAGTCGCTGATCAACACGCTGGGCGAGCGCGAATACCTGGCCGAGTACGCGCACAAACTCACCTACATTCCCATCGTCACCCGTGAGCAGCACCCAGGAGCGCTGAACGGGCGCATCACCACGCTGATCGAGAATGGCGAGCTGGAGCGCGCTGCCGGCGTAGAACTGACGCCGGAGCACTCCCGCGTGCTGATCTGTGGCAACCCGCAGATGGTCGATGACACACGCCAGTTGCTCAAGCAGCGCGATCTGCAACTGAGCCTCAGCCGGCGCCCTGGGCAAGTGGCGGTGGAAAATTACTGGTAATAAAAAAGGCGCCTTAAACAGGCGCCTTCTCCAAGCAAACACGGGTTAAAGCGGCTTGTCGTTTTGTGCTTTGAGCAGATCACGGATCTCGCCCAGCAGCACCTCTTCCTTGGTCGGCGTCGGAGGCAGGCTTGGCGCCACAGCTTCTTCGCGCTTCAGGCGGTTGATGGCTTTCACGCCCATGAAGATGGCGAAGGCGACGATCACGAAGTCGATCACGCTCTGGATGAACTTGCCATAAGCCAGGACCACGGCGGGCACATCACCCTGCGCGGCCTTGAGGGTTATCGCCAGGTCAGCGAAGTCCACACCACCGATCAACAGACCGATCGGTGGCATCACCACGTCGCCTACAAAGGAGGAAACGATTTTGCCGAAGGCGGCGCCGATGATGATACCGACGGCCATATCGACCACATTACCTTTGACCGCGAAGGCCTTGAACTCACTGATCACGCCCATAGGTTATTCCTTGTTACAGATGAGAAGGGTGGAGGTCAGTGTAAGTCAGTCGTAGCCCGCTTGCTCGACACAACCGTTAACACTGTCAATTTTTATCGACCCATTAAATCGCAAATAGTTTGCAAAGTGCCACCAATCGCGCGCGAAATACGCGCTACTTCAGGGGCTTACCAGACTTTTTTCTTAATCAGCCCGGTGGTGTTTTTCTATTTATCTTCTGGCTCGCAGGTCACTAGCCTCTGGCAAGCACAACTGAATGTGCACTAAAAAAGCCAGAGGAAACCCCGATGAACACGTCAATGAGCCGCAGGCCTGTTTCAGCGCGATACGCACTGGGATTGGTCACTGCCAGCCTGCTATCCCTTTCTGTACAAGCCGCCAACCTGACCCGCGATAACGGCGCCGCCGTGGGTGACAACCAGAACTCGCAAACCGCCGGAGCCAATGGCCCGGTACTGCTGCAAGACGTGCAGTTGATTCAGAAGTTGCAGCGCTTTGACCGCGAACGCATCCCGGAGCGCGTAGTTCACGCCCGTGGCACCGGCGCCCACGGCACCTTTACCGTCACCGATAACCTCAGCGACCTGACCAAAGCCAAAGTCTTCGCGGCCGGTGAAGCCACCCCGGTGTTCGTGCGCTTCTCGGCAGTGGTGCACGGCAACCATTCCCCGGAAACCCTGCGTGACCCACGCGGTTTCGCCACCAAGTTCTACACCAGCGAAGGTAACTGGGACCTGGTGGGCAATAACTTCCCGACGTTCTTCATCCGCGACGCCATCAAGTTTCCGGACATGGTCCATGCGTTCAAACCGGACCCGCGCACTAACCTCGACGACGACTCGCGGCGTTTTGACTTCTTCTCCCATGTGCCAGAGTCCACCCGCACCCTCACCGAGTTGTATTCCGACTCCGGCACGCCGGCCAGTTATCGCGAAATGGACGGTAACGGCGTACATGCCTACAAGTTGATTAACGCCAAGGGTGAAGTGCACTACGTCAAGTTCCACTGGAAGAGCCTGCAGGGCATCAAGAACCTTGACCCCAAGCAAGTGACCGAAGTGCAGGGGCGTGACTACAGCCATATGACCAATGACTTGGTTACCCATATCAATAAAGGGGACTTCCCCAAGTGGGACTTGTATGTCCAGGTATTAAAACCTGAGGACTTGGCCAAGTTTGATTTCGATCCGCTGGACGCCACTAAGATCTGGCCGAACATACCCGAGCGCAAAGTCGGGCAAATGGTGTTGAATCGCAACCCGGCAAACGTCTTCCAGGAAACCGAGCAAGTGGCCATGGCCCCGGCCAACCTGGTGCCGGGCATCGAGCCGTCGGAAGACCGCTTGCTGCAAGGCCGGGTGTTCTCCTACGCGGACACGCAGATGTACCGCCTGGGGCCGAACGCCCTGCAACTGCCGATCAACGCACCCCGTGTCACCGTCAACAACGGTAACCAGGATGGCGCAATGAACACCGGCAAGACCACCACGGGCGTGAATTACCAGCCAAGCCGCCTGTTGCCGCGTGAAGAGCCGCAAGCCGCGCGTTACAGCCAGTCGGCGCTGTCGGGCAGCACCCAGCAGGCGAAGATCCAGCGCGAGCAGAACTTCAAGCAGGCTGGTGACCTGTACCGCTCCTATAGCAAGAAAGAGCGTCAGGACTTGATCGAAAACTTCGGCGGCTCCCTGGCCACTACCGATGACGAGAGCAAGCACATCATCCTCTCGTTCCTCTATAAGGCTGACCCTGAGTACGGCACTGGCGTGACCAAGGTGGCCAAAGGCGACCTGGCGCGCGTCAAGGCGCTGGCAGAAAAACTGACTGACTGACGTTGGTGACGGTCGGCGCCCGCTGATGGGCGTCGACCCGAGCTGGAGAAAACCTATGCGAATTTCTATCGGTTTACTGATGGCCATGCTGGCCTTTGTCGCCCATGCCGAGTCACCCGACCCGGTCGCGCTCAAGGCCCAATTGCAGGACTACTATTTCGACGCCGCCCGCCGTGGCGATATCGACATGCTCAACACCTTCATCGAATCCGGTTACAGCCTCAATACCCAGGATGACAAGGGTTACACCGCGCTGATCCTCGCCGCCTACCACGGCCAGGCACCGTTCGTGGAGCGCCTGCTCAACGCCGGCGCCGACGCCTGCGTGCAAGACAAACGCGGTAACACAGCCCTCATGGGCGCGATCTTCAAAGGCGAGTTGAAAATTGCCCAGCGCCTGCTCGCCACTGACTGCAACCCCGACCAACGCAACGGCGCCGGGCAGACTGCCGCCATGTACGCCGGGCTGTTCAAGCGAGTTGAGTTGCTGGACGAGCTAAAGGCCAAAGGCGCCGACCTTAACGCCGAAGACCCGATCGGCAACAGCGCTTCACGTTTGGCCAGTGGTGAAATCCGGACCCCGGCGCCGCGCTGAGCTATCATCGCGGTTTTTCGGTTGGAGGTTCTCAAATGGCAAAGGCCAAGCGCATGTACGGCTGCACAGAGTGCGGCGCGACCTTTCCCAAGTGGGCCGGCCAATGCACCGAGTGCGGTGCATGGAACACCCTGACGGAAACCATGATCGAAAGCGGCGGCGCTGCTGCCCCCACCGGCCGTGCCGGCTGGACTGGGCAGCAGGCGCAGATCAAGACGTTGGCCGAAGTCAGCGTCGAAGAAATTCCGCGTTTCTCCACCGCGTCCGGCGAGCTGGACCGCGTACTGGGCGGCGGGCTGGTGGACGGCTCGGTGGTGCTGATCGGCGGCGACCCCGGCATTGGTAAATCGACCATCCTCCTGCAAACCCTGTGCAGCATCGCCAGCCGCATGCCGGCACTCTACGTCACCGGTGAAGAATCCCAGCAACAAGTGGCCATGCGCGCCCGCCGCCTGGGCTTGCCCCAGGATCAACTGCGGGTCATGACTGAAACCTGCATCGAAAGCATCATCGCCACGGCCCGCATCGAAAAGCCCAAGGTCATGGTGATCGACTCGATCCAGACGATTTTCACCGAGCAGCTGCAATCGGCACCCGGCGGCGTGTCCCAGGTGCGTGAAAGTGCGGCGCTGTTGGTGCGCTATGCCAAGCAGAGCGGCACGGCGATTTTCCTGGTCGGCCACGTGACCAAGGAAGGCGCGCTGGCCGGGCCGCGCGTGCTGGAGCATATGGTCGACACCGTGCTGTATTTTGAAGGCGAATCCGATGGCCGCCTGCGTTTGCTGCGGGCGGTGAAGAACCGCTTTGGTGCGGTCAACGAGTTGGGCGTGTTCGCCATGACTGACCGGGGGCTGAAAGAAGTCTCCAACCCATCGGCGATTTTTCTGACCCGCGCCCAGGAAGAAGTCCCCGGCAGTGTGGTGATGGCCACGTGGGAAGGCACCCGCCCGATGCTGGTCGAAGTGCAGGCACTGGTGGATGACAGCCACTTGGCCAACCCACGCCGGGTCACGCTCGGTCTGGATCAGAACCGATTGGCAATGCTGCTGGCGGTGCTGCACCGTCACGGCGGCATTCCTACCCACGACCAGGACGTGTTCCTCAACGTGGTCGGCGGGGTCAAGGTGCTGGAAACCGCCTCCGACCTGGCGCTGATGGCGGCGGTGATGTCCAGCCTGCGCAATAAACCGTTGCCCCATGACTTGCTGGTGTTTGGTGAGGTCGGCCTGTCGGGCGAGGTGCGTCCGGTGCCGAGCGGCCAGGAGCGTTTGAAGGAAGCGGCCAAGCACGGCTTCAAGCGTGCGATCGTGCCCAAGGGCAATATGCCGAAGGAATCGCCGCCGGGAATCAAGATTATTGGCGTCACACGGCTGGAACAGGCCCTGGATGCACTGTTCGAGTAATCAATAACACTGCAAAACCAATGTGGGAGCTGGCTTGCCTGCGATGCAGGCACCGCGGTCTTTCAGGAAGACCGAGGTGAATCTATCGCAGGCAAGCCAGCTCCCACATTTCGTCAGTGTTGGCTGTTAGATTTCCAGCAGTGCGGCTAACTCACGGTGCAGCTCTTCCTCATCCCCGAGGTTCAGCTCTATCAGCCGCCGCAAATGGCTGATCGATTCCAGATCAATGTACTCACACACAAAACCCAACTGCCCATGATCATCGTGGGCCAGCCTTACTCGCATCTTTATATGCGCCTGCGGATCCAGACGGATATCCACATCGAATAGCTGGGCTCGACTGCCCTGCCAATCATCAGGTCGCTGCACCAACAAACCTTTGAGCGACAGATCCACCAATTGCACCGGCGAATTCCAACTGTCTTGCGCAATGGTCGTTCGCGCATCAAAGGCAATACGCCGGAAACGGCGGCGATCTGACGGGTGTTCGCTCATGGTCAAACCCTCTGGAGATAAGGGGATTGTAGCCCCGCGCCATCACTGGGCCTTTATTTCTGCTTTTTTTGCTGTCGCAAGGCTCTAGACCAACGTAGGGGGGTGGCCTTTAAGGCCAACAGCGCTAAACTCGGGCTGGCTGTCTTTCTGTCCACCCTGGCTGGAATATAAAAATGAAAAATAATAATAGCCTGCTACGCCACCTACCCTGGCTGGTGCTGGCAATTGTAGGAGCGTGCGCCCTGGGCGTAGTGGCCTTGCGCCGCGGCGAGGCGATCAACGCCTTGTGGATTGTGGTTGCTGCTGTGGCCATCTACCTGGTTGCGTACCGTTACTACAGTCTGTTCATCGCTAACCATGTGATGCAGCTCGACCCACGGCGGGCCACCCCCGCAGTGCTCAACAATGACGGTCTGGACTACGTGCCGACCAACAAACACATCCTTTTTGGTCACCACTTTGCGGCGATTGCCGGTGCAGGCCCGTTGGTCGGCCCGGTACTGGCGGCGCAAATGGGCTACCTGCCCGGCACGCTCTGGCTGATAGCCGGTGTGGTGCTGGCCGGTGCGGTGCAGGACTTCATGGTGCTGTTCCTGTCCACTCGTCGCAATGGCCGCTCCCTGGGGGACATGGTTCGCGAAGAGATGGGCCGCATTCCAGGGACCATCGCGCTGTTCGGCTGCTTCCTGATCATGATCATCATCCTTGCGGTGCTGGCGCTGATCGTGGTCAAGGCCTTGGCCGAGAGCCCGTGGGGCATCTTCACGGTGATGGCGACCATCCCGATTGCGATGTTCATGGGCGTGTACATGCGCTACATCCGCCCGGGCCGCATTGGCGAAATCTCGGTCATCGGTGTGCTGTTGCTGCTGGGTTCTATCTGGCTGGGCGGGCAAATCGCCGCTGACCCGGTGTGGGCCAAGGCCTTCTCGTTTACCGGGATCCAGATCACCTGGATGCTGGTGGGCTATGGTTTCGTCGCTGCGGTACTGCCGGTGTGGCTGATCCTCGCACCGCGTGACTACCTTTCCACGTTCTTGAAAATCGGCACCATCATTGCCCTGGCGATCGGCATTCTGGTCACCATGCCAGAGCTGAAAATGCCGGCCCTCACCCAATTCATCGACGGTACCGGCCCGGTGTGGAAGGGTGGTCTGTTCCCGTTCCTGTTCATCACCATTGCCTGTGGCGCGGTGTCGGGTTTCCACGCGCTGATCTCTTCGGGCACCACGCCCAAGCTGCTGGATAACGAAGTCAACTCGCGCTACATCGGTTACGGCGCCATGCTGATGGAGTCGTTTGTGGCGATCATGGCCATGGTTGCCGCTTCGGTGATCGAGCCCGGCGTGTACTTCGCCATGAACAGCCCGGCTGCGGTGGTCGGCGCGGACGTGGTGACGGTGGCGCAAACCGTCAGCAGCTGGGGTTTTGCTATTACTCCGGAAGCCTTGACGGCGGTAGCCCATGACATCGGCGAAACCACCATCCTGGCGCGTGCCGGCGGTGCGCCGACCCTGGCGGTCGGTATCGCGCAGATCCTGCACAGTGTGCTGCCGGGTGAAAACACCATGGCGTTCTGGTACCACTTTGCGATCCTGTTCGAAGCACTGTTCATCCTGACCGCAGTCGACGCCGGCACCCGTGCCGGACGCTTCATGCTCCAGGATCTGCTCGGCTCCTTCGTGCCGTCGCTCAAGCGTACCGAGTCCTGGACCGCCAACCTGATTGCTACCGCAGGTTGCGTGGCGATGTGGGGTTACTTGCTGTACCAAGGCGTGATCGACCCACTGGGCGGGATCAACACCTTGTGGCCGCTGTTCGGTATCTCCAACCAGATGCTCGCCGGTATCGCACTGATGCTCGCCACCGTTGTGCTGATCAAAATGAAGCGCCAGCGCTACATTTGGGTGACCATGCTGCCAGCTGTGTGGCTGCTGATCTGCACCGTGACCGCAGGCTTCATCAAGCTGTTCGACGCTAACCCGGCGATCGGCTTCCTGTCGCTGGCCAAGAAGTACAGCGATGCACTGGCCAACGGCCAGATCCTCGCGCCGGCCAAGAACATCGACCAGATGCAACACGTGATCTGGAACGCCTACACCAACGCAACGCTGACGGCGCTGTTCCTGTTCGTGGTCTTCAGCATCCTGTTCTATGCGCTCAAGGTCGGCGTTGCCGCCTGGGGTAACAAAGAACGCACGGACAAAGAAGCCCCGTTCCAGGCTGTACCGGACGCGTAAACGAGGATTGCAACCATGTTCAATGACATCAGTCGCCTCGGTAAATACCTCGGTCAGGCCGCGCGCCTGATGGTCGGCATGCCCGACTACGACACCTACGTCGAGCATATGCAAACCAAACACCCGGACAAACCGATGATGGACTACAAGGCGTTCTTCCGGGAACGCCAGGAAGCCCGTTACGGTGGCAAGGGTGGGCCTAAGTGCTGCTGACCCGATAAGTTAGGCTTGCAGTGATCCCGTGTGGGAGCGGGCTTGTGTGGGAGCTGGCTTGCCTGCGATAGCATCACTGCGGTGTAGCTGATACACCGCGGTGCCTGCATCGCGGGCAAGCCCGGCTCCCACATGGGTCTGCTCCCATATTTGTTTATGTGTTTCTTCAAGGAGAATTTTTTGTCCTCTCCCATCCCCGTCACCATCCTCAGCGGCTTCCTCGGGGCCGGCAAAACCACCTTGCTGCGCCACCTGCTCAAAGCCGAGCATGGCCTTAAAATCGCCGTGATCGAAAACGAATTCAGTGACGCCGGCATCGACACCCAACTGTTGGGCGCCGAACCGGTGCAAGTCATGACCCTGTCCAACGGCTGCGTGTGCTGCACCATCCACACCGACCTGACCAAAGCCCTGTACCTGCTGCTCGAGCGCCTGGACAGCGGCGAAATCGCCTTCGACCGCCTGGTGATCGAGTGCACCGGCCTGGCCGACCCTGCGCCCGTGGCCCAGACCTTTTTTATCGACGAGGAACTGCGCGAGCGCTACATTCTCGACGGCATCATCACCTTGGTGGACGCGGCCCACGCCGAACATCACCTGACCCAGACCATCGCCCAGGCCCAGATCGGTTTTGCCGACCGCCTGCTGGTGAGTAAGCGCGATCTGGTGGACGAAGCGACTTTCGACGCCCTCAGCCAGCGCCTGACCCGCATCAACCGCCGTGCGCCGATTCGGGTGGTCGACCATGGCGCCATCGACCTGGCCGAGCTGCTCGACGTGCGCGGCTTCAACCTCAATGCGGGCATGAGCCTGCGCCCGGTCAGTGCCGCGCCGTCCATCGACCGCATTTCCAGCCTGGTGCTGCGCACCGACCAGCCGCTGGATATCGACCGGCTCAGCGAGTTTATGAACGAACTGCTGGAAGACCACGGCAAACAACTGCTGCGCTACAAAGGCGTGCTGAATATTGCCGGGGAAGACCGGCGCATGGTGTTCCAGGGCGTGCTCAAGCTTTACGGTTTCGATTGGGACACCGAATGGGCCGAGGGCGAGGCGCGCGAAAGTGTGATTGTGTTTATTGCTGATGAGTTGCCCGAGGACAAAATCCGCGAAGGCTTTGCCCGGGTCTACCAACCCTGACTTGCAATGCAATCCTATGTGGGAGCAGGCAAGCCAGCTCCCACATTGATCGTTCCCACGCTCTGCGTGGGAACGCCTCTTGTGACGCTCTGCGTCACGCTTTGGGACGCGGAGCGTCCTGGGCTGCATTCCCACGCGGAGCGTGGGAACGATCGGTCGGGCATAAAAAAGCCCGGCTCAAGAGCCGGGCTTTTCAGTCACGCAACTGCAATCAAGCGCCGTACACCGGCAGCTTTTTGCAGATGGCCTTGACCTTCTCACGTACCGCGTCGATCACGGCTTCGTTGTTCAGGTCTGCCAGGATGTCGCAGATCCAGCCGGCCAGCTCTTTGCACTCTGCTTCTTTAAAGCCACGAGTGGTCACAGCCGGGGTGCCGAAGCGCAGGCCGGAGGTGACGAACGGCGAACGTGGGTCGTTCGGCACGGAGTTTTTGTTCACGGTGATGAAGGCTTTGCCCAGCGCGGCGTCAGCATCTTTACCGGAAATGTCCTGCTTGATCAGCGACAGCAGGAACAGGTGGTTTTCAGTACCGCCGGACACCACGTCAAAGCCGCGCTCGATAAACACGCTGGCCATGGTCTGGGCGTTCTTCACCACTTGTTGCTGGTAAGTCTTGAACTCAGGCTGCAGGGCTTCTTTGAAGCAGATCGCTTTGGCAGCGATGACGTGCTCCAGCGGGCCGCCCTGGGCGCCTGGGAATACCGCGGAGTTGAGCTTCTTCTCGATCTCGGCGTTGGCTCGCGCCAGGATCAGGCCGCCACGTGGACCGCGCAGGGTCTTGTGGGTAGTCGTGGTCACGACGTCAGCGAATGGCACCGGGTTCGGGTAGACGCCAGCGGCGACCAGACCGGCTACGTGAGCCATGTCCACGAACAGGTAAGCGCCAACCTTGTCGGCGATTGCGCGGAAGCGTGGGAAATCCAGGATCTGCGAGTAGGCAGAGAAACCGGCCACGATCATTTTTGGCTTGTGCTCAACGGCCAGGCGCTCGACTTCGTCGTAGTCGATCAGGCCATTGGCATCGATACCGTACTGAACGGCGTTGTACAACTTGCCGGAGGAGGAAACGCTGGCGCCGTGGGTCAGGTGACCGCCGTGGGCCAGGCTCATGCCCAGGATGGTGTCGCCGCCTTGCAGCAGGGCCAGGTACACGGCGCTGTTGGCTTGGGAGCCGGCGTGTGGCTGGACGTTGGCGTAATCGGCGCCGAACAGTTCCTTGGCACGGTCGATAGCCAGTTGCTCAACCACGTCGACGTACTCGCAACCACCATAGTAGCGCTTGCCTGGGTAGCCTTCGGCGTACTTGTTGGTCAGAACCGAACCTTGAGCCTCCATCACCGCAGGGCTGGTGTAGTTTTCCGAAGCGATCAGCTCAATGTGCTCTTCCTGGCGCACGGCTTCTTGCTCCATGGCGGCGAAGAGATCGGCGTCGTACTTGGCAATAGTCAAATCACGGCTGAACATGGCGGTCCTCAAGGATCGGGGGCAGAAAAGGAGGGCATTCTAACCCAATGGGTTTTAGATGGCATATGAAAGGACATCATGTCGCGGACAAGTGGGGCTCATCCAGGGATGGGCGGTGCCTGTACAGGCCCTATCGCAGGCAAGCCAGCTCCCACACTTGAAGGTATTTACAATTCAAAATGTGGGAGCGGGCTTGCTCGCGATGAGGCCATCAGCCCCACCACTGGGCTTCAGTCGAACATGAACAGCGCGTCGTTACTGAACTGCGCCTCAAACCGATTCGCCGGCATCGGCCGCCCAAACAGATACCCCTGCACCTCGTCGCAACCATGCTCACGCAGGAAATCCAGCTGCTCATGGGTTTCCACGCCTTCGGCGATCACCGCCAGGTTAAGGCTGTGGGCCATGGCGATAATCGCCCGGGCAATCTGCGCGTCCTGCTCGCCAGACGGCAGGCCGTCGACAAAGGTGCGGTCGATCTTCAACACGTCGATGGGGAATTGCTTGAGGTAGTTGAGCGACGAATAACCGGTGCCGAAGTCGTCCACCGCAATGCTCAGGCCCAGGTTTTTCAGGCTGGCGAGGATCTGCATGGCTTCGTTGACTTCACGCATCAGGATACTTTCGGTCAGCTCCAGCTCCAGGCACGCCGGCGGCAGGCCGGTGTCCTTGAGAATGGTCGCGATGCGCTCGCCCAATTGCCCATCGGAGAATTGGCGCGCCGAGATGTTCACCGAGACTTTCGGCACGCGCACCTTGTTCTGGTGCCATGTCTTGAGCTGGCGACAGGCTTCCGCGATCACCCAGTCGCCCACGTCCACCACCAGCCCCAACTCTTCCAGCACCGGAATGAAATCCCCCGGCGGCACCAGCCCGCGACGTGGGTGCCGCCAGCGCAGCAAGGCTTCGGCGCCGGTCAGGCGCTTGCCGTCGCCGCTGAACTGCGGTTGGTAATACAACACGAATTCGTTCTGGTCCAAGGCATGGCGCAGGTCGCTTTCCAGCTCCAGACGCTCCAGGGCGCTGGCGTTCATATCGGCTTGATAGAACTGGAAGTTATTCTTGCCGCGCTCCTTGGCGTGGTACATCGCCGTGTCGGCGTTTTTCATCAGCTGGCTCAGCTCGTTGCCGTCCTGCGGGCTCAGGGCGATGCCGATACTGGCGGTCACAAAGAACTCGCGGCCCTCCAGCACAAATGGCTTCACCAGGCTTGCCAGGATCTGCTCGGCCACGGTAATTGCGCGGTTCAGCGCCATCTCGCGGCTCACCCGTGGTTGCAGCAGCAAGGTGAACTCGTCGCCGCCCATGCGTGCCACGGTGTCGTCTTCGGCCACGCAGCCCAGCAGGCGGGTGGCCATTTCCTTGAGCATGCGGTCGCCGGCGGCGTGGCCCAGGGAATCGTTGATCGGCTTGAAGCGGTCGAGGTCGAGGAACATCAGCACCACCCACGACTTCTGCCGTTCGGCCGACTGCAACGCGGTGTGCAGGCGGTCCTGGAACAGCGTGCGGTTGGGCAGGTGAGTCAGGGCGTCGTAATACGCCAGGCGGTGGATGCGCTGTTCGCTGGCCTTGCGCTCGCTGATATCGCTGAAGAAACACACGTAGCTGGCCAGGTCGCCTTCATCATCGAACACGGCAGTAATGCCGACCCAGGCCGGGTAATGCTCGCCATTGCGCCGCTTGAGCCACACTTCGCCTTCCCAGGTGCTGTGCTGGTGCAGCTGCTTGAGCACGTAACGCAGGTGGGCTTCCTGCTGTTCGTCGACGGTGAGCATGTTCGGCAACTGGTCGAGTACATCCGCCACGGCATAGCCGCTGACCCGGCTGAACGCCTCGTTGGCCTGTACGATATAGCCCGCAGGGTCGGTAATGAGGATCGCAGAGGTGGAGTGCTCGAATACCGTGGCGGCCATGCGCAGGTCTTTTTCGGCGCGGCGTTGCTGGCTGATATCACGGCCCACACCGAGGATGCCTTCAAACGCGCCGTGCTCGTCCCACACCAGCACCAGGCGCAGCTCGATCGGCACCTTGCGGCCATCGGCGCGCAGGCAGTCGAACAGGAACATCTGGGTTTGTACGTCATCACGCAGCGTGTTCAACGCTACGGGATCGCCCAGCGCACGGCTGACCTGTTCCATCAGGCTGTAAATGCCGGTCAGTTGTTGCGGGTTGGCGATGATCGACTGCCAGCCGTTCTTGAACACCCAGTCCACGTCATAACCCAGTACGGTATTCACCGAAGGGCTGATGTAGTTGAGGGCCAACTGGCTGTCGGTGGAGCAGATCACGTCGCTGATGCTTTCGGCCAGCATGCGGTAGCGCTGTTCGCTGTCGCGCAGGGATTCGCTGGCTTCGATCTGGTCGGTAATGTCCTTGGCCACGCCGATGATCCGCGTGACCACCGCGGTTTTGTCCCGCGCGAGGGCCTGCTCGCGGATATCAAAGCGCCGCCACTGGTTATTGCGATGACGAAAGCGCAGCTGGCATTGCAGCTGGGTGGTGTAGCCGACTTCGCGCTGTTGCTGGCGCAAGTCGTGGTAATACTCGGCATCCTCGGGGTGCAGCAGGATTTCCCAGAAGTACTCGCCCATTTGCTGCAGTTCGGCCTTGTTGTAGCCGAGGGTATGGCCCAAATGGTGGTTGCTGAAGATCATGCGCTGGCTGATCACGTCCTGCACATACAGGTGATCAGGCACGGTGCGCACCACGTCCGACCAGAAACTCTCGCGCTCCACCAGCGACAGCTCGATCAGCTTGCGGCTGGTGATATCGCTGATGCTGAGGATCACGGCCTTGAAGTCGTCCTGCTGCTCCGGCAGGCGCATCACCAGCCATAGGTACTGATCGTTGCCGGCGACGTCATTGAGCTGGATTTCCAGCTCCAGCTGTTTTTGCTGGGTCAGCACCGCCTCAAGCACTTGATAGCCGATAGCGGTGGCGTTGCGTGGGCAATCATCGATCAGGCGTTCCCAGGCTTCCTCGCATGAGCCGACATTCAACAGGCGCACGGCCACCTGGTTGACTTCGGTAATGCGCAATTCCTTAAGCAGTTGCTGGCGTTCTGCGGCGTTGTTGTGCAACCAGGCCTTTAGTTGCTCGCGGGTCTGCATGTGGGTTTTGTCAAAAAACGCCTTGAGCCCCGACAGGTCCAACACGCACAGGGCCACGCCAGTGCCTTCGAAAATATCCTGATAACGTCGGCGGCCCTCATGCACCTGGCGCTGGCGGCGGCGCATGTTCAGCAAAACGATCAGCGGGATCAGCGAGAACGCCAGGCCCAGCAGGCATTTGCCGATAAACGCCGGCAGCAGTTGTTCCAGCACTGCGCTGCGGTCGAACAGCCCGCGCAATTGCCAGTCGCTTTTACTCAAGGGCGTGACCAGTACGCTTTTGTTCAATTCATCCGGCGTCAACGCCGTGGCCCATTGTGCCGGCATGCCATTGTCACGGCTGACCACACGGTGGTTCAGGCGGTTCTCGATGGCCCACATCGGCCGCTGGCCCTGGCCGTCCTGGCGGGTGAGGTTGCTCAGGTAGTTGGGCGCCAGGCGCAAGGCCCAGTACATTTTCGAGCCGCCACTGGGCTGCTGCAGCAACAGATAGATCAAGGTGCCGTCGGCGTTGTTGCTCAAGTAATAAGGTTGCGAGTGGCTGCGCTGCACCAATTCTTCGAGCCAGGCGCGATCCTGGCTGTCTTTGGCGCTGTCACTGATCAGCGCGCCACTGGGGGCGAGCAGGGCAAAACTGCGCAGCTCCGGCAGCGAACGTTGCAAGGTGCGCATCAAGGCTTGTTGCTGTTCGTCGTTGCGCGGCGGCTCGACCATCGGCAGCAGGTTCAGGGCGATTTTCGCGCTCAGGGCCATATTCAGGCTGATTTGTTCAGCCAGGTCGGCGCTGTAGTCGATGGTGTATTGCTGCTGGTTTTTCTGGTTTTGCTGCAGTTGGTCCAGCAGTTGCCAGAACAACAACGCCAGCAGCACCAGCACCAGCATCGCCAACGCGCCTTTAAAAGTGCCGTGCAGGGGCGCGCCCGGCGCTATATGAGCGGCGCGCAAGGGCGTAGGCGGCGTGACTTTGGACAAGCTGTGATCCTGCGGTTTGGCTGGACTGGCGCGCGACGTGCACTATAAGCCGGACGCCCGGAGGGCGGCTAGCATGCCTTGCCTTGTGGCAAAGTGCCAGCCCCGCCTGGCTGGACTGCCCAAGCGCATTCAGGTAGCTTTGCCGGTTACGCGGGGGCGTTCCAGCCCCAGACATTCAGGCTTTTTCCGCTCGCAGGCATTGATGATAGTCAACGGCCCGCGCGGCGCATGGCCTGGCACGGGCTTCGCCCGCTTAATTCATCAGTCACTGACGCTAGGTTCACCATGGCTCAATACGTCTTCACCATGCATCGGCTGGGAAAAGTTGTTCCGCCGAAGCGGGAAATCCTGAAAAACATTTCGCTGTCCTTCTTCCCCGGCGCCAAGATCGGCGTGCTCGGCCTCAACGGTTCGGGTAAGTCCACGCTGCTGAAAATCATGGCCGGCGTCGACACCGAGTTTGAAGGAGAAGCCCGCCCGATGCCCGAACTGAACATCGGCTACCTGCCCCAAGAGCCGATCCTGGACCCGACCAAGACCGTGCGTGAAGTGGTCGAAGAAGCGGTGGCCGTGATCAAGAACGCCCAGGCCCGCCTGGACGAGGTCTACGCCGCCTACGCCGATGAAGATGCCGACTTCGACAAACTGGCCGCCGAACAGGCCAAGCTCGAAGCCATCCTGCAGGCTGGCGATGGCCACAACCTGGAGCGCCAGCTGGAAGTCGCCGCCGACGCGCTGCGCCTGCCGGCGTGGGACGCCAAGGTCGAATTCCTCTCCGGCGGTGAAAAACGCCGTGTGGCCCTGTGCCGCCTGCTGCTGTCGGCTCCCGACATGCTGCTGCTCGACGAACCGACCAACCACTTGGACGCCGATTCCGTCGCCTGGCTGGAGCACTTCCTGCACGATTTCCCGGGCACCGTGGTAGCGATCACGCACGACCGCTACTTCCTCGACAACGTCGCCGGCTGGATCCTCGAGCTCGACCGTGGCGCCGGTATCCCTTACGAGGGCAACTACTCCGGTTGGCTGGAAGCCAAGTCCGACCGTCTGGCCGCCGAATCCAAGCAGCAATCGGCCCATGAAAAAGCCATGAAGGAAGAACTGGAGTGGGTGCGCAAAGGCGCCAAGGCCCGCCAGTCCAAATCCAAGGCACGTCTGCAACGCTTTGAAGAAATGCAGTCGCAGGAATTCCAGAAGCGCAGCGAAACCAACGAGATCTACATCCCGGCCGGCCCGCGCCTGGGTGACAAGGTCATCGAATTCAAGAACGTCTGCAAAGGCTATGGCGACCGTGTGTTGATCGACAACCTGTCGTTCTCCATGCCAAAAGGCGCGATCGTCGGCGTTATCGGCGGTAACGGTGCGGGTAAATCCACACTGTTCCGCATGCTGATGGGCAAGGAAACCCCGGATTCGGGCAGCATCGAAATCGGTGAAACTGTGCAACTGGCTTGTGTGGACCAGAGCCGTGAAGACCTCGACGGCAGCAAAACGGTATTCCAGCAAGTCTCCGAAGGTTCTGACCAGATCCGCATCGGCAACTATGAAATCCCGTCGCGCACCTACGTTGGCCGTTTCAACTTCAAGGGCGGCGACCAGCAGAAGTTCGTCAAGGACCTGTCCGGTGGTGAGCGCGGTCGCTTGCACCTGGCCCTCACCTTGAAAGAAGGCGGCAACGTGTTGCTGCTCGACGAACCGTCCAACGACCTCGACGTTGAAACCCTGCGTTCCCTGGAAGAAGCCCTGTTGGACTTCCCGGGCGCCGCCATTGTGATCTCTCACGATCGGTGGTTCCTGGACCGTGTGGCGACGCACATCCTGGCCTACGAAGATGACTCCCAAGCGGTGTTCTTCGAAGGTAACTACACCGAGTACGAAGCGGACCGTAAGAAGCGTTTGGGCGATGCTGCTGCCCAGCCGCACCGTGTACGGCACAAAAAACTGGCCTGATTCGGGTTGGTTTGAAAGAGCGGAGCCTTCGGGCTCCGTTTTTTTGTGCGCGTTTTTTCAATGAGACCGAGGTGGATTCATTCGCGAGCAAGCCCGCTCCCACATTCGACCGCATTTCAATGTGACAACCCGATCAAATGTGGGAGCGGGCTTGCTCGCGAAGACGGTTGAACTGTTGGTGCATGCTCTGAGTTGAAAACCCTCTTGTGGTGCAAAAAAGCCCATTAATTTATATCCAATGCACCATTTAAATTCACAAAGGCGACATTCTGCGCTTTTCAGGTGCAACATGAGTTGCTAAGGTCCGGCTCAATCTCATTTAAAAACAATCAATTTGCCGAGACTTCTCCATGATCGAATCTGTCGAATCCTTCCTTTCGCGCCTCAAGAAACGCGACCCCGACCAGCCGGAATTCCACCAGGCCGTAGAAGAAGTCCTGCGCAGCCTGTGGCCGTTTCTTGAAGCCAACCCTCACTACCTGAGCTCGGGCATTCTGGAGCGCATCTGCGAGCCGGAACGCGCGATCACCTTCCGGGTGTCGTGGGTGGATGATCACGGCAAGGTTCAGGTCAATCGCGGGTTTCGCATCCAGATGAACAGCGCCATCGGCCCCTATAAAGGCGGCCTGCGCTTTCACCCGTCGGTGAACCTGGGCGTGCTCAAATTCCTCGCCTTCGAACAAACCTTCAAAAACTCCCTGACCTCGCTGCCCATGGGCGGCGGCAAAGGCGGCTCGGACTTCGACCCCAAGGGCAAGAGCGACGCCGAAGTGATGCGCTTCTGCCAGGCATTCATGAGTGAACTGTACCGCCACATCGGCGCCGACGTGGACGTGCCGGCTGGCGATATCGGCGTGGGTGCGCGTGAAATCGGCTTTTTGTTTGGCCAGTACAAGCGCCTGAGCAACCAGTTCACCTCGGTGCTGACCGGCAAAGGCATGACCTACGGCGGCAGCCTGATCCGCCCTGAAGCCACCGGCTTTGGCTGTGTGTACTTCGCGGAAGAAATGCTCAAGCGCAACGGCCAGCGGGTTGAGGGCAAACGCGTGGCGGTCTCCGGCTCGGGCAACGTCGCACAATACGCCGCGCGCAAAGTCATGGACCTGGGCGGCAAGGTGGTTTCCCTCTCCGACTCCGAAGGCACCTTGTACGCCGAAAGCGGTTTGACCGAGGCGCAATGGTCGGCGCTGCTGGAGCTGAAAAACGTACAGCGTGGGCGCATCAGTGAATTGGCCGAGCGTTTTGGCCTGGAGTTCCGCAAAGGCAAAACCCCTTGGGAGTTGGCTTGCGACATCGCCTTGCCCTGCGCCACTCAGAACGAACTCGATGCCGAAGCCGCCCGCACGCTGCTGCGCAACGGCTGCATTTGTGTGGCCGAAGGCGCCAACATGCCGACCACCTTGGAGGCTGTGGATATCTTCATCGAGGCGGGCATTCTGTTTGCGCCGGGCAAAGCCTCCAACGCCGGTGGCGTGGCCGTGAGTGGCCTGGAAATGTCGCAGAACGCCATGCGCCTGTTGTGGACCGCGGGTGAAGTCGACAGCAAGCTGCACGCGATCATGCAGTCGATCCACCACGCCTGCGTGCACTACGGCGAAGAAAACGGCCGGGTCAATTACGTGAAGGGCGCGAATATCGCGGGCTTTGTGAAAGTCGCCGATGCCATGCTCGCCCAAGGCATCGTCTAAACCTCGGGCTCCACACGCAGCACCTCGATCAACTGATCGCCGACGGGGCGCTTCCACAGCACCTCGTCGCCCACTTGGGCGCCCAGCAATGCGCGGCCCAACGGTGAGCCCCAGTTGATCAGGTGGGCATTGGCATCGGCCTGGTCTTCACCGACCAGTTGAATGCGCTGCTGCTCGTCCTGCTCGTTGGCAAAGGTCACCCAACTGCCGATCTGTACCTTATCGGTGGAGGTGGCCGGTGCTACCACTTGGGCGCTTTGCACGCGCTGGTTGAAGTAGCGCAAATCCCGCTCGAGGTCCGCCAGACGTTGTTTATCATCTTTGGCGGATTCGTAGCTGTATTCCTGCTGCAACTGCGCAACCTTGGCTTGCAACTGCGCCAACCCTTGCGCGGTGAGACGGTTGGGCTGTTCGCTCACCAGGCGCTCCACCGGCTGATCGGCCTGGGCGGCGGCGTTGTCTTCATTTACAAAAGCTCGGCTCATGGTGTTCTCCCTCTATGGAGGTTGGGCCATGGTCGCCGCGTGATCGTTCCCGCGCTCTGCGTGGGCATGCAGCCCTGGACGCTCTGCGTCCGCTTTTCAGAAAAGCGACCTATTGCGGGCGATAGGCGCGGGCCGCGTCGCGATCCTTCTCCTGCTGCCAGGCGCGTTCACGGTCATCCCAGTGATTGTCCTTGTAGTCGCGCAACTCTTCGTTCTCACGCATGGCCTTGCACTGGCGAAAGCCATCTTCCCAGCCTTCGGCGTATTCACGGTCCTTAAGATAGCGCGGCACGTTCTTGCGAAACTCCCCACTGATCACGCCAGCCGCCTGGCGACCACTGCTGCAACCATCATCAAAGCCATCGGCAAAGGCAGGAGGATAACCCTTGGCGATTAAATCCTGATGGGTGGACTGGCAACCCGACAACCACACTAGCGCACACAGCATTACCGCAGACCGCCACATGGCGTACTCCCTGGCCGCTTTACGGCTGATAGGGGAAGTCTAGTCAGGGAATTGTCGGGGAGGCGTGAAAGGGCGGTGAGAAAAGTGTTGAGTTAAAGGCTTAGCGCTCGTTCCCACGCTCTGCGTGGGAATGCAGCCCTGGACGCTCTGCGTCCGCTTTAAGGTCGTGACGCGGAGCGTCACAGGATGCGTGCCCACGCGGAGCGTGGGAACGATCTATTAACGATCTATTAAAGGGCCATCAACGACGATTCCCTTTAACTTGCAGGACGTTTCCTAGAGAATCGCTGGCCTATTGCGTCATAGGATTTGAGTGTCTAGCCTCCTCGGGTCGCTGCAAAACAGCGATTGGGTTTAGCGACCCGAGAAACGTAGATACGACCTCCTCAACAATTTTGGTCGGCATTTTTGCCTGCCTAATCGTGTTATGGCGGCTGTGCGCGGGAGACCTTCGGGTCTACCGGGTTTCTAGGTTACCGGTTCGCTAACCCGCGTACAGCTGCCACCTCTCCATGTTTAGCGACATGGCGCGGCAGTTTCTACTTACTTAACCTAAGAGAAACACCATGTCTAAAGTCGTCCCCGATCCACCCCTGTCTTCAATCACCACCCTTGGCGTCGTCACCTTTGGCGACTACGGTGAAAACCAAAAGCCGCTGTTCCGCATCAATGCCGGCATGCCGATCGACGAAGCCCTGGAACACGCCTCCACCCTGCTTTTTTACTCAAAGAAACTCGCCATGGAAGCCGCGATGGACGTGCGCGGCGAACAATACGCCTGGGCCGCGCACTACCTGTGTGAAATGGGCAAAGCCGTCGTCGATGACCTCACCCAAGCGATGACGCCCGCAACCTAAAAGCCTGACACTATCGTTGTGGCGAGCGGGCTTG
>NZ_JAAAFV010000057.1:0-103662 GCF_019352915.1 Pseudomonas sp. Xaverov 259 | reverse complement strand
TCGGTTGACTATTTTGGGGCTGCTGCGCAGCCCAACGCAGGGCAAGCCTGCTCGCCACAGGGTTGTCGATGGTATCAGTTAGAGCTGTGCAGCCTTCAATCGTAATAGCCCACTGTTTTTTTCAGTTGATCTGCATACTCGTAAATCTCGTCGATTGATGAAATCGCGTGTCGGGTCTCATTTTTATCTTCGTCAAATATCCCGAGGTACTTTTGGCTGCGATTAAAGTGAAGGCGGCAAATAGGTTTGCGATTGTTGTCGTCCAGCAGTATCCCAAAATAGCTTTGGGTATCTCGTTGAACAATGCGCTTTGCATCGACTACGGAGCGGACGAGGGCGCGAACGATGTGATAACCCTCCAGCTCTTCAAGCGTCGTCAGAATCTTGTCTTCTGACTCGTCCCTGTCCTGCGTATCTGCATTCGCGCTATTTGCGACGGGGATTGATGCCATTGTCGGTTGGATCGCGCCACTCATTGCAGACTTCAGCCGATCATTGATCTGGTCATTCAAAAATTGGGCTAACGCTTTTCGGGTCAATTCGAAAAATTGTTCGCGCACTTTCTGTGTGATTACACCTTCG
This sequence comes from Pseudomonas sp. Xaverov 259, assembly GCF_019352915.1. Taxonomy (NCBI): domain Bacteria; kingdom Pseudomonadati; phylum Pseudomonadota; class Gammaproteobacteria; order Pseudomonadales; family Pseudomonadaceae; genus Pseudomonas; species Pseudomonas sp. Xaverov 259. The sequence goes on along the minus strand of NZ_JAAAFV010000057.1, from coordinate 103,080 downwards.
TAGACACGGGATGCGAAGAATTTCACGAAATCATCTTCTGGCTTGCTAACTTGAGCGCCGATGAGTTTTTTGAGTTGGCTGACGTATTTCAACTCCCCGGCTGCATTGATGATCGAGTCAACATCGAAAGCCGATTTGGTGAGCTTGATCAACTCAGGTACGGCGTACTCATCAATGTCCAGTAGGTCGAGCTCTAGAAATGGCTTTTCGTCCATTTTATTAGGGGCGTCCAAGTCAGTAAAAAACCTGTAGACCTGGCCGTTGGTGAGAATTGAAATTCTTGCACTCGTAACGTGAAAATACCGAAAAAGCTGTGAGGCATGGTTGATGCTCAATGACTCACCGATTTTTTTGCATTCGATGAGTATTTGGACTTCACCTTCTTTCATGATTGCGTAGTCGATTTTTTCACCTTTCTTCGTCCCTACATCACAGACAAATTCTGGCGTCACTTCCTGTGGATCAAATACGTCGTAGCCCAATACGGTGTTGATGAAAGGCATTACGAAAGCATTTTTTGTTGCTTCTTCTGTTTGAATGGCAGGGCCTTGTAACCGAACTTTCGCTGCCAAACTGGTTAGCTTTTCAAAGAAATCCATGGTGAGCCTCTTACCTATTCAGATCCGTGTATAGATGGGATGGCAATTTGATTGCCATCCGATACTAGTCACAAAACCCCACAAAGAGAATGAAGTAAGAGCCAGTTTTGCTTGACTGAAAAAAGCTAAAAAACTGTCTGAAATTTCCTGTCTATTTATCAACAGGTTAGAAGCAGACTACGAGTTTGTGTGTGTTGATGATAGTTTTCCTGGGCTTTTTAGAGCGGCATGTTCAGCCAATTCCTGCTGAATAAACGCCGCAATCATGGCGCGATACACCTGCTCAGTGACCTCAGGGTTGGCGCCCACCGCTTCGGATAACCCCCGCACCTTGGCGATCACCTGTTCGACCCGTTGCGGCGCCTTGACGCCATCGGCGTCTTTCTTAAAGCGCGCAGCCTGGGAAACGTAGTGGCCGCGCTCGGCCAGCAGGGTGACGATTTGTTGGTCGAGGCGGTCGATGTTTTCGCGGACTTGTTCAAGGGAGGTGCAGTTAACAGCCATGTTGAGGGAGCTCCTGATTTCGATGTATTTGGGATATGCACTGGCAAAATGTGGGAGCGAGCTTGCTCGCGAATGCGGTGGGTCAGTCAATACATCATTGCCTGAACGAGCGCTATCGCGGGCAAGCCCGGCTCCCACATTGGATCTGCGGCGGGCGCAGTACTCAAGCCAGGCGCAAAAAATGTGGGAGCTGGCTTGCCTGCGATGGTGGTGGGTCAGCTAAAAATCAATAACTGACACTCCGCCATTGATCGTTCCCACGCCCCACGTGGGAATGCCGCCCTGGACGCTCTGCGTCCGCTTTAAAGGCGTGACGCGGAGCGTCACAGGATGCATTCCCACGCGGAGCGTGGGAACGAGCTGGGGGGGTTAATAGTGATACCACTTCACTTCAAGCATCACTTCATTCACCGGCGTGGAAAGGTGGCTGTACTCACGCTGGGCGCTCAAGCGCAGGCCCAGGTTGCGCGACAACTCCCACTGCTGGTTCAGGCTGATGCTGCGCCGTACTTCGCCATTGGTGAAGAAATCACCCTTGGCCTCAAGGCTCAGATTCCCCAGCGGGTTTTTCCACAGCACGCCGGTGTTGAACCCGGCAGCCGGGGAGATGGCTTCGCTGAAGTCGTTGTTATGCTCCACACGCACGGTGCCGAGGGCAAAACCCAGCATGTCGTCGGTGAGTTGCCAGGTGCCACCCGCGCCGCCGTTGACGTGGGCGACCAGGGTTTCGTCGTCGTGTTTGCCCGGCACGCGCTCCAGGCCGCCGGTCACTTGCCAGGACCACGGTTGCAACAGCGCATTGCGCGGAGTCAGGGAGCGGATGGTGGCCAGGTCGAGTTGTTGCAGTTGCCAGTGGTTGCCTTCGTACTGGCGCAGTTTCATCTGCAAAATTTCAATCTGCGCGCCCAGCGGGAAGCCTTCGGCGTTGTCGTTGAGGTCGTGGTAGGCCATGCGCAGGCCGTATTCGCCAAAGGTTTTGCTGCCTCGGGTGCCGATGCCGGCTTGCCAGGTGCGCGATTCGTGGCCGTCTTCGGGCAGGCCGGGGCGTTCGATCTTGAGGTCGGGCGCCGGGTTCTGGTTGATCGCGCGCAGCAGTTCGAAGCTGCGTTGCGAGCGTTCGGTGTCGCGCTCCAGGCCATTGGCGCGGTAGCGGCCCAGGCGATAGGCCGCGTCGATAATCAGCGCCTGACGCTCGCGGGGCAGGGCTTTGAAGGCCGGTTCCTGCAATTGCTTCTGGTCATCGCTGATTTTCAGCACCCATTGCTGCTCATCGCTATCCAACGGTTTGGCACGTTCCAGTAACTCGCGCTCGCGGGACGGGCGGTAGTCGATCTTCTCCACCAAACCCGCTTCTTTTACGGCTTTGACGGTGTCGGTGGGGATCGCTGTGAGCGGGAATTGCTCGGTCAGGCGCAGGCTTGGGCGCGCCACTTGCAGCAGCTCCAGCAGGCGATAGGAGCAGTTTTCATCGAAGAAGAAGTAGTCGAACTGGATCTGCTTGAGCTCCCACACGTGCTCGACCATGCGTTTGGTCTCGACTTCGGTGAGGTTCAGGCGGTATTCCCACAGGTCGCGGTTCTCGAGGCTGCGGTACTCCGAGAGTTTTTCCTGGTACGGCACCAGCGCGAACAGGCCGGGATAGCCGCCCATCAGGCCTTTCCAGGCGTAGAGGATGCTGTTGTCGGAGCCTTCGATATAGGCGCCGAAGTTGATCGCATAACTGAGCAGCGCGGTGTTGTTGCTCTGCACGTCAGCCTGGTCGATACGCAGCAGGGTGTGGCCAAACATCGACGACGGGCTGTTGAGGTAGGCCGCCGGGAAGATCATCACCGCGCTGTGGGGCGCGACGTCCTTGAACCATTGGGTAAATTCCTTGCACTCCAGCGCTGGCAAATCGGTCAGGTTCAACTGACTCTTGAGCCAACGGGTACGTGCGGGGTAAACGCATTGGGCGTGTTTTTCGCCGAGGCTGGCCGGGGCGTACAGCGCATCCACGGTGGCCTGCAGTTCCTGGTCCGGGTGGTGGGCGCCATCGGGGGCGAGGAAGAACTTTTTGTCGCTGACATAGCTGCGCCAGCCTTTGAGCTTGCCGGCTTCGTAATGGCCCAAAGACAGCCAGAACGGATCGTTGGCCAGTTGCTGCAAACGTTGATCATCAATATGCGGCGCCGCGTACAGCGGGGCGCAGGCGAAGAGTGCCAGCCAGGCAAAGCGTTTGAGCATAAGGGCAACTTAAGTCGGAAGTAGTGAGACCCAAAGGGGAGGCGGGCCCAAAAAATAGAACCAAAAATAAAACCCGCGCCTCGAAAGGCGCGGGCGGGTCGAGCTTAAGCCTGGGTTGCGTATTTGGCCAGGCGGGTATCGCTTTTCAGTACAGCCAGGGTGTTGTTGTGCACGTCGTCGGCGGTCACGTCAGCTTTGCTGAAGATCTGCTGGAAGTGCTCGTGGGTCACGGCCGCGAAGTGCTCGCGATCTTCCGGTGCAACGCCCAGTACCACCGCGTAGGTGGTCAGCGCTTCGCCGTTGCCTTTGGCCATGTCTTCGGACAGCTCGTTCATCATGCCATTCATGGCAATCCAGGACTTGCCGCCATAGGTCAGGGCGCTGTTGGTGCTGCAACCGTTGGTGCCCGAGGTCATGCCGAAGGTGGCGTTACCCGAGGTGCCGTTGGTGGTGGAAGCGAGGAAGTGAGCTGGAGTACCGCGCTGGCCTTCGAACAACATGTTGCCCCAACCGCAGTTCGGGCCACCCGGTGCTTCAGCCATTGCATTGAGGGAGACGACGGTGAAGAGAGTACCAAGAAGGATCCGTTTCATAGCTTTGTTCTCTTTGTGTGCAAACCAATGGACAAGGGTTCAGGCGCATCGCAGCGCCCTAGGGGCCAGTTATTAGTCCAACCCGCGCAGTTTGGAGTTTAGGCACGTTCCCAGGGTTCCGTTATTTTTTATAAAACAATCGGTGTGGTTGTCGAGCGTGGCAGCGATTTTTTTGTAGGACGCACGCCGTGTCTATGCTTTCCCACAGGCTCACCTTGCCAGAGCGCGCAAGCGAGAGCCAGAATGCTGCCATCTGCCCCGCCTGATGTAAGGAAGCCCGATGCCTGATCCTGTTGCTGCCAGCTTGCGTCTAGCGCCCGAAGCGCTGACTCGCCCTTTCTCCGCTGAACAGTTCAGCTTCTCGACCACCAATGATTTGGAGCCCTTTCGCGGTGTGCTTGGCCAGGAACGCGCAGTAGAAGCGTTGCAGTTCGGCGTGGCGATGCCACGCCCCGGTTACAACGTGTTTGTCATGGGTGAGCCCGGTACTGGCCGCTTTTCGTTCGTCAAACGCTACCTTAAGGCCGAAGGCAAACGCCTGCAGACCCCGTCGGACTGGGTCTACGTCAACAATTTTGATGAGCCGCGCGAACCGCGTGCCCTGGAATTACCCGGCGGCGCTGCGGCGGCGTTCATCGCCGATATCAGCGGCTTGGTCGACAACCTTGTCGCCACGTTCCCGGCCGTGTTCGAACACCCGAACTATCAACTACGCAAAAGCGCCATCGACCGCGCCTTCAACCAGCGTTACGACAAGGCCTTGGACGTGATCGAGCGTCTGGCACTGGAAAAAGACGTGGCGCTGTACCGCGACAGCTCCAACGTCGCCTTTACGCCGATGCTCGACGGCAAGGCGCTGGACGAGGCCGAGTTCTCGCAGCTGCCGGAAGTCGATCGTGAGCGTTTCCACACGGATATTTCCGCGTTGGAAGAACGCCTTAACGAAGAACTGGCCAGCCTGCCGCAGTGGAAGCGTGAGTCCAACAACCAACTGCGCCAGTTCAACGAAGAAACCATCACCTTGGCCCTGCAACCTTTGCTGGCGCCTTTGTCGGAAAAGTACGCAGAGAACGCAGGCGTTTGCGGTTACCTGCAAGCGATGCAGGTGTACCTGCTCAAAACCGTGGTCGAGCAACTGGTGGATGACGCCAAGACCGACGCCCAGGCCCGCAAGCTGCTTGAAGAGCAATACTGCCCAAGCCTGGTGGCCGGCCACCCGGTCAACGGCGGCGCGCCGGTGGTGTTTGAACCGCACCCGACCTACGACAACCTGTTTGGCCGTATCGAATACAGCACCGATCAAGGCGCGCTCTACACCACCTATCGCCAGTTGCGCCCGGGTGCGTTGCACCGTGCCAATGGCGGTTTCCTGATCCTGGAAGCCGAAAAAATGCTCGGCGAGCCGTTTGTGTGGGACGCGCTCAAGCGTTCCTTGCAGTCGCGCAAGCTGAAGATGGAATCGCCGCTGGGCGAGCTGGGCCGCTTGGCCACCGTGACCCTCAACCCGCAGATGATCCCGTTGCAGGTCAAGGTCATCATCATCGGCTCGCGTCAGCTGTACTACGCGTTGCAAGACGCCGACCCGGACTTCCAGGAGATGTTCCGCGTGCTGGTGGACTTCGACGAAGACATCCCCATGGTCGACGAAAGCCTGGAACAGTTCGCCCAGTTGCTTAAAACCCGCACGTCGGAAGAAGGCATGGCGCCGCTGACCTCGGACGCGGTGGCGCGGCTGGCCACTTACAGCGCGCGACTGGCGGAACACCAGGGGCGCTTGTCGGCGCGCATTGGTGACTTGTTCCAATTGGTCAGCGAGGCGGACTTTATCCGCCACCTGGCGGGCGACGAGATGACCGATGCGGGCCATATCGAACGTGCGCTCAAGGCCAAGGCCACGCGCACCGGGCGGGTATCGGCGCGGATTCTCGACGACATGCTCGCCGGGGTCATCCTGATCGACACCGCCGGTGCGGCGGTGGGCAAGTGCAACGGGCTAACAGTGCTGGAAGTCGGCGATTCGGCCTTCGGCGTGCCGGCGCGGATTTCCGCCACGGTGTACCCGGGCGGCAGCGGCATTGTCGACATCGAGCGCGAAGTTAACCTTGGCCAGCCGATCCACTCCAAGGGCGTGATGATCCTCACCGGTTACCTGGGCAGCCGTTATGCCCAGGAATTCCCGCTGGCGATCTCGGCGAGTATCGCGCTGGAGCAGTCCTACGGTTACGTGGACGGCGACAGTGCGTCGCTCGGCGAGGCGTGCACCTTGATTTCAGCCCTGTCAAAGACGCCGCTGAAGCAGTGCTTTGCCATCACCGGCTCGATCAACCAGTTCGGTGAAGTGCAGGCGGTGGGCGGGGTCAACGAGAAGATCGAAGGCTTCTTCCGCCTCTGTGAAGCACGCGGCTTGACCGGCGAGCAGGGCGCGATCATTCCGCAGGCCAACGTGGCCACGCTGATGCTCGACGAGAAGGTGCTGCAAGCCGTGCGCGACGGGCAGTTCCATATCTATGCCGTGCGCCAGGCCGATGAGGCGCTGAGCCTGTTGGTGGGCGAGCCTGCCGGTGAGCCGGACGAAGAAGGGCAATTCCCCGAAGGCACGGTGAATGCGCGCGTGGTTGAGCGCTTGCGTGCGATTGCCGAGATGATCAGTGAGGACGATTTGAAAGAGGCAGAGAAGGAGCTGGCGCAGCAGGCGTTGGCCGAAGCCAAGCCAACCTGATTTTTCGTCGCAGTGCAGTCAATGTGGGAGCGGGCTTGCTCGCGAAGGCGGTGTGTCAGTCAGTATCAATGTGTCTGACCGACCGCATTCGCGAGCAAGCCCGCTCCCACATTGGATCAGCGGTGTATCTACAATATCGGTAATTTCGCCACTAAATTGACTCCATTCTCAGGGACCAACGCCCGTTGGTCCCTACAACCTTGGTTTGTACTGGTTTTCTTCTATTCTGACGTTTAGGGATATCCACAGGAGTCGCAGGACAGAGACAGCCTCGCCACGTGATTGAGGCTGAACACCGATCTACCGAGGGTCGCCGCCATGCCGCGCAACCTTTGCCTTACCCGCCAATGCCTGGGCCTGGTCACCCGTATCGAATGCTCCATTCGCCCTCTCGCGGGGGATAACGGGATGTGGACGTTGTTGTTTGCTGCCGGCATGACCGGCGAGCAGCCGTCCACCGTCAAGTCCCAAGGCCCGTTTCATGGGCCTTTTGTGGCAGAAACCATTCTGGGCTCCATCGTCGATAGCCTGACGTTGCATGGCTACGCGCTGGCCGATGACCCGCAGATCTGGTGCCTGCACCTGCAGGCCCATCTGCGACAACTCAATGGCGGGCGAGAGCGATTGGCGCTGTGATGATCGTTCCCACGCTCTGCGTGGGAATGCCGCCCCGGACGCTCCGCGTCCCGCAGTCGGCGCATGTTCAAGCCGTGCACGGGTGACGCGGAGCGTCACGGGATGCATTCCCACGCGGAGCGTGGGAACGATCGTTTACCCACCACTAAGGGTTACTTGCCCTCGGGCTTATCCAGCTTGACCTCAAAACCGTATTGCACGGTGTCGAGGTCGGTGCGTTGGTAGCTTTCCAGGCTGGTCGGTTGGCCGTAGAAATAATGCACGTCAAACAGCGCCGTGCCGTATTCCTCGGCGCGGTGGCTCACGCCGAGGATTTCCTTGAGGTACTTGCCGCTGGCGTCCTTGGCGTAAAAGCGCCAGCTGTCGGCCGGGAATTCCTTTTGGTCGACGATCAGCGCGTTGTCCTTGAGCGACAGGCCCTTAGGCAGCTTGCTCGCATCCAAGGTTTTTTTCTCGATGGTGGCCAGAAACAGCGGCACCGAGCCCACCACGAAGGCCGGGGTTTCCGGGAACAGGTTGAGGTCGTAGGTGAGTGTGCCGCTGCCGGCGTTCAGCTCGAACGCCTCGGTGGGCAGTTCAATCGGCTCGCCGCGCTCGCCTTTTTCATCCGCCGTGAAGAAGGTGATGGGCGCGTCGCTGTTGTTGCGATCAGCACCGACCAGGTCGTCATTGAACGTGAACGGGTGGTCAAACACGATTTTCGCCGCGCTGGCGTCTTCGGTCGACTGGGTGATGGTCACGCTTTTTTTCAGCTGGTCCTCGGTCATGCCGGCGTCTTTGAGCCAGCTGGCGGCGCTGTCGTCGTACACGGTGACCGGCATCGGCAGCGCTTGCACGCTGCTTTGCAGGCTGTTCTTGTCGAAGCGCTGCACCGGCAGGTCCAGGTCTTTGCGGGTGAGGGTGGCGGTAGAGAAGTCCAGGACATCGACCTGCAGCGTGTCGATCAGGCCATTGAAATACACCTTGGCATAGTGGCTGCTCTGTTTGTGCTCGAAGGCTTTTTGCTCGTCGGTGAGTTGCTTTTCAAAGGTATCCGACCAGGCCTTCTGCTTTTGCATCTCGGCCAGTTGTTTCTCGTAGAACGCCACTTGCGCGGCATTTTCGTTGATCGAACCCGAGCGGGTCAGGTACTGCCCTGTACTGTCGCGGGCCTGCACCAGCAAGGGGTTGGGCGATTCATCGCCGACTTCCGGCGCCAGCGGTTCGCTGTTGGTCAGCTCAATCTCGGCGTAGTTCTTCTCAAGCAACAGCAGGTTGAGGGTGATATTGCCTTCGGTGCGCTTGTGACCCACGTCTTTTTTCGACAAGTCGAAGGTCAGCACCTTGCCCGGCGCGACCACCTCAACCGAGCCTTTGAGGCTGACGGGCTGCGGCTGGCTCTTGTTGTCGGTCTCGACGCCTTCGATAAACGGGTAGGTGACGGTCAGGTCATCGGGGTTGGTCAGGTTGGAGCTGCTGGGGCTCAACTGGATACCCGGGTCGGTTTCCGACCATTCCGGCTGGAAGGGGATGACTTTATTGTTGCTCAAGGTCACCGACTGCCATTCCAGGCCGTGGGGAAAGGGAAATTGGTCGGGGCTGTTGAAGCTGAACGGGAACACCGGCTGCAAATCGGTCAGGTAGTCGGAGTGCGAGGCTTTGCGCAGCACGAACAGGCCATTGATATAGGTGTCGACCAAGGCTTGGGGTGTGGGGTAATGCGTGAGCAGGGCCAGGGTGTCTTCGCCGTATTCGGCTTCGATGGGCTTGTTGGCGAGCTTGACCCGCGCCCGTTCCAGCAACAGCAGGGAGCCGCCGAGGTCGGCGATGGCGTCTCTGAGTTTGGGGTCTTGAATGCTGTCCAGCGATTGTTCGAACGTTGCGGTTTTCTCTTCGAGGGTGGCCTGCTTCTGCTCTTCTTTCGGGGAGCAGCCGCCAGCCATCAGCAACACCGCACACAGGCCAAGGGTGGCCAAAGGGGATCGCACATCCGTCATCTGAATCTTCCTGTCCGACATCATCGAGCCGAGTGAGAGGCTCGACACTAGCAGAAAAATTCTCTTACAGATGCCGTACAGATCAGTTTTCTCGTGGTTCCAGCTGTTTGGAGGCGGCTGGTATACTCGCGGCCATTTTTAGCCTGGCTGTGTGAGATCTGATGGAACGCTTTATCGAAAATACGATGTACGCCTCGCGCTGGCTGCTGGCGCCGATTTACCTGGGGCTTTCCCTGGGGCTGCTGATTCTGGCGCTGAAGTTCTTCCAGGAAATCATCCACGTTCTGCCCAACATCTTCACCATGCTGGAATCGGAAGTGATCCTGTTGCTGCTGTCGTTGATCGACATGGCCCTGGTCGGCGGCTTGCTGGTGATGGTGATGATCTCCGGCTACGAGAACTTCGTCTCGCAGCTGGATATCGATGAGAACAAAGAAAAGCTCAACTGGCTGGGCACCATGGACTCTTCGTCGCTGAAGATGAAAGTGGCGGCCTCCATCGTGGCGATTTCGTCCATCCACCTGCTGCGCATCTTCATGGACGCCAAGAACATCGATCCGCAGCATTTGATGTGGTACGTGATCATCCACATGACGTTCGTGATCTCGGCGTTTGCCATGGGTTACCTGGACAAGCTCACCAAGCACTGATGTGCAGCGCCGGCCTTACTGCTCGACGAAGTAGTAAGGCTGGCGATTGATCGCCATTTCCTTGATCACCGTGACTTTCTCGCTCAGCTGCTCGGTGCGGTCCAGCAGCGCCACGTTGCCGGGTTTCGCCGTGAGGTAACTGCGCAGCTCGGCTTCGGTTTGCAGGATCGGCAAGTAAGCCTGCAGGTAGAACACGCTGGCCCCGGCGATGCGCTCGTTGGGCTGGAACAGCACCACGTCTTTGCCTTGTGCCTGGTAGGCCTGTACCTGGCTGATCACCGGCACAAACGACTGGCGCACGTCGGCTTTGGGGGCAAACCAGAAGGCAGCCGCCAAGTAGCAGGCAATCGCCAAGGTGAAAACGCCGCCGATCACCTTGCGGTGGTAGCGATAAATCGCCGGTTTATTGGCTTTAAGCCACTCCAGCAACACCCCGGCATATTCGGCCGCCAGTACGGCGGCAGCGGGCGTGAGAGCCATCAGGTAAACCACGCGCTTGCTCGACGCCAGGGTCAGCAGCGTGAACTGCGCCACCAGCCACACGCTGAAAAACAGACGATAACGGTTACGCACCAGGCTTTTGCGAAAGTGCCACAGGCCCAGGTACACCAGGATGTTCCACGGCAGGAAAGCCTCGGGCAGCTTGGCGATGTAGTAATAGAACGGTTCGTAATGCCCGGCTTCGACGAAGGAGCCGCTGAAGCGCCCGACGCTGTTGGTCCACAGCACCTCAGCCACCGACTGCATACCGCCGCGCTGAAACAGGAAGCCCAGCCAGATCAATAGCGGCACCAGCGCCAGCAAGGTGAACAGCGCCGGCTTGAGCCAGTCGCCAAGGCGCAGGCGTTTATCCATCAGGCTGGTGCTGAGCAAGTACACAAAAATCACAATGCCCGGCATCGCCAGGCCGAGCACGCCTTTGCTCAAGGTGGCGATGACCATGCCGACGGTAAACATCGCCCAGGCCCAACCGCTTGCGCCTTCACGATCAGTGCGCACGGCCTGGTAGAAACCCAGCAGCGCGGTGGTCACGCCGAGGCTGAGCAACGAGTCCTCGCCCACGCCGCGCACATTGCCCCAATAACTGGCCATGGTCGCCAGGATCAGCGCGGCGCAGAACGCCAGGGTTTGCGGCCGCCCGAACTTGCGCAGCATTGCGTAAAACAGCATCACACTGAACAACCCGGCAAACGCCGACGCCAGGCGCACGGCCCAGGTGGTGCCACCAAACAGGCGAATCGCGCCAGCGTCCAGCCATAGGCTCAGGGGTGGTTTTTCCAGAAAGGGTTCGCGAAACAGGCGCGGGATCACCCAGTCATTGTCCAGGTGCATGGCCATGGCGATCCCGGCGACGCGGGCTTCGGTGGAGCCTTGCAGCTCATGGCCGCCCAGGGCGAAAAAGAACAACAGACCAGCGAGAAGAAGGAGCAGCAGAGGAGCGGGACGCGTCATGGTTCTGGCTACCGAAGCAGGGGACCGCTCGGGGGAACGGCCATGTTAATCGGTCAGTATATGTATCCGTTTCTTAACATTTGGTGAACGAGTGTGGGGTTTTTGTAAGGCGCGTTCAGCCGCGTATTCAGGGCAGTTTCAAGCTGGGCAATGCCGCTTTGCCTTGCGCGGTGAGTACCGGCTGCAATTGCGCCCAAGTGAAGCTCAAGTCGTTGTCGCAACCGTCGCCCGTGGCGCGTGTGGACAGTTGCAAGCCTTGGGTGTTGAAGCTCAGGTCGAAGCTGTCGTAGTCGGTGATCGCCGGGCAACCCTCGTCGGTGGTGGTTTGTTTGGCCAGCCAGGCGCTGAAGGTGGCAGGCAACTTCACGTGCCCGGAGTAGACGTCATACCATTGCTGTTGGCCGCCGAGCCAGGTCCACGGGTCGACACGTTCGCCGGTTTGCAGGTTCCAGGAGTGCAGGCCCCAACTGATGCCCCGCGCACCAGTGCCCGCCGCCCAGCGATAAAACTTCACGGTGAGGAATTGCGACGACCAATAGGTTGGCTCGACGTCAATTTCGCTGGTGTAGCCCGAGCCGTTGCGCCCGAGGTATTCACGGCGCTCCTGAAAGTAGTCCGCCTGAGCCTCATCGCTGACAGCCAGGGCAGCGAGTTGCTGGTTGATCTTCCGGATCGCCGGGCTGTCGCCCGCGAGCTTGATCGTGACCTGTGCGCCTTGGGCCTTGAGCAGGTAAGGGTGGTTTTCGAAGCTTTTCTTCTCGGTCTTCACCGGCAGCGGCGCAGCTTCCATGGGCGCATTGTAGGCATCGCTGCCGCAGCCGTCGGTACTGATGCGTTTCAAGGCCAGTGGCAGCGAATTGGCGTCCTTGGTTTTGCTCCAGGCACCGGCGAGCGTATCGCCTTGGGGTTTGTCCAGCGTCCACAACCCGGTATCGCCAGCCTCCACCCACGACGCGTTGTTGTGGGCCTGGGTCAGTTGGATCGGCGTGAGAATGCGCTGGTAGTAGTAACTGCCCTGCTCGCCGTCGGCGCCGTTGAAACAGGCGGTGATGGCGGATTTACCCAGCGTGCCTTGCCACACGCCTGTGAGGTCGGCAGCGTTGGCGAGTAAGGACGTGAAGGCGAGGGCGATGACGGCGAGGGGCTTGAGCACGGGTATCTGACTTCCGGTTGTCTGACAAAGGCTGTCAGGGTAATGGGAATGAGGTGTCTACGAAACCTGGGGCGATTCAAACACCTTCTTTTTGGATAAGGAAACTCTCGGTTTTTATATCCTTAGTCATTAAGAATATTGGTGTTTGCCAGGTTGGCAGGGTACTAATCACCCCGTTGCCCCTTGGCAGTTCGAGCGTTCTACCGCTGCCTAACCAAGGCCTGTAACCCATGCAAAGCCCGAGCATCGAATACACCGACAAACAGCGCTGGTTGGCCCTGACCAAGATCAACACCCTCTCGGCACTCTCGCAGATCGTGCAGATCGGCACCGTCACGCCACTGCTGTCGCTGTCGCTGGAACAGCAAGGCGTGGAGCCGGCCAAAATCGGCGTGATCGTCAGCGCCTCCTGGCTGGCGATCCTGCTGCTGTACAAATGGGTGCCGCGTTTGCTCGCCCACCTGGGGCTGGTCAAAACCAACATCCTCAGTGCGCTGCTCAGCGTTGGCGCACTGATCGGCATGACCTTGACCCACCACCTGGGGCTGATTTTTGCGCTGAATTTTGTCCTCGGTATCGGCCTGATCCTGCGCTGGATCGCCTGCGATACCTGGATCGTCGCCGTCGCCTCCAAAGACGAACGCGGCCGCGCGATCGGCGTACACGAAACCCTCATGGGCCTGGGCATCGCCGTCGGCCCGCTGCTGCTGGTGGCCTTCGGCGTCGGCAGCCCCGCGCCTTACTACGCCTGCGCCGTCATCGTCCTGCTCTCCGGCCTACTGGCACTCACCCTCAAACCCTACGACACCCAACCACAAACCCCGGCAGAAAAACGCCACGGCAAATTATTCAGCCTCATCCCCACCGCCCTCTGCGGCGCATTTATCGCCGGCTTCGCCGAAACCTCATCCGTATCATTCCTGGCCGGCTACAGCCTCTCGGCCGGCTACCTCCTCACCGCCGCGACCCTGCTGATCTCCGTCTTCGGCATCGGCGGCACCCTCCTGCAACTGCCCATCGGCTGGATGGCCGACCGCAGCTCCTACAAAATCGGCCAATTGGTTTGCGGGTTAGTGTTGCTGCTAGGCACATTCGCCATTCCGTTCAGCCAGCCGCTTCCCTGGCTGGCGACGCTCATCGTATTCCTCTGGGGCGGCGCGATTGGCGGCATGAACACCCTGGCCGTGATCGAGGCCGGGGATCGGGTGGGGGAGCATCAGGTGTCTACGGCGATGACGGTGATTGCGATGTTTTATACGTTGGGGAGTGTGTTGGGGCCGATTGCGACGGGGGCGATGGTTTCTTATGTGAGTGGGCATGGGTTGATGATATCGGTGGGGGTGGTGGGGGTGGTTTTTGTGGGGGTGTTGGTGTTGCGTAGAGATCCGGGGCGAGGGTGATTGGGGGGGATTTCAGGTACAAAAAAGACGTCCGTGGACGTCTTTTTTGTTGAGGTGGTGGGCTGGGGTAATCTGTGGGCGTTGGGTTCAGACCGGGTTTATTTCGAGTGCGCGAAGGTACGCCGAGGACTGAAGATTCTTTAGGCCGAGTTGCTGCGTAGCGACTCGGCCTTTTGATTTTTGCTACTGCGGGGACGGTGATGTGTCGGTTGTGGGGTGCAGTACGACCAACACCCGCTCGATCAGTAACTCACCCAGCACGATTAATTGTTGGCTACCCAAGAGCTTCTGACGGTTGTCGCCTTCGAGTTCGAAAGCCAGGTCAGTGGTGATAGCGTTAAGCGAGGCAAGGGTTTCGCTGGCTTGAATCAATAGGGTTTCGGGGTCGATGTTTTGAGCGACCGTGAAAAGGCTCGCTGGAGGATTGGGGGTGATTTTTTTCATGGCGCAAACTCCTTGATTGGTGGAGTCGCCAGGCATCGCTGCTAAACGAAGAGGGTGGCGACTGTACGCGGGTTAGCAGACCAGGAATCAAGGAACCCAGCGCACCCGAAAGTGCCCCACGCACAGCCGCCATAACGCAGTCCAGCTGATGCTGAACGGATGGTGGCATTGCAGGCCTTGATATTAACCGAGCTGCTAAACCCGGTCGCTGATTTTGCAGCGACGGGAGGAGGTTAGCCGTGTAGGTGGGGTGGGAACAGTTCACCAATGGCGCGACATCTTGAAGGAAAAATCCGAAGGTCCGCTGGCTGGGGTTTCCAGCCTTCAGAAACAACGAACCTGCACTGGGCGGGTTTTGTTGATGCTTTGAATTGGTGGGCCGGGGTAAGTTGAATTGGCTAAGTAGGCTGTTGATTTGTTGAGTGAATTTCAGCTTGATTTTTTGGTTGGAATACCAAATGGAATACCGTTTAAATCGCGACGAGCTTTCTTGATGCCTCGCAAGTCCGCTGGACTGACCTCGATTCAGGGAACTCACTGCCTTGCGAGGTTGTACGCGTTCTTTTGGTCGTTACAACTCAGACGAAAGGTGTGGTGACCCGTTATCATGCGGGCAATCTTCGCCTGAACCTCTATGGTCGGGTTTTTCAATTTTTACCACGCAATTCATCTGCGTCGAATGTAGGAAGTAGTCCATGACGGTTCAAAAAGGTGCCGACCAGACCGCCAGCAGTCTTGCTGAAGAAGCGCTCAATCAGGCACGTGCTCGTTTTTCGTCGAGCGAAAGTCCTATCACCCCAGAGCCCGAGTCGGTAAAGAGGAAGCCTGGGCGCAAGGCCACAGCTCCGCAAACCAGTAATACCCTGCAGGATCTGCAAAAAACGCTGTGGGCTACTGCGGATAAGATGCGCGCCAACATGGATGCTGCTGAGTACAAGCACATCGTCCTTGGCCTGATCTTCCTCAAGTACATCTCGGATAGTTTTGCTGGCCGCCGTGCTGAGTTGGTGCGACGTTTTGCTGACGCCAGTGACAATTACTATCTGGACAGCGACGATGCTGAACTACTGGCTCAAGAGCTGGAGGAGCGCGACTACTACAAAGAAGTGAATGTGTTCTGGGTGCCTGAAGTGGCACGTTGGGAGTCGATACGTGCTGCCGCGAAGCAGGTGGATATTGGCAAACGGATTGATGAGGCTTTGTCTGCAATTGAGGTAGAAAATACCAGCCTGAAAAACATCCTCGACAAGCGTTACGCTCGTGCCCAGTTGCCTGACGGTAAACTCGGTGAGTTGGTTGACTTGATTTCGACTATTGGTTTCAGTGGTGATGCCAACCAGGCTCGCGATCTGCTCGGCCAGGTCTATGAATACTTCCTCGGCCAATTCGCCAGTGCCGAAGGCAAGAAGGGCGGCCAGTTCTATACCCCAGCCAGCATCGTAAAAACCTTGGTAGCGGTACTCAACCCGCATCACGGTAAGGTCTACGACCCTTGCTGCGGCTCGGGGGGGATGTTTGTGCAATCGGAGAATTTTATCGAGGCCCATGGCGGTAAACTCGGTGATGTTTCCATCTACGGTCAGGAGTCTAACCCGACTACGTGGCGTCTGGCCGCTATGAACTTGGCAATCCGTGGTATCGACTTCAACCTTGGTCGTGAGCCTGCTGACACTTTTATCCGTAACCAACATTCAGATCTGCGCGCAGACTTTGTACTGGCTAACCCTCCGTTCAACATAAGTGACTGGTGGCACGGTAGTCTCGAAGGTGATCCGCGTTGGGTATACGGCACGCCGCCGCAAGGCAATGCCAACTATGCGTGGCTGCAACATATGCTGTTTCACCTCAAGTCGAGTGGCCGCGCCGGTATCGTTCTGGCCAATGGCTCGATGAGCTCTAGCCAGAATACTGAGGGCGATATTCGTCGCGCGATGGTCGAGGCCGACGTGGTCGAAGTGATGGTCGCGCTACCTGGGCAGTTGTTCTTCAATACCCAGATTCCGGCCTGTCTGTGGTTTTTGACCAAACAGAAAGTCGCTCGCCCTGGAGAAGTGCTGTTTATCGACGCCCGTAAACTCGGTACGAATGTTAGTCGGGTGCAGATCGAGCTGCTCGACAGCGACATCGAACGCATTGCGCAAACTGTCGCCAATTGGCGCGGAGTGCCGTTGGATGTCGGCGGGGAGATTGCTGAGTATGCCGACATTCCTGGTTTCTGCCGCAGCGTGACTCTCGTCGAAATCGCAGAGCATAGTCATGTGCTGACCCCGGGCCGTTATGTTGGCGCCGAAGTCGTTGAGGACAACGATGAAATGTTCGACGATAAGATGCAAAATCTCACAGGGTTGCTGGGCAAGCAAATGGTCAAAGGAGCAGAGCTCGATCAATTGATTCGCCAGAAGCTTGGAGGGATTGGGTATGAGTTCTGAGTCTGAAGTCAAGCAACAAAAACGGGTTGGGGGACGACCTGCATCCACTGGCATCATTGAAGGCAGCTACGCACTGTCGGTGGGAATGCCCAGCAAGCAGCAACCTATTGAAGGTTGGAAGTGGACACCTCTTTCAAGTATTGCTCGTCTTGAGTCTGGGCATACCCCGAGCAGAAAGTACGCTGAATATTGGGGGGGAGATGTCCCATGGCTTGGGATTCGTGATGCCACAGGAAATCATGGTCTTACAATAAATAAAACGCTGCAATACACCAATGCGTTGGGTATTGCCAACTCATCTGCGCGTATATTACCAAAACATACAGTGTGTCTTTCTAGAACGGCGTCTGTTGGGTACGTTGTAGTCATGGGGTGCCCGATGGCTACCAGTCAAGATTTTGTTAACTGGGTTTGCTCGCCTAAATTAGATTATCGATATCTGAAATATATCCTATTTGCTGAACACGAGAGCATGTTGCGTTTTGCGAGTGGAACTACTCACCAAACAATCTACTTTCCTGAGGCGAAAGCGTTCCATGTCTTGATTCCGGGAATCGAGGAACAGCGGAGGATTGCTGACTTCCTCCAGTCTCTTGATGAACGTATTACCTTGTTACGCGAAACCAACACAACCTTGGAAGCCATTACGCAGGCGCTATTCAAATCTTGGTTCGTCGATTTCGATCCTGTGCGGGCCAACGCGGAAGGGTTAGAGTCCGCAGGCGTGCATCAGGCCACTGCAGCGCTGTTTCCTGATAGTTTCGAAGAGTCAGAGTTGGGGTTAATTCCAAAAGGATGGGCTACACGACCTATTTACGGTATGGCGACTTATATCAACGGAGCAGCTTACAAAGCATTTGAGCCAAACTCGGATTACCGCGGGCTTCCGATCATAAAAATTGCGGAGCTGAAGGCTGGCGTAACTTCGAAAACTGCTTTTTCTGATAAAGCTATGCCGGAGAAGTACCTAATTAAGACTGGGGATATACTTTTTTCATGGTCTGGTAATCCGGATACTTCAATTGGCACTTTTGTTTGGGGGCATGCCACAGCGTTACTCAATCAGCATATTTTTCGTGTTTTACCCCATGCTTCCAGTCAGCGCTCATTTATTCTGCAAGCGTTAAGGTATCTAAATCCAGTATTTGCTGAGCTCGCGCGTAATAAACAAACAACAGGGCTTGGTCATGTAACTGTAGCCGATCTAAAACGATTAAAAGTTGTTAGTCCACCGGAGTCAGTGATTGAGAAGTTCAATGATTCTGCCGAGCCTATTCATCAGATGATTTTTGGTAATGAGCAACAAGCTCAAACCCTCACTCAGATCCGCGACACCCTGCTACCTCGCCTGATTTCTGGTCAGTTGCGTCTAGCAGATGCCGAAGGTAACGTTAAAAACGTCTTGTCGGAGGCGATTTGATATGGCCCTCAACCTCCGCCAGCGCGTCATCGATCGCCTGCAAGAACTACCCGACACTCAGCAAACCGCCCGCGAACTGGCTCAATGGATCTTCGAGCAATTTCCCGCCGAATGCGCTGTCAAAAAAGCAGGCAGTGCCAGCTACATCCAGACCGACAGCGACTTGGTACAGCAACTGGTGGCGGAGATTTCCGGTTCACGCCCGCGCTGGCAGCAGATGCATGTTCAACTAAAAACAACCGAAGGCCGGCCTCGTCATTATTACTGGTCGGAAATGGACGCCAACTCTGAGGTGGCGGCGGCTGAAGGGGTAGCCCTCGCCACGTCAGACCTACCTGAGCCCTCGCCGTTGCGTGAACACGCACTTTACCCATTGCTGGCCGAATACCTGCTGACGGACGATCAGCGGGTATACGCCATGCGGATCAACGAAAAACGTTCGTCTAACCGTGCTGGCAGCGGTGGCAACGAATGGCTGCATCCCGATTTGGTAGGTTTGGAAAATCTGACAGCTGACTGGACGCTAAACCTGCGTGACTGCGTTCGTGTACTAGGCGAACGTCGTGCCCGGCTATGGTCCTTCGAAGTCAAACTGCTACTCAATCGTTCGAACGCCCGTAAGAGCTTTTTCCAGGCAGTATCCAACTCTTCCTGGGCGCATTTCGGCTACTTGGTAGCGGGCACCGTTGAGGGTGACGGCACGCTCAAAGAATTACGTATGCTCGCTTCAGCCCATGGCATTGGTGTGATACAGCTAGACGTACAGAATCCCGCGGAAAGCCAAATTTTGATTCCTGCTCGCGAACGCAGTGAAGTCGACTGGGATATGTGCAATCGATTGACTGAAGAGAATACTGACTTCGCCGAGTTCATCGGACGTATACGTCGTTTTCACCAGACTGGTGAGGTGTCGGCCAAGGAGTGGGAGATCAGTGAGTGACTAAAGAAACGATTTCCGCACTGCCAGAAGGCTACGCCGACTGGCTGACTCAGCTCAAAGTCGATATTGCTCAAGCCCGGCAACGTGCTGCACTGGCCGTCAACGCGGAGTTGGTGCAGTTGTATCATCGGATTGGAGCAGAAATCCGGCAACGTCAGCAGGTTAACGCTTGGGGCGCGAAAGTCATTGAGCGACTGGCGCGCGATCTTTCCGATGCCTTTCCCGATATCCGTGGTTTTTCCAGCCGTAACCTCAAGTACATGGCGTTTTTTGCTCAGCATTGCCCCAATGGTCTATTTGGGCAGCAGCCTGCTGCCCAATTGCCCTGGTTCCATGTGGTAACCCTGCTGACCAAGCTGGCCAGCCCTGCCGAACGTGAGTGGTACGCGCAGCAAACCGTCTTGCTCGGTTGGTCACGTAGCACGCTGGAGCAGAATATCAAGAACCGCTTGCAGCAACGCCAAGGCGCGGCAGTCACTAACTTTGTTGCACGTTTACCGGCTGCTGAGTCGGCGTTGGCTCACGAAACCCTGAAAGACCCCTACCTGTTCGACTTTCTCGGTTTGGGCGACGATGCTCACGAGCGTGATATTGAAGATGGACTGATCCGTCATATCACTCGTTTCTTGCTGGAGTTAGGCGCAGGCTTTGCTTTCGTCGGCCGCCAGTTTCGCCTGGATGTGGGTGGAGATGAGTTCTTCATCGATTTACTGTTCTACCACACCCGCCTCAAGTGTTATGTGGTAGTAGAGCTCAAAGCAACGGCTTTCAAACCCGAACACGCTGGCCAGTTGAATTTCTATCTGGCGGCCGTGGATGCGCAGATTAAAGCTGAGGATGACAAACCCACTATCGGCCTACTGCTGTGCAAACAGCAAAACCGCTTGGTGGCCGAGTACGCTTTGTCGGGCATCGAAAAACCCATCGGCGTTGCCGAATACCAATTGCTGCGCGACTTGCCCGAGACTCTGGGCCGAAATCTGCCGAGTATTGCCGAGATTGAGGCCGAATTGGCCGGTGATCTGAACACAGGAAGTGAGTTGGAATGACCGAAGACCAATTGGAGCAAGAGACTCTCGGCTGGCTGGCAGAGGTGGGTTATACCCATTTGTATGGGCCGAATATCGCTCATGATGGCGAGCAACCTGAGCGTGAAAACTATCGCCAGGTGGTGCTTGCCGAGCGCTTGCGCAATGTTATGGCGAGGCTCAATCCAAAGGTCCCAGTAGCTGCGCGTGAGGATGCATTGAAGCAGGTACTTGAGTTGGGGCTGCCGGTGCAGTTGTCGGCTAACCGCTTGTTCCATCGCCTGCTGGTCGGCGGTGTACCCGTGCAGTATCAAAAAGACGGTGAAACCCGAGGAGACTTCGTTCGCCTGATCGATTGGGCTGATGTGAAAGCCAACGACTGGGTGGCGGTCAATCAGTTCAGTATCCAGGGGCCGAAACACACTCGGCGTCCGGACATCATCTTGTTTGTTAACGGGCTACCGTTGGTATTGCTCGAACTGAAAAATCCTGCAGATGTGAAGGCTGATCTGGGTAAAGCCTTTGATCAAATCCAGACCTATAAAGAGCAGATTCCGGACCTGTTCCAATACAACGAAGTCCTGGTGATCTCCGACGGTAGTGAGGCCCGTATGGGGTCGTTGTCGGCTGATCTTGAGCGCTTCATGAACTGGCGGACCATCGACGGCCAGGATCTTGACCCATTGGGGCAATTCAACGAACTGGAGACATTGGTACGCGGTGCTCTGGTACCAGAGATGTTGCTCGACTACTTGCGTTACTTCGTGTTGTTCGAAGACGACGGCCGTCTGGTAAAGAAAATTGCCGGTTATCACCAATTCCACGCCGTTCGTGCTGCCATTCAGCAGGTAGTGGCAGCCTCGCGTCCCGGCGGTAGTCATAAGGGCGGGGTGGTCTGGCATACGCAAGGTTCGGGTAAAAGCATCACCATGACGTGTTTTGCGGCTCGGGTGATGCAGGAAGCGGCGATGGAAAACCCAACCATTGTGGTGATCACTGACCGTAACGATTTGGATGGTCAGTTATTCGGGGTGTTCTCGCTGTCCCAGGATTTGCTGCGCGAGCAACCCGTCCAGGTGGAGTCGCGTGGGGACTTGCGTGCCAAACTGGCCAACCGTCCTAGTGGCGGTATCGTGTTCGCGACCATCCAGAAGTTTATGCCTGGAGTCGATGAGGACAGCTTCCCAGTATTGTCGTTGCGGCCAAACATTGTTGTGATCGCCGATGAGGCTCATCGCACTCAATATGGCTTTAATGCTGAGCTGAAAGTACCCACGGGGCTTCAGGTTGCTGAGAGCAAAGCACGTTATCAGGTTGGCTTTGCTCATCACCTGCGCAACGCGCTGCCGAACGCCACTTTTGTAGCTTTCACTGGTACTCCAGTATCCGGTGAGGACCGCGACACGCGCTCGGTTTTTGGTGAGTACATTCACGTCTATGACATGCAGCAGGCCACTGAAGATGGTGCGACCGTCGCCATCTATTATGAGTCGCGCTTGGCCAAACTGTCGCTGAAAGAGAGCGAGCTACCTACGATCGACGATCAGGTTGATGAGTTGGCAGAAGATGAAGAAGACGACCAGCAGTCGCGACTGAAAAGCCGTTGGGCCGCGTTGGAAAAGGTCGTCGGGGCAGAGCCACGGATTCGGAGCATTGCGTCGGATCTGGTCACGCACTTTGAGGCGCGTAATCTGGGGCTGGTCAGTATGGAGCAGATGCCCGGCAAGGCCATGGTGGTCGCCATGAGTCGCGAGATCTGTGTGCACCTGTACAACGAGATCATCGCTCGGCGTCCGGAGTGGCACGACGAGGATCCCGAGAAAGGTGCCATCAAGATTGTGATGACGGGCAGCGCATCGGATAAGGCTTTGCTGCGACCGCATATCTATTCTGGCCAGGTCAAAAAGCGCTTGGAGAAGCGTTTCAAAGATCCATTGGATCCCCTCAAGCTCGTGATCGTCCGCGATATGTGGCTGACCGGGTTTGACGCACCGTGCGTCCATACCTTGTACGTGGACAAACCCATGAAGGGCCACAACCTGATGCAGGCCATTGCCCGGGTTAACCGTGTCTTCAAGGACAAGCAGGGTGGTCTGGTGGTGGACTACATCGGCATTGCCAACGAGCTGAAGGCAGCGCTGAAGGAGTACACCGGCAGCAAAGGTAAAGGCCGGCCGACGGTGGATGCCTACGAGGCTTATTCGGTATTAGAGGAGAAACTCGACGTTCTACGCAGTCTGCTACATGGCTTCGATTACGGTGACTTCCTCACGGGCGGACACAAACTACTGGCCGGCGCAGCTAACCATATCCTGGGAATGGAAGATGGCAAAAAGCGGTTTGCTGATAACGCGCTGGCCATGGGTAAGGCATTTACTTTGTGCTGCACGCTGGATGAGGCCAAAGCCGTTCGCGAAGAGGTGGCATTCTTTCAGGCTATTAAAGTCATTCTGATCAAGCGCGAAGTCAGTCAGCAGAAAAAAACCGACGAAGAGCGCGAGTTAGCTATTCGACAGATCATCGGCAATGCAGTGGTCTCTGGTGATGTTGTAGATATTTTCGAGGCAGTGGGCCTGGAGAAACCCAACATCGGCTTGCTCGATGACGCGTTTCTCGCAGAGGTGCGCAACCTTCCAGAAAGAAATCTGGCAGTGGAGCTTCTGGAGCGATTGCTCGAAGGCGAAATCAAAAGCCGTTACAGCTCTAATCTGACTCAAGAGAAGAAATTCTCTGAGTTGTTGGGCAACGTCATCAAGCGCTACCAGAACCGTTCCATTGAAACGGCGCAGGTCATTGAAGAACTGATTGAAATGGCCAAAAAATTCGCCCAGGCCAGCAAGCGCGGTGACGTACTTGGGCTGAACGATGATGAGTTGGCGTTCTACGATGCTTTGGCGACTAACGAAGCTTCTGTGCGGGAGTTGGGTGATGAAATCCTGGCGAAAATTGCCCATGAGCTCACTGCTAGTCTGCGGGCCAATGTCAGTGTCGACTGGAGTAGCCGTGAAAGCGTTAGGGCTAAGCTGCGGATCTTGGTGCGGCGGATTTTGCGTAAATACAAGTATCCACCGGATAAGGCTGAGGATGCGGCGCAGATGATTCTCGACCAGGCATCGAAGCTGTGTGAGGGGTGGCTCTAACAGGTGTTAAAAACGAGGAGTTTTTGCGAGCTAGATTCGCAAGGTCCTCATCCCCAGGTCTCTACGATCACGAAACAAACCGAGTGAATAGCCTCTCCTCGTCTATGGGATGCTCAGAGATGGTAGCTATCTAAGGACACTGGGTTGTAAGGGCTTTCCAAAAAAACACCGTGAACACACAGCTCATGCAATTAATAGACCCCTAACTTTCATGTAGAACCTCTGAAAATCAATGCAGTACCGATGATACTGTTGACCTGTGAGCGGGGGTGGAGTATATTTCCTCGCATTGAGCAGTACTGTGGGTACTGCTTCAGTGTCATAAGGGGGTCAGAATGAAAAAAGCTAAGATCTTGGGTGTCATCATACCTTGGTTGTGTCTGCTTCAGAACTTCAACGTCTCCTACGAGCACACGGTGTTGGGATCTGGCGCAGGCTCCACGATGTACATTGAGGTAAACTCTCACTTAGAACAACCAATGAAAACGGGTAGACACCATTGAATATTAAAAAACTATCCGAAATTATGGAAGTCCGCGCAGGGCATACCTTCAGAGGTAAGGCAGAAGATGCCAGTCGCAGCGACGGGTATAAAGTAGTCCAGATAAAAGATATTCGCGAAGGAGGCGTCGACTTTTCTATTCTTCCGTTTGCGGCCGTAGAACCAGGTAAAGCAAAAAAAACATTGCGTTCTGATGATATTCTCATTCCTCTTCGTGGGAATCGAATAGAGGCCGTCTTGCTTGAGCTACCTAGTGATCAGTCTATTATCACTACGAATCAAGTAGCTATTCTGAGTGCGCCAGAGGTGGGTGTTAATTCGGGCTATATATGCTGGTATCTTAACTCTAGCGAGGGGCACTCCCAAATATCGCGTCTTAAAGCAGGTAGTGTCATCTCAAACGTGGGGCTAAAAGATTTATCAGATCTCTCAGTGCCGTTGCCAAATTTAGGCGCTCAGTTAAAGATAGCTAAAGCCTACAGAAACTGGATATGTCAAAAACAGGTCCTGGAGTCACTTGCTAGAAACGGTGAGGAAGTGCTAGATGCTTTCTGTGTTCAGGTTATGAGAGGCCAATCATGAGTAAGTTTAATCAATCGTACATAAGCGCGATAATTTCGGAGCTGCGTTCAAATACAAATCTCGATACTCAAGAATACAAAGATTTTTTTGTTAGCGTTTTTTTTGTTTTTTTTATATCATCTCATCGGCGTGATCTCATAAGTAATGTCGATTCATCCTGTTTACAGCCACTGTCTACGGCTTGTAGAGAGGTTTTTTTTTCTGAGCTTCTGTTAGCTGCTGAACGGGTTGATGTTTTTTATAAACGCGAGCTGGGTCTTACAGAAACCATAGAGCACTTAATAACACGTGCGGGAAAGGCAAATGCTTCCGACTTTAGGCAGGCTTGTATCAACCTCTACAGCGTGGTTTCAAGTAGTGAGTTTCCCTCTGTCGCTGGCGATTGCTTTGAGAAAATAATTCAGGATTTTTCAGAGATAGAGGGAAAGAGGGCTGGCGAGGCGTATACCCCACGTGAGTTAGTAGAAATTATGGTTGAACTTGTCGAGCCAAAAGGAGGGGAAAGTGTATACGACCCTACCTGTGGTTCCGGTGGTTTCTTAATTTCGGCCAATAACAAAGCGTTGAAATCTGACAGTCGCACTCCCGTTCAGATCCACGGTAGAGAAATAAACTTATCAGCTGCGCGGATTGCAAGAATAAATTGCATTGTGCATGGAATTACTGATGGCGATATTCGTGTATCAGACTCCCTCCAGAGTCTGGAGGTTTCTGCTTACGATATAGTACTTGCTAATCCTCCGTTTTCACTTGCTACAGATAGCTATCAGAGAAGTAATATCTGCTCATATTTGGATTTCGGCTTGCCTCCTCCACGCAATGCGGACTTCGCTTTTTTGCAGATGATTATAAAGTCTCTTAAGCCGGATGGGCGCGCTGCCGTGCTAGTTCCTAATGGTGTTCTTTTTCGAGGTGGGGTTGAAGAAGGCATTCGGACGAAAATTGTGCAGGCCGGAATCATCGAGGCTGTAATTTTTCTGCCTGGTGGAGTTATAAAATATACTGGGATACCAACAGCTATCTTGGTATTAAAAAAGCCTGGGGTTAAAAATAAACCTGTTCTATTGATTGATGCGGCTGAAGCCGAAAAATATGTAGATGCTAGTCCGTCCGCACCGCTAAAGTCTCTATTTGACTCGGCTCTTGAAATATATAAAAAATTTGAAGAGGTTGAGGGTGTTTCTAAGCTTGTAACGACGGAAGAGCTGGAGAGCAATAGCTATATTTTAAATATTTCAAGGTATGTGCTAACTCAGCAAGTGCAAAAAATGGCACTTCCTGATTTGGCTAAAAAGCAGAGAGAGTTGGAGGCTCGTCTGGCAGAGCTGCAAAGGGAGTTCGGTGAGTTATTGGCTGAGCACGAAATTAGCACTCACTAGCTATCCAAAGCATACAGCCAGCTCCGCGGTTTTCAAACATGGCACTAAAGTTAACTGCCTTGCGGCGTTGGCCCTAGATCCCCTGTTTTCTCATAATTTAAATTGACTGAGTGTTAGGTTGGTACTCTGCGATTTTTCTCAAACGCTTTCGGATTAAAAGGACTGTGAGCTGATAATAATACCGCGAGGTGACAGAATGGCTTCTCAGATGCTGAGTGAGAAACCAGATCAGATGTTTACTCTGCCATGTCCAAGGATTATCTCGCTGCCATCTTTGGTTGATGGCGGCTTGCATTATTCTGGCTTGCCGTAGGTGCCGTCGCTGAGTGGTTTTCGAACAGGTCAGCACACCGCTCAGGAACAGCTCCATATCGAAAGGCTTTGTCATGCTCGACCTCCAATGTAGGTCGACAGCACACCGATCCGGTTATGCCCGAGCTCAGCACTGATCCATTGTCGTGCCCATCGATCAAGGTCGTGATCCATGCGATAGCAGAGGGGCGGCAGGGGCAGACCACATTTACTTTGAGCGCGGTAAGATATGTTGAGCGTTGAAGTTTCTTAAGGCCGAGTTGCCGCATAGCGACTCGGCCTTTTGATTTTTGCTACTGCGGGGACGGTGATGTGTCGGTCGTGGGGTGCAGTACGGACAGCACCCGCTCGATCAATAACTCACCCAGCACGATCAATTGTTGGCTACCCAACAGCTTCTGACGGTTTTCGCCTTCGAGTTCGAAAGCCAGATCGGTGGTGATAGCGTTCAGCGAGGCCAGAGTTTCGCTGGCTTGAATCAGCAGGGTTTCGGAGTGGATGCCTTGAGCGACCGTGAAAAGGCTCGCCGGAGGATTCGGGGTAATTTTTTTCATGATGAAGCTCCCACACTGTTTAAGGAGCTGCCGCCCCCTGCTGTCAAACAGGATTGGGTGGCAGCTGTACGCGGGTTGACAGACCGGAAGTGTAGGAGCCCGGCGCACCCGAAGATGCCCCACGCACAGCCGCCATGAACGAGACGGAATGCGTGAAGCATGCCGTTAAATCATGGGGTGTGAAAGGTTACACTTTTCGGCCTGTCAAAGCCGGTCGCTGATGAGCAGCGACCGGCGAACGTTAGCGTTGTGGTGGGGGCTGCGCCAGTTCACCAATGGCGCGATATCTTGAAGGAAAAATCCGAAGGCCCGTCGGCTGGGCTTTCCAGCCCTCAGAAACAACAAAACCCGCACTAGGCGGGTTTTGTCGATGCTTCGAATTGGTGGAGCCGGGGGGATTTGAACCCCCGTCCGCCAGTACTCCGCTGTCGGTACTACATGCGTAGCCGTTTCTATTAAGTTAACCCTCAGCGACCCGAAGGGCAGGGTGCTTTGGGCGAGTTGTGTAAGTTTTAGCCGCTTCGTCCACAACGTACTGCACGGCGATTCTGTTCTATATGACAATCACTTTGGGTTTACAGACATCCCCTGGTGATTGCTGGACCCGAAGGTACCAGAAGCTCAGGGCTAAGGCTGCTTACGCAGCGAGAGCGAATTCCTGGCCGTAGGTTTCGTCATTGGCAACTATAAGAAGTTGCAACAGTGGATTTACGAGTTCTGTTACCAACTCGGCATGCACCTAAAGTTTCGCGACCGGCGTCGAATCCTAAACGGCCCCGTGCTTGTAACTCGTTGTTTCTTAGTGAGTGACAAGCCTGTGCAGTGTACGCCAAACCGTCACGGAAGGCCAACCCGAAGGTTGGCCTTGAGCGCGCAAGGGGCTTATTGGCCGCCTTTATCGCTGTTCTGCAGGTCCTGAAGCGCCTTGGAGGTGATCTCGATGCATTTTTTGTCATCGCCAGCGGCGTGCGCGGCTTTGGCCTGGGACACGGCGGTGTCGATTTCGCCCTTTTTGCCACTGGTGTCGGTGGCGAGCAGGGCTTGGCCGTTGTTGATTTTATCCAGGTTGATTTTGCACAGGTCCGGCTCGCCGGCAGCAAAAACAGGCGAGGCCAACATTGCGGCGGTGATGAACACGCCAGCAAGAGCAGTACGCTTCATGGGGTATCTCCTTGAGCAAATAGGGCTCGATGCTGCGCCAAGGCGGGGCAGCCAGCGAGGTCACGGGTGAGCCTCGTTCGCCGAGGCCTATTCAAATGACTGCGCTGGCACGCAGGGGTTCTGTTTTATTTGCAGGTTTCATGGGCGCGGGCCTGGGTGACGCGGTCCACCAGGTACACCAGGCCGTGGTAGTCGATACCGCCATGCTGGCTCAGGCCGATCTCGCAGGTGCGGCTGGTGGAAATGCCTTCGCTGCAATGTTGCACCGCGTCCTTGAGCGAGCGCAGTGAGTGGGCGTTGAGTTCCGGGGTGGTGAAGCCTTTGTCGCCGGCAAAACCGCAGCAGTGAATGCCTTCCGGGATCACCACGGTGGTGGCGCAGCGGCGCGCAAGGTCGATCAGGGCCTGGCTTTCGCCCAAGTGCTGGGTGCTGCAGGTGACGTGCACGGCGATGGGCGCTTCTTGTGGGGTGAAGTCGAGGCGGTCCATCAGGTGGGTGCGGATAAAACGCACCGGGTCGTAGAGGTCCAGGCGGGTTTCGCCGAGGTCTTGCACCAGCCTCAGCGTGCAGGGGCTGGTGTCGCAGTAGATCGGGTCGAGGCCGCCACGGCTGGCGTGGAGCAGGGCGCCGATCAGTTCCTGGCGTTTGTGCTCGGCTTGTTCGGCGTAGCCTTTGGAGGCGAATGGCTGGCCGCAGCACAGGCTGTCCTGGTTGTCGGGGAACACGACTTGGTAACCGGCTTTTTCCAGCAGGCCGCGGGTTTTGTCGTACAGCGACATTTGCTCTTTATCGTCGGCCGACGGGCCCATGGCGCGTGAGACGCAGGCGGCCAGGTAAACCACGCGCGGGCGCTCGTCAGTCACCGCCGGGCTGAAGCGGATGGCTTTTTCCGGCTGCGGCATGGCGTTGGTCCACTGCGGGATTTGCCCCTTGGACAGCTGTGTGATTTTTGCCGAGAGCTTTTCCAGGCGGGGCGCGCCCAGCAGCATGCGCGCGCCATTGGCCACGTGCAGGGTAAAGCGCGCACCTTGCATAGCCGTGGCGAAATGGCCGGCCAGCCAATCGGCGGTTTTCGTACGGTCGGCGTCGCGTGCGCGCAGCTTTTTCACCAGGTCGCCGGTATTGATTCCCACCGGGCAGCGTTGCGCGCACAAGCCGGTGGCGGCACAGGTGTCGATGCCTTGGTAATGATAGGCCGCTTCCAGTTCGGTGGTGTCGACGCCTGCGCGTTTCTTTGCCTGGATATCGCGCCAGATCACAATGCGCTGGCGCGGGCTGAGCGTCAGGCCTTTGGAAGGGCACACCGGCTCACAAAAACCACACTCGATGCACTTATCCACAAGCTCGTCGGCGGCGGGCAGCGGTTTGAGGTGCTTGAGGTGGATTTGCGGGTCTTCGCTCAGCACCACGTCGGGGTTGAGAATGCCGTTGGGGTCGAGCAGGCGTTTAAGCTGCCACATCAATTGGTAGGCATCGCTGCCCCATTCCAGCTCGACGAAGGGCGCCATGTTGCGGCCGGTGCCGTGTTCGGCTTTCAGCGAACCGCCGAACTCCACCGCCACAAGCTGTGCGACGTCGTCCATGAACGCCTGGTAGCGTGCGACTTCTTCCGCGCTGTTGAAGCCTTGAGTGAACACGAAGTGCAGATTGCCTTCCAGCGCGTGTCCGAAAAGGATCGCTTCGTCGTAGTGATGTTTGTCGAACAGATCGATCAAGCGGTTTACGCCGATGGCCAGTTGCTCGACCGGGAAGGTCACGTCTTCGATGATCACGGTGGTGCCGGTTTTACGCACGGCGCCGACGGCCGGGAAGGTGTCTTTGCGGATGGCCCACAGGCGGGCGTTTTCCAGCGGGTCTTGGGTGAAGTCGACCTGCTTTTCTACTGGGAAGGTGGCCAGGGAGGCCATGATCAGCGCCAGTTGTTCCTGCAGCAATGACGGCGACGCGGCCCGCGATTCGATCAGCAGTGCGCAGGCATTTTCCGATAACTGTTGTACGAAAGCCGGCATGCCGGGTTTGTCCTGCACCGAGCGCATGCTGCGCCGGTCCAGCAGCTCAACGGCGGAGACGGGTTGGGTTTTGAGCACCGTCACGGCATTGCAGCAGGTTTCCACATCCGGAAACACAATCAGCGCTGAGGCCTTGTTCGGGTGGTCGATCACCGTGTCGTAGGTCACTGCGCTGATAAAACCGAGGGTGCCTTCGGAACCCACCAGCAGATGGCTGAGGATATCCAAGGGGTCATCGAAATCCACCAGGGCGTTGAGTGACAGGCCGGTGGTGTTTTTCAGACGGTATTTGTGGCGGATTTTTGCAGCCAGTTCGGCGTTTGCCCGCGTCTCCCGGCCCAACGTGGCCAGGCGCTCCAGCAACTCGCCATGCTGTTGGCGAAAGGCACTGACACTGGCCGCGTCCTCGGTATCCAGGCGGCTGCCATCAGCCAGTACCAGGCGGATGCCGGCCAGGGTGTGATAAGTGTTTTGCGCGGTGCCACAGCACATGCCGCTGGCATTGTTGGCGACGATGCCGCCGATCTTGCAGGCGTTGATCGAGGCCGGGTCCGGGCCGATCTTGCGCCCGAACGGCGCCAGCCACGCATTGGCCTGGGCGCCGATCACGCCGGGTTGCAGGCGGATCTGCGTGCCTTGGCCGCGAATCTCGCGGCCATTCCAATTGTCCCCCAACACGATCAGCACCGAGTCGCTGATGGCTTGGCCGGACAAGCTGGTGCCGGCTGCGCGGAAGGTCACGGGGACGCGGTCGCGTTGGGCCAAGTGCAAAAGCGCCACGACTTCGTCTTCCGAATCCACGCGAATCACCAGCTGTGGGATCAGTCGGTAAAAGCTGGCGTCAGTGCCGAAAGCGAGGGTGGAAAGAGGGTCGTCGAAGCGACGATCTTTCGGGATCAGTTGTGCGACGTCGCTCAGGAAAGCAGCAGGCAGGCTCATCGGTCCTCCAGAAATAGCTGACGCCGGCATCGTTGTCCGGCGTCGATTCTTACCCTGTTACGCGCAGGTTTTAGTGCACCAGCATACCGGTGAACCAGTAGGCCTGCGCCAGCGTGATCAGCCCGACGATGGTGGCAAAAAACAGGCTGTGCTTGAGGGTAAAGCGGAACAGGTCGGACTCTTTGCCTACCAGGCCGGTGGCGGCGCAGGCGACGGCAATCGACTGTGGCGAGATCATCTTGCCGGTCACGCCGCCGCTGGTATTGGCGGCTACCAGCAAGGTGTCGTTAACGCCGATCTGATGCGCCGTGGTGGCTTGCAGCGAGCTGAACAGGGCGTTGGACGAGGTGTCGGAGCCTGTCAGGAAAACCCCCAGCCAGCCGAGGAACGGCGAGAAGAACGGGAACGCAGCGCCGGTGCCAGCCAATACCAGGGCCATGGTCGAGGACATGCCGGAGTAGTTGGTGACGAAGGCGAACGCCAACACCATGCCGATGGACAGGATCGGCCAGCGCAGTTCGTAGAAGGTCTCTTTTAAAGTGGTAAGACCAGTCTTCAGGTCGATTTTCAGCACCAGCATCGAAATCAGTGCCGAGAAGAAAATCGCGGTGCCGGTGGCTGAAATCGGGTCCAGCTTGAACACGGCCGGAATCGCCGTGGGGTTGGTGACGATTGGGGCGACCTTGATCACCAGTTGATCCAGGTGTGGGATCGCGAAGTTGAATACCCAGCTGTACATCGAACCGCCGGCGGCGAACATCGCCTTGAAGGGCTTGAGCGTCCAGATAGTGACCAGCACGGTGAGAATCAGGAACGGCGACCAGGCTTTGAGGATCTGTCCCAGGCTGTAAGGCGAGGCGACGGTTTGGCGTGGCTGACCGAAGCCGCCTGCGCTGGCGGTAACCGCTGCGGCGGAGGTGGCGCCGGCAATTTGTGCGCCGGCGCTGCGTTTGGGCTGCCAGACTTTCAGGAACAGGGTCAGCGCTACCAGGCTGGCCAGGGCCGAGGTGATGTCCGGCAGCTCCGGGCCGATGAAGTTGGAGGTGAAGTATTGGGTGACGGCAAAACTCAGGCCGGCTACCAGTGCGGCTGGCCAGGTTTCGCGAACACCGCGCAGGCCGTCCATCATGAACACCAGCCAGAACGGCACGAACAGCGACAGCAGCGGCAACTGGCGGCCGGCCATGGCGCCGATCTTGAACGAGTCAATGCCGGTGACTTGCCCGGCAACGATGATCGGGATGCCCAGTGCGCCGAATGCGACGGGCGCGGTGTTGGCGATCAGGCACAGGCCGGCGGCGTACAGCGGGTTGAAACCCAGGCCGACCAGCAGCGCGGCAGTAATCGCCACGGGTGCGCCGAAACCGGCCGCGCCTTCGAGGAAGGCGCCGAAGCAAAAACCAATCAACAGCACCTGCAAGCGCTGGTCATCGGTAATCGACAGGACCGAGCTGCGGATGATTTCAAACTGCCCGCTCTTGACTGTCAGTTTGTAGAGGAAAACGGCGGCGACGATGATCCAGGCGATGGGCCACAGGCCGTAGGCAAACCCGTAACCGGCGGCGGCCAAGGCCATGTCTACCGGCATCTGGAACGCGAAAATGGCCACCAGGATCGACAGCGCCAGGGTGATGCTGCCGGCCACGTGGCCTTTGAGGCGGAACACGGCCAGAGCGAGGAAGAAAAATACGATCGGGATAACGGCGGCCAGTGCGGACAGGCCGAGGCTGCCGAGTGGGCTGTAGAGCTGTTGCCAGGTTTGCATAGTGGGGTGGCCCCTGATTGTTGTTGTTTGGTCAGCTTGGTTAATTGGTAATACCAATTTACAGTCGCTGTTGGCTAGAGTAAAAGCCTTGGCAGGGGTGTGTCAATTTGCCGCCCACGAAACTTTGGTCGTAGCGGTGTGGGTGAGGTGTTCTGGTTGGGTGAATCGAAGGCGTTCTGATAGGTGCCGCCAGCGCGGCGATAGGCGAGAATAGAGGGCCTGGCGAGTGGTCGGGTTTGTGGAGAGTGAGTTATGGGGTTTGATCAGGTGCGTCAGCGCCGTTTGTCTGACGATATTGTCGAGCAGCTTGAGGGCATGATCCTCGAGGGCACGCTCAAGTCGGGCGAACGCTTGCCAGCCGAGCGCGCTTTGGCTGAACAGTTTGGCGTGTCGCGCCCTTCGCTGCGGGAGGCGATCCAGAAGCTCGCGGCCAAGGGGTTGTTGGTCAGCCGTCAGGGCGGCGGTAACTATGTGGCGGATTCTTTGGGTTCGACCTTCAGTGATCCGCTGCTGCACCTGCTGGAAAATAACCCGGAGGCTCAGCGTGATTTGCTTGAGTTTCGTCAGACCCTGGAAGCGTCCTGCGCTTACTACGCTGCGTTACGCGCCACTGAGGTCGACCGTGAGCGACTGACCGCAGCGTTTGAGGCGCTACAGGATTGCTACACCCGCGCCGATGAAGTCAGCCGGTTGGAAGAGGGCGCGGCGGATGCACGCTTTCACCTGGCCATCGCCGAGGCCAGCCATAACGCCGTGTTGCTGCACACCATTCGTGGCTTGTTCGATTTGCTCAAGCGTAACGTGGTGACCAATATCGGTGGCATGTACCAGCAGCGCACAGAAACCCGTGACATGTTGATCAGTCAGCATCGGGATTTGTATTTGGCGATTATCGAAGGGCGGGCCGAGCAGGCACGGGAGGTCTCAACACGTCACCTGCTGTATGTGCAGGAAGTGTTGGAGGAGGTGCGTCAGGAAGTTCAGCGCGTGGCTCGGGCGGAGCGACGTAAAGGGATGTAGCCCGCGTGGGGCTACACCGTCACAAGGATTACTCTTCCTTGCCCTTGTTGCGCACGGCGCGATGCAACTCACGGTTGGAGTCGCGCTCACGCTCGGTATCGCGCTTGTCGTATTCCTTCTTGCCCTTGCCCAGCGCGATTTCGCACTTGACCAGGTGCTTGCTCCAGTACCAGGACAGGCAGATACAGGCATAGCCTTTCTGCTGTACGGCAGCCGCGAGCTTTTCCAGTTCGCGGGCGTTGAGCAACAGCTTGCGCGTGCGCACCGGGTCGGCAATCACGTGGGTGCTCGCGGTGGTCAGCGGGGTGATATGACTGCCCAGCAGCCATGCCTCGCCATCTTTGAGCAATACGTAGCTGTCGACCAGTTGCAGCTTGCTGGCGCGAAGACTTTTTACTTCCCAGCCGGCCAGGACCAGACCAGCCTCGAACCGATGTTCGATGAAGTAATCGTGTCGCGCCTTTTTATTTTGCGCGATGGTCCCTGTGGGGTGTTTCTTTTGTTTAGCCATAGGGGCGGCATTATAGGGAGTTGCGAGCGTGTCGGCTACGGTCAACCTGCGTGCTTGAGCGTGTTGGACGAATCCCGGACAATACCGGCAGTTCTCTGGTTTTTTTCTCTCGCGGATTGGGCTGTTCTTTCGCGATGTTTGCCTCAAGCAGTGGAAGTAACGCTCACATGACGACGCATATTCAACGTTCGGCTTTATTGCCTTATCCGGCGCAGGCGCTCTACGACCTGGTCAATGACGTAGCGCGTTACCCGGAGTTCCTGCCTTGGTGCTCAACCGCCGACGTGCTGGAAAGCAGCGATGAGCATATGGTCGCCAGAGTCGGGGTGGCCAAGGGCGGGCTTAGCCAGCATTTTGTAACGCGCAATGTGTTGGTGCCGGGCAAGTCCATTGAGATGAACCTGCAGGAAGGGCCGTTCACCCAGTTGCATGGGGTATGGGTATTCAAGGCGCTGACCGACAAGGCCTGCAAGATCAGCCTCGACCTGTCCTTTGATTACGCCGGCCCGATTGTGCGGGCGACCTTGGGGCCTTTGTTTAACCAGGCGGCCAATACCCTGGTGGATGCGTTTTGCCAGCGGGCCAAACAACTGCATGGTTGAGATTGAAGTGGTGTGCGCCGCTGAAAATCGCCAGGTCTTGCTGGCGGTGACGGTGCCTGCGGGCACGAGCCTTAGGGCTGCGGTGCTGGCGTCGGGGATTGCTGAGCAATTTCCAGGCTTGGTATTGGCGGATTGCCCGCTGGGCATATTTGGCAAAGTGGTCGCCGACGCGGACGTGCGTGCTGCACAACCGGGTGATCGAATCGAGATTTACCGGCCATTGCTGGCAGACCCCAAGGAAGTGCGCAGGCTACGTGCGGCCAAGGCGGCCTTGGCCCGGCAACAGAACCCATAAGGCTGCCAATCGGCAGGCAACAAAAAGCCCGGCATGCCGGGCTTTTTATCGAGCGCCGCACAATTACTGCGGGCTGGTGTCCAGAGGCTGTGGCGTCGGGACCGGAACGGTTTGCACGCCGTCGACGTCCTTCTGGATCTGATCCAGCAAGGAGCCTGGCTTGGCCGGTACTTCGGACTTCGGCTTCTCTGCTTCCTGCGCTGGCGCAGTTACATTGGTGCCGTTGTCCTTGCCGAGCAAGGCTTCATCGCGGCTTACGCCGGGCATGAAGTCACCGGACAGGCTCACGAGCTGGTCATTGCCATTGAAGATGACACTGACGCGCTCCTGCTGGCGCTCACCGCCACCTGGCTGGATGCTATAGAGATAATCCCAGCGATCGGCATGAAAAGTGTCGGTCAGCAGGGGGTTGCCCATAATAAACCGTACTTGCCGTCGGGTCATTCCCGGGCGTAACTGGTCTATCATGTCCTGCGTGACGACATTGCCCTGCTGGATGTCGATTTTGTAAACCCCGGGGAATGAACAACCGGCGAGTGCGAGCAGTCCCACAAGGGTGAAACTGGTTAGCAAGAGCTTGGTGTTTTGCATCGGTGGGCGACTTCCACTATCTTGGCTGGGACAACGTAAACGCCGATCATACCCGTATTAAGAGAAGCTGCGAAGCAGCATCCGCGAGAAAGCTAACCATGGTTGAAAATAGCGAACTACGCAAAGCCGGTCTTAAAGTGACTCTGCCACGAGTCAAGATTCTACAAATGCTCGATTCTGCTGAGCAGCGCCACATGAGTGCCGAGGATGTTTACAAGGCACTGATGGAGTCTAACGAGGACGTTGGCCTGGCCACGGTTTACCGTGTGCTGACCCAGTTTGAAGCCGCAGGGCTGGTGGTTCGTCATAATTTCGACGGCGGTCATGCAGTGTTCGAATTGGCTGACGGTGGTCATCACGATCACATGGTTGACCTGGATACCAATGAGGTTATCGAGTTCACCAGCCCGGAAATCGAGAAGCTCCAGCACCAGATCGCTGAGCAGCATGGATTCGATTTGGTGGACCATAATCTGGTCCTGTACATCCGTAAGAAAAAGTAAAAATCGACACAGATTTGCTCTGTGAAACGATAGAAGGCGACCCCAGGGTCGCCTTCGTGCTTTCTATAAGAGAGAAAATTGAGCGAAAAATGCTCGATTCAAGCTTTGGCGGCCACCACCATCTTTTTCGCGTGGGCCAGGGACTCTTTTGTCAGGTCGATGCCGCCCAACATCCGCGCCACTTCTTCTACCCGTTCCGATTTGTTCAGTTTGGACACGGCGGTGTGTGTTGCATCGCTGCCGCGCACTTTATGCACAAATAGATGCTGATGCCCTTGGGCGGCCACTTGCGGCAAGTGAGTCACGGTGAGCACCTGGCCACGCTCCCCGAGGCGGCGCAGCAGTTGGCCGACAATCTCCGCCGTTGGCCCACCAATACCTACGTCCACTTCGTCGAATACCAATGTGGGTACCCGTGAGGTCTGGGCGGTAATGACCTGGATCGCCAGGCTGATCCGCGACAGCTCGCCACCGGACGCGACCTTGGCCAGTGCCTTGAGCGGCTGACCAGGGTTGGCGCTGACCAGCAGCTCCACTTGTTCCAAGCCATGGGGTTGCAGTTCGTTGCTGGTGTTGGCGTGCAGCTCAATGGTGAAACGCCCGCCGGGCATGCCCAGGCGTTGAATTTCCTGCTCTACGGCACTGGCCAGGCTGGTAGCGGCTTGCTGGCGCAGGTCGCTGAGTTCGCGGGCCTTTTCCTGGTAGTGGCGGGCGAAGGAGGCGAGTTCATCGCCCAGCCGTTCAATCGACTCGTCGTTGGCGTTGAGGGTTTCGATCTCATCCAGCAGCTTTTGCTGCATCGTCGCCACTTCGGTCGGCTGGATACGGTGTTTGCGCGCCAGGGTATAGATAGTGTCCAGGCGCTCTTCGATTTCTTGCAGGCGCGCCGGGTCGGCGTCGAAGTGATCGAGGAAGCGATTCAGTTCGCCAACGGCTTCTTCTACCTGGATCTGCGCACTGGTCAGCAAGGTGGTGGCCTCGCTCAAGGAGCCCGACCCGCTGTTCACGCTCGATAGACGATTGAGGCTGGCAGTCAGTGCATTGAGTACATTGCCCGAATCACTTTCGCTGCATTGCTCTACCACCTGTCGGCAGATACCGAGCAGGGTTTCGGCGTTGGTCAGGTTCTTGTGTTCCTGTTCCAGTTGCTCCAGCTCGGTTTCGCCAAGGCCCAGGCTTTCCAGTTCTTCAAGCTGATAGCTAAGCAGTTGATGGCGAGCGCGTTGTTCGTCGCCGGAATTGGAGAGTCGCTCCAGTTCCTGGCGGGTTTGCCTCCAGCGTTGGGCGGCAAGCTGCACCTGACGCGCCAGGTCGGTGGCGCCGGCGTATTCGTCGAGCAGGCGGCGATGGGTGTCGGTTTTCAGCAGGGACTGGTGTTCGTGCTGGCTGTGGATATCGATCAGCAGTTCGCCCAGCGCCTTTAAATCGCCAAGCGGGCAGGGTGTGCCATTGATGTAGCCGCGTGAGCGACCTTCCGCCGTGATCACCCGGCGCAGGATGCACGGGCCTTCATTATTAAGGTCGCGCTCGGCCAGCCAGGTCTCGGCTTCGGGAATATCGGCGAGGTCGAAAGTGGCCAGAATGTCGGCCTTGTCTGCGCCGGGGCGCACCACGCCACTGTCGGCGCGGTCGCCCAGCGTAAGGCCCAGGGCGTCGAGCATGATCGACTTGCCGGCGCCGGTTTCGCCTGTGATTACGCTCATCCCGCGATCCAGTTCGAGATCCAGATGTTCAACGATGGCGTAGTTATGTACGGACAGGTGCACCAGCATGACGGCCGCTCCCAGGCTTTAGGTCTGGTTATTTATACAGTGTTTTGTTCGGGGCTGACAATCCTGATGCTTAGCTCAATTTGCTTGAATGAGCGGATTTTTAAGCGCAATGCGGAATGAGTGCGCAGGAATTGATTCAGGGCAAGCGAAAGACTTTTGGTAACGCCTGCGCCCTTGAACCTGAAAATTGTGGCCCCATATACCGGAACAGAAGCGCGAGTTGAGTTCGCGCATGATTTTGAAAGGAGAAATCTATGGCTGACGAACAGACGCAGGATACGCAAACTCCAGAC
The DNA here is from genome assembly GCF_019352915.1 of Pseudomonas sp. Xaverov 259. Taxonomy (NCBI): domain Bacteria; kingdom Pseudomonadati; phylum Pseudomonadota; class Gammaproteobacteria; order Pseudomonadales; family Pseudomonadaceae; genus Pseudomonas; species Pseudomonas sp. Xaverov 259. Next base: position 64,984 of record NZ_JAAAFV010000057.1, on the reverse strand, counting down.
GCCAATTCGGCTGCCGGTGATGAACTGGCGACTCGTGTGCAAGTGCTCGAAGAGCAATTGGCCGCTGCGCAGGATCAGTCTTTGCGTGTTGCCGCCGATCTGCAGAACGTCCGCCGCCGTGCCGAGCAGGATGTCGAGAAGGCTCACAAATTCGCGCTGGAAAAATTCGCCAACGACTTGCTGCCGATTATCGACAGCCTGGAGCGTGGCCTTGAGTTGTCCAACCCGGACGACGAAAACATCCGTCCGATGCGTGAAGGGATCGAGCTGACCCTGAAAATGTTCCAGGACACCCTGAAGCGTTATCAGTTGGAAGCCATCGATCCGCAAGGCGGTGAGCCGTTCAATGCTGAGCATCACCAAGCCATGGCCATGCAGGAAAGCCATGACCTGGAGCCGAACAGCGTATTGAAAGTGTTCCAGAAGGGTTATCAGCTCAACGGTCGTTTGCTGCGCCCGGCGATGGTGGTGGTGAGCAAGGCTCCTGCACCCGTTGCACCTTCTATTGATGAGCAGGCTTGAAATCAGTCGTAACGGCCCCATCTATAAGTCAAGCGTTTAAGTGCTACCGCAGTTAGCCACCACTGCTGCGGCAACCAAATTAAAGTTTCGGGAGAGTAAATCATGGGCAAAATTATCGGTATCGACCTGGGGACTACCAACTCCTGCGTCTCCGTGCTGGAAAACGGCGTTGCTAAAGTTATCGAAAACGCCGAAGGCGCGCGTACCACGCCGTCGATCGTTGCTTACGCCAACGACGGTGAAATCCTCGTAGGTCAGTCGGCCAAGCGTCAGGCTGTGACCAATCCGCACAACACTCTGTACGCGGTTAAGCGTCTGATCGGTCGTAAGTTCGACGAAGAAGTCGTACAGAAAGACATCAAGATGGTCCCTTACAAAATCGCCAAGGCTGACAACGGTGACGCCTGGGTTGAAGTAAACGGCCAGAAAATGTCGCCGCCGCAAATCTCGGCTGAAATCTTGAAAAAGATGAAGAAAACTGCCGAAGACTACCTCGGTGAAGCCGTGACTGAAGCGGTGATCACCGTTCCGGCCTACTTCAACGACAGCCAGCGTCAGGCGACCAAAGACGCCGGCCGCATCGCGGGCCTGGACGTAAAACGTATCATCAACGAACCTACCGCAGCCGCTCTGGCTTACGGTATGGACAAGGCCAAGGGCGACCACACCGTGATCGTTTATGACCTGGGCGGTGGTACTTTCGACGTCTCCGTCATCGAGATCGCTGAAGTAGACGGCGAGCACCAGTTCGAAGTGTTGGCCACCAACGGCGACACCTTCCTGGGTGGTGAAGACTTTGACATTCGTCTGATCGACTACCTCGTTGACGAATTCAAGAAAGAAAGCGGCATGAACCTTAAAGGTGACCCGCTGGCGATGCAGCGCCTGAAAGAAGCCGCTGAAAAAGCCAAGATCGAACTGTCTTCCGCTCAGTCGACCGACGTGAACCTGCCGTACATCACTGCAGACGCCACCGGTCCTAAGCACTTGAACGTGAAGATCTCGCGTTCCAAGCTGGAAGCGCTGGTTGAAGACCTGGTTCAACGCACCATCGAACCTTGCCGCATCGCGCTGAAAGACTCCGGTATCGACGTTGGCTCGATCAACGACGTGATCCTGGTTGGCGGTCAGACCCGTATGCCACTGGTTCAGAAGCTGGTCACTGAGTTCTTCGGTAAAGAAGCACGTAAAGACGTGAACCCGGACGAAGCGGTTGCCATGGGTGCTGCTATCCAGGGCGCGGTATTGGCCGGTGACGTGAAAGACGTACTGCTGCTGGACGTCAGCCCGCTGACCCTGGGTATCGAAACCATGGGTGGCGTGATGACTGCGCTGATCGAGAAAAACACCACGATTCCTACCAAAAAATCGCAAGTGTTCTCGACTGCCGACGACAACCAGGGCGCTGTGACCATTCACGTGCTGCAAGGTGAGCGTAAGCAAGCTACTCAGAACAAGTCCCTGGGCAAGTTCGACCTGGCTGAGATTCCACCAGCACCCCGTGGCGTGCCGCAAATTGAAGTGACCTTCGACATCGATGCCAACGGTATCCTGCACGTAGGTGCCAAAGACAAGGCGACCGGCAAAGAGCAGAAGATCACCATCAAGGCCAACTCCGGTCTGTCTGATGAAGAAATTCAACAGATGATTCGTGATGCTGAAACCAACGCCGAGGCTGACAAGAAGTTTGAAGAGCTGGCCGCTGCCCGTAACCAGGGTGATGCACTGGTTCACTCGACACGCAAAATGATCTCTGAAGCGGGCGACAAAGTGACCGCCGAAGAGAAAACCGCGATCGAGGCTGCCTTGGTTGCCCTGGAAGCCGCCGTTAAAGGCGACGACAAGGCTGCCATCGAAGCCAAGGTTGAGGAACTGTCGAAAGTCTCCGCACCGGTTGCCCAGAAAATGTACGCCGAGCAAGGCCAGCCGGCAGAAGGCGCTGCGCCGCACGCAGAGCCTGAAGCCAAGCACGACGATGTTGTCGATGCCGAGTTCGAAGAAGTCAAAGACCAGAAGTAAGTTGGTCGCCCGGTTGACCGCTATCCAGCGGTGACTGGTAGGATGTCGCCGCGCGGGAGCTTGCTCCCGCGTTGGCGTGTCTGGGGTATACGAATTTTTACAGCATGCGACAAGGTTCGGGTGCTGGCGGTGTGATCGGGAATGCTCCTGCTTTCCGAGCAGTAAATACCGCATCTTTGGCCGGGTCCCTGGCTAAAAAGTAGTTATGACCAGGATCGTTGAATTGACGTGAGTTGGGTCCGGGCCTGTATTGGGGCTCAACGAGTTTGGCAAGGCTCAGGAGGGCCCGGCTGAACGTCCTTAAGAGTGCAAAGACTTATGGCAAAGCGTGACTATTACGAAGTGTTGGGTGTGGAGCGCAGCTCCAGCGAGGCGGACCTGAAAAAGGCTTACCGTCGCCTGGCGATGAAGCACCACCCGGACCGTAATCCGGATAGCAAAGAATCCGAAGAGATGTTCAAAGAGGCCAACGAGGCCTACGAATGCCTGAGTGATCCCGACAAACGTGCGGCCTACGACCAGTATGGCCATGCCGGTGTCGACCCGAGCATGGGTGGCGGCGGTGCCGGTTTTGGTGGTCAGAACTTCTCCGATATTTTCGGCGACGTGTTCAGTGACTTCTTTGGTGGCGGCCGTGGCGGTCAGCGCGGCGGTGCCCAGCGTGGCAGTGACTTGCGCTACACGCTGGAGCTGAATCTGGAAGAGGCCGTGCGTGGCACCACGGTCAATATCCGTGTGCCGACGTTGGTCAATTGCAAACCGTGCGACGGTTCGGGGGCCAAGAAAGGTTCCTCGCCGATCACTTGCCCAACCTGTGGCGGTATTGGCCAGGTGCGCATGCAGCAGGGTTTCTTCTCGGTGCAGCAGACCTGCCCGCGCTGCCATGGCCAGGGCAAGATCATTTCCGATCCGTGCGACTCCTGCCACGGCGAAGGCCGTGTCGAAGAGTACAAGACCCTTTCGGTGAAAGTGCCGGCGGGTGTTGATACTGGCGACCGTATTCGCCTGTCGGGCGAAGGCGAGGCGGGCACCCAGGGCGGCCCGACGGGCGACCTGTACGTGGTGATTAATGTGCGCGAGCACTCGATCTTCCAGCGTGATGGCAAGCACCTGTTCTGTGAAGTGCCGATCAGCTTTGTCGATGCGGCATTGGGTGGCGAGCTGGAAATTCCGACCCTCGATGGTCGGGTCAAGCTCAAGATCCCGGAAGGCACCCAGACTGGCAAGCAGTTCCGCATTCGTGGCAAAGGCGTTGCGCCGGTGCGCGGTGGCGGTGCTGGCGACTTGATGTGCCGTGTGGCGGTAGAGACACCTGTCAACCTCGGTCGTCGTCAGCGCGAACTGCTTGAGGAGTTCCGCAGCTCGCTGGAGGGCGATGACTCCCATTCGCCGAAAACCACCGGCTTCTTCGATGGCGTGAAGCGCTTCTTCGGCGACTTGTAAGGACGTGAATATGCGACGTATAGCCGTAATGGGCGCTGCCGGGCGCATGGGCAAGACGTTGGTCGAGGCGGTGCAGCAGCGCTCGCCGGCCTCCGGGCTGACGGCGGCGATTGTTCGCCCCGGCAGCACGTTGATCGGTGCGGACGCCGGTGAGCTGGCCTCGTTGGGTCGCATCGGCGTTTCGCTGTCGGGCAACCTGGAGCAGGTGGCTGACGAATTCGATGTGCTGATCGACTTCACCCTGCCGGAGGTGATGCTGAAAAACCTGGCGTTCTGCCGCAAGGCGGGCAAGGCCATGGTGATTGGCACCACAGGCTTGAATGCTGAGCAAAAGCAGTTGCTGGTGGAGGCGGGTAAGGACATTCCGATCGTCTTCGCCGCCAACTTCAGCGTCGGCGTGAACCTGTCGCTCAAGTTGCTGGACCTGGCGGCGCGTGTGTTGGGTGAAGAGGCGGATATCGAGATCATCGAAACCCATCATCGCCACAAGATCGATGCGCCGTCGGGTACTGCGCTGCGCATGGGCGAGGCGATTGCCGATGCCTTGGGGCGTGACCTGTCCAAAGTCGCTGTTTACGGGCGTGAAGGCCATACCGGTGCGCGTGCCCGTGACACCATCGGCTTTGCCACCGTGCGCGGTGGTGATGTGGTGGGTGATCACACGGTGTTGTTTGCCAGCGAAGGCGAGCGCCTGGAGATCACGCACAAGGCCTCCAGCCGCATGACATTCGCCAAGGGTGCGGTGCGTGCGGCGCTCTGGTTGGAAGGTCGTGAGCCGGGTCTGTATGACATGCGTGACGTGCTGGATCTGCACTAATCAGTAGCTAAAACCGGGCCTCAAGCTTATGCTTGGGCCCCGTTTTTACCCGCTAAGCGACGTCCTGTCGCATTCCCCTGCCTTTAAGGCTCAATAGCGGTGGACCAAAAAAGCCTTTTTCTGTAAGCTACAGCTTTAGTGTGTCCACTAAAAGCGCGCAGAATAATTCAGTGAAGAAGCGGGGTGACGTGTCCATACGTCACTCCGCTTTTTTACAACCTGCGATCGCCCTTTCAGGCTTTATTTACGGGAGGTCTTCTTGACTAAGCCAGCCATACTCGCCCTTGCTGATGGCAGCATTTTTCGCGGCGAAGCCATTGGAGCCGACGGTCAAACCGTTGGAGAGGTAGTGTTTAACACTGCCATGACCGGCTATCAGGAAATCCTTACCGATCCTTCCTACGCCCAGCAGATCGTTACCCTGACCTATCCGCACATCGGCAATACCGGTACTACACCGGAAGACGTCGAGTCTGATCGTGTCTGGTCGGCCGGTCTGGTGATTCGTGACCTGCCACTGGTTGCGAGCAACTGGCGTAACACGATGTCGCTGTCCGATTACCTGAAAGCCAACAACGTTGTGGCGATCGCCGGTATCGATACGCGCCGCCTTACACGCATTCTGCGTGAAAAAGGCTCGCAGAACGGCTGCATCATGGTCGGTGACAATATCTCCGAAGAGGCGGCGATTGCCGCTGCGCAAGGTTTCCCAGGCCTGAAAGGCATGGACCTGGCAAAAGTTGTCAGCGTGAAAGAGAAGTACGAGTGGCGCTCCACTGTCTGGGACTTGAAGACCGACAGCCACGCGACCATCGAAGCTGCTGACCTGCCATACCACGTTGTGGCCTACGACTACGGCGTCAAGTACAACATCCTGCGCATGCTGGTTGAGCGCGGCTGCCGCGTGACCGTGGTGCCGGCGCAAACCCCAGCGAGCGACGTGTTGGCCCTGCAACCGGACGGCGTGTTCCTGTCCAACGGTCCGGGTGACCCTGAGCCTTGCGACTACGCCATCCAGGCCATCAAGGACGTGCTGGAAACCGAGATTCCGGTATTCGGCATTTGCCTCGGTCACCAGCTGCTGGCCCTGGCGTCCGGCGCCAAGACCCTGAAAATGGGCCACGGCCACCACGGTGCCAACCACCCGGTACAAGACCTGGACACCGGCGTTGTGATGATCACCAGCCAGAACCACGGTTTTGCGGTGGATGAAGCCACCCTGCCGAACAACGTTCGCGCCATTCACAAGTCGCTGTTCGACGGCTCCTTGCAAGGCATCGAGCGCACCGACAAGAGCGCGTTCAGCTTCCAGGGCCACCCTGAAGCCAGTCCGGGCCCGAACGACGTAGCGCCGCTGTTCGACCGTTTCATTAATGAGATGGCCAAGCGACGCTGACTGAGCGGCCTGCGGGCGGCCCCGAACCTCGGTGGCCCCCGCAGGCTCTTCGAAGATTGTTCAAGACGGCTTGCCGACTGACCTGCGGATTTGAGTGACAAACCCATGCCAAAACGTACAGACATAAAAAGCATCCTGATTCTCGGCGCTGGCCCGATCGTGATCGGCCAGGCCTGCGAATTCGACTACTCCGGCGCCCAGGCCTGTAAAGCCCTGCGCGAAGAGGGTTACCGCGTCATCCTGGTGAACTCCAACCCGGCCACCATCATGACCGACCCGGACATGGCCGACGCCACCTATATCGAACCGATCAAGTGGCAGACCGTTGCCAAGATCATCGAAAAAGAGCGTCCGGACGCCCTGCTGCCGACCATGGGTGGCCAGACCGCACTGAACTGCGCCCTGGACCTGGAGCGCGAAGGCGTTCTGGAAAAGTTCGGCGTAGAGATGATTGGCGCCAACGCCGACACCATCGACAAGGCTGAAGACCGTTCGCGTTTCGACAAGGCCATGAAGTCCATCGGCCTTGACTGCCCGCGCTCCGGCATTGCCCACAGCATGGAAGAGGCCAACGCGGTTCTCGAGAAGCTGGGCTTCCCGTGCATTATCCGTCCGTCCTTCACCATGGGCGGCACCGGTGGCGGCATCGCTTACAACCGTGAAGAGTTCGAAGAAATCTGCGCCCGTGGCCTGGACCTGTCGCCGACCAAAGAGCTGCTGATCGACGAATCCCTGATCGGCTGGAAAGAGTACGAGATGGAGGTTGTCCGCGACAAAAAGGACAACTGCATCATCGTCTGCTCCATCGAAAACTTCGACCCGATGGGCGTGCACACCGGTGACTCGATCACCGTTGCTCCGGCGCAGACCCTGACGGACAAGGAATACCAGATCATGCGTAACGCCTCGTTGGCGGTACTGCGTGAGATCGGCGTTGAAACCGGCGGTTCCAACGTTCAGTTCGGTATCTGCCCGGACACCGGCCGCATGGTCGTCATCGAGATGAACCCGCGTGTATCGCGTTCTTCGGCGCTGGCATCGAAAGCGACCGGTTTCCCGATTGCGCGCATCGCTGCCAAGCTGGCGATCGGTTACACCCTGGACGAACTGCAAAACGAAATCACGGGCGGCGCTACGCCGGCGTCTTTCGAGCCGTCCATCGACTACGTTGTGACCAAGCTGCCGCGCTTTGCTTTCGAGAAATTCCCGAAAGCCGACGCGCGCCTGACCACGCAGATGAAGTCTGTTGGTGAAGTCATGGCCATCGGCCGGACCTTCCAGGAATCCCTGCAGAAAGCTCTGCGTGGCCTGGAAGTGGGTGTTTGCGGCCTGGACGAGAAGCTTGACCTGAGCAACCCGGAAAGCATGAGCGTGCTCAAGCGCGAACTGACCGTGCCGGGCGCCGAGCGTATCTGGTACGTGGCTGACGCTTTCCGCGCGGGCATGACCGTTGAAGATATCTTCGGCATGAACATGATCGATCCGTGGTTCCTGGTACAGATCGAAGATCTGATCAAGGAAGAAGAGAAGGTCAAGACCCTCGGTCTGTCGTCCATCGACCGCGACCTGATGTTCCGCCTCAAGCGCAAAGGCTTCTCCGATCAGCGCCTGGCCAAGCTGCTGGGTGTGACCGAGAAGAACCTGCGTACCCATCGCCACAAGCTGGATATCTTCCCGGTCTACAAGCGCGTTGACACCTGCGCGGCCGAGTTCGCCACCGACACCGCGTACCTGTACTCCACCTACGAGGAAGAGTGCGAAGCTGCGCCGTCGGGCCGCGACAAGATCATCATCCTGGGTGGCGGTCCGAACCGTATCGGCCAGGGCATTGAGTTCGACTACTGCTGCGTACACGCCGCCCTCGCTCTGCGCGAAGACGGGTACGAGACCATCATGGTCAACTGCAACCCGGAAACCGTTTCCACTGACTACGACACGTCCGACCGTCTCTACTTTGAGCCGGTAACCCTGGAAGACGTGCTGGAAATCTGCCGCGTCGAGAAGCCAAAAGGCGTGATCGTGCAGTACGGCGGCCAAACCCCGCTGAAACTGGCGCGTGCCCTGGAAGCGGCCGGCGTGCCGATCATCGGTACCAGCCCTGACGCCATCGACCGTGCCGAAGACCGTGAGCGCTTCCAGCAAATGGTTGAGCGCCTGAACCTGCGTCAGCCGCCAAACGCCACCGTGCGCAGCGAAGATGAAGCCATCCGCGCCGCCAGCAAGATCGGCTACCCGTTGGTGGTGCGTCCGTCCTACGTATTGGGCGGTCGCGCGATGGAAATCGTTTACGAAGAAGACGAACTCAAGCGCTACCTGCGTGATGCGGTGAAAGTGTCCAACGACAGCCCGGTGCTGCTGGACCACTTCCTCAACTGCGCCATCGAAATGGACGTGGATGCGGTTTGCGACGGTACTGACGTAGTCATCGGCGCGATCATGCAGCACATCGAACAGGCTGGCGTTCACTCCGGTGACTCCGCTTGCTCGCTGCCGCCGTACTCGCTGCCGGCGCATATCCAGGACGAGATGCGTGAGCAGGTCAAGAAAATGGCCTTGGAGCTCGGCGTGGTCGGCCTGATGAACGTTCAGTTGGCGCTGCAAGGCGAAGACATCTACGTCATCGAAGTGAACCCGCGTGCTTCGCGTACCGTGCCATTTGTTTCCAAATGCATCGGTGTGTCCCTGGCCATGATCGCTGCCCGCGTGATGGCCGGTAAGACCCTGAAGGAAATCGGCTTCACCAAGGAAATCATTCCGAACTTCTACAGCGTGAAAGAGGCGGTGTTCCCATTCGCCAAATTCCCTGGTGTGGACCCGATCCTGGGCCCGGAGATGAAGTCCACCGGTGAAGTGATGGGCGTGGGCGATACCTTCGGTGAGGCGTTCGCCAAGGCCCAGATGGGCGCCAGCGAAGTGCTGCCGACCGGCGGTACTGCGTTTATCAGCGTGCGTGATGATGACAAACCACTGGTTGCAGGCGTGGCCCGTGATCTGATCAACTTGGGTTTTGAAGTCGTGGCTACTGCCGGGACCGCCAAGCTGATCGAAGCTGCCGGCCTGAAAGTACGTCGCGTGAACAAGGTGACGGAAGGCCGTCCGCACGTGGTCGACATGATCAAGAATGACGAAGTCACCCTGATCATCAACACCACCGAAGGTCGCCAGTCGATCGCGGACTCCTACTCCATTCGTCGTAATGCCTTGCAGCACAAGATCTACTGCACCACTACCATTGCTGCTGGCGAAGCCATCTGCGAAGCGCTCAAGTTCGGTCCGGAAAAGACCGTACGCCGCTTGCAGGATCTACACGCAGGATTGAAGGCATGACCAAATACCCAATGACTGTCCAGGGCGCCAAAGCCCTGGAAGAAGAACACGCCCATCTGACCAAGGTCGTCCGCCCGAAGCTGAGCCAGGACATCGGTACGGCCCGCGAGCTGGGTGACTTGAAGGAAAACGCCGAATACCACGCTGCTCGTGAGCAGCAGGGTATGGTCGAGGCGCGGATCCGAGACATCGAAGGTCGTATGCAGAATGCGGTCATCATCGATGTCACGACGATCCCGAAGACCGGCAAAGTGATTTTCGGCACGACCGTGGAAATCGCCAACGTTGAGACTGACGAGCGTGTGGTTTACCACATCGTCGGTGAAGACGAAGCTGACTTCAAACTCGGCAAAATCTCTGTCGGCTCGCCACTGGCCCGCGCCTTGATTGCCAAGGAAGAGGGTGACGTGGTGGCTGTGAAAACGCCCGGTGGCGTAATCGAGTACGAGATTGTTGAAGTTCGCCACATCTGAAAGACGGCGCCCGCTTCGTGCGGGCGCCATGCTTTGGCAGCTTGCCCAGATGCTGTGGGTGGGCGGCCTGTGGCTGTTGCACATCGGTGTGCTGCCGGTGTTGGGCGTGATTGGCCTGGCGCCGCTGCTGATCGATGAGCTCAACGGAATGCTGAGTGCGCTGCTGGTGGGTTTTGCGGCGGCGTGCGTGACGCTCCAGGCATTGGTGCTGGTCAAGGCTGAGGGTTTGGGGAGTTTGTGGCGGGATATCCGCGGCCAACTGCTGTTGATGGCGCTGTATGCGTGCGCAATGTTTTGCGTGGTGCATGTTTGGCTGCCGCAAGCGTTGCGCTGGCAGCTATTCAGCTATCTTGTGCTAGGGTTCTCCGGCCTGGTGCTGGTTATACAGCCGGCACCGGGATGGAGCGGCAGGGCGCGCGAAGCACGCCCGTGACCCTTGTATTACTTGAAGCGGTGTACGTTCGACAGCTGCTTGTTGACGCTGAAGTTCTTGCGATACAGCAGTGCCATCTTGCCGATGACCTGTACCAGGTCTGCTTTGCCGACCTTGCACAGTTCTGCAATGGCGGCCAAACGCGCTTCGCGGTCAAGGATGTTGACCTTGATCTTGATCAGTTCGTGATCGCCCAATGCGCGTTCCAGTTCGGCTAACACACCTTCAGTCAAACCGTTGTCTGCCACAATCAGAACTGGTTTCAGATGGTGGCCAATGGATTTGTACTGTTTCTTCTGCTCTTGAGTGAGCGGCATAATCTGACCCCTGCGTCTGATCTTGTAAAAAGCGGCGGCCAGTTTACCCGAGCGAGTCCGGGACCGCCCAGTTAATCACGACCCGTTTTATTTTTCGAGGTGGCCCGTGGCCCGTTCCAAAACCAGCCTTAAGTGGCTACAAGAACATTTCAACGATCCTTACGTCAAAAAGGCGCAAAAGGACGGCTACCGTTCCCGGGCCAGCTACAAACTGCTGGAGATCCAGGACAAGGACAAATTGATTCGTCCAGGCATGAGCGTTATCGACCTTGGCGCAGCCCCTGGTGGCTGGTCCCAAGTGACCAGTCGTCTGATTGGTGGGCAAGGTCGGTTGATCGCGTCCGACATCCTTGAGATGGACAGCATCCCGGATGTGACCTTTGTACACGGCGACTTCACCCAGGACACGGTATTGGCCGAGATCCTCGAGGCTGTGGGAAATTCGCAGGTAGACCTTGTGATTTCCGACATGGCCCCCAATATGAGTGGATTACCGGCCGTTGATATGCCGCGAGCCATGTTCCTGTGCGAGTTGGCACTGGATCTGGCGGGTCGGGTTTTGCGTCCGGGTGGTGATTTCCTGGTGAAAGTCTTCCAGGGTGAAGGTTTTGACGAGTACCACAAGAACATCCGCAAATTGTTCGACAAGGTACAGACGCGCAAACCTGACTCTTCGCGAGACCGGTCGCGCGAGCAATACCTGCTGTGCCGCGGCTTTCGTGGTGTCGAAGGTGCGGAGAGCGAAGAGCGTTTTTGAGGAATTCGAGGAGGGCGATAGGTTTTTTTATATCGCTTTCGTCACGAAGCTTTACGAATATTGCGTAGTCAAAGTTTCACAAAGGGTTACAGACGGCGCCTGCCAGAGTTGTAGGTAATGTAGTAAGTTAGGCCGGTGAATATCATGCGAAGCGCGCGCCAGTAGCGGAGCTTGCTTCAGAGGGTAGTTAATTGAACGATATGGCAAAGAATCTGATCCTGTGGTTGATCATCGCGGCTGTCCTGGTGACGGTGATGAACAACTTCTCCAGCCCTAACGAGCCGCAGACCCTCAACTATTCCGACTTCATCCAGCAAGTTAAGGATGGCAAGGTCGAGCGCGTAGCGGTTGATGGCTACGTGATCACCGGCAAGCGCAACGATGGCGACAGCTTCAAGACCATTCGTCCGGCAATTCAGGACAACGGTCTGATCGGCGACCTGGTGGATAACCACGTGGTGGTTGAAGGCAAACAGCCTGAACAGCAGAGCATCTGGACTCAGCTTTTGGTAGCGAGCTTCCCGATCCTGGTGATTATCGCCGTGTTCATGTTCTTCATGCGCCAGATGCAAGGTGGTGCAGGAGGCAAGGGCGGGCCGATGAGTTTCGGCAAGAGCAAGGCACGCCTGCTCTCTGAAGACCAGGTGAAAACCACCCTGGCTGACGTCGCAGGTTGTGATGAAGCCAAGGAAGAAGTCGGTGAGCTGGTTGAATTCCTGCGCGATCCGGGCAAGTTCCAGCGCCTGGGCGGCCGCATTCCTCGCGGCGTGCTGATGGTGGGTCCTCCGGGTACCGGTAAAACCTTGCTGGCCAAGGCGATTGCCGGTGAAGCCAAGGTGCCGTTCTTTACCATTTCCGGTTCTGACTTCGTCGAGATGTTCGTCGGTGTCGGTGCCAGCCGTGTTCGCGATATGTTCGAACAGGCCAAGAAGCACGCGCCGTGCATCATCTTCATCGACGAAATCGATGCCGTGGGTCGCCATCGTGGTGCCGGCATGGGTGGCGGTCATGATGAGCGTGAGCAGACCCTCAACCAATTGCTGGTTGAGATGGACGGCTTTGAAATGAATGACGGCATCATCGTCATTGCCGCGACTAACCGTCCGGACGTGCTCGACCCTGCGTTGCTACGTCCAGGCCGTTTCGACCGTCAGGTTGTGGTTGGCCTGCCGGATATTCGCGGTCGCGAACAGATCCTGAAAGTACACATGCGCAAAGTGCCAATGGGTGACGACGTGGCTCCGGCCGTGATTGCCCGTGGTACGCCAGGCTTCTCCGGTGCCGACCTGGCCAACCTGGTCAACGAGGCTTCGTTGTTCGCTGCCCGTACCGGCAAGCGCATTGTTGAAATGAAAGAGTTCGAACTGGCCAAAGACAAGATCATGATGGGCGCCGAGCGCAAATCCATGGTCATGTCCGAGAAAGAGAAGCAGAACACTGCCTATCACGAAGCCGGTCACGCCATTGTTGGTCGCGTTGTGCCTGAGCATGACCCGGTTTACAAAGTGTCCATCATTCCACGTGGCCGAGCGCTGGGTGTGACCATGTTCCTGCCGGAGGAGGATCGTTACAGCCTCTCCAAGCGTGCGCTGATCAGCCAGATCTGTTCTTTGTATGGCGGCCGGATTGCTGAAGAAATGACGCTTGGCTTCGACGGTGTGACCACCGGTGCTTCCAACGACATCATGCGTGCCAGCCAGATTGCACGGAACATGGTGACCAAGTGGGGCTTGTCGGAGAAGCTCGGTCCTTTGATGTATGCCGAGGAAGAAGGCGAAGTGTTCCTGGGTCGTGGTGGTGGCGGTCAAGCTGCCAGCTTCTCGGGTGAGACGGCCAAGCTGATCGATTCCGAAGTGCGCAGCATCATTGATCAGTGCTACGGCACGGCCAAGCAGATCCTGACGGATAACCGCGACAAGCTGGATGCAATGGCTGATGCGCTGATGAAGTACGAAACCATTGATGCCGATCAGATCGACGACATCATGGCGGGTCGCGCACCGCGTGAGCCTCGGGATTGGGAAGGTGGTTCGGGCACTTCGGGCACCCCGCCTGTGGTACAGAACGAACGTCCTGAAGCCCCGATCGGCGGCCCGGCAGCTGACCACTAAGGTTTGAAATGACTTCTGCGCTGTCCTCCACCCGGTTGCCTTGCGGCAACCGGGTTCTTGATTTGGCCCATACCCATGTCATGGGCATTCTTAATGTAACCCCCGATTCTTTTTCTGATGGCGGCCGCTTTAGCCAGCAGGATGCCGCGTTGCGTCATGCCGAGGCGATGGTGGCGGCGGGCGCGACCTTGATTGATGTCGGTGGTGAGTCAACCCGGCCCGGCGCTCGCGTAGTTTCCCCGTTGGAGGAGCTTGAGCGGGTCGCGCCAATCGTCGAGCGGATTGCCCGTGAGCTGGATGTGATCATCTCGGTGGATACCTCGACTCCCGCTGTAATGCGCGAGACGGCGCGCCTCGGTGCCGGGCTGATCAACGATGTGCGCTCGCTTCAGCGTGATGGTGCCCTGGATGCGGCGGCGGCAACCGGGCTGCCGGTGTGCCTAATGCATATGTTGGGTGAGCCCGGCAATATGCAGGACAGCCCGCACTACGATGATCTCGTGGGTGAGGTGAGTGGTTTTCTTGCGCAAAGAATGGCTGAGTGCACCAAGGTGGGCATCGCCGCCGAAAAGATTATCCTGGATCCCGGGTTTGGCTTCGCCAAGACCCTGCAACACAACTTGAGCCTGTTCAAGCATATGGAAGCCTTGCACGCGCTCGGTCGCCCCCTGTTGGTTGGCGTGTCGCGCAAGAGCATGATAGGGCTGGCCCTGAATCGCCCGGTGGGTGAGCGGTTGTACGGTGGCCTGGCGTTGGCGGCACTTGCCGTGACCAAGGGCGCGCGTATTTTGCGGGTGCATGACGTCGCCGAGACGGTTGATGTGGTGCGCATGCTGGCCGCGGTAGAATCAGCCGAATAAGAATGATGGAGCACTTATGACTAAAAAATATTTTGGCACCGACGGTATTCGTGGTCGGGTCGGCGAATTCCCGATTACTCCTGATTTTATGCTCAAGCTGGGTTGGGCCGCCGGTATGGCGTTCCGCAGCATGGGCGCTTGCCGCATCCTGGTGGGCAAAGACACCCGCATCTCGGGTTACATGTTCGAGTCTGCGCTGGAGGCGGGTCTGTCTGCTGCAGGCGCCGATGTGATGCTGCTGGGGCCAATGCCGACACCGGCAATCGCTTACCTGACGCGTACGTTCCACGCTGAAGCCGGTATCGTGATCAGTGCCTCGCACAATCCCCATGATGACAACGGCATCAAGTTCTTCTCGGGCCAGGGCACCAAGCTGCCGGACGAGATCGAGCTGATGATCGAAGAGTTGCTGGATGCGCCGATGACGGTGGTTGAGTCCAGCAAGTTGGGCAAGGTCTCGCGTATCAATGACGCTTCGGGCCGTTACATCGAGTTCTGCAAGAGCAGCGTGCCGACCAGCACCAATTTTGCCGGCCTCAAAATTGTTGTCGACTGCGCTCACGGTGCAACCTACAAGGTGGCGCCCAGCGTATTCAAGGAGCTGGGCGCCGATGTGACGGTGCTCTCGGCCCAGCCAAATGGTTTGAATATCAACCATAACTGCGGCTCGACGCATATGGAGCAGCTGCAGGCTGCTGTCCTGGCCGAGCACGCCGACCTCGGAATTGCCTTCGATGGCGACGGCGACCGCGTATTGATGGTGGATCACGCCGGTGCGGTGGTGGACGGTGATGAGTTGTTGTTCATCATTGCCCGCGACCTGCATGAGCGTGACAAGCTGCATGGTGGCGTGGTTGGCACGCTGATGAGCAACCTTGGGCTTGAGTTGGCTCTGGCCGAGCTGGGTATTCCGTTTGTGCGCGCCAATGTCGGTGACCGCTATGTCATCGCCGAGCTGTTGGAGCGTAACTGGCTGGTGGGCGGTGAGAACTCGGGGCATGTGGTTTGCTTCCAGCACACCACCACGGGCGACGCCATTATTGCTGCGCTACAGGTATTGCTGTCCTTGCGTCGTCGCAAAGAGAGTCTTGCCCAAGCGCGCCAGGCGCTGCGCAAATGCCCGCAAGTTTTGCTGAATGTGCGCTTTGCCGGTGGCGAAAACCCTATCGAGCACCCTGCTGTCAAAGACGCCTGCGAGCGTGTGACCCTCGCAATGGCGGGGCGTGGCCGCGTGTTGTTGCGCAAGTCCGGCACAGAGCCGCTGGTACGTGTCATGGTCGAAGGCGAGGACGAAACGCAGGTTCGCGGCCACGCCGAAGACCTGGCAAAACTGGTAACTGAAATTTGCGCCTGAATTCGGCTTGCCAGTGATGATGTGGTTGGGTAACATCTGCGCCCACTTTGACCGACGAGGTACAGCATGCGTCGCACTATGGTAGCTGGTAACTGGAAGATGCACGGTACCCGCGCCAGTGTCGCTGAGCTGATCAATGGCCTTCGTCACTTGGCCTTGCCTAGCGGTGTTGATGTCGCGGTTTTCCCGCCTTGCTTGCATATCAACCAAGTGGTTGATGGCTTGAAAGGCAAGTCGATTCAGGTCGGCGCGCAGAACTCTGCGGTGGAACCCATGCAAGGTGCGTTGACCGGTGAGATTTCACCGAGTCAGCTGGTTGATGCGGGTTGTTCCTATGTGCTTGTCGGGCACTCCGAGCGTCGTCAGATGATGGGCGAGCGTGATGGGACACTCAATCGCAAGTTCGCAGCGGCACAGGCTTGTGGCTTGATTCCAGTGTTGTGCATAGGGGAGACCCTGGAGCAACGTGAATCGGGCAAGACTCTTGAAGTTGTCTCGCGTCAGCTGGGCAGCATCATCGAGGAGCTGGGTGTTGGTGCGTTTACAAAGGCAGTAATCGCTTACGAGCCGGTCTGGGCCATTGGTACCGGGCTGACTGCTACACCGCAACAAGCGCAGGATGTGCATGCAGCCATTCGCGCTCAGTTAGCGGCAGAGAATTCTGAAGTCGCGCAAGGTGTGCGGCTTCTATACGGCGGCAGCGTGAAGGCGGCCAATGCGGTCGAACTGTTCGGCATGCCGGATATCGATGGGGGGCTCATTGGTGGAGCTTCCCTGAATGCAGATGAGTTCGGTGCGATTTGTCGCGCCGCGGGAAACTGAAAAAATGCTGGAAACAGTCGTAGTCGTTTTTCATCTGTTGGCTGCCCTGGGCGTAGTTGCCCTGGTTTTGTTGCAACAGGGTAAAGGTGCGGATGCTGGTGCGTCTTTCGGTGCAGGTGCTTCAAATACTGTGTTCGGAAGCCAAGGTTCCTCTACCTTTCTTAGTAAGTTTACTGCTATACTTGCCGCCGGTTTCTTCATAACCAGCTTGGGGTTAGGTTACTTTGCTAAAGAGAAAGCTCATGTGCTGACTCAAGTAGGTCTCCCAAACCCAGCAGTGTTGGAAGTACCAAAAGCAAAACCGGCTTCTGATGATGTCCCGGTGCTTCAAGAGCAAAAGTCGGCTACTCCAGCGACTGACGTACCTCCAGCTCAAGAGCAGAAGTAAGAAGGGTTGTAAACGCTGTATTGCCGAGGTGGTGGAATTGGTAGACACGCAACCTTGAGGTGGTTGTGCCCATAGGGTGTAGGGGTTCGAGTCCCCTTCTCGGTACCAATTATCAGGAGAGCCCGCTGTTGCGGGCTTTCTTGTAGGTGGAAGGTTACATTGACCCTGTAAGGGATCGGTCGTATACTTCCGCCCCAGCTTTGTCGCGGGGTGGAGCAGTCTGGTAGCTCGTCGGGCTCATAACCCGAAGGTCGTCGGTTCAAATCCGGCCCCCGCAACCAGTTTTAGCGGAGCCCCTTTTAAGGGGCTTTTTGTTAGCTGGATACTTTCAACGCCGCTGTTCGACGGCGTTTCAAGGATGGGCGTTTCGCCCATTTTTTTATTTTGCACAGCATGCACATACATGCACGAGGGGGTTCAGGTGTCGAGCAAGCTAGAAGAGTTGCAGGCCTTGCTGGCCCCGGTGGTCGTGGCCCTAGGCTATGAATGCTGGGGTATTGAGTTTTCGGCTCAAGGTCGCCACTCAATGTTGCGCGTTTATATCGATAAAGAGGGCGGCGTGCTGGTGGACGATTGTGCCATTGTCAGCCGTCAGATCAGCGGTGTGCTGGATGTTGAAGATCCAATCGCCGTTGAATACACCCTCGAAGTTTCCTCGCCAGGCATGGAACGCCCACTGTTCACTATTGATCAGTTTGCAAAATTTGCCGGTGAACAAGTGAAGATCAAGCTGCGCTCTCCCTTTGAAGGGCGACGCAACTTTCAGGGCCTTCTGCGCGGTGTAGAAGAACAGGATGTCGTGGTGCAGGTAGAAGACCATGAGTTCCTGTTGCCGATCGATATGATCGACAAGGCCAACATTATTCCCAGTTTTGACTGAGACGCGGATCCCGCGGATCCAATGGCTTGCGAAAGGCGAGGCGTACGATGAGCAAAGAAGTACTGCTGGTTGTTGAGTCGGTATCCAATGAAAAGGGCGTACCGGCAAACGTGATTTTTGAAGCGCTGGAGCTGGCCCTGGCCACTGCTACCAAAAAGCGTTTTGAAGACGAAGTTGATCTGCGTGTGGAAATCAACCGCCACACCGGTGCCTATGAGACTTTCCGTCGCTGGACGGTCGTCGAAGAAGCCGATCTTGATGATCCGGCCATCGAAACCTGGCCGAGCAAGGTTGCGCAAACGCATCCGGGCGCCCAGGTCGGTGATGTCGTCGAAGAAAAGATCGAGTCGATCGAGTTCGGCCGTATTGCTGCACAGACCGCCAAGCAGGTCATCGTGCAGAAGGTTCGCGAAGCTGAGCGCGCTCAAGTCGTTGACGCTTATCGCGAACGCCTGGGTGAGATCATCTCCGGCACCGTGAAAAAAGTGACCCGTGACAACGTGATCGTCGACCTGGGCAACAACGCCGAAGCGTTGCTGGCCCGCGAAGACATCATCTCTCGCGAAACCTTCCGTGTCGGTGTGCGTCTGCGTGCGCTGCTCAAGGAAATCCGCACCGAGAACCGCGGCCCTCAGCTGATCCTGTCGCGTACCGCGCCGGAAATGCTGATCGAGCTGTTCCGCATCGAAGTGCCGGAAATCGCCGAAGGCCTGATCGAAGTCATGGCTGCGTCCCGCGACCCGGGTTCGCGCGCCAAGATCGCGGTCCGCTCCAAGGACAAACGCATCGACCCGCAAGGTGCTTGCATTGGTATGCGCGGTTCGCGCGTCCAGGCAGTGTCGGGCGAGTTGGGCGGTGAGCGTGTGGACATCGTCCTGTGGGACGATAACCCGGCGCAGTTCGTGATCAACGCCATGTCGCCGGCTGAAGTGGCGGCAATTATCGTTGACGAAGATGCCCATGCAATGGACATCGCCGTTGGCGCAGACAATCTGGCTCAGGCCATTGGTCGTGGTGGTCAGAACGTGCGTCTGGCCAGCCAACTGACCGGCTGGACCCTGAACGTGATGACCGAATCGGACATCCAGGCTAAGCAGCAAGCTGAAACCGGTGACATCCTGCGCAACTTCATCGACGAGCTGGAAGTCGACGAAGACCTGGCGCAGGTGCTGGTAGATGAAGGCTTCACCAGCCTGGAAGAGATTGCCTACGTACCGTTGGAAGAAATGCTCAACATCGACGGCTTTGACGAAGACACCGTCAACGAGCTTCGCGCTCGGGCCAAGGATCGCTTGTTGACTAAAGCCATCGCTACTGAGGAAAAGCTGGCAGACGCCCATCCGGCCGAAGACCTGCTCTCGCTTGAGGGTATGGACAAGGATTTGGCGATGGAACTGGCGGTGCGCGGCGTAATTACCCGCGAAGACCTGGCCGAGCAGTCTATTGACGATCTGCTCGACATCGACGGCATTGACGATGATCGTGCCGGCAAGTTGATCATGGCCGCCCGAGCCCATTGGTTCGAGTAACTAGGCGCGGCCTGAGGAGAGAAGTGCATGACGCAAGTCACGGTGAAACAACTGGCCGATGAGGTCAAAACACCGGTAGAGCGCCTGTTGCAGCAGATGCGTGAGGCAGGTCTGCCGCACACCGCCGCCGATGAAGGTGTGAGCGATAGTGAGAAGCAGTCTTTGCTGACTCACTTGAAGAGCAGCCACAAGGCGAAAGTGGAAGAACCGCGCAAGATTACATTGCAGCGCAAAACCACCAGCACCCTGCGTGTTGCTGGTAGCAAGAGCATCAGCGTTGAAGTACGCAAGAAGAAAGTCTTCGTACAGCGCAGCCCGGAAGAAATCGAAGCCGAGCGCAAACGCGAGCTGGAAGAACGTCGCGCAGTAGAGAATGCTGCTCGCCAGAAGGCTGAAGAAGAAGCCAAGCGTCGCGCCGAAGAAGAAGCGCGTCGCCAGCCTGCTGCTGCGCAACCTGCTGGTACTGAAGCGGTCGCCACGCCAAGCGCTCCTGTAGAAGCTGTGCGTGAGGCCGCTCCGGTTGCCGCCGCACCGGCTCCAGCAGCTGATCGCAAGCGCGACGAACCTCGTCGTCCGGACAAACCACGTGCCGACGACAACAATCGTCGCAGTGGCGGTGGTGATGGCGAGCGTAAAAACGCTCCGCATCGCGCTTCGGTCAAAGAGAAGGCGCCGGCTCCACGCGTTGCCCCACGTACTACCGACGAAGAAAGCGATAGCTTCCGTCGTGGTGGTCGCGGCAAGGCCAAGCTGAAAAAGCGCAACGCCCACGGTTTCCAGAGCCCAACCGGCCCTGTTGTGCGTGATGTGCAGATCGGCGAGACCATTTCTGTTGGCGATCTCGCCAATCAGATGTCGGTCAAGGCAGCTGAAATCATCAAGTTCATGTTCAAACTGGGTACTCCAGCGACCATCAACCAGGTGCTTGATCAGGAAACTGCTCAGCTGGTAGCCGAAGAACTGGGCCACAAAGTGACCCTGGTCAGCGACACCGCCCTGGAAGATTCCCTGGCCGAGTCCCTGAAGTTTGAAGGTGAGACGTTCTCCCGTGCGCCAGTTGTGACCGTAATGGGTCACGTTGACCATGGTAAGACCTCGCTGCTCGACTACATCCGTCGTGCCAAGGTAGCTGCTGGCGAAGCCGGCGGTATCACTCAGCACATCGGTGCATACCACGTTGAAACCGAGCGCGGCATGGTCACCTTCCTGGACACCCCTGGCCACGCTGCGTTTACCGCAATGCGTGCTCGTGGTGCCAAGGCGACTGACATCGTGATCCTGGTAGTTGCAGCGGACGACGGCGTGATGCCGCAGACCATTGAAGCTGTTCAGCACGCCAAGGCCGCTGGTGTTCCACTGGTAGTTGCAGTGAACAAAATCGACAAGCCGGGCGCTGATCTCGATCGCATCCGTAGCGAACTGTCGGTGCACGGCGTGACTTCCGAAGAGTGGGGCGGTGATACGCCATTCGTCTCGGTGTCGGCGAAAGTCGGTACTGGCGTAGACGAGCTGCTCGAAGCAGTCCTGTTGCAGGCTGAAGTACTCGAACTGAAAGCAACGCCATCGGCCCCTGGTCGCGGTGTTGTGGTTGAATCGCGTCTCGACAAAGGTCGTGGCCCGGTTGCAACCGTTCTGGTTCAAGACGGTACCCTGCGCCAAGGCGACATGGTCCTGGTCGGTTCGAACTATGGCCGTGTACGTGCCATGCTCGACGAGAACGGCAAGCCAATCAAGGAAGCCGGTCCTTCCATCCCAGTCGAAATTCTCGGCCTGGACGGTACACCGGACGCTGGCGACGAGATGAGCGTGCTGTCTGACGAGAAGAAAGCCCGTGAAGTGGCTCTGTTCCGTCAAGGCAAGTTCCGCGAAGTCAAACTGGCTCGTGCTCACGCCGGCAAGCTGGAAAACATCTTCGAGAACATGGGCCAGGCAGAGAAGAAGACGCTTAACATCGTCCTCAAATCTGACGTTCGTGGTTCCCTCGAAGCGTTGAACGGCGCCTTGAACGGCCTGGGTAACGACGAAGTGCAAGTGCGCGTTGTCGGTGGCGGTGTCGGTGGTATCACCGAGTCCGACGCCAACCTGGCACTGGCTTCCAACGCTGTACTGTTCGGCTTCAACGTGCGTGCCGATGCTGGCGCTCGCAAGATCGTCGAGCAGGAAGGCCTGGACATGCGTTACTACAACGTCATCTACGACATCATCGAAGACGTCAAGAAAGCCCTTACCGGCATGCTTGGCAGCGATGTCCGGGAGAACATCCTGGGTGTTGCCGAGGTGCGTGACGTGTTCCGCTCGCCGAAATTCGGTGCGATCGCCGGTTGCATGGTTATCGAAGGTACTGTGTACCGTAACCGTCCGATCCGTGTACTGCGTGAAGACATCGTTATCTTCGAAGGCGAGCTGGAATCCCTGCGCCGCTTCAAGGATGACGCTTCCGAGGTACGTGCCGGCATGGAATGCGGTATCGGCGTCAAGAGCTACAACGACGTCAAGGCTGGCGACAAGATCGAAGTCTACGAGAAGGTCCAGGTTGCTCGCAGCCTCTAACTCGCGCACTTCCGGAGCCACGCCGCGTGTGGGCATGCAAATGCCCCGCGCAGCGTACGGACTCTAAACGCAACGCCCGGTCTGGCTTTTGTCAGGCCGGGCGTTTGCCGCTTTCAGACCCCACGGGTTTCACCGTGTGGCAGTAACAGGTAACAAGACATGGCAAAAGAATACAGCCGTACCCAACGTATCGGCGATCAGATGCAGCGTGAGCTGGCCCAACTGATCCGTCGCGAAGTCAAAGACCCGCGCGTTGGCCTGGTCACCATCACCGCCGTTGAAGTGAGCCGTGACGTCGGTCACGCCAAGATCTTCATTACCGTGATGGGCCAGGACAACAGCGAAGAAATCGCGCAAAGCATCAAGGTGCTCAACTCGGCTGCTGGCTTCCTGCGCATGCAGTTGGCCCGTGAAATGAAGCTGCGCAGTGTTCCCCAGTTGCACTTCCACTACGACGAAAGCGTCGTGCGTGGTGCGCACCTGTCGGCATTGATCGAGCGCGCCGTGGCTGAAGACAGCCAGCACCCGTCCACACCTGAAGACGCCAAGGAGTAAGCGGTGGCTCAGGTCAAACGTATCCGTCGCAACGTCAGCGGCATCATTCTGCTCGACAAGCCCATTGGCTTTACCTCCAATGCCGCGCTGCAGAAGGTTCGCTGGCTGCTCAATGCCGAGAAGGCCGGGCACACCGGTAGCCTCGACCCATTGGCCACCGGCGTGCTGCCGTTGTGCTTTGGCGAGGCCACCAAGTTCTCGCAATACCTGCTCGATTCCGACAAGGGTTACGAAACCCTCATGCAACTGGGCAAGACCACCACCACGGCCGATGCCGAAGGTGATGTTCTGCAGGTTCGCGACGTGACCGTTGGTCGTGCTGATATCGAGGCCGTTTTACCCGCTTTTCGTGGGCAAATCAGTCAGATACCGCCGATGTACTCGGCGCTCAAGCGTGATGGCCAGCCTCTTTACAAGCTGGCACGTGCGGGCGAAGTAGTGGAGCGCGAACCGCGTTCTGTTACTATTGCGCGGCTTGAATTGCTCGCCAGTGAAGGCGACACCGCACGATTGTCGGTGGACTGCAGCAAAGGCACCTATATTCGTACCCTGGTGGAGGATATCGGTGAGCAACTGGGCTGTGGTGCATACGTTGCAGAGTTGCGACGTACTCAAGCCGGACCTTTCACCCTGGCCCAGACGGTCACGCTGGAAGAGTTGGAAGCGGTACACGCCGAAGGCGGCAATGAAGCAGTTGATCGCTTCCTGATGCCATCGGACAGCGGTTTGCTGGATTGGCCATTGCTGCACTTCTCGGAGCACAGCGCGTTCTACTGGCTCAACGGCCAACCGGTACGTGCCCCGGACGCTCCAAAGTTCGGTATGGTGCGGGTACAGGATCATAACGGTCGCTTTATCGGTATCGGTGAAGTGAGCGAAGACGGGCGCATCGCGCCGCGTAGACTGATTCGGTCAGAATGACCGAACGAGTGTGGCTGTTAACAGGCACGGTCAACACTCATTTTTAGATACAGGGATTTGTCCCTGGCCTGTTGAAATTGCCCTTTGGGTGGTTTCCTGAAAAAAGGATTGCCTCATGGCTCTCGACGTTCAAGAAAAAGCACAAATCGTTGCTGACTATCAGCAAGCTGTTGGTGACACTGGTTCGCCAGAAGTGCAAGTTGCACTGCTGACCCACAACATCAACAAGCTGCAAGGTCACTTCAAGGCCAACGGTAAAGATCACCACTCCCGTCGTGGTCTGATCCGCATGGTAAACCAGCGCCGTAAGCTGCTGGACTACCTGAAAGGCAAGGACCTGGCTCGTTATCAGGGTCTGATCGGTCGCCTGGGTCTGCGTCGCTAATAAGCGATTGCGCTAGAGGTTGGTTGTCTGCCGTGTGTCAGTGGGATTCCCGCTGGCCCATGGCAGGCTCCCAGCCTCAAGTTTTATCTGGATACACGTTTTACCCTGGACGAGCGTCGGGCCGATTCCCGGCATTGCCCAAGAATTTCGCAAGAAGACAAGTTCCCCCAAGAGCCACAAAGAAGGTAGGACACCGTGAACCCGGTTATCAAAAAATTCCAGTTCGGTCAGTCGACCGTTACCCTCGAGACAGGCCGTATCGCCCGTCAAGCCTCCGGCGCAGTGCTGGTTACCGTTGACGACGACGTTACCGTATTGGTGACCGTTGTTGGCGCCAAGACCGCTGACCCGAGCAAAGGCTTCTTCCCTCTTTCCGTTCACTACCAGGAAAAGACTTACGCTGCCGGTAAGATCCCTGGTGGTTTCTTCAAGCGTGAAGGCCGTCCTTCCGAGAAAGAAACCCTGACTTCCCGACTGATCGACCGTCCGATCCGTCCGCTGTTCCCAGAAGGCTTCATGAACGAAGTGCAGGTTGTCTGCACCGTCGTTTCCACCAGCAAGAAGACCGATCCGGACATCGCTGCGATGATCGGTACCTCGGCTGCCCTGGCTATCTCCGGCATTCCTTTCGATGGCCCGATCGGCGCTGCGCGCGTTGCCTTCCACGAAAGCACCGGCTACCTGCTGAACCCGACTTACGAGCAGCAGAAAGCGTCGAGCCTGGACATGGTCGTTGCCGGTACTTCTGAAGCCGTATTGATGGTTGAATCGGAAGCCAAAGAGCTGACCGAAGACCAGATGCTGGGCGCCGTACTGTTTGCTCACGACGAGTTCCAGTGCGTGATCAAGGCCGTTAAAGAACTGGCTGCCGAAGCTGCCAAGCCAACATGGGCCTGGGCTCCACAAGCTGAAGCGACTGAACTGCTGGGCGCTATCCGCTCCGAGTTCGGTGCTGCCATCTCCGACGCCTACACCATCACCGTCAAGGCCGACCGTTACGCGCGCCTGGGCGAGCTGAAGGATCAGGTTGTAGCCAAGCTGTCCGGTGAAGAAGGCCAGCCTTCTTCCAGCGAAGTCAAAGCGGCCTTCGGCGAAATCGAATACCGCACCGTTCGCGAAAACATCGTTAACGGCAAGCCGCGTATCGACGGTCGCGACACTCGCACCGTGCGCCCACTGAACATCGAAGTCGGCGTTCTGCCGAAGACTCACGGTTCGGCGCTGTTCACCCGTGGCGAAACCCAGGCTCTGGTCGTTGCAACACTGGGTACTGCCCGTGACGCACAACTGCTGGACACCCTGGAAGGCGAGAAAAAAGACCCGTTCATGCTGCACTACAACTTCCCTCCGTTCTCGGTGGGCGAGTGTGGTCGCATGGGTGGCGCTGGTCGTCGCGAAATCGGTCACGGCCGTCTGGCTCGTCGTTCGATCTCCGCGATGCTGCCGGCTGCCGACGTGTTCCCGTACACCATCCGTGTTGTGTCGGAAATCACTGAGTCCAACGGTTCCAGCTCCATGGCTTCCGTTTGCGGTGCTTCCCTGGCACTGATGGACGCTGGTGTACCGATGAAGGCACCGGTTGCCGGTATCGCCATGGGCCTGGTTAAAGAAGGCGAGAAGTTCGCCATCCTGACCGACATCCTGGGCGACGAAGACCACCTGGGCGACATGGACTTCAAAGTAGCCGGTACCGCTAAAGGTGTTACCGCGCTGCAGATGGACATCAAGATCAAGGGCATCACCGAAGAAATCATGGAAATCGCTCTGGGCCAAGCCCTGGAAGCGCGCCTGAACATCCTCGGTCAGATGAACCAGATCATTGGTCAGTCCCGCACCGAACTGTCGGAAAATGCTCCGACCATGATCGCGATGAAAATCGACACCGACAAAATCCGTGATGTTATCGGTAAAGGCGGCGCGACTATCCGTGCGATCTGTGAAGAAACCAAGGCTTCGATCGACATCGAAGACGACGGTTCGATCAAGATCTTCGGCGAAACCAAGGAAGCGGCTGAAGCTGCACGTCAGCGCGTTCTGGGCATCACCGCTGAAGCCGAGATCGGCAAGATCTACGTGGGTAAGGTTGAGCGCATCGTCGACTTCGGCGCATTCGTCAACATTCTGCCGGGCAAAGACGGTCTGGTGCACATCTCCATGCTGAGCGACGCTCGTGTTGAGAAAGTGACCGACATTCTCAAAGAAGGCCAGGAAGTGGAAGTGCTGGTACTGGACGTGGACAACCGCGGCCGTATCAAGCTGTCCATCAAGGACGTAGCAGCAGCCAAGGCTTCGGGCGTTTAATTACCCGCAGGCTCTACGCTGAAAAAGGGACTCTTCGGAGTCCTTTTTTTATGCCCGTAGGAAAGTACCGGGAAATCAGTCGCTTAGTAAATTCCAAAAGCCGCAACTTGCATGCAGGCACGATGGACTTCATGCAAGATGCACGATTTCGAAAATCACCTGCTTTTATAAGTTGTTGTTTATAAAGGATTTTATTCGTATTGCCGACTTGGCACACTGCCTGCAATAACCCTGTTAACGCTGCAGCATCAAGGTTTACACGCTGCAGACTATTAATAAAACAGGAGTTACTCGTATGAAGAAGTTCGCTCTCGCTACTGCTACCGCTCTGACTCTGGCCATGGGTGCTAACGTAGCCTTTGCTCAGACTTCCCAAGCCCCAATGACCCTGGCGGCCGGTGAAATGACCAAGGCTAAAGAGTCCACTTCGGACACTTGGATCACCACCAAAGTAAAAGCTGATCTGCTGACCGAGAAAGGCATTCCTGGTTCGGACATCAAGGTTGAAACCAACAAAGGTGTGGTTTCCCTGTCCTCGACAGTAGCAGTCTCTGACTCGCAGAAAGCCACTGCTGTAGCAATCACCAAGAAAATCAAAGGTGTTAAAGCTGTTTCCGCTGATGGCCTGCTGGCTGGTGGCGTAGCTAAAGCCGACAACGTCGACAAAGCCAAGACCAGCACTTCGGACACCTGGATCACCACTAAAGTGAAATCCGATCTGGTCACCGAGAAAGGCATTCCTGGTACCGACATCAAAGTCGAAACCAACCACGGTGTAGTGTCCCTGTCGTCGACTGCTGCTGTGACCCAGGCTCAGAAAGACACCGCAGTTGCGATCACCAAGAAAATCAAAGGCGTTAAATCTGTATCGGCTGATGGTCTGACCGTTCAGTAACGCTACACGCATCGTCTGAGCTAGACGGCGGCGGCTTAGGGTGAGTTAGATATCCACCCGATGCACCTCTGGAGTTCATGCGACCGACCACACGGATGTGGTCATTACAGGCCCCGGCACTTGTGTCGGGGCCTGTTCTATTCAGGGGTCGGAAAGATTCGCAGGACAAATGAAGATCAACTGTGGGAGCTGGCTTGCCTGCGATAGCATCACCCGGGTTTAACTGAACAACCGAGGTGTTTGCATCGCAGGCAAGCCAGCTCCCACACAAGCCCGCTCCCACATTTAGATCTGTTTTAGTTGAATGTTACTCAGCATCCAGATGCATCGGCGTTACCACTCTGCCATCTTTCTCCGCTTGCCCAAGGCTCGCGTCAATGAAGTACACCCGGTCATCTTCCAGCTGGCCTTTGTCCACCAGGTAGTCCTTGATAGTGCTGGCACGGTCCTGCCCCAATTGACGCAGCAAGACGTCACTGGCGCCCCAGAACTTGATCAAGCCATCACGCAGCTTCGCGGTGCGATCATCGCTGCTCAGGTCTTTCCATTCAGCCGGCGGTTGTTGCTTGAGGCGGGTGCGGTAGATGCCTTCCAGCAAGGGCGCTTTTTCCTTCTCCGGCACAACCAGCAAGGAAGCCTGGGCTGGCACTTTGTCGCCGCGACGCTGGAGGATTTTGTAGTAGTTGTACTGGTATTCACGCTCCAGGCGATCTGCGGCGATGAAAGGCCCATCGCTGCTGGCCGCCGCCGTGCCTTCAATCTCAAGGCGCAGGGCAGGGCGCTCTTTCAGTGCCTTGGCCAAGGTGTTCAGGGCACCCTCGGCCTCTTTGTTCAGTTCGCTGGAGCCTGCGGCAAACGACACGTTACCCAGGTCTTCCGAGCCGCCACCGCTGACCAGCCCGCCGATAAACTTGAACGGCGCCGTGGCTGCGCGCACCACCAGGTTGCGCAGGGTCTGCCACACAATCGGCATGACGCTGAACTGCGGGTTATTCAAGTCGCCGGTTACTGGCAGTTCGATGGAGATCTTGCCGTCAGTGTCCTTGAGCAGCGCAATGGCTAGGCGAATCGGCAAATCGACGGCATCGGCACTGTCGACCTTCTCACCCAGTTGCAATTGCTCAACCACCACTTTGTTTTCAGCCTTCAGTTGGCCTTTGGTGATCACGTAGTGCAAATCGAGGTTGAGCCGGCCCTTGCGAATGCGGAAACCCGCGAACTTGCCGGAATATGGGGTCAAGGTGGTCAGTTCGACGCGCTTGAAGCTGGTGGCGATGTCCAGCGCCGCCATCGGGTCAAACGGGTTGACGCTGCCCTTGATCGTCACCGGCGCGTAGCGATCCACCTTACCCTTGATGTCGACGCTGGCTGGCTTGGCCTGGCGACTGTCGATAGTGCCAATCTGCCCGTTGAGTTGCTGGATAGCCGTGGCGAAGTTGGGCGTAAGGCTGAAGTCGGCGAAGTTGGCCGAGCCGTCGTTGATCGCAATCTGCCCAATATGAATACCCAAAGGCTTGTCTTTGCTCGCCGCCGGCTTGGCTGCCGACTTGGCGCCACTGTCAGCCGGTTGCGGGATCAGCAAGTCATCGATATTGGTGGTGCGGTCATCGTTGATCATAAAGCGCGCATACGGCTGCAGCAGGTTGACCTTGTCGATCGACAGGCTGTCACCGTGCTGGTAGTTGACGCCTTCGAGTACAAGGCGCTGCCACTTGAGAAAGTCGCGGGTCTTGAGGGTGTCCAGGGTGTGCAACTGGTCGACCTGAGCGCGTCCGGTGACCTGCAGCGCTAAGGGCTCGGTGCTTTTAAGGTTCACATCCAGGTTGCTGCCCAACATGCCGCTGCGCAGTTCGAGGCGGATAAACGGGCTGATATAGGATTGCGCGACCCGCAGGTCGATGTCCTGGGTGTTTACTTTCAACTTGGCGCTGACCGGGTTGAGGTTGACTTCGCCGGTTGCGCTGATTTTGCCTTGCTTGCCCAGGCCGGAGTCGACCTTCAGGGTAAAGGGGCTCTTGTTGAGGCTGTCGAAGTTCTGCACGTCGACATTCAGCGGGCCTAGCTCCAATGCGACTGCCGGTTTGGCAGCACGGTCCGCCAGGTGCACTTGATAGTTACGCAGTTGCACGTCCTTGAGCAGCACTTGCCAGGGTTTGCTCGGTGCGGCAGGTGCGGCGTTTGGCGTATCGGCGGTTGCAGGCGCGCTGGCAGGCTTGAGTTCCTTGGCCGGTTTGCTCGGTTGGCTGGCGAACAGTTTCTGCCAGTCAAGTTGCCCATCGGCTTCGCGGGCGGCCCAGGTTTCCAGCTTGTTGCTGCGGATCTTGCCGACCACTACTTGCTGTTTGGCCAGGTCCACCGTGGTTTCGCTGACGTCCAGGCGTTCCAGGCGTACCAGTGGCCGGCCATCCGGCGCCTTGATCGCAAAGGGCGCGATGCTCGCGGCGGTGTTGGTCAGGTTCAGTTCGGTTTCTTTGGCCAGGCTGAATTTATACTCGGTGCTGAAGTTCAGCACGCCGTCTTCAAGCACCAGCGGCAGGGCGTCTCGTACATACGGCCACCAGGCTTTCATCTTGCCATCGGTGACTTTCAGGGTGCCTTCGGACGTGATCGGCACCAGGCTGAAATTGCCTTTCCAGTCGATCTGCCCGCCTTCAGGGCCGGCCGCCACCAGGGTCATGTCGGCGTTGTCTTCGGGCAAGGTGCTGAGGTTTTTCAGTTCGAAGTCGAGTTTGTCGTAGAGGAATTCAATCGGCTCGCTGGGGCGCAGGTCGCGAAAGTACACGTAGCCGCCGGCCAGCTTGATGCTGTCGATACGCAGCGGGAACGGCTTGGCATTCGGGTCGGCCGGGGTCGGCTCACTCGGCGGCAGCTTGAACAGCTGCGCCAGGTTCAACTGGCCGGTTTTGTCGAACAGCACTTCGGTCTTCGGCTGGTCCAGTTGTACGTCGGCCAGGTGCAGCGCGCGCGTCCAGAGACTGTCGATCTGCAAGTTGGCGTACAGGCGCTCGAAACCGACTTGTTCCTTGCCCGGTTCGCCGATCTTCAAGCCCCACAGCGTCAGCTCCAGGCTGAACGGGTTGAGCTCGATGCGCTCAATGCGGGCCGGCACCGTGGCGTAATTGGCCAGTTGTTGGTTGGCAATGCGAAGGGCAATGCCCGGCAAAATCAGAAAACCCAGCAAGCTGTACAGAGCCAGGGCGGTCAACAAGGCGCCAGCGGCGCGGATCAATCCTTTGGGCATGAGTGACGCCATCTATGTAGAACGAGAGTGCCTTGGAGTATGGCACGGGTTTTCGGTTCCGAAGTACTGGGCTCCTTGGGAAAAGTACTACAACTGCAGGATCAAGGTCTTCAACGGTGGCTGTTGATCTTGCGAAGGGAAGTCCGCACCCGGCGTCATGATTTGCCACTCGCGTACCGGGCGGCCGGCTTTTTCGGCGCATCGCAGTACCTGTTCACGCCAGTCATCCATGCTGACTTTTGCCAGGTTGTTGCAGCAGATCAACACGCCATTGTCGGCGGTGGCCAGCAGTGCGGGCTTGAGCAGGCTCTGATAGTCGCGCAGCAGGTCGACGGTGCCGAAAGCACTCTTGGCCCACGCGGGTGGATCGAGCAGCACCAGGTCGAACTGGCGCTGCTCCAGGCGTGGATAGCTGGGCAGCTTCTGCCCGCGCCGTTGGGTGATCGGCAAGCCGGCCAGTTGGCGAATCGCCGGGAAGTAGTCGGACTGCACGAAATCCATGGTTGGCAATTGCGGGTTGAGCAGACCGTTTTCGCGCCCCACCGCCAGGTTGCCTTCGGCGAAGTCCAGGTTGCACACCTCACGCGCGCCCCCGGCTGCGGCGCTCAAGCCTACGCCACAGGTGTAG
Organism: Pseudomonas sp. Xaverov 259; assembly: GCF_019352915.1. Classification (NCBI taxonomy): domain Bacteria; kingdom Pseudomonadati; phylum Pseudomonadota; class Gammaproteobacteria; order Pseudomonadales; family Pseudomonadaceae; genus Pseudomonas; species Pseudomonas sp. Xaverov 259. Next base: position 34,060 of record NZ_JAAAFV010000057.1, on the reverse strand, counting down.
GCGAAGAGGTTCAGCACGCTTTTGCCGGCGCTGTGGTCCTTGACCCAGCCACGGGTGTTGCGCAGGTCCAGGAACAGCAGTGGGTCTTGCCCGGCATGGCGCCCGCGTACACGGTAGTTGAGGCCCCATTCGTGTCCTACCTGATCTTCCAACGCCGCAGGCTCGGCGCGGTACACCGTGTCTTCACGGTCGATGCGCGAGTTGCCACGGGAGCGGTCGTTGTACACCAGCTGCAGTTCCAGGCCCATGAACTGGTTGATCTGTTGATACAGGTCCAGCAGCGCCTCGGTTTGCAGTGACTGGTGGAAGGTTTGCACCAGCAATTGCGGACCGTAACGGTCAATGGTCAAGCCGCCGGCGCCTTCCTGGCTGCCATGGAACAACCGGTAGCAGTCGGTGCCTTGGGCGTGCAGCTCGTTGATCAGGTCTTGGCGATGGTTGAGAGCGGCGCGCAGCGCCTGATTCAAGGGAGTCATGGAGCGCGCCTTGCGGGTAAAAGAGGGCGCGAAGTTTAACAGTTATAGGCGCCAGGCTACATCAACCCCATCCGCCGCTGGGCGCGTTGCACCGAACCATTGCGCATGGCCCAACGCAGCAAGGGCGCGCTGCGCTTGACCCCGGCGCGGATCATTTGGCGTTGCAGCGGGCTCTGGTGTTGCTCAAGCATGGCACTGGCCCAATCCGGCAGCAGATCGATACCGGCCTGCATCATCAAGCTGCCAAAGGGCTTGGCCAAGGTGCTGGGCGCGGGCGCATTAACCAGCAGGCGCAGCACTTCGCGGCTGCGATCGTCGCACAGCAGTTGTGGACGAATGCGCGCCAGATAATCGGAAATTTCCTGCCGTGAACGCGGAACGTGGCGTGCGCCCAATCGCTCGGCCACCAAGGCTATTTCACTGTAGTAGCGGTCCTGATCACGACCCGACAGATGCGGGTTGCGATAACGCAGGTGCGCCGCCAGAAAATTGCTGACCTCCGCCACGTGTACCCACGTCAGCAGCTCCGGGTCGCTGGCCGCATAGGCTCGCCCATCCGGTGCATGCCCGACCACTTGCAGGTGGATGGTGCGCACCTTTTCAATCAGCCATTCGGCGTCCTGGCGTGAGCCGAACGTGGTGCCGGAAATAAACTGCGAGGTGCGGCGCAAGCGCCCGAGCATGTCCTGGCGAAAGTTGGAATGGTCCCACACGCCGGCCAGAGCCAGCGGGTGCAAGGCTTGCAACATCAACGCGCTGATACCGCCGATCAGCATGCTGCTGAAGTCGCCATGCACCTGCCAGCTCACAGAGTCCGGCCCGAACAGGCCCGGGTCGCCCTTGGGATTTTCCAGGTCCAACTGACCCAGTGACAAGCCGGTGAGGCTCATCAGCTGGGTTTCGATACGGCTGCGGATAAATTCCATGGCGACTCTGGGTGGCTCCTATCGGTTCAAGCGTTTGTCGATCAAGCCGTCTACCACGCTCGGGTCGGCGAGGGTCGAGGTGTCGCCGAGGCTGTCGAGTTCGTTGCAGGCGATCTTGCGCAAAATACGCCGCATGATCTTGCCCGAGCGGGTTTTCGGCAAGGCCGGCGCCCATTGGATCAGTTCCGGCTTGGCAAAGCTGCCGATTTCCTTGCTGACCAGCTCGAGCAGGTGCTTTTTCAGCTCATCGCTGGGCTCGACGCCGTTCATGGGGGTGACAAAGGCATAGATGCCCTGGCCTTTGACGTCGTGGGGGTAACCGACCACAGCGGCTTCGGCCACCTGGTCATGCAGCACCAGCGCGCTTTCCACCTCGGCAGTGCCGATGCGGTGGCCGGACACGTTGATCACGTCATCGATGCGGCCGGTGATCCAGTAGTCGCCATCCTCATCGCGGCGCGCACCGTCGCCGGTGAAGTAGTAGCCGGGGTAGGGTTTGAAATAGGTGTCGAGCATGCGCTGGGGGTCGCCGTAGACGCTGCGGATCTGCCCCGGCCAACTGGCCTTGATAGCCAGCACGCCACTGCCGGCGCCGCTGAACTCCTTGCCGTGTTCATCCAGCAGCACGGGTTGCACGCCAAACATCGGTTGGGTGGCGCAACCGGGTTTGATCCGTTGGGCGCTGACCAGCGGGCTGAGCATGATGCCGCCGGTTTCGGTCTGCCACCAGGTGTCGACAATCGGGCAGCGTTGCTCGCCCACGGCGTTGAAGTACCAATCCCAGGCTTCGGGGTTGATTGGCTCACCGACGCTGCCCAGCAGGCGCAGGCTGGCGCGCGAGGTGTTCTCCAGCGGCCCGTGGCCCTCACGCATCAGCGCACGCAGTGCGGTGGGCGCGGTGTAGAAGATATTCACGTGGTGTTTATCGATGACCTGCCAGAAGCGCGAGCTGTCCGGGTAGCTCGGCACACCTTCGAACATCAGTGACGTCGCACCATTGGCCAGCGGCCCATACACGATATAGCTGTGGCCGGTGACCCAACCCACGTCGGCGGTACACCAGAACACTTCGCCATCACGGTAGTCGAGCACGTACTTGAAGGTCATCGCCGCTTGCAGCAGGTAGCCGCCGGTGGTGTGCAGCACGCCCTTGGGTTTGCCGGTGCTGCCGGAGGTGTAAAGGATAAACAGCGGGTCTTCGGCGTCCATCGGCTCGGGCGGGCAATCAGCGCTGGCGGCGTCCAGGGCGGCTTGATACTTGAGGTCGCGGCCTGCTACCCAGTCAAGCTCCGCACCGGTGCGCTCCACCACCAGCACCGTGCTGACGTTCGGGCAACTGGCCAGGGCTTTGTCGACATTCTTTTTCAGCGCCACCGGCTTGCCGCCGCGCACGCCTTCATCGGCGGTGATCACGGTGCGGCAGTCGGCATCGAGGATGCGGTCGCGCAGGGCGTCTGGAGAGAAGCCGCCGAACACCACCGAGTGCACTGCGCCAATCCGCGTGCAAGCCAGCATGGCGTAGGCGGCTTCCGGGATCATTGGCATGTAGATACACACCCGGTCGCCTTTTTTTACCCCACGGCTTTTCAGCACATTGGCCAGGCGGCTGACGTTTTGGTGGAGTTGGCGGTAGGAGATTTTGGCGGACTTTGCAGGATCGTCGCCTTCCCAGATAAAGGCTGGCTGGTCGGCGCGTTGCGCCAGGTGACGGTCGATGCAGTTGTAGCTGACGTTCAGTTGGCCGCCGGCAAACCACTGGGCAGCGCCGGTAGTAATGTCCGAGTGCTGCACGGTGTGCCAGGGTTTGATCCAGTCGAGAAAGCCCTTGGCCTGTTCAGCCCAGAAAGTATCGGGTTGCTCAATGGATTGGCGATAGAGGCGCTGGTACTCGTCTTGACTGAGCTGCGCGACCTGGCGGACGGCATCGGCGTTGGGGTATGTGCTGATATCGAACATGAGCGGTCCTTATTCTTGTTTTGGCGACAAGGCATAAAGATGCACGCTGTGGGGAGAGGGTTCAAGGCCAACGTCCAAACGGACGTTGGCCTTGGTGTACCGGCCTCAGCCGCGGTGACGACCGCGGAAGTAGTTGATCAGGCCTTGGGTCGACGCATCGTCGGCCAGGGTTTCTTCGGCGCCGGTGAGGCGGTTATAGACGCCTTTGCCCAGCTCCTTGCCCAACTCCACGCCCCATTGGTCGAAGGCGTTGATGCCCCAAACCACGCTTTGTACAAACACTTTGTGTTCATACATGGCGACCAGTGCGCCCAAGCGACGTGGGCTGATGCGCTCGACCACGATGGTGTTGCTCGGACGGTTGCCCGGGATCACCTTGTGGGGCGCCAGCTTCTGCACTTCGGCTTCCGGCAGGCCTTTTTCGCGCAACTCTGCCTCGGCTTCGCTGCGGGTCTTGCCGAGCATCAGTGCCTGGCTCTGGGACAGGCAGTTGGCGTACAGCCACTGGTGGTGGTCGGACACCGGGTTGAAGCTGACGATCGGCACAATGAAGTCGGCCGGGATCAGTTGGGTCCCCTGGTGCAGCAACTGGTGGTAAGCATGCTGACCGTTGCAGCCGACGCCGCCCCAGATCACCGGGCCCGTATCGGTCGACACCGGCGTGCCGTCCTGGCGCACGCTTTTGCCGTTGGACTCCATGTCCAGCTGTTGCAAATGCTTGGTGATGTTACGCAGGTAGTGGTCGTACGGCAGGATCGCGTGGCTCTGCGCACCCCAGAAGTTGCCGTACCACACGCCCAGCAGGCCCAGCAGCACCGGCATGTTTTGCTCGAACGAGGCGTTCTGGAAGTGCTGGTCCATGGTGTAGGCACCGGACAACAGCTCTTTGAAGTTGGACATGCCGATAGCCAGAGCGATTGGCAAGCCAATGGCCGACCACAGCGAGTAACGGCCGCCGACCCAGTCCCACATCGGGAAGATGTTCTCTTCACGAATACCGAACGCCACGGCCGCCGCGTTGTTGCTCGATACGGCGATGAAGTGACGGTACAGCTCGGCTTCCGAGCCACCCTGGGCCAGGTACCAGGCGCGGGCGGCCTGGGCGTTTTTCAGGGTTTCGAGGGTGTTGAAGGATTTGGACGAGACGATAAACAGCGTGGTCTCGGCGCGCAGCTTCTGGGTCAGCTCGTGGAACTCGCTGCCGTCGATGTTTGCCAGGTAGTGGCAGCGCACGCCTTTGTGGGCGTAAGACAGCAATGCCTCGGAGACCAGCTCCGGGCCGAGGAACGAGCCACCGATGCCGATATTCACCACGTCAGTGATCGGCTTCTCGGTGTAACCACGCCACAGGCCGTCGTGGATGCGGCCGACCAGGTCAGTGATCTGGTTCAGCACCTTGTGCACGTCCGGCATGATGTTCACGCCGTTGACCGACAGCTTGTCGCCCACTGGGCGGCGCAGCGCGGTGTGCAGGGCGGGGCGGCCTTCGGAAGAGTTGACCGGTTCGCCTGCGTACAGCGCGTTGATCGCGTCTTTCAGGCCGACTTCATTGGCCAGGTTCACGAGCAAGGCGCGGGTTTCGGCGGTGATCAGGTTTTTCGAGTAATCGAGGAAAAGCCCGCAGCTGCTCAAGGTGAACTGGGAAAAGCGCTGGGGATCGGCATTGAACGCGTCGCGCATGCTGAAATCCTGCATGGCTTGGCGATGTTGATTGAGCGCTTGCCAAGCGGGCAGAGCGGTAACGTCATGAGGAGTGCGGTAGTACGCCATCGCTGCGGGTTTCCTTTTATTACGGGGACTTGCCTTTAGGACACTTCTAAATCCGGAACGTTGAGTCTTTCATCAGGCGTTTGAGTCCGGTCAGCGCCAACAATGGCGCAGGGCGATTACATTAAACCTAGCGTGTCGATATGTCTTGGCTTTGTCTGCGCTGTCGCCGGTACTTTTTTATACCGGCGCAGCGATCAGGGCAACAGGCGAAGTGCCTGGCGGGGTCAGTTGAGGGTCAAATGCAGGTTGTCGATCAGGCGTGTGGCACCCAGGTAGGCCGCCACGAGGATGACGATATCCCGATCCTCAGGCGTGGCCGCACGCAGGTGCACGCCTTGGCGCACCTCCAGGTAGTCCATGCGCAGCCCGGCCGCTTCAATCTGCGCGATCTGTTCGGCACGCAGCTTGGCGAAATCCTGCTCGCCGCCCTTTATAGCCGCCGCAATCTGGCTGAGGCTGCGGTAGAGGACCGGCGCAATCGCGCGCTGTTCTTCGGTGAGGTAACCGTTGCGAGATGACAGCGCCAGGCCGTCGGCGGCACGCACGGTAGGCTCGCCGATGATCTGGATGGGCATGTTCAGGTCATGCACCATGGCGCGGATGACCGCCAGTTGCTGGTAGTCCTTCTGGCCAAACACTGCCATGTCCGGCTGGACCATGTTGAACAGCTTGCTCACCACCGTGGCGACACCTTCGAAGTGCCCGGGCCGGCTGGCGCCGCACAGGCCTTCGGACAGTTGCGGGACACTCACGCGGGTCTGGCCGGTCATGCCGCCGGGGTACATTTCCTCGACGGTGGGCGCAAACAACAGGTTGCAACCGGCTTGCAGCAGCTTTTCCTGGTCGGCGGCCAGCGTGCGCGGGTACTTGTCCAGGTCTTCGCCGGCGCCGAACTGCAGCGGGTTGACGAAAATGCTCGCCACCACAAAGTCCGATTGCTGTGCGGCCTTGGTCACCAGGGTGGCGTGGCCGCTGTGCAGGTTGCCCATGGTGGGCACAAAGCCAATGCGCTTGCCGGCACTGCGCGCGTGGGCGACGGCGGCGCGCAGTTCTCTTACGGTTTTAACGGTGTTCATGCAGAGAACCCGTGTTCGTCGGCTGGGAAGGTCACGGCTTTGACTTCACGCACGTAGGCGGCCAGGGCTGCCTGGATGCTGTCTTGGCCGGCCATGAAGTTTTTTACGAATTTTGGCGCACGGCCGGTCAGCGACAGGCCGAGCATGTCGTGTACCACCAGCACCTGGCCGTCGGTGGCTGAACCTGCGCCAATGCCGATCACCGGCACTTTGACCGCTTGGGTAATTTCTGCCGCCAGTTCGCTGGGCACGCATTCGAGCAGGATCATCGCGGCGCCGGCTTGTTCCAGGGCAATCGCATCCGCACGCATCTGGCGCGCCTGGGCTTCGTTGCGACCTTGCACCTTGTAGCCGCCGAAGATATTCACCGACTGCGGTGTCAGGCCCATGTGCACGCACACCGGAACGCCGCGCTCAGCCAGCAGCCGGATCGACTCCGCCAGCCATACCGCGCCTTCGACTTTGATCATGTGGGCACCGGCTTGCATCAGCTTGCCGGCGTTCTGGAAGGTTTGTTCAAGGGTGGCGTAACCCATGAACGGCAGGTCAGCGATGATGAAGGCGCCGTTGTTACCGCGTTTGACGCTGGCCGTGTGGTACGCGAGTTCGTCAGTGGTGACCGGCAGGGTGCTGTCATTCCCTTGAAGAACCATGCCCAGTGAGTCGCCAATCAGCAGCACTTCAACCCCGGCTTCGCAGCTGGCGTGGGCGAAGGTGGCGTCATAGCAGGTCAGCATGGTGATTTTTTCACCTTTGAGCTTGAGGCTCTGCAAGGTGGTCAGGGTAATGTCTGGCATGGAAAGGGTCCTCGTTCAGGCGCTTGGAAACAGCGAGTAACGCGCGTGAGTCTTTGTGTATACAGGCGCACTGTCTTGAGAGCAGTGCTTATAAGGCCTGGATTGCGCCCTTCAGCGCCGCGTTGGCGGCAGCGGGACGCCTATAGTCGTGATGAGGACACGGGAAGTCAATTGGATGTGTTACCGCATTGTTACGAGTGGGGTGTTACCGCTGTTACGGGTGGGAGCTGGCTTGCCTGCGATGGCATCGCCGCGCAATAGCGGGTGTACCGAGTTGCCCGCATCGCAGGCAAGCCAGCTCCCACATTGACCGGGTCAGTCTTGGGGCAGGCGTTCCAGGCCGACAAACGGGCAGGCTGCCAGCAGCTCTCCGAGTGTTTGGCCATTGGGCAGTTGCAGGTCGGCGGGTATCAGCTCTGCCAATGGGTACAGCACAAAGGCGCGCAGATGCATCTGATAGTGCGGCACCTTGAGGCGCGGCTCATCGATCAGTCGCTCGCCAAACAGCAGGATATCCAGGTCCAGGGTGCGTGGCCCCCAGCGTTCCAGGCGCTCGCGGCCTTGGTCGTTTTCGATGGCTTGCAGCGCATCGAGCAGATCCAGTGGCGCAAGATCACTGTCCAGGGCGGCGACCGCATTGGTGTAGCGCGGCTGGCCCGGGAGCAGGGAGTCACTTTGATAGAACGCCGACACGCCAACGAGGGCCGTGCCGGGCAATTGCGCCAGGGCTTCGACAGCGCTGCGCAATTGCTGGTCCGGGGCAGCCAGGTTGCTGCCCATGCCGATGTAGATGCGTTCCACGTTTATTCGCCCGCAGCGCCCGAGGCATCGGCCGCGCTGCGCTTGCGCTTAGTGCCGCTGCGACGACGTTTTTTCGGGCCAGTGCCTTCGCCATCGCCTTTGCTGCCGAGGTCGCGAATCATGTCGCGGCGCTGGCTGTCATTGGCGTCCTGGTAATCGGTCCACCATTCGCCCAGGCCGTCGGTCTGCTCGCCGGCGCTTTCACGTAGCAGCAGGAAGTCGTAGCCGGCACGGAAGCGCGGGTTGTCCAGCAACAGGTCGGCGCGTTTGCCGCTGCGGCGCGGCAGGCGCTCCTGCATGTCCCAGATCTCGCGGATCGGCATGGTGAAACGTTTTGGAATGGCGATGCGCTGGCACTGTTCGGCGATCAGCTCGTGGGCAGCTTCCTGCATGGCCGGGATCGGCGGCATGCCACGGTCCTGCAGGCGCAATACGCGCTTGGGCAGGGCCGGCCACAGCAGGGCGGCAAACAGGAACGCCGGCGTTACCGGTTTATTCTGCTTGATGCGCAGGTCGGTGTTGACCAACGCTTCGCTGATCAGCGTGTGGGTGTACGTCGGGTTGTGTTCCAGTGCCTCGGCGCTGGCCGGGAACAACGGGTCGAACAGTTGCAGGTCGACGAGCATTTCGAAGGTGTCGGCGGCATAACCCGAGAGGAACAACTTGAGCACTTCTTCGAACAGGCGTGCCGAAGGGATTTCCCGCAGCATCGGCGCCAGTTCGCGAATCGGCGCGGCGGTGTGTTTCTCGATGCCGAAGTTCAGCTTGGCGGCAAACCGCACGGCGCGCAGCATGCGTACCGGGTCTTCCTGGTAACGCTGCGTCGGGTCGCCAATCAGGCGGATCAGGTTGTTGCGAATATCGTGTACGCCATTGGCGTAATCGAGAATGCGCTCGCTGACCGGGTCGTAATACAAGGCGTTGATGGTGAAGTCGCGGCGCTGCGCGTCTTCTTCCAAGGTGCCGTACACATTGTCACGCAGGATGCGGCCGCTCTCGTTGCGGGAAGACTGATTGGTGTCTTCCTCATCATCGTTTTGCGGATGGCCTGCGCGGAACGTCGCGACCTCGATGATTTCGCGACCAAAGTGGATGTGCACCAACTTGAAGCGGCGGCCGATGATTCGCGCATTGCGAAACTCGGCACGCACCTGCTCCGGCGTGGCGCTGGTGGCGACGTCGAAATCCTTGGGCGTGATATTGAGCAGCATGTCACGTACGCAACCGCCCACCAGATAAGCCTGGTAGCCGGCGTTTTGCAAACGTTCGACGATGTTCACTGCATAACGGCTGAATTGAGCGCGCTGCAATGAATGCTGATTGCTGTTAAGCACTTCAGGCGTGCTGCGAATGTGTTGCGTACGACGCAAGGGGGAACGGAATGACTGGAACAACTTCTTCAGCATGGGATGCACTGTTTGAAGGAATGTTCGGCCATAACGAAGAATGACCGCATGATGGGCGGGGATTCTAGCATTTAGTCGAGGGATGGTGTAGGAACAAGCTGCAAGGCTTGCGCCAGACGCTTAAAGAAGGTTGTTCAGCGGTCGAATGCCGGAAACCACAAGGGGAGCCGAAGCTCCCCCAGAAGTAGTTGCGTGCTCTATTTTTATTATGGTTGCGGGCTTCTTGTTTTTGTTGATCGCCCTCGCCATGAAGCTTCACCTTCATGACACTCCCAATCGGGAGCCAAGAGCAAACGGATTGCTTTGGTCGCTGTGTTGCTGATCTACGATCCAACCAGTTCAGGCTCTGCCTTAGGGCAGTTTTTGTTGTTCTCGGCCTGGTTGCGGGGCAAGCCCCAAATGCAACGCCTCTCCAAAAGAATCAGTTAGCTGCGCCTCCGCCGTGTTGTTTTTGTTATGCGTGAGTCGATTCGTCTTATTTTTATTGTCTTGTACAAAGCTTGTTATTGTTTTTGTACTAAGCATATAGCAGGGTGCGTGCCAACTTTTGTGCCGCCCAGCAAAACCAGGGGTTTGAGCTGGTTTTGGCTTTTTGGAGGGCAAAAAAAGCCGGGGCTTCGTTACCGTAAGCCCCGGCTTCTGTTACGTGAAAATGTCGCGGTAACAGTTTTTTCACATCTGAGGGTGTTACCTGTGGGGGCGCGCCCTCAGCTTTCGCTGGCCACCCCGGTCTTGCGCCGTGGAATGCCCAGGCGTTGGCGGCGTTCCCACAGGCACTTGCGGCTCACGCCCAGCTTGCGGGCCAGCTCGGTTTCGGTCATATGGTCTTGGTGCTCAAGCACGAAGTGCTGGAAGTAGTCTTCCAGTGACAGATCTTCGGTCGGCTCATGGCTGGTATTGCTGCCACCGCCCTGTTGCGGGGCCAGGCCAATGAAGTCGTCGTCTTCCAGGTCGCTCAGCTCGATATCGATACCCAGCAGCTCGGCAGAAATCTCCGGGCTCTCGGACAGAATCACCGCGCGTTCGACCGCGTTCTCCAGTTCGCGCACGTTACCCGGCCACGAGTAATGCCGAATCGCCTGTTCGGCGTCGGCGGAAAACTTGAGGTCAGTACGGTTGATGCGCGCGCTCTGGCGCAGCAGGAACGCGTTGGCGATTTCGTTGACGTCGGCGCCACGCTCGCGCAAGGCCGGCAGCTTGAGGGCGATGACGTGCAGGCGGTAATACAAGTCTTCCCGGAACTGGCCGATCTTGGCCAGGCTCTTGAGGTCACGGTGGGTCGCGGCGATCAGGCGCACATCGACCTTCTGTGATTGCACCGAGCCAACCCGGCGGATCTCGCCTTCCTGCAACACGCGCAGCAAGCGCGCCTGGGCTTCCAGGGGCAGTTCGCCGATTTCGTCGAGGAACAAGGTGCCGCCGTCCGCCGCCTCGACCAACCCAGCCCGCCCGGCACTGGCACCGGTAAATGCACCTTTCTCGTGGCCGAACAGTTCGGATTCGATCAGGGATTCGGGGATCGCCGCACAGTTCACCGAAATCATCGGCGCTTTGGCGCGCTTGGACAGGTTGTGCAGGGCGCGGGCCACCAGCTCTTTACCGGTGCCCGACTCGCCCTGGATCAATACATTGGAATCGGTCGGCGCCACTTTGCGGATCTTGCTGTACAGGTCCTGCATGGGTGGGCAGGAGCCGATGATGCCGATCTCGCCGTTACTGTTATCGACACCCGGCTTCTCGGCGGCCTTGCCGGTTGGACGCTGTTCGGCGGGCGCACTGCCGGCCGACTGACGGTCACGCAGGATGCGCGCCACGGCCTGGAGCATTTCGTCGTGATCGAAAGGCTTGGCGATGTAATCCACCGCGCCCATCTTCATCGAGTCCACGGCCGAGCGCAGGCTGGCGTAGCTGGTCATGATCAGCACGGGCGTGCCCTGGCCCAGCTTGATCAGCTCGGTACCCGGCGCGCCCGGCAGGCGCAGGTCGCTGACAATCAGGTCGAACGTGGGAATGCTGAATCGCTCCTGTGCTTCCTGCACAGAGCCGGCTTCGCTGACCTGGTACTGATTACGTTCAAGCAGGCGACGCAAGGCAGAGCGGATAATGGTTTCGTCTTCGACGATCAAAATGTGCGGCATTGATTCAATTCTCTCGACGGTCTCAGTTCACAGCGGACGTCGCTTCGACATGACGCGGCAAGGTCACCCGAATACGGGTGCCGCGTTGGCTTTCGGTGTCAGCCGGGCTGTCGATGGTGATTTGTCCATAATGCTCTTCAACGATGGAATAGACCAGTGCAAGGCCCAGACCGGTACCTTCACCCGGGTCCTTGGTGGTGAAGAAAGGTTCGAACAATCGGTCCATGATGTTCTGTGGAATACCGCTGCCTTCATCCTCCACGATCAGGTCGACCGTGTGCTCGAAAGCCTCGCTCTTGACGCGTACCGCACTGCCGGCAGGGGTTGCGTCACGGGCGTTTGAAAGCAGGTTGATCAGCACCTGCGCCAAGCGTTGGGAGTCGCCGTCGACCCAGTGGTCCGGGTCGCACAGGTTAAAAAACTGTACTTCGAAATTGCGCCGGTTCAAGGCCAGCAGCCCAATGGCATCCTGCGCCACTTCCGCCAGGCACACCGCTTCGTCCAGGTTCTGATGCGCGCCGGCGTGGGCGAAGCTCATCAGCGACTGCACGATGCGTGACACGCGCTTGGTCTGCTCGAGGATCTGCCCGCTGATTTCGGTAATTTCGGCGTCTTCCTCGCGCTCTTCGCGCAGGTTTTGCGCCAGGCACGCGATACCGGTGATCGGGTTGCCGATTTCGTGGGCCACACCCGCGGCCAGGCGACCGATGCTGGCCAGGCGCTCGGAGTGCACCAGTTTGTCTTCGAGCATCTGGGTTTCGGTCAGGTCTTCCACCAGCAGCACCAGGCCACTGTTACCGGGTGCCAGCGGCTCGTCGATCGCGGCTTTGTGCAGGTTGAGCCAGCGGGTCTGGCCGTCCAGCGCCAGGTGCTGTTTGTGCAAGTGCTCGTCGGGCAGGTTGATAAAACCTTGCAACAGTTCTTTCCAGGGCTCGCCGAGGGTATTCAGGCGTGAGCCCACCACACGCTGGGCGGCGATGCCGGTGAGTTCTTCCATGGCCTTGTTCCACATCAGGATCTCTTGATCCTTGGCCAGGGAACACACGCCCATCGGCAGTTCCTGCAGGGTCTGGCGATGGTAACGGCGCAGGGCGTCGAGTTCGGCGGCAAGGCCGGTGAGGCGTGAGTGGTAGTCCTCCAGCCGGCTCTCGATGAAATGGATGTCTTCGGTGACGTAGTTTTCGCCGCCGGCTTTGTAGGGCAAGAAGGTTTCCACCATGTCCTGGGACACGCTCGGCCCCATCAGGCCGGACAGGTTGGCCTCGATGCGGTCACGCAAACGGCGCAGGGCATAGGGGCGGCGCTCATCAAACGGCAGGTAAAGGTCGCGCAGTGCCTGCTCGACTTCCTTTTGTGCAGCTTTGGCGCCTAAGGGTTTGGCCAGTTGCGTGGCGAATTCCTGCGGTGAGGCCGCGTGCAGCTCGCGACGTTGCGGGCGCCGCACGTTATCCACCGCACAGGCTTCGGCTGCGCTGGTTTCTTCCGAGCTGGCGTTGGTGAACAACGAGATCAAGGTAAACATCAGCACGTTGGCGGCCAAGGAGGCGATCGCTGCCATGTGCCAGCTGGTGTCGTCCAGCACGTAGATCATGTTCAGCAGCGGGATATAGAAGCCCTGCAGGTTGCCGACCAACGGCAGCAGCATGGTGACAATCCACACCAGGATGCCAGCCAGCAGCCCGGCGATAAACCCGCGACGGTTGGCCGTCGGCCAGTACAGTACCGACAACACGCCCGGCAGGAACTGCAAGGTGGCGACGAACGCAACGATGCCGAGGTGGGCCAGGTCTTGCCCGGCACCCAACATCAGGTAGAAACCAAAGCCGGCCATGATGATCGCGACGATCAGCGCGCGACGCGTCCATTTCAGCCAGCGGTAGATATTGCCTTCGGCTGGCGGCTGGTACAGCGGCAGCACCAGGTGATTGAGCGCCATACCGGAGAGTGCCAGCGTGGTGACGATGATCAAGCCACTGGCTGCCGACAAACCGCCAACGTAAGCCAGCAATGCGAGGGATTTGCTGTTGGCGGCAATACCGACGCCAAGGGTGAAGTATTCGGGGTTGGTAGTGGCGCCGAGCTTGAGGCCGGCCCACAGGATCAGTGGCACCGCCAGGCTCATCAGCAGCAGGAACAGCGGCAAGCCCCAGCTTGCACTCACTAACGAGCGCGGGTTGAGGTTCTCGGTGAACGTCATGTGATACATGTGCGGCATCACGATCGCGGAGGCAAAGAACACCAGCAGCAACGTGCGCCACGGGCCTTCCTGCAACGGGGTGTGCAAAGCGGCGAGGGCAGTCTGGTTTTGCAGCAGCCACAGCTCCAGCTGTTGCGGCCCATCGAATACGCCGTACAACGCATACAGGCCGACACCGCCGATGGCGATCAGCTTGATCACCGACTCGAAGGCAATCGCAAACACCAGGCCTTCGTGCTTCTCGCGGGTGGCGATATGGCGCGAGCCAAAGAAAATCGTGAACAGCGTGATCAGCGCGCAGAAAGCCAGGGCGACGCGATGCTGTACCGGCTCGCGGGTGAGGATGCTGATGGAGTCGGCCACGGCCTGGATCTGCAGGGCCAGCAACGGCAGCACGCCGATCAGCATGAAGATCGTGGTCAGCGCGCCTGCCCAGGTGCTGCGAAAGCGGAAGGCAAACAAGTCCGCCAAGGACGATAGCTGATAGGTGCGAGTGATTTTCAGGATCGGGTACAGCAACACCGGCGCCAGCAGAAACGCGCCGGACACGCCCAGGTAACTGGACAGAAAGCCGTAGCCATACTGATAGGCCAGCCCCACGGTGCCATAAAATGCCCAGGCGCTGGCGTAGACGCCAAGGGACAAGGTGTAGGTCAACGGATGGCGAATGATCGCCCGCGGAATCATTCCGCGCTCACTGATCCAGGCCACACCGAACAACGCGGCCAGGTAGGCGGCGCTGATCAGCAGCATCTGGGTGAGGCTAAAGCTCATCGGCATCTTTTTGGCTCTGCAGGATGAAAGTCACGACGATCAGGATCAACCACAGCAGATAAGGGCGGTACCAGGCGCCCGTGGCGTCGATCCACCAATCCATGATGGCCGGGGAAAACAGGTAGATCCCGACGACCAGCAGCAGGACCAATCGATAGATGTACATGTTGGCCTCTGATTAAAAAACTGCCGCGATGGTAACGGATGCTTGGCAAGCTGCAAGCGCCTTCAACTCAATTGCGCTTCGGCCAGCGTGAGTGTGCGCGGGATCCGGCTGGCATCCCAGTGTGCAATGCCCCAATCCAGCAGTTCCCGTGGGCTGGCGTGCAACAGTTCGCTGCCGGGTTGCTGGCCGAGGGCGCGCAACGCCCTCAATAGCAAAGGCGTGGCCTGGTCAGGTGTCAATGGCGGTGAACGGTAGGATTTACCCAGTTTGTTGCCGTCCGGCTGGGTGATCAGCGGCACATGCAGGTAGCGCGGTTGGCGCAGGCCCAGCAGTTCTTGCAGGTACAACTGGCGCGGCGTGGAATCGAGCAGGTCGGCACCGCGCACGATGTCGGTGACACCTTGCCAGGCATCGTCGAGCACTACCGCCAGTTGATAGGCGTACAAGCCATCGCGACGGCGGATGATGAAGTCGCCCACATCACGGCCCAGGTGCTGTCGGAATTCGCCTTGCACACGGTCGGTGAAGTGATATTCCAGCTCCGGTGCGCGCAAACGGATCGCCGCGTTTTGCTGCTCATGCCCGAGGTTGCGGCACAGGCCTGGATAGATCCCGTGATAGGGCTCCAGCTGTTTGCGTGAGCACGTACAGGCGTAAGCCAGGCCGTGGTTGAACAGGTCGTCCAAGACTTTGGCGTAGGCATCATGCCGCTCGCTTTGTCGGACCAGTTCCCCATCCCACTCGAAGCCATAGCTTTCCAGGGCGTGCAGGATTGCGGTCTGGGCGCCGGGTTCTTCACGGGGTGGGTCGAGGTCTTCCATGCGCATCAGCCAGCGGCCGTGATTGGCGCGGGCATCGAGGTAGGAGGCGAGGGCGGCAACCAGCGAACCGAAGTGCAGGTGGCCGCTGGGCGTAGGGGCGAAACGCCCGATGTAGGTAGAGGCTGTCATGGGCCGGATACTACTGGAAAAAAGCCGAACGCCAGAAACAAAAATGGAGCGTTTGCACGCCCCATTTTTCGTTTTTTGCATTCAGCCCGGCAGGATTACTTGCCGACCTGTTTTTCCTTGATTTCAGCCAAGGTCTTGCAGTCTACGCACAGGTCCGCGGTTGGGCGGGCTTCCAGGCGGCGAATACCAATCTCGACGCCGCAGGATTCGCACCAGCCGTATTCCTCGTCCTTGATCAGTTGCAGGGTCTTGTCGATCTTCTTGATCAGCTTGCGCTCTCGATCACGCGCACGCAGTTCAAGGGCGAACTCTTCTTCCTGGCTCGCACGGTCGGCCGGATCAGGAAAGTTGGCTGCCTCGTCCTTCATGTGGTCAACGGTACGGTCAACCTCCTGCATCAAGTCCTGTTTCCACTTGTTCAGGATCTTGGTGAAGTGCTCGCGCATGGGCTCGCCCATGTACTCCTCGCCCTTTTTTTCCACATAGGGTTCGAAGCCGCCGAGGCCTTGAGTCTGCTGTTGCTTTGCTTGGGTGGACATGAATAGACCGCCTCTCACTCTTCTAATCCATTGCGCAGGATTGCAACGTCACCGACACCTGCCGGCCCTGCGGCTGCAAGCGGGCGAACTTACCAGATAGATTCGGGGTGCGCCACTCCCGGTTGTCGAGGCCCAACGTGGCCGGCTTGCAAACCGTCATAGCCCGCCATGGCTGGGTATAGCCTGTCTCGAATGTTGATTTTAGTCGTTTTGCAGGCGCTTGCTCGGTTCATCACGGACGACCGAGCAGGCAATAGAGCATGTTTTACCGCGCGGGTTCGGTAGAATCCGAATTTTGTTCTCACCGTCTAAGGAAGGCTAATGGCCCAGCCCTACAGTGCGCGCAGTCGCGCCATCGAACCTTTTCACGTCATGGCGCTGCTGGCGCGAGCCAATGAACTGCAGGCGGCCGGCCATGATGTTATCCACCTGGAAATCGGCGAGCCGGATTTCACCACGGCCGAGCCGATTATCCAGGCCGGCCAGGCCGCGCTGGCCAACGGTAAGACGCGCTATACCGCGGCCCGTGGGCTGCCCGAGCTGCGCCAGGCCATCAGTGGTTTTTACCAGCAGCGCTATGGCCTGAGTGTCGACCCTGAGCGCATTCTGATCACCCCCGGTGGCTCTGGCGCGTTGCTGCTGGCCAGCAGCCTGCTGGTCGATCCGGGCAAGCACTGGCTGTTGGCGGACCCAGGCTACCCGTGCAACCGACATTTCCTGCGCCTGGTCGAAGGCGCGGCGCAGTTGGTACCGGTTGGCCCGGACGTGCGCTACCAATTGACCGCCGAGCTGGTGGCCAAACACTGGAATGCAGACAGCGTTGGCGCGCTGGTGGCCTCGCCGGCCAACCCGACCGGCACCATTCTTATCCGCGACGAACTGGCGGGGTTGTCCAGTGCCATCAAGGCGCGTAACGGCCATTTGGTGGTGGACGAGATCTATCACGGCCTCACCTATGGCACCGATGCCGCCAGCGTGCTGGAAGTCGACGACGAGGCCTTCGTCTTAAATAGTTTTTCGAAGTATTTCGGCATGACCGGCTGGCGCCTCGGCTGGCTGGTGGCGCCACCGGCGGCGGTGGGCGAACTGGAGAAGCTGGCGCAGAACCTCTACATCAGCGCGCCGAGCATGGCCCAGTACGCCGCGCTGGCGTGTTTCACCGAGCAGACCCTGAGCATTCTGGAAGAGCGCCGCGCCGAGTTCGGGCGCCGCCGGGATTTTCTGCTGCCGGCTTTGCGCGAGTTGGGTTTCGGCATCGCCGTAGAGCCCGAAGGCGCGTTCTACTTGTACGCCGATATCAGCACGTTCGGCGGTGATGCCTTCGCGTTTTGCCGTCATTTCCTCGAAACCGAACATGTGGCGTTTACGCCGGGCCTGGATTTCGGTCGTTATCAGGCCGGCCACCATGTGCGTTTTGCTTACACGCAAAACCTCGATCGGCTACAGGAAGCGGTGCAACGCATTGCCCGTGGCTTACGGAGCTGGCAAGGCTGATGCGTTTTAATCCTCCCCTCGAAGAAGGGCGGCTGATCCGCCGCTACAAGCGCTTTCTCACCGATATCGAAACGCTGACCGGCGAGTTGCTGACCATTCACTGCCCTAACACCGGCTCGATGCTCAATTGCATGGTGGAGGGCGGCCAGGTCTGGTTCAGTCGCTCCACAGACCCCAAGCGTAAGTTGCCAGGCACCTGGGAAATTGCCGAAACCCCCCAAGGCCGGCTGGCGTGCGTCAACACAGCGCGTGCCAACCAACTGGTGGAGGAGGCGTTGCGCGCCGGGGTGATCACTGAACTCAACGGCTTTAGCGCCTTGAAGCGCGAAGTGCCTTACGGCCAGGAAAAAAGCCGTATCGATTTTCGCCTGGAGTACCCACAGGGCGCGGCGTATGTGGAGGTCAAGAGCGTCACACTGGGCTTTGATGGCTCGCCGGTGGCAGCCTTTCCCGACGCGGTGACCCAACGTGGCGCCAAGCATTTGCGCGAGTTGGCGCACCTGGCGCGCGAGGGCGTGCGTGCGGTGCAGTTGTATTGCGTCAACCTGTCGGGGATCGACGCTGTACGCCCGGCGGTAGAAATCGATGCGGGTTATGCCGCGGCACTACGCGAGGCCAAGGCGGCCGGTGTGGAGGTGTTGGCTTATGGTGCGCGGGTCACGCCGCAGGAAATTATCATCGACCGGCGCCTGGATGTATTGATCGGCGACTAGAGTTGCACCCACAGGCCTTGGGCGTCTTCGCGGCCGGGCAGGGCTTTAAGGTTTTGGCCCGCGCATGGCCCGGCGATGCATTCGCCGCTTTCGATCAAGAACAGTGCGCCGTGGGTGGCGCACTGGATCAGGCTGGCGCTGCTGTCCAGGAACTGATCGGGCTGCCATTCCAGCGGGATGCCGCGATGGGGGCAGCGGTTGAGGTAGAAGTAGGCCGCGCCGTCACGGCGCACGGCCAACACTTTGCAACCGTCTATTTCAAAACCACGGCTGCTGTTGGGCGCGAGGGCATCTGAGGGGCAGAGAAACTTCATAACAATCCTTAAGTGCCTTGACGTTCAAATGCAAACAATTATCAAATGCTGGCTTCGCCCGTTAGCTGGTTGGGTGCTCTGTACGATGCCAGACAGGGTTTATCTGTCACATCCATGAGTGCTTGAGTGGCCCCCGCCCCTGGAAGGAAACCCTGTTATGCGCCTGAGTACCAGCGCTATTGCGCTTGTTGCCTCACTGCTGGTCAACCACGGGGCGCAAGCCTCTGAACTGCCACAACGCTGGGTCAGTGCCGGTGGGGCGCTATCGGAGTGGGTCACGGCGCTGGGCGGTGAGTCAAAGCTGGTGGGGGTGGATACCACCAGCCAGCATCCAGAATCGCTCAAGGCGTTGCCAAGCATTGGTTACCAACGGCAACTGTCGGCGGAAGGGATTTTAAGCCTGCGCCCGCAGGTTCTGGTCGGGACTGAAGAGATGGGCCCACCGCCGGTGCTGGCGCAGATTCGCGGCGCAGGCGTGCAGGTGGAGATGTTCTCGGCGGAACCGGATTTGCCGACCTTGAAAGGCAACCTTCAGCACCTGGGCAAGCTGCTTGGTGATGAAACCAAGGCCAACGAATTGTTTGCTGGATATGAACAGAGGCTGGATCAACAGAAAGCCTGGGTCGCCAAGGCCCAGGCCACGCAGAAGGCGCCGGGTGTGCTGCTGTTGCTCGGGCATGCCGGTGGCAAGCCGCTGATTGCGGGCAAGGACACGGCCGCCGATTGGATGTTGCAGCAGGCGGGCGGGCATAACCTGGCGACCCACACGGGCTATAAGCCGTTTTCGGTGGAGTCGCTGGCCGGTCTGAGCCCTGATGTACTGGTGTTTGCTGATCGCGCCCTCACCGGTGATGCGGCGCGTGCGGCCTTGTTCAAGGAAAACCCGATTCTGGCATCTACCCCGGCCGCCAAGAATGGCCGCGTGTTTGAGCTGGACCCGACTCTGCTGGTCGGCGGGCTCGGGCCGCGCCTGCCGCAAAGCCTGGTGCAATTGTCTGCCGGGTTTTATCCGTCCCAGGCTAAACCAGCCCAATGACGACTCTGGTTAAACCGAAAACGCTGTTTATCGGGCTGGCGCTGTTATGCCTTCTGGCAACCTGGCTTTCATTGGCCTTGGGGCCGGTCAGCCTGCCGTTGCTGGATACGCTCAAGGCCGCCTTGCGCCTGATGGGCGTACCGATTCAAGCCCAGGGTTTGGAGCAGGCTGAGTTGATCCTGGGGCAGATTCGTTTGCCGCGAACCTTGCTGGGTTTGGCGGTGGGCGGTGTGCTGGCATTGTCGGGCGTGGCGATGCAGGGTTTGTTTCGCAACCCGTTGGCCGACCCGGGGTTGGTCGGTGTGTCCAGTGGCGCGGCGCTGGGTGCGGCGGTTGCGATCGTAGGCGGTTCTTTTTTTGGCGGCCTGCCGGATGCGTTCGGGCCTTATCTGCTGTCGTTGTGCGCGTTTCTTGGCGGCTTGGGCGTTACGGCCCTGGTTTATCGCCTGGGGCGGCGTAACGGCCAGACCAACGTCGCAACGATGCTGCTGGCTGGTATTGCTCTTACGGCGCTCGCCAGTTCGGCGGTAGGGCTGTTTACCTATTTGGCGGATGACGCCACCTTGCGCACCTTGACCTTCTGGAACCTGGGCAGCCTCAATGGCGCCAGCTATTCGCGGTTGTGGCCATTGTTGATGGTGAGCGCCGGTGTGGCGCTGTGGTTGCCGCGTCGTGCGAAAGCCTTGAATGCATTGTTACTGGGTGAGTCCGAGGCCAATCACCTTGGGATTGATGTGGAAGGGCTCAAGCGTGAACTGGTGTTCTGCACTGCATTGGGTGTGGGCGCGGCGGTAGCGGCGGCGGGCATGATCGGGTTTGTCGGGTTGGTGGTGCCGCATCTGGTGCGCTTGTTGGCCGGGCCGGATCATCGGGTGCTGTTGCCGGCGTCTGTGCTCGCGGGCGCAAGCCTGTTGCTGTTTGCTGACCTGGTGGCACGGCTGGCGCTGGCGCCGGCTGAGCTGCCGATCGGCATCGTCACGGCCTTTATCGGCGCGCCGTTTTTTCTTTATTTGTTGTTGCGAGGGCGCGCCTGATGCTGCGAGTAGAAGCGTTGCAGATCCGGCGTGGCGATAAAACCGTGCTGGCGGATGTCACCCTGGACTTGCTGCCGGGTGAGGTGCTCGGTGTGCTGGGCCCTAATGGTGCAGGCAAGAGCACGCTGCTCGGTGCGTTGTGCGGCGAACTGAAGCCGGATCAGGGCAAGGTGTGGCTGGACCAGCAAGCCTTGACGGACTGGAGCGGGCCGCAACGTGCGCAACGCCTGGCTGTGTTGCCGCAGACCTCCACGCTGGATTTCGCATTCCGTGTCGAGGAGGTTGTCGGTATGGGCCGCTTGCCCCATCAGACCGGACGCGTGCGTGATGAGGAAATCATCGAGGCAGCGCTGCACGCGGCAGATGTGGGCCACTTAAGCGGCCGCAGCTACTTGGCGCTGTCGGGGGGCGAACGCCAGCGTGTGCATCTGGCGCGGGTGCTGGCGCAGTTATGGCCGGGGGAGGCCGGGCAGACGCTGTTGCTGGATGAGCCGACGTCGATGCTCGATCCTTTGCACCAGCACACGACCTTGCGGGCTATACGTACCTTTGCTGACCGTGGCGCTGCGGTGTTGGTGATTCTTCATGACCTGAACCTGGCGGCGCGTTATTGCGACCGGATTCTGTTGTTGGAGCAGGGGCGCCCACACGCGTTGGATACGCCGGCGCAGGTGATGCGGCCTGAGCCACTTAAAGCTGTGTTCGGCCTGGATGTGCTGGTACAGCCGCACCCGGAGCGTGGTCATCCGTTGATCATTGCGCGCTGAACCGGCTTTTTTATAGGTAAAAAAAGACCCGGCAAGAGCCGGGTCAAATAACCGTGATTAGCCTGATGAGGAGATAATCTGAGAGTCCGAACCAATGGTCTTTCAGTTATCGGCTGATCTCGCGACCAGTTGTGATAATCATAACGATTCTCATTTGAGAGTCAACATCTGTTTTTCAACGACCTGACGTTTTTCTCAAACGTGCGTTCGAACTGCCCGTAAACATTGGGATTTGTCGCAGAACTAATTCTTCTGGCGCGCTGAAATGGCCTCCAGCTGGCGGTTCAATGCCTCCTTGCGTTCCGTCGGGATGTCATTCCAATGCACGTCCATCAATGCCCCTTCAATTGCGTACAGCAGCACTTTCGAGGCCCGAAAGCCGCGCGTGCGCACGGCTCGGTAGGCATCGACAGCTCCCAGGCGACGTAAGTCGGACGCGCTGTGGATGCCCACCGCATGCAGCCACTGCGCTGACGTCTTGCCCAGGTTTTTCAGGTGTTGCAGCTCATCGTTCATCAAGCCTCCTTGCGACGGCCGATTGGTGCGGTGGGTATCGTGACCAGGCAAGCCTGAAAAGGAGTGTAGCGCTCAGTAGGAAAAGCGTGGTTCTTTGGTCAGGAACGGCTGAAAAGCTTATAAGAATTTTTTGAGGGTATTGCCGACAAGCAGGCAGGAGGCGCCCGCTACGCGTGTGGCGTAGCTAGGGCCCGAAAGATCAGGTTACTTGGTGCGGTAGCGCAGGCGAGTACCGAAATTGACCGACATGAGGATCTCGTCAGCCGTCAGTTCGGGGGAGAAGTAGGTGCCGGAAATTTGTGCATGGGCCAGGCTGGCGCCTTCCAGTGAGCACTCGCGCAGGTCCAGGCCGCGCAGGTCGGCAGAGCGGAAGTAGGCATCGGTGAAATCCACGCCCGTGGCATTCAGGTCACGCAGGTCCAACCCACGGAAGTCGCCACCACGCATGTCGATGGTGCCGTCTTTGGGGCGCTCCTGGTTAAAGCCGCGGATGTCGTCTTTATGCAGGAGTGCGTAGAGCGGAGTATCAAGAAGCTTGGGCTGACTCATGACGGCGACTCCTGTTGGAATTATGACGCCATTATAGTGCCACTATTGCTCAGCCGTGCACCGAAGATCGGTGACACGACCAAGAAATATTTCTTACAGGCCAGGCAGGCGCTGACGAATGTGCGCCACCAGCGCATCGAGTGTGCCGCTCTCGTTGGTCTCTACGCGTTTGCTCAGCAGCAGCTCTTCGGCGGTCAACGGGTCACGGTTGGCCTGTTGCTCTTCGATAATCGTGAGCGTCGCGTCGGAAGGATCGTTTTTATCTGCCTGACGTTGTGCCAGCCAGCTGGCGATAACGGCTTGCGGTGCGTTGCAATCAAGGATCAGGAAGGGCGCGCCAGTGGCCTCGGCAATCTTGGCGGCGGCGTTGCGTTGTGCGCTTTTCAGGAAGGTCGCGTCCAGCACCACCGGGTAGCCGGCACGCAGGACGATATCGGCGACTTCGTTGAGCCGGGCATAGGTGGCAGCGCTGGCTTCGGCGGCGTAGATACCGGCTTGCGGAGTGTTCTCGACCTTCTGTTCACCAAACAGGCGTTTGCGTTCCACATCCGAACGCAGGCGCACGGCACCCAAGGCTTCGACCAGGCGCATGGCCACGTGGCTTTTACCGACGGCCGAAACACCGTGGGTTATCGCCAGGAAGCGCGACGGAATAGTGCTGTAGCTTTCCGCCAGGTTGGCGTAGTTGCGGTATTGGCGCAGGGTGGTGGCGCGTTGCACCGGGCTGGCCTCGCTGGGCATGCTGAACAACGACACCTTGGCGCGCACCAGTGCACGGTAGGCTTTATAAAAGTTCAGCACTTCAAGGCCTTGGTAGTCGCCGGTCAGTTCCAGGTATTGGCTGATAAAGCGGCGCGCCAGGGACTTGAGGCCACGGTCTTCCAGGTCCATCGCCAGGAAGGCCGTGTCGGCGTACACATCGGTGAAGCGGAACGGCTCATTGAACTCGATGCAGTCGAAGATCACTACCTGGCCATCGATCAAGGTGGCGTTGCCCAGGTGGATATCACCGTGACATTCGCGGGTGAAGCCTTCGAGCTTGCGCTGGGCCAGCAGTGGTTTGAGGCGTTCGAAGCTGGCTTCGGCCCAGGCTTGCAGGGCTTCGAGTTGGGCCAGGTCGGCCTTGTCGCTGAGGAACGGGCGGATCTGGTCGAAGTTCTGGCGAACCGGCGCCATCACTTCATCCGGCGTGCCGGCGGGGTGGTCCTGCGGCACTTTCGGGGCAGTGAGGTGGAAGTGCGCAATCTGCTTGGCCATGTCATCAATGTGCGCGCTGGTGACCTCGCCATTGGCTTGCAGGGTGCTGAGCAGTTGGCTTTGCGGGAACTGGCGCATTTTCAGCGCGTATTCGATGACCGGGCCATCACCGCCCAATTGCGGGGCCTCTACGCTGCCGGTGATTGGCAACACGTCAAGATACAAATCTTCAGTCAGGCGCTGGTTAAGGCGCAGCTCTTCGCGGCAGAAGTGGCCGCGGTCGTCCAGTTGGGTGAAATCCAGAAAGCCGAAGTTCATCGGTTTCTTCAGCTTATAAGCATAGGGGCCGGTCAGTATGACCCAGGAAATATGCGTCTCAATGACTTGAAACGCTTCAACCGGATGGGGATACAAAGCCGGGTTTTGCAGGGCTGCGATCAGGGACTGGCTCACGGGCGATCCTTCAAAGTCTGGGGGAAATCATGGCCGGCATTATGGCGGTTACAGTCGGTCGTGCAAACCGCTGTCCGGCTCATGTTGATCCTCAATAAAGTGCGTATAATCCGCCGCCATGACTCGAACCCGATCTCCCCGTTCCCGTAAAAAACCTCCTTCACGTGGCCTGCGCCCGTGGCTGGGCTGGGCCATCAAGCTAAGCCTGGTAGGCCTTGTGGTGCTCGCAGGCTTCGCGGTGTACCTCGACGCCGTGGTGCAGGAGAAATTCTCCGGCAAGCGCTGGACCATCCCGGCCAAGGTGTACGCACGCCCGCTGGAATTGTTTACCGGCCAAAAGCTGAGCAAGGAAGACTTCCTTACCGAACTCGACGCCTTGGGCTATCGCCGCGAACCGGTGAGCAATGGCCCCGGCGCCGCCGCTGTCAGCGGCAATACCGTCGATTTGAATACCCGTGGCTTCCAGTTCTATGAAGGCCTGGAAAAAGCCCAGCCGGTGCGCGTGCGCTTCTCTGGCGATTACGTTGCCGAACTGTCGTCGCTCAATGGCTCCAAGTTGCCGGTGGTGCGCCTGGAACCGCTGATGATCGGCGGTATTTACCCCAAGAACCTCGAAGACCGCATCCTGATCAAGCTTGATCAGGTGCCACCGTACCTGCTCGATACGCTGATCGCCGTGGAAGACCGCGATTTCTACAGCCACTGGGGCGTGTCGCCCAAGTCGATTGCGCGCGCCATTTGGGTTAACACGTCCGGCGGCAAAATGACCCAGGGCGGCAGTACGCTCACGCAACAATTGGTCAAGAACTTCTACCTGACCAACGAGCGCAGCCTCACCCGTAAACTCACCGAAGCCATGATGGCCATGCTGCTGGAGCTGCATTACAGCAAGCAGGAGATTCTCGAGGCGTACCTTAACGAGGTCTTCGTCGGCCAGGATGGGCAGCGCGCGGTGCACGGTTTCGGCTTGGCCAGCCAGTTCTTCTTTGGCCAGCCCTTGTCTGAATTGAAATTGCATCAAGTTGCGTTGCTGGTGGGGATGGTCAAGGGGCCGTCCTATTACAACCCGCGCCGCAACCCGGAACGTGCACTTGAACGCCGTAACCTGGTGCTGGATGTACTCGAACAGCAGGGTGTAGCCACCGCTGAACAAGTCGCGGCGGCGAAAAAAATGCCACTGGGTGTGACCACGCGCGGCAAGCTGGCCGACAGTTCATTCCCAGGCTTTATCGACTTGGTCAAACGCCAGTTGCGTGAAGATTACCGCGACGAAGACTTGACCGAAGAAGGCCTGCGGATCTTCACCAGTTTTGACCCGATCCTGCAGATGAAGGCCGAAGCGTCGGTCAACGATACCTTCAAGCGCCTGACCGGCCGTAAAGGTTCGGATGAAGTCGAAGCGGCCATGGTCGTGACCAACCCGGAAACCGGTGAAGTGCAGGCCATGATCGGCAGCCGCCAGGCCAGTTTTGCCGGTTTCAACCGTGCGCTGGATGCGGTGCGGCCGATCGGTTCGTTGGTCAAGCCGGCGGTTTACCTCACGGCCCTGGAAAAACCAAGCAAATACACGCTGACCAGTTGGCTGTCGGATGACCCGCTGTCGGTCAAAGGGGCGGATGGCCAGGTGTGGACGCCGCAGAACTTTGATCGTCGCTCCCACGGCACCGTGTTCCTGTACCAAGGCCTGGCGCATTCCTACAACATCTCCACCTCGCGCCTTGGGCTTGAAGTGGGTGTGCCGAATGTGCTGAAAACCCTGGGGCGACTGGGCATCACCCGTGAGTTCCCGGCGTTCCCATCGATGCTGCTGGGCGCTGGCGCCATGACCCCGATGGAAGTGGCGACGATGTACCAGACCCTCGCCAACGGTGGCTTCAATACCCCGATGCGCGGCATTCGCAGCGTACTGACCGCCGACGGCGAACCGCTCAAGCGTTATCCGTTCCAGATCCAGCAGCGCTTTGACGCGGGCTCCATCTACCTGATCCAGAACGCCATGCAACGAGTAATGCGTGAAGGCACCGGGCGTTCGGTCTATAGCGTGCTGCCGTCGAACCTGACGCTGGCGGGCAAGACCGGCACCAGTAACGACTCGCGTGACAGCTGGTTCGCAGGCTTCGGCCAGGATGTGCTGGCCGTGGTGTGGCTGGGCCGCGACGATAACGGCAAAACTCCGTTCACCGGTGCCACCGGTGCGCTGCAGGTGTGGACCAGTTTCATGCGCAAGGCCGACCCGTTGCCGCTGAACATGCCGCAGCCGGACAATATCGTGCAGGCCTGGATTGATCCGCACACGGGGCAGGGCTCCGATGCCAACTGTCCGGGCGCGGTACAGATGCCGTATATTCGCGGCAGCGAGCCACCTGCTGGTGCTGCGTGCGGTGGCAGTGCGCCCGCTGACGCGGATTCGGTGATGGATTGGGTCAAGGGCTGGATGCATTAAGCAAAGAGGGTTTCAAGTGAACAAGTTGTGGATTCCAGCTATTACCGCCCTGGTCATGCTCGGCGGTTGCTCCAGCGTGCAGCGCGGTTCCATCCCCGTGGTGGACTCAAGCACGAACGTTTCCAATAACGACCGTATCTCGGCCACTGGCGGTTTCCGTCAGACCGTGGTCAAGCGTCCTGCCCAAGCCACGCCTCAGGCCATACCGCAGGATTCGGGCGTGGTGGTGATGGTGCCGGGCGGCGGTGCTGCGACGTCGGCGCCGATCAGTGCCGAACCTTGGACACCAGGGCCAAGCACTTCGGGTCCGGTTAACGCCGCACCGATCCAGACCGCACCGATCAACCAGGGCACCTACAACATGCCGCCATCGACGCCGAGCGGTATTCCGTCGTCGTCTAACGCGGGTGGTCTGTCGGCTGACGAGCAACTGGACGGGCCGGTGCTGGCTTTGCTGACCACCGCCCAGCAGCAACAGTCGGGTGGTGATCTGAACGGTGCATCGTCGAGCCTTGAGCGTGCCCAGCGTGTGGCGCCGCGCGAGCCGCAAGTGCTGTATCGCCTGGCCCAGGTGCGCATGGCCCAAGGCGATGCGCCGCAAGCCGAGCAGTTCGCCCGTCGCGGCCTGACCCTGGCCAACGGCCGCCCGGACCTGCAAGCCAACCTGTGGGCTTTGATTGGTGACGCGCGTGCTGCGCAAGGCGACGCCGCCGGTGCTGCCCAGGCGCGGCAAAAAGCCAAGGTCAGCCTCTGATGGATGCACGGTTTCCGGCAATTGCCGAACAGCTGTTGCTGATTGAGCGTGAGTTACGCGTGCAGGGTTGGTGGGACGAAGTGCCCCCCAGCGCTGAAGCGCTCAGCAGCGTCGAGCCGTTTTCGGTGGACACGCTGGACTTTCACCAGTGGCTGCAATGGATTTTCCTGGCGCGCATGAAGCAGATTCTCGAGCAGGACCTGCCATTGCCCAATGCATCGGGGATCCTGGAGATGGCGGAGATGGTTTACGCCGATCGCCCGCTTGAGAGCATTGGCTTACGCAATGCGCTGAAAAAGTTCGACCAATTGATCGTCGACGCTCGTTAATTGCCTGACTGCCGGGTTTTCCGGCAGTCTTGCGCACATTTCTACCGCTTGACGACATTCAGGCGAGTTTTATCCCTCCTCAAACCCCTTTAATCTTCGTTCTCATGCGCTTAGTTGGAAAAAAGCGCAATTATTGCTTGACTTGAAGGGGCTGAAACAGAAGAATCCAAAGTCCGCTGTATCGGGACTGCCAGAAGCAGGCCCGCTCAGCAGATCATGAGGCGCATATCCGCGCCGACCTGTAACACCCGCAACGCGTTACCTCGCGCTGGGTGGGAAAAGCCCGCAACACTTGGGACGATCCCAATACTTGCTCAGTCAGTGCTGACGTAGTCGGCGACCACCGTCGCTCATGCTCTGTTGAGAAGTAAACCTATTAAGACCCGTCGGTTTTTAACGGACGGTATTCTGGCGTTTTAGAGGTGAACAACGTGGAGCTTTTATCTGGCGGTGAGATGCTCGTCCGCTTTTTGCGTGACGAAGGCGTCGACTATATCTACGGGTACCCAGGTGGTGCTCTGCTGCATGTTTACGACGCACTGTTCAAGGAACCGGCTGTTACCCACATCCTGGTTCGCCACGAACAGGCCGCGACCCATATGGCTGACGGCTACGCCCGTGCCACCGGTAAAGCCGGTGTGGTACTGGTAACCTCCGGCCCAGGCGCAACCAATGCCATTACTGGCATCGCGACTGCCTATATGGACTCCATCCCGATGGTGATCATTTCTGGCCAGGTGCCCAGCACCATGGTCGGTACCGATGCATTCCAGGAAACCGACATGATCGGTATCTCCCGGCCGATCGTGAAACACAGCTTCATGATCAAGCATGCGTCGGAAATCCCGGAAGTCATGAAAAAGGCCTTCTACCTCGCACAGTCCGGTCGTCCGGGCCCTGTCGTGGTTGATATCCCGAAAGACATGACTAACCCGGCCGAGAAATTCGAATACGTCTTCCCCAAGAAAGCCAAGCTGCGTTCCTACAGCCCGGCCGTTCGTGGGCACTCGGGGCAAATCCGCAAGGCGGCAGAAATGCTCTTGGCGGCCAAGCGCCCAGTGCTGTACTCCGGCGGCGGCGTGATTCTGGGCGGCGGTTCTGCGCCTTTGACCGAGCTGGCCAAGCTGCTCAACCTGCCGGTAACCAACACCTTGATGGGCCTCGGCGCATTCCCGGGCACGGACCGTCAGTTCGTCGGCATGCTTGGCATGCACGGCAGCTACACTGCCAACCTGGCCATGCACCACGCCGACGTCATCCTGGCGGTGGGCGCGCGGTTTGATGACCGTGTGATCAACGGCCCGAGCAAGTTTTGCCCGAATGCCAAGATCATCCACATCGACATCGACCCGGCGTCCATCTCCAAGACCATCAAGGCCGACGTGCCGATTGTAGGTCCGGTAGAAAGCGTGTTGACCGAAATGGTTGCGGCGCTCAAGGACATCGGCGAAACGCCGAACAAGGAATCGGTTGCCAGCTGGTGGAAGCAGATCGACGAATGGCGCGGTGACCGCGGCCTGTTCCCTTACGACAAGGGCGACGGCAGCATCATCAAGCCACAAACCGTGATCGAAACCCTGTGCGAAGTGACCAAGGGTGACGCCTTTGTGACCTCCGACGTGGGCCAGCATCAGATGTTCGCTGCGCAGTACTACAAGTTCGACAAGCCTAACCGCTGGATCAACTCCGGTGGCCTGGGCACGATGGGCTTTGGTTTCCCTGCGGCCATGGGTGTGAAACTGAGCTTCCCGGACACCGACGTCGCCTGCGTGACGGGTGAGGGCAGCATCCAGATGAACATCCAGGAACTGTCGACGTGCCTGCAGTACGGTCTTCCGGTGAAGATCGTGTGCTTGAACAACGGCGTGCTGGGTATGGTTCGTCAGTGGCAGGACATGAGCTACAACAGCCGTCACTCCCATTCCTACATGGAATCGCTGCCGGATTTCATCAAATTGGTTGAAGCCTACGGCCACGTCGGCATGCGCATCACCGATTTGAAAGATCTGAAGCCGATGATGGAAGAGGCGTTCGCCATGAAGGACCGCCTGGTGTTCCTCGATATTCAAGTGGATACCAGCGAGCACGTCTACCCGATGCAGATCAAAGACGGCTCTATGCGCGACATGTGGCTGAACAAGACGGAGCGTACCTAATCATGCGGCACATTATCTCCCTGCTTCTGGAGAACGAACCCGGCGCTCTGTCTCGTGTTGTCGGCCTGTTTTCGCAACGCAACTACAACATCGAAAGCCTGACCGTGGCGCCGACCGAAGACCCGACCCTGTCGCGCTTGACGTTGACCACTGTTGGCCACGATGAGGTGATCGAGCAGATCACCAAGAACCTCAACAAGCTGATCGAAGTGGTCAAGCTGGTCGACCTGTCGGAAAGTGCCCACATCGAGCGCGAGCTGATGCTGGTCAAGGTCAAGGCCACGGGTGCCCAACGTGCCGAGATCAAACGCACCACCGACATTTATCGCGGGCAGATCGTCGATGTGAGCGCCAGCGTTTATACCGTGCAACTGACCGGTACAAGCGACAAGCTGGACAGCTTCATCCAGTCGATCGGGACGGCCTCGATTCTGGAAACGGTACGCAGTGGTGTCACCGGGATTGCCCGTGGCGACAAAGTACTCAGCATCTAACCCAAATTAGTGAATGGCCTTACGGCCTGGATATATAGAGGAACCTCATGAAAGTTTATTACGAAAAAGATTGTGACCTGTCGATCATCCAGGGCAAGAAAGTCGCCATCATCGGCTACGGTTCCCAGGGCCACGCCCAAGCGTGCAACCTGAAAGACTCCGGCGTTAACGTGACTGTTGGCCTGCGCAAAGGCTCGGCCACTGTTGCCAAGGCTGAAGCCCACGGCCTGAAAGTGACTGACGTTGCTTCCGCCGTTGCAGCTGCCGACCTGGTCATGATCCTGACCCCGGACGAGTTCCAGTCCGCGCTGTACAAGAACGAAATCGAGCCGAACATCAAGATAGGCGCCACCCTGGCCTTCTCCCACGGCTTCGCGATTCACTACAACCAGGTTGTGCCACGCGCTGACCTCGACGTGATCATGATCGCGCCGAAAGCACCGGGCCACACCGTGCGCTCCGAGTTCGTCAAAGGCGGCGGCATCCCTGACCTGATCGCGATCTACCAGGACGCATCCGGCAACGCCAAGAACGTGGCACTGTCCTACGCAGCTGGCGTTGGTGGCGGTCGTACCGGCATCATCGAAACCACCTTCAAGGACGAAACCGAAACCGACCTGTTCGGCGAACAAGCCGTACTGTGCGGCGGTACCGTTGAACTGGTCAAAGCCGGTTTCGAAACCCTGGTTGAAGCTGGCTACGCGCCAGAAATGGCCTACTTCGAATGCCTGCACGAACTGAAACTGATCGTTGACCTCATGTACGAAGGCGGTATCGCCAACATGAACTACTCGATCTCCAACAACGCCGAATACGGCGAATACGTGACTGGCCCGGAAGTGATCAACGCCGAGTCCCGTCAGGCCATGCGCAACGCCCTGAAACGTATTCAGGACGGCGAATACGCCAAAATGTTCATCAGCGAAGGCGCTACCGGCTACCCTTCGATGACCGCCAAGCGTCGTAACAACGCCGCTCACGGTATCGAAATCATCGGCGAGCAACTGCGTTCCATGATGCCGTGGATCGGTGCCAACAAGATCGTCGACAAAGCCAAAAACTAAGTCGTACGCATCAAGGGAAAACGCGGCTTAGGCCGCGTTTTTTCGTTTGAGGGCGGGTTCTGGTATAAAGCTGCATCGTTTGCGGGCGCACACGCGCTGCAAGTATTTGTCGAATTCTTTTCACACCGTTGCAAGGTAAAGTCCATGACCGAACGTCCCGAAGAGCCAAACCAGGCCTCTGACGCCGAAAGCCTGCTACCGATCGATGAACATGTCGAAGAAGGGCATGATGCGGAAGGTCGCAAGGTCCGGCATCGTGGTATCTATCTTCTGCCCAATCTGTTCACCACGGCCAACCTGTTTGCCGGGTTCTACTCCATCATCAACTCCATGAGTGCGCAAAGCGCATTGGCGGCGGGTGATGCGGCGAGTGCCAGCAAGTATTTCGGCTTTGCCGCCATCGCAATCTTCGTGGCCATGGTGCTCGACGGCCTGGATGGCCGGGTGGCGCGCATGACCAATACCCAAAGCGCGTTCGGTGCCGAGTACGACTCGCTGTCGGACATGGTGGCCTTCGGCGTTGCCCCGGCACTGCTGGCATTTGCCTGGGCGCTGGGTGATATGGGCAAGGTCGGCTGGATGGTTGCCTTCATCTATGTCGCCGGCGCGGCGTTGCGTCTGGCGCGCTTCAATACCCAGGTGGGCACTGCTGACAAGCGTTACTTCATCGGCCTGGCCAGCCCAGCGGCGGCGGGTGTGGTGGCCGGTATCGTCTGGGCGTTCAGCGACTACGGCATCCAGGGTTCGAAGATGTCGTTCCTGGTGGCCTTGATGGTTGCGGCCGCCGGCATGCTGATGGTCAGCAACATCAAGTACAACAGCTTCAAGGAGTTTGATCTCAAGGGGCGCGTGCCTTTCGTGGCGATCCTGGTGGTGGTGCTGGTGTTCGCGGTGGTCTTCAGTGATCCTCCGCGTATTCTGCTGCTGGCCTTCCTGGTGTATGCCGCGTCGGGTCCGGTTCAATACCTGCTGCACCTGCGCCGCGACAAAACATTGCCTTAATGTAATTTCCCCCATACTCCGCAGTCTATTGGTGCATCAGTTCTCCAATGCTGCGGAGTTGCCATGTTAATCAAGATCCCCAAAACATCCGATTGTCACGAATCGGATGTCACGCCTGAATCCTTCTATCTTTCGCGCCGCAGCTTGCTCGGCGGTGCGCTGGCCGGTGTTGCTGCCACTGCCTTGCCACGTTGGGCGAGCGCCGAAGATGCCGCGCGTTATGCCGATGTCGAGCCGGGCAATGCTCCAGGCTGGTTTGCCGACAAGCTGCCCAATACTCAATGGCAGGCGGTTACGGTAAAGGACGAAGCCATTACCCCGTTCAAAGACGCGACCCACTACAACAACTTTTATGAGTTCGGTACGGACAAGGGCGACCCGGCGAAGAATGCCGGTTCACTCAAGACCGAACCCTGGAGTGTGGTGATTGATGGGGAAGTCGGCAAACCTGGGCGCTATGCCTTGGAAGACTTCATGAAGCCTTATCAATTGGAAGAGCGTATCTACCGTCTGCGGTGTGTCGAGGCGTGGTCGATGGTGATTCCGTGGATGGGCTTTCCTATTTCAGCCTTGCTCAAGCAGGTCGAGCCCACCGCTAAAGCCAAGTACATCCGCTTCGAAACACTGCAAGACCCCAAAAGCATGCCGGGGCAGCGCTCCAGCTTCGGCTTGATTGACTGGCCGTATGTAGAAGGGCTGCGTCTGGATGAAGCAATGAACCCGTTGGCGATCCTGGCCGTGGGTATGTATGGACGGGAATTGCCGAACCAGAACGGCGCGCCATTGCGTCTTGTAGTGCCGTGGAAGTATGGCTTCAAGAGCGTGAAGTCGATTGTGCGAATCAGCCTGGTCAGCGAGCAGCCCAAGACGACTTGGCAAAGCATTGCGGCCAATGAGTATGGGTTCTACGCGAACGTGAACCCAACCGTCGACCATCCTCGCTGGACCCAGGCGCGTGAACGTCGTTTGCCGAGCGGCCTGTTCAGCCCGAATGTGCGCGAGACACAGATGTTCAACGGCTATTCGGATGAGGTCGCTTCTCTCTATACGGGCCTCGATCTGCGGAAGAACTACTGATGCGTTATCCGATCTGGCGCATTGGCGTCTTTATAGCCGCGGCGATCTGGCCATTCTTCTGGCTGTATGAGGCGTGGAGCTCTGTACTTGGGCCTGATCCAGGCAAAGTGCTGATGGATCGGCTGGGGCTTGGCACCTTGATCCTGTTGCTGGTCACGTTGGGCATGACGCCGTTGCAGAAGCTCAGCGGGTGGGCAGGGTGGATTGCTGTACGTCGGCAATTGGGGTTGTGGTGTTTTGCGTATGTGGCGCTGCACCTGGCCGCGTACTGCGTATTCATCCTCGGGCTGGATTGGTCGCAGTTTGGCGTGGAGCTACGCAAA
This sequence comes from Pseudomonas sp. Xaverov 259, assembly GCF_019352915.1. Classification (NCBI taxonomy): domain Bacteria; kingdom Pseudomonadati; phylum Pseudomonadota; class Gammaproteobacteria; order Pseudomonadales; family Pseudomonadaceae; genus Pseudomonas; species Pseudomonas sp. Xaverov 259. The sequence goes on along the minus strand of NZ_JAAAFV010000057.1, from coordinate 373 downwards.
CGGCCCTACATTATTGTCGGTGCGCTGGGGTTCCTTGGTTTATTGGTGCTGGCGGTAACGTCCAATCGTTATAGCCAGCGCCGGTTGGGCAGCCGTTGGAAGAAGCTGCATCGCCTGGTGTACGTGATTCTTGGGCTCGGTTTGTTGCATATGCTGTGGATTGTGCGGGCCGATTTGAAGGAGTGGGCGATCTATGCATCTATAGGGGCGCTGCTGCTGGTGTTGCGGATCCCGCCGGTGATGCGCCGGATTCCTCGTCTTATCGCGAAAAAACCACTTTCTGCGACAAAAGCGTAATTAAGGATTGACGGCGTTTTATATCTGTCTATAATTCGCCCCACTTCCGGCGCAGTCGAAACGGAAAACTCCTTGG
>NZ_JAAAFV010000056.1:0-671 GCF_019352915.1 Pseudomonas sp. Xaverov 259 | reverse complement strand
AACTACAGGTGGTGCAGCACTTATAGCTATTGGCGCCTTGGCAGGTGCTGCAGGAGCAGCATTTGGAGCCGTTTTAGGCGGATTGCTTTGCGGGCAAAAAGCTAAGCTGGCCAGAAAATGGCTCCACAGCAAAAAAGATATGATCGTAGCAGGCAAACCCGCTATAAGTGGTGATCATAAAATGAAGTGTATGATTTTTGGAGACGAAATTATCTTTGCCCCACATATCAAAAACTGGTGGCAGGCAATAGCTCTTGCCGGAGCAAATTATGTAGGAGGTATTATGGAAGGTATGATGGCCGGTGCAGCTGTGGGTATGGGTGGTGCCTTTGTAAGCGGGGCCAGAACAGCATTTTTGCAAGGTGGCACACGTGCTGTAGGCCAGGCAGGATTACAGTTCCTGAAAACAATGCCTAAAAACTTTGGGGTAAATATTGTTGAAAGTTTTAGTAAATTTGGACTTGGCATGCGTGGTGTTATGGGCGCTCAAAATACCGCAGCCACCTACGGTAATACAGGTACTGCCAGTATAGGCGATTTTGCAAAAGGAATCGTTGCGATGGAAACAGGTGCCTACGACTCTTTTAACAATATAAAAGAGGGTAAAGGTACCTGGCAGGACTTTGCAGGTATGGCTATAATGGTGGCTCCGGCAGGTAAAGGCAAACGAG
>NZ_JAAAFV010000055.1:0-326 GCF_019352915.1 Pseudomonas sp. Xaverov 259 | reverse complement strand
GAAGGGAGGAAATTGCTGGGCAGCATTATGAGCATTATCAACACTTTTTTTCATGGAGGAAGTAAGTACAGGGAAAGCCAGATGAATTACGTTTAGAGCTGTGGAGGTCATTAAGACCCTGAATAATTGCTTTGATGGACCCATGCTGCCACAAAAAAAGATATAGGGGGCTGCCTTTATCCATGACATATAGCCACATCGGAGACATTTAATGATGCAATTTGAGCCCTGTGCCGAAGCTCAGTACCATATTACATGCCTCAAAGTGGTATCCAACCGTTAACTACAAATTAGAAACGTATACGGATCCCCCGGGCCATACTAGT
>NZ_JAAAFV010000054.1:0-790 GCF_019352915.1 Pseudomonas sp. Xaverov 259 | reverse complement strand
CGTCCAGTTTATTACCAGGATTATTGGAGGTACAATGGACATTATTATAATAACCGTTATTACCAAAGAACTACTGTAGTAAGAAATCCAAGATATTATAATAATTATGCAGGCAGAAGAAATACATCTGTAGTTGTTAGGGATAATCGAGCTAATGGGCGTTATAATGCAACCTATAATGGTAGAGATTATAAAAGACCTGCGCCTGTTACACCTACACCTGCCAGACCAGGAAATAATGCCGGAACCGGTGGACGCCCAACAAGTCCTGCTAGACCCGGCAATACAACAAAACCGGTAACTCGTCCTGTAAATCCAGCGACACGCCCAGTTACACCAGGCAATCCGTCGACTCGGCCTGCTGTAAGACCAGCACAGCCTTCAACGCGTCCAGTTACACCTGGCAATCCATCAACTCAGCCTGCTGTAAGACCAGCACAGCCTTCAACACGCCCAGTTACGCCAGTTAATCCGTCGACTCAGCCTGCTGTAAGACCAACACAGCCTTCAACACGCCCAGTTACGCCAGTTAATCCGTCGACTCAGCCTGCTGTAAGACCAACACAGCCTGCAACACGCCCAGTTACTCCAGCTAATCCGTCAACTAGACCTGTTACAAGACCAGCGCAGCCGGTAACACGCCCTGCGCCAACAAGACCTGCTGCGCCACAGCCGGCGGCACCCAGACCATCATCGAATGGTAGTTCTGGCAGGAGGTAAATAGATTAAAATTTTAAAATTGCTGCTATTGGCTTAATTTTTATTTAGAGTTTATGATAAAATCTTTACT
>NZ_JAAAFV010000053.1:0-249 GCF_019352915.1 Pseudomonas sp. Xaverov 259 | reverse complement strand
CAAACCTGACACCGATCGTTCCCACGCTCTGCGTGGGAATGCCTCATGTGACGCTCCGCGTCACGCCTTCAAGAGCAGACGCGGAGCGTCCAGGGCTGCATTCCCACGCGGAGCGTGGGAACGATCAATCCTAACTTGCTGGCGTTGTTGGCGGAGTGTCGGATGTACGCCAACCGTCAAACCTGACACCGATCGTTCCCACGCTCTGCGTGGGAATGCCTCATGTGACGCTCCGCGTCACGCCTTCAA
>NZ_JAAAFV010000052.1:0-1730 GCF_019352915.1 Pseudomonas sp. Xaverov 259 | reverse complement strand
TATTAGAAATATCTGTAAATGTATTAAATCCATCTGTTGAAGACTGCCATTTTAAAATCGTCCCCGTATTGCCTCCTAAAGTTAAGGTACCGCCAGATGCTCCCGAACAAATTGTGGTTCCACCCGTTATACTGCCACCAATTGTAGGACCAAAAACGGTAATATTTGCAGTATTTAAACTTGATATATTAGAGGAACAAACGCCCGATTTTAAATTGGTAACTGTTATAGTACTTGCTCCTACTACAGTTAAACCAGTTGCTGTAAAAGATCCTGTACCCGCAGTGGTAACAGTCATTGCTGCTATAAGTCCTGTTTGACTTGGACTACTTGTATTATAAGTTACCGCATAAACTCCTGTAGGTAATAATGCTGCTGTTGATGTAAAAGTAACAATTGAAGTACTTGCGATTGAGGGACAAACATTTACTGCCGAAGTTCCTGTTATATTATAAGTCGGACAAGTATATGTTACAACAACCCTCCCAGGAGCACCATCACCACCAACCTGAGCAGGGTTTCCAACGAACTGCATTCCACCACTTCCCCCACCGCCTGGACCCGTCCCGGCATTTCCCGGTCCATTTCCAAGTAATAAACTACCCAAAGCTGTACCTCCTGCTCCGCCGTTTGGATCTGCTCCTTTTCCTCCTGCTCCTGACGAGAATGCCAGACCTAGTGCTGAGCTGGTTCCGGTTAAGCCATTGTTACCAGCCGTAGTTCCAAGAAGTCCAATTGAAGCCGAACCACCTAATCCTCCTGCAATTGTAGTACCTCCTGCAGAGTTTGCAGTTCCGCCGAATCCTCCTGCAGCCAAGATTATGCTCTCGAAACCGGTAATAGTGGAGTTACCGCCATTACCTCCTGAAGATGCTGTACCGGGCGTTACTGCAGCTACCTTAGCAGTTAACGTTGTTCCAGCGATTACTGTTATAGCAGCATGAGCATAACCGCCGCCGCCGCCGCCGCCGCCGCTACGTCCTGATAATAATCCAGAACCGCTTGCACCGCCACCTGCGCCGCCGCCGCCCCAAGCTTGAATATCCATACTGGTAATTCCGGCAGGAACAACTAATGAACCATCAACATTAAATGTGTGAGGAGGAGGTTGAGACCACAAAGACAAACAAACAAAATAAAATAGAAAGGATAGTTTTAACCTTGAAGATAATGTTCTTTTAAAACGTAGATTCAATAAAGAAAGACAAGGCATTAAGATTTGAAAAAGCAAAAGGGCAAGTAATTTTTTTTTCATCGCACTATTTTTTAAATTAAAAGAAGAACTCGAAAACAGATTGAATGCTGAATAAGTTTTAATTCTAAATACCTCAAAAAATAAATTTGATTACAGAAATCGTTCTGAATCAAAACCAAGAATAACCTATTAATGCTGGTATTAAACTTAGCAATCAATATTATGGCTGATAAAAAAACAAATACATTTTTAGGGGATTAAAATGTATTTCGACGGCTTTTATGTTCTTTAGTCGAACAATTACAACAACAAGGTACGATTTTATTTACAACAGCTATGACTGTTTTAAGTTAAAACTTAAAATTTTAACACATTAAACTGAAAATGAAATAATTGATTAAGCAATGTTAATTCTTTAGTTATCAGTACTCATAAGGGTTATACGCTTAAAGCAATCCTATAACCTATGTTTTTTCCAAATAAAAATCCGCTTACAAAGTGTAAACGGATCTTTAAAAAACACCTAATTCATTTT
>NZ_JAAAFV010000001.1:0-48214 GCF_019352915.1 Pseudomonas sp. Xaverov 259 | reverse complement strand
ACTTTTTGGTTACCTTTTTGGTCCTTCAAAAAGTGACCCGCCGTCAGGGCGGAACCCTAAGCCGCCATCACCGCAGCAACGGATATGTACACCACCAAAAAAACCGCTATCGCAGGCAAGCCAGCTCCCACACAAGCCAGCTCCCACAGTTTTGGATTTACGCTGGAACGCAAAGTGCACTCAGGTCCAAATGCCCTTCCTTAACCGGCGGGCACCAGTAGTAGCCACCGGTCAAAGGCGTGCTGATCCGATACAACCCATCCACAATCCCATCTTCCAGCCCGCTCATGCGCCGCAGTTGCGCTTCAAACGCATCAAAGGAATGCCCAAACGCCAGGAACATCAACCCCGCTTGGCCGTTTTCGGCCCAGGGCATCGAGCGGCGCACCACAAAGGCTTCCGGTGTGAAGCTTTCCTGGGCGGTGCGTTTGGTGTGCGCGGATTCGGGGGCGTCGTCCAGCTCTTCGTTATCGCCATGGCGGCGGCCGATGATGTGGTCACGCTCCTGGGCGGGTAACGCGGCAAAACCATCGAGGTCGTGCTGCCATTGCTGGATCGCGGCAAAGCTGGCGCCGCTGTCGGTCAGGGCGGCTTCGACGGCGGCGTCGTCGTGGGGGTTTTCGGTGCCGTCTTCGTAATCGGTCAGGTCGAAGCCGGTCTTGTAGCGGAAACCTTCGGTCATCTGCACCAGGCCAAATGCGGGGGCCAGGGCTTTTTCCACTGCGCGGCTGCGCAGCAGCAGTTCACCGCGATCCACACCGTGCAGCCACACCCACAACGCCTGCTGGGTGGACGGGTTATGCGCGCCTGGGCCCGTGACGGCGGGGAATGCGCGCAACCCTTCAATGTGCGCGCCGAGCGAAGTTACCAGCGGCTCGCCAAAACCGACCACTGCGCCCGCGTCCGCCCACTGCACCAGCGCGTCCAACGCGGCAGGTACGGCGGCCAATACGTCAACGGCAAAAAACAGATGGCGTGCCTGCAACGGCACCGGTGCGGCAAGAATGCCCGGCTGGTAGTGACTCATGTGAACTCCTTCTGAAAAGCCGCGCAGTTTAACCGGCCAGCGCACGCTTTTGCTCAAGGTTTTCCAGATCACGCGGTTCCAGGCCCAATTGCGCCTTGAACTGCGCCCAGCCCTTGGGCGTGACCCGCACCGCACGCGAATCCTTGGCGCGGCGCAACCAGCCGGCTTCACACAAGGCACTGAGCAATTGCACGCCGAGCGGGCCGGCCACGTGATGGGTGCGTTCGGTCCAGTCCAGGCATTGGCGCGCAGGTTTCAACGCGCTCGAATCGATGCCCAGGGTTTGCAACCAGGCGGCGCCTGCGGGCAGCACTTCATAGTGTTTATCATCGATGGCGCGCAGGTAGTGGTGTTTTTCCAGCGCCTGGGTCACCGCGACGCCCAACTGCCCGGCCAAGTGGTTGTAGCAGCAGCGCGCAAACCGTAGCCCTTGGGCCTCGCGACTCTGGGGTTTGAGCACAATCGCCGACAACGGCGCAATCGCACTGAGAAACTCGATCGCCTGGGCCACATGCTCCCCGGCCAGGCGGTAATAGCGATGCCGGCCCTGGGTTTGGCAGACGAGCAAACCCCCGGCGACCAATTTGGCCAAGTGAGTGCTGGCGGTCTGTGCGGTGATGCCGGCGGCAAAAGCCAACTCGCCGGCCGGCAACGCACGCCCGTCGAACAACGCCAGCAGCATCGCCGCGCGGGCGGGCTCGGCGAGCAGCGCGGCAACTTCGGTAAAGGTGGATGGGTTCGACATGGCGGCTCTCCAACGGAACCTGCGCAGTATAAGCGTGACGCAGGCGAGCATGCTTCGATCAACACCGAAGCATCTGCAGCATCCCGCGCGCTAGATTCGCTGCCCGTGTCTTTTCAAGGAAGATGTGCATGCCACAACGAAAGGTGCTGGCCGCCACCAGCCTCAGCTATGTACTGGTGATCCTCGATACGTCCATCGTCAATGTGGCGCTGGACCCCATCGCGACAGCCCTGCACAGCAACACCAGCGCACTGCAATGGGTGGTCAGCGCCTACACCTTGACCTTTGGCTGCCTGCTGCTGGCCGGTGGTGCGTTGGCGGATCGTTTTGGCGCACGCAGGCTGTACATGACCGGCTTGCTGGTGTTCACCCTGGCCTCACTGCTGTGTGGCGTGGCCAGCAATATGAGCCTGCTGGTCGCCGCGCGGGTGCTGCAAGGTGTCGGCGCAGCGTTGCTGGTGCCAGCGTCTCTGGCGCTGATCAATCAGGCGTATGCAGGCAACCCCACAGGCCGCGCGACAGCCATCAGCCTGTGGGCCGGGTGCGGCGGCATCGCCATGGCCGCCGGGCCGTTAGTGGGTGGGCTGCTGATCGAGACGCTGGGCTGGCGCAGTATCTTCCTGGTCAACCTGCCGTTGGGGCTGATCGCCGTCGGCCTCAGCGCGCGCCTTGCCGCCAGCGTGATTCAGCCCCGGGCCGCCGGCTGGTTGCGCCTTACCGTGCAGCTGTTTGGCAGCCGCGTGTTCAGCCTGTGTGTGGCCGTGTCACTGCTGTCGGCACTGCTGCTGTATGGCCTGATGTTTGTACTCAGCCTGTATTTCCAGCGGACCTTGGGGCTCTCGCCGCTGCGCACCGGCGTAGCGTTCCTGCCGCTGACGGTGCTGGTGAGCATTGGTAGCCTGATGGCCGGCGAGTTCGTGCGCGCCTTCGGTAGCCGCTGGCTGATCGGTGGCGCCCTGATGCTCTACATGACCGGTTTTGGCCTGTTGCTGATGGGCGGCACCACGCCCGACTACGCCTTGATCGTGGTGCCCATGCCGCTGATTGGCCTGGCTGCCGGCTTGATCACCCCCGCCGCCACGGCCGCGTTGATGAATGCGGTGCCACCGGGACAGGCCGGAATCGCCGCCGGCACCCTCAATACGGCGCGACAAATCGGCGCAGCCTTGGGCGTGGCGCTTGCCGGATGCCTGCTGTAACGCGTCTGGCGCTTGCCACACAGCCCTTGGATGGGTGACTCTCTAGTCATGTTTTGCAACTATTCCAGGGGTAGCGACATGACCACCAGTAACCTGCTCGCCCAGCTGTTTCCCACCGCCGCCAGCGACATTCCCGAGCAATTCCGCCTGGCCGCGCCGATCGAACAGCGTGATTACCTGGTCGACGGCCAGTTGCAGGTGTGGAACGGCCCGCTGGCCAAGGTGCAGAGCCCGGTGCAACTGGGCGATGAGCGCGTGCACATTGGCAGCACGCCGTTGCTGGATGCCGAGACCGCCCTCACCGCCCTCGACGCCGCCGTGCGCGCCTACGACCGTGGCCAGGGTGAATGGCCAACGATGCGCGTGGCCGAACGTATCCAGCATGTCGAAGCCTTTTTGCGGCGCATGCGCGAACAGCGCGACGCGGTGGTCAAGCTGCTGATGTGGGAGATCGGCAAGAACCTCAAGGACTCGCAAAAAGAATTCGACCGCACCTGCGACTACATCACCGACACCATCAACGCCCTCAAGGAACTCGACCGCCGCTCCAGCCGCTTCGAGCTGGAACAGGACACCCTTGGCCAGATCCGCCGCGTGCCACTGGGCGTGGCGCTGTGCATGGGCCCTTACAACTACCCGCTCAACGAGACCTTTACCACGTTGATACCGGCACTGATCATGGGCAACACCGTGGTATTCAAGCCGGCCAAGCTCGGCGTGCTGTTGATTCGCCCGCTGCTGGAGGCGTTCCGCGACAGCTTCCCGGCCGGCGTGATCAACGTGATCTACGGCAGCGGCCGCGAAACCGTCAGCGCGCTGATGGCCAGCGGCAAAATCGATATCTTTGCGTTTATCGGCACCAACAAGGCCGCCAGCGACCTGAAAAAACTGCACCCCAAGCCACACCGTTTGCGCGCAGCCCTGGGCCTGGACGCGAAAAACCCCGGCATCGTGTTGCCCGAGGTCGACCTCGACAATGCCGTGAGCGAAGCGCTCACCGGCGCCCTGTCGTTCAACGGCCAACGCTGCACCGCGCTGAAAATCCTGTTTGTGCACGAAGAGGTAGTCGACAGCTTCATCCAGAAATTCAACAGCAAGTTGGCCACGCTCAAACCCGGCATGCCCTGGGAAGACGGCGTATCGCTGACACCGCTGCCGGAAGCCGGCAAGGTCGACTACCTCAACGCGCTGGTGGCCGATGCCGCGCAGCACGGCGCCAAGGTGGTGAACCCGAATGGCGGCGTAAGTCGCGGCTCGTTCTTCTACCCCGCCGTGTTGTACCCGGTGAACCCGCAGATGCGCGTTTATAACGAAGAACAGTTCGGCCCCGTTGTGCCAATCGTGCCGTACCGTGACCTGGAAACGGTGATCGAGTACGTGCTGGATTCGGACTTCGGCCAGCAGTTGAGTATTTTCGGCACCAATGCGGTGGAAGTCGGCCGGCTGGTGGACACCTTTGCCAACCAGGTCGGGCGGATCAACATCAACGCCCAGTGCCAGCGCGGGCCGGACACCTTCCCGTTCAACGGACGCAAGAACTCGGCCGAGGGCACACTGTCGGTGCACGACGCGCTGCGCGTGTTCTCGATCCGCACGTTGGTGGCGACCAAGTTCCAGGAGAGCAACAAGGCGCTGGTCAGCGATATTTTGCGCAACCGTGATTCGAGTTTCCTGACCACGGATTACATTTTCTAAAGTTAACTCGGTTCAATATGTGGGAGCGGGCTTGCTCGCGAATGCGGTGGGTCAGCTATAGATGTGTCGACTGACTAGGCGCATTCGCGAGCAAGCCCGCTCCCACAATTAGATCGAGTCCACCCTGCATTATGAGGCCACTTTAATACCGATGAACCTGCCCTTCTTCGCCCGGCGCCTGTTGCGCCCTTTGCTTGACCCCTACCGCCGCTATCGCCATGCCAAGCTGATCCACGCCGTGCGCGTGTCCATCGGCCTGCTGGCGACCATCCTGCTCACCACCGGCATCAACCTGCCCCACGGCGAGTGGGCCTCGGTGACCATGCTGATCGTGATCGGCGGCTTGCAGCACCACGGCAATATCGGCAAAAAAGCCGTGGAGCGCGCCTACGGCACCCTGATCGGTGCCAGCGTCGGCCTGTTGCTGGTGGTGCAACAAGCCTATTTCGGCATACCGTTGCTGACCTACCTGCTGATGTCAGTGGTATGCGGGTTCTTCTCCTATCACGCCATCGGCAAGGGCGGTTACATCGCACTGCTGTCGGCGATCACGGTGTTTATCGTGGCCGGCCACGGCGATAACCCGATCTCGGATGGCTTGTGGCGCACCGTCGATATCCTTATCGGCATTGTGCTGGCGCTGGCGTTTTCCTTTGCCCTGCCGCTCTACGCGGTGTATTCGTGGCGCTACAACCTGGCCAGTGCGTTGCGTGACTGCGCGCAAATCTATAGCCGAATCATCAGTGGCCAGTCGGTCACGGATGATGAACACTTGAAACTGCTCAACCGATTGAATGCAGCCATGCTGCAGTTGCGCTCGTTGATGCCGTCAGTGTCCAAGGAAGTGCGCATCTCCATGACCGAACTGGATGCGATCCAACGGCATCTGCGCATGTGCATCAGCACCCTGGAGATTCTCGGCAATACCCGGCCCGATCCACGCGATGAACAGGCGATGGCACGGATGCAGGTGATGTTGAAGGCGGAGCACCGGCAGATTCGGGTGCAGTGGGTGGGCATGGCGCGGGCATTGAAGCTGGGGTTTACCGAGCGGCTGGAACGGCCTGCCACGCACACAACGGACGACGAGGCGCTGGAAGCGCCGGTCCAGAATGCGCTGGACGGGTATCGGTTGTTGACGTTGCAACTGGCGGCGCATATGGATGCCATGCGCCAGCGGCTGGCCAAGACAGCGAGTCACTGGAAGATTTGACGGGCATGCAAAAGGGACAGCGTACGGTTAAGTAGCGCTGTCCCGACGCACGCTCAAACATGCCTGATGATCAGGTCAGACGGGTAATGCGCACCGAATTAACGATAAAGTCATTGCCACCCTGCGTACCACTGCCGCCCCTCTGGCCTGGTAGTTATAAAGCACAACTTCCGCACCGCCCATGCTGCCGACAAACTCGGCATCGAGGACATATCACTGCTGCCGGGGTATGGAGACGGGGCCTTAATTCGCCTTCCGGAATCTTGGTCTTGGGGATGGCCATCACCTTGTTGGGTTAGGACGCGCGCAACTGGCGCGACGGGCAAGGTCAATGCAGCGCTCGGGGCAACCATCGAATCTACTGCCAGAAATGACAGTAGCGACAAATGGTAGAGACCGTTTTGCGGCATCCGCGGGAGGCCAGGCCGGCGAGTCTTTGCTAGCGTTAACGAAAAAGGGACAGCCTGCACTGGCGCAGTGCTGTCCCATTGCACGTTTTGTGCGTTTTGCGTGGGGAACCGAAGGACCTTAAAGCGGAACGAAACTCACACTGTTCGAGCCATTATTGACAACCAGGGCTACGCCGGCGGCGGGCGAGAAGGCTATGTTTGCAGCGTTGCTGAACCCGGTGAGGCGTTTAGTAATCTGGTTTGTATTGGTGTTAATGATGTACACCGAATCGCGATTGCTCCCAATCCCTCCAGGGCCGACACCGCCCACCCAGATTTCCGGAGCATTCGGGTTTCGTGTGATGCCCCATGCCCAATTGATACCCACGATTTTTTGGATGATGGTGTTACTCATAAGGTCAACAACCAGAACGCCATCTTTGTCACTGACATAGGCGTAGCGCGCCGGAGTACCGGCACTGAAAGCAATCTGTATGGACCGACCGGTACCATTGATTCTCGCCACGAGCGCGTTGCGGGTACCGGCGCTGATGATATCCAACACCGAGGTTGAAGCGACGAGCACCTGTGTTTGTTCCGGGTTGACCGCCACACCGAATGGGTTCACCCCAACGGCGACGCGACCGAGAACGTTGCCCGAGACGGTATCATGGACGGACACAAAGGAATTTCGGGTGCAGGCAACAAACAATCGCGAGCCATCCGCCGTAATGGCGAGCCCCGAAAGGTCGTTGCCGCCCACGATCGGAACCGTCGAAAGGATCCTGTACGTGGAGGTGTCGATGACGGTGTAACTTGCCCCATCAAAATTGCCCACATACAGACGCCGGTTGTCTGGACTGAGCACCGACAGGAACGCCGAGTTCACGCTGAAGAGGGTGTGAATGACTTTACGTGCCCTGATATCAATTACCGAAACCGAATGGCTAAATTGACAGGTTACAAAAGCCCGCAGCCCATCGTTGGTGATAGTGATCGAGTGAGGAGCCATCCCGACATCAACCGTGTCGGTCAACCCGCCGCCCTGGGCTTGAAACGTCAGCTCTTGAATAGCCGAGGTTTGTGTCTTGGTTCCCGTCGTCACCTCATAAGACAACTTGATGAGCTGGCCTGGGCTTTGCGCAATGATTTGGGCGCTGATGGAAAACAGCACCTGGCCGCTGCTCACCCCGGCCTGCACGGGAATACTGGCGACAGTGCCATCGGCGAAGGTCCATTTGAGCCTGATGATCTGCGCCTCATTCATGCCCTGGTACGCCACGACCACAACGGCGCCACTCAGATAGTTGCTGGCGAGGACAACCTGGGGGCCCGCTTTGTTATCGAAGGAAGGCGCCAGGAGCCGCAACTGGGGCGTACCGACCACTTGAACCACACTCGTGCCCGAGCGATTTTGCACCACCCCCCCAGCGGATTGCCACTCAAAGCTCAGGCTGATCTTGGCATCCATCAACGAGCTGAATACGCCGTTGTCGATGGGAATGGTCTCGCCCCGCAGGTTTCTGTCGGTCACCGCCGGCAAACGAAGCGTTCGGGTTGTCTCCCCATACTCGGTAACCTGGGTAATCACCATTATCAGCACAACCCGGTTGCTGGGGATCGGCGCCGGCGTCTTGCGTGGCAAGGTGACCATCGCCGCAAAATGTGCCGCACTGGACAGATCAAGATCGACGATAGAGGCCTCGACCCCGTCCACCGTAAAGATCGGCGGATCAAGCAGGTCGAGGTCCAGTTCGCTGTTGAGGATGTATGGCCGGGAATAGGCGTACTTCTCCCCGGAGGTGTTGTTCACCACATCGCGCACCATAAACGCCACGCCCACCGGACCGTACTTGTTGCCGTTCTCGATAATCGCCCGGCTGATAAACACCCGGATCGGTCCCGGCCCGGCAGCCTCCTCGGGGCTGACAACATGGTCAATGGTCGTGGCGCCGTATGCGACGGTGATGGTGTCGTTCTTGCGGATGTGTTCGTACTTGGTAATCAGGCACCACAACCCGCGGATAATGTTGCTCGGATTAAGGAACGCACCCGCCGGGAACCCCTCAACCGACAGGATCAGGCCTCTGTGGAATTGTTCGGACGCCCAGAACGTGAGGCCTCCGGGACGCTTGGTTTTTACCAGGTAGGTTTCAGGAAACGAGCGCAGCAATTGACCGCTGGCAGCGCGGCTAACCTGCCCGAACACCGGGAATTCGCCCTCCGGAATATCGGTCTTGGGGATGGCCAGGTTGTAGCGATTAGTCACCTTGGTAATGACAGTCGAAGCCACCGCTATTTTCGGATTGCTCCAGTAGAGCCCATAAGAATCGTTGCCAGTGGCCGCTTCCCAGTTCTCGAAGGCAAAGAGCGCGTAGGGATCGGTTTCACGCTGGCCCAGGCCCCACTTCGCGGTTTCCGGGTAAGGCGTCTCAGCCAATCGGACTGCAGGGTAGACCGAATAAGGGGGTGTAGACAGTTCTTCAGTGGGAATGGTCATGGCTATACCTTGCTGGTTTAGCGCGCTGAAACGGCGCGACAGGCAAGGTGAATGAGGCGCTTGGTGTTCTAATCGAATCTACTGTCAGAAATGACAGTGGCGACGAATGGTAGGCTTGCAGGAAAAATCCGACAGACACACGCGGGATCGAACATCTGTTGTTGCCCACCCATTTTCTTACATATTTTTCACGATTTATTCACATCCGCAGACGTAGGGTGAAGCCTCATCCGTTACAAACGTTGCACATCAAGCCCGCCGCCCCAGCGGGCTTTTTTTTGCTTTGGATAAAGGCTTATCGCGCTGCCTTGGTGGCGGGCGCAGCCGCTTGTTCACGAATGGCGCGCTGAGTATCCAGCACCTTGGCCAAAGCGGTTTCGGCTTCGGGGCTTTGTTGCGGTACGCGAATCGCGGCCGAGACCAGGGTGATCAGCTTGGCCATGACCTCGGCGTCCGTAGCCGGGCGACCCAGGCTCATGGAGTTCATCAGCAGGCGCAGTTCAGTGCCGGCCATTACCCCGGAAATCGCCTTGAGGGCAAATTGCAGGCGCACGCCCAGCTCATTGCGCGGCAGATCCGGCAGGGCCAGGGCGAAGGCTTCGAAGAAGCGCTGGAACACCGGCTGGTAATGCACCTTGAGGTATTCCTGGATAAACGGCGAGGTGTCGCTGTAGACCCGGCCCAGGAAACGGATAAATGAACGCCCTTCCCCGCTGGCCGGGTCACTGCGCTCCAGGCCCATGGCCGGGGCGAACAGCACGCCCAGCAGGGTGTCGCAGTCGAGCGGGCCATCGGCCTCGGCTTCGCAGCGCGCGAGCAATTCCAGGCGCTGCTCGTTGAGCGGCTCCAGGCGCTGCATCAGCAGGGTTTTCATCAGGGAGTCCTTGTCCCCGAAGTGGTAGTTCACGGCGGCCAGGTTCACCTGGGCGCGCTCGGTAATCTGCCGGAGCAACACGGCGTCATAACCGTATTTGATGAAGAGAGCCTCTGTCGCATCCAGCAGTCGAGTCTTGGTAACGTTTGGAGCGCTGAGTTTCTTCGCGACCATGAAAGGTTCCACGTAGGAAATATTGTTTTAAAAAATAATTTGATTTTTTATACCGGGGCGGCCCAGCGAAAGCAAGTAGTGACACCGCGCCATGCTATGAAAAGCCCGTATAAACGGGCCTGTAGACGCTAGCCGAGGGAGTTTTCTGACACCGCCGCCCAGCAACCGGCAAATCGTTACAAGGGGTGAAACCGCTCTACATCCATGGCTGGCGAAGCGCGTTGAACGCGGTTACTATTCAAACATTATTTTAAAAACAAGAAATAAAACCAGTCCGTGGCGCGTATCAGGCAGTTCCCGAACTTGTTACAAGGCTTTGCCGGGGGCGTGGCGATAGCGTCGAGACTGCAGGCGTAGTCATGATGACAGATACCCCCGCGCACCCAGGCTTGATCTCCCTGCAAGGCATCGGCAAAAGCTATCAGCTCGCAGGGCAACACCTGTCGATTCTCAATGACGTGTGCCTGTCCATCGCTCGCGGCGACAGCTGCGGCATTCTTGGTGCCTCAGGCTCGGGCAAAAGTACCCTGCTCAATATTCTTGGCCTGCTGGACCTGCCCGACGGCGGCCAGTACCACTTTGCCGGCCACGATATCTTCAGCGCCACGCCCGATGAGCTGGCGGCGATCCGTAACCAGCAAATCGGCTTTGTGTTCCAGAGCTTCAACCTGCTGCCACGCCTCAGTGCCCTGGACAACGTCGCCCTGCCCCTCAGTTACCGTGGCGTGTCGCGCCATGAGTCGGTGGAACAGGCGCTGCGCATGCTCGCGCAAGTCGGCCTGGCCGAGCGCGCCCACCACCGCCCGGCCGACCTTTCCGGCGGCCAGCGCCAACGCGTGGCGATTGCCCGTGCGCTGGTCGGCAAGCCTTCGGTGATCCTGGCCGACGAACCCACCGGCAACCTCGACAGCACCACCGCCCAAGAGATCATGGACCTGCTCCTGGCCCTGAACCGCGATCAACAGGTAACGCTGATTATCGTCACCCATGATGCGCACATCGCCGAGCGCCTGGAGCGCAAGATCCTGGTGCGCAATGGCGTGGTGCATGAGGCTGGACGCCTATGAGCCAGCGGATCGAACAGAGCCTGAGCCAACTGCTGCATGAAGCCTTTGTGAGCCTGCGCACCTTGGGCAAACGTTCGATCCTGGCGTTGCTGGGCATTGTGATCGGCAGCTCATCGGTGGTGGCCCTGATCAATATCGGCCATAACGCGGCGGTGGACGCGGCGATGATTTTCAAGGACATGGGCACCGACACCCTGATCGCCCAGTTCCCACCCAAAGGCAACAGCAACGCGCCGATGCGCGCCAGCCTTGACCTGGACGCGGTGCGCCAGGCGGTGCCGGGCATTGCCCATATCGGCGCGCTCAGCCTGTTCAGCGGGCCGCTGGTGTTCCAGGGCCGCACGGCCAACGCCAACTTTGTCGGCAGCACCGCGGATATCAAGGACGCCATGCGCCTGGCCCTGCGTGAGGGGCGTTTTCTATCCGCCTTCGACGCCAACGAAACCTACGGTGTGATCGGCGATCAAGTCGCCCAGGCCTTGGGCACACCGGGCAACCCGCTGAAGCTGGGCGACCGTGTGCGTATCAACGATTACCTGTTCCTGGTGGTGGGCATCCTGCACAACCAACCCCGCGCAATGCTGATGCCGGTGCAGGCCAACGAATCGCTGTTTATCCCCGCCGAAGGCATGCGGCGCATCTACCCGACGCCGCAGATCGGCAATGTGATCATCCGCGCCGCGCCCGGCCAGGATATGGAGCGCATCGCCCGAGAGGCCGCCGTTGCCCTGAAAAGCCAGCTCACCGACCACGATGTCGACATTCAGGTGCCCCAGCAAATGATCGATGGCATGACCCGGCAAAGCCGCACGTTCGCCTATTTGCTGCTGGCGCTGGGTGCGATTTCCCTGGTCGGCGGCGGCGTTGGCGTGATGAACGTGATGCTGATGAATGTTTCGGAACGCCGCCGTGAAATCGGCATCCGCATGGCCCTGGGCGCTCGCCAGCGCGACATCCGCAACCTGTTCCTGCTCGAAGCGGTCACCCTGACGGCAGTGGGCGCGCTGTGTGGTGCAGTGCTGGGCATGACCGCCGCCTGGCTCTACGCCTGGCTGTCGGGCTGGGAGTTTGCCCTGGCCGCCGCCGCGCTGCCACTGGGGGTGGGCAGCACCTTGCTGGTGGGCTTGTTCTTTGGCATCTACCCGGCAGTCTCGGCCTCGCGGCTGCAGCCGGTGGAGGCCTTGCGCGATGAATAAATGGCTGTGGTTACTCGCCCTGGCAAGCCTGCCGGCCATGGCCACCGACGTGGTGATCAACCCGTCGGCGCCGAGCACCACCCGCAGTGGTTATGACCGCAGTGTGTCGCTCAATAACCAGGTCACGACGATGACCTTGGGTGATGCGGTGTACCTGGGCCTGCGCAAAAACCCGGCGATCCGCAGCGCGTACCTGCAACGCGTGGCGCAAAAGTTCGACCTGCGGGTGGCCGAAGACACCTTCAACCCCAAGCTCTCCCTCAACAGTTATTACCGCCAAAGTCGCGGCTCGGCTGACAACGCGCGCAACGCCAACCTGGCGCCCAGAGCGACTTTGCTCAGTGAATACGGCACCCAGTTGAGCATGGCCTGGACCCAGCAACTGAACAACGCCGACCGCGCCGGCCGCTACCGCAGCGACGGCCTCGACCTCACGCTGATTCAACCGCTGATGCGCGGTGGCGGCTGGGACGCCACCACCGCGCCGCTGCGCCTGTCGCGCCTGTCGGAGCAGGCCAACCGCCTGAACCTCAAGGCCACCGTGGCGCAGACCATCAGCCAGATCATCGCCACCTACCGTGAACTGCTGCGTGCCCAGGAGCAGTTGAGCATTGTCCAGGACGCGCTCAAACGCTCCAACACCTTGCTGGAGGTGAACAAGGCGCTGATCAGCGCAGGGCGCATGGCCGAGTTTGAAATCGTGCAGACCGAAGCCGATATCGCCACCCAGCAACTGGGCGTGGAAGAGGCCCAGAACCAACTCGACACCAGCCGCCTGGCCCTGCTGCGCTTGCTGGCGCTGGACCTGTCCACGCCGATCCGCGCCAGCGAAGCCCTGGAAGCCAAGCCGATGACCATCGACAAACGCCAGGCCTTCAACCTGGCGCAGAACCAGCAGCCGGAGTACCTCGCCGCCCTGCTTGGCAGCCAACAGGCCGACCTTAACCTGGTGATCGCCAAGGACTCCGGGCGCTGGCAGGTCGACCTGGTGGCCGGCGCCAACCAGCTACGCGACGCCTACAGCAACAATGACAGCGGCAACAGCAACAACCGCACGTGGAACAGCTACGCCGGGGTGCAGGTGCAGATTCCTATCGGCGACATCAGCACCCGCCAGGCCGAGGTGCGCGCGCGGGTGAATGTAGAAGACCAGGAGATCCGCATCACCGACGCGCGCCAGGAGCTGGAGCGCAGTGTCAACGACGTGGTGCGCGACCTGGGCACGCGTTGGCGCCAATATGAAATCTCCCAACGTGCCGTGGAGCTGTCGCGGCGCAAGATCGAAATCGAGCGGGAAAAACTCAGCGCCGGACGCTCCACCAACTTCCAGGTGTTGAGTTACGAGGCTGACCTGCGCAACGCCGAAAACGCCCGGCTCAATGCACTGATCGCTTATCTGAACGCCCAGACCCAGCTCGATTTGACCCTGGGCATGACGCTGGAAAGTTGGGAAATCGCCCTCAATGACTACTAATAAAAAATACCTGCTGGGTGCCGTGATCATCGTGCTGTTGGCGGGCGCAGGCATTGCCCTGCGCAGCCCGGCCACCAACCAGCCCGCCGCGACCGAGCAATGGCTGGCGGTCAAGCCCGACCCGCTGGTGCACCAGATCGGCCTGGTGGGCAAGATCGAACCCGACACCACCATCACCCTCACTGCGCCGTTCGACGGCAATGTGCAGGCCAATCTGGTGGAGCAAGGCCAACGCGTCGAGGCCGGCCAGGTACTGTTGCGCATGGACCCGTCCACCCTCGAAGTGCAACTGCGTGACGCGCTCTCCGCCCAACTCAAGGCCCGGCGCACCGTGCAAGAGATGCAGGATTGGGACAGCAGCCCCGCAGTGAGCCGCGCACGCCGCAGCCTGCGCACCGCAGAAATGACCGCCGGCAACACCCAGCGCAAACTCACCGAGAGTGAAAACCTGTTCAAGCGCGGCATCATCCCGCGCAACGAGCTGGACGATCTCAAACAGCAGACCCAGCAGCAGCAACTGGACCTCGCTTCGGCCCGCAGTGAGCTGCAGCAGGCGCAGGATCAGGGCAAAGGCGAATACCGGCAGATCGCCGAGATGGAGCTGACCAACGCCACGGTGAAATACGATGCCCTGCATAAGCTGCTGGAAGGCAAGGAGGTCAAGGCGCCCTTCTCCGGCATCGTGGTGCCGGCGCCGGGCAGCAATAACTCCTCGCCAGGGGGAGCCAGTAACAACGCACCGGTGCAGGCCGGCAGCAAGGTCAGCCAGGGGCAGGTGCTGTTCGGGCTGGCCAATATCGAACGGCTGAAGATCGTCGCCAAAGTGTCGGAACTGGACATCAACCAACTGCACCAGGGCCAGGCGGTAGAAGTAATGGGTGATGGCTTTGACGGCGAGCGCCTGACCGGCTCCGTCAGCGTGGTCAGCGGCCTGGCGATTGCCAGCGACAGCCAGGGCAGCGCACAGTTTCCGGTCAGCTTGTCGATTCCCACGCTCACTGCGCAGCAATTGCAGCGGGTGCGCCTGGGCATGAGTGCGCGGTTGACCATCGTCACCTACAACAATGCGCAGGCGATTGTGGTGCCCAGCCAGGCGATCCAGGCGGACATGAGCGTGGAGTATCGCGCGGCGATGGATCAGCCGGTTGAGCGGGTGAAAATCACCACAGGGCAGTCAACCGCCGAAGGTGTCGAGGTATTCGGCCTCAAGCCAGGGTTTGTAAAAACCGGCCCATGATCGTTCCCACGCTGATCGTTCCCACGCTCTGCGTGGGAATGCATCCGGTGACGCTCTGCGTCACGACGTCAAGAGCGGACGCAGAGCGTCCATGGCGGCATTCCCACGCAGAGCGTGGGAACGATCATTGGGTGAGTTTGGCGGCCAGGGCTTTGGCCTGGAGCGCCACATCGGTGACGGCCGTACTCTCCCACCACATCCCGCGCAAGGGCGGGCCCATGGCAAACAGTCGCTGGCTGACCTGCCCCTGAGCATCCAACACAGCCCCCGACACATCCGCCGCAATCCCCAACGCCAACGGCCCAGGCTTGATCAACCCACGCTTGAGCAACTGCTGCGGCAGCGGTTTGGCTACTCGCCGCCAGTCGTACTCAATACCGCTGGAGTTGATCAACGCCGCACCAGACACCTGAGTGACGGCTTGCTCGCCGCGCCTTCGCAGCTGGATCATCACACCGCTGTCCGACGCCACCAACCCCTTGAACGACGCTGCCTGAACCCGCAACCGCCCTTCTGCATGCAACCGCGCCACCAGCTGCGCGCTCAACGGAGGTGAGCGATGGTGATGGCTCTCCCACCACGGCCGTACATGGCGCACGAACTGGCGTTTCTCACGCTCACTGGCCTGGCTCCACAAACGGCCGATATGCGCGCGTACCGTGTCCAGT
Organism: Pseudomonas sp. Xaverov 259; assembly: GCF_019352915.1. Classification (NCBI taxonomy): domain Bacteria; kingdom Pseudomonadati; phylum Pseudomonadota; class Gammaproteobacteria; order Pseudomonadales; family Pseudomonadaceae; genus Pseudomonas; species Pseudomonas sp. Xaverov 259. The sequence continues at coordinate 32,756 of NZ_JAAAFV010000001.1, read as the reverse complement.
GGCGCCTGCCAATCGATGCCCTGCTCCACCGCCAGTTGGCATTGGCGCCGCACCTCGCGCAGCAACTGCCGTGGGCTGCGCAGGCGATGATCTTCAGCCAGGAAATCCACCCAGCTCGGCGGTTGCCGCCGCACATGGGGCAACAGACCGTGGCGCGAAAATATCTCGATCGGCCCACGATGGCCGGCCTGTTCCAGGGACACCACGGCATCCACCATGGTCAGCCCGGAACCGATGATCAGCACGGTTGACTGCGGGTCGATCTGGCACATGGCCTTGACGTCCCACGGGTCCACTGCCGCAGCATTCAAACCGCTGGATTCAGTCTGCGGCGTGCGCGCCGCCGGAAACATGCCGGTGGCCAATACGGCATGAGCACCGCGCAATTGTTGGCCGTTATCCAGCGTCAACAACGTTGAGTCGGCATCCACTTGCAGGTCGACCACCTCGGCACGAATATGCTCGACCGTGGAATCCGAAAGCGCCTTGGCCTCAGCCAGACGCTGTTGCGCATACACACCAAAAATCCCACGTGGCGGGAACAATTCGCTGATGGGTACAGGTTGCTGGTCCGACTCCGGCCAGCCACCGACGCCGATGTAGTCGGTGAGCCATTGGGTCAGGTCATCGGCGTTGTCCGGGTCGACACTCATGCGCGCCGCATTGCCGTTCAGGGTGTGCCCCAGTTCGACGGCACTGTAGGCCTCGCCACGGCCAAGTTCATTGCGCGGCTCGATCACCAGGATCTGCCGCTTGCCAGGCTGGCGCAGCAGTTGCACCGCCAGCATCGTGCCGCTCAAGCCGCCGCCGATGATCAGCACATCAGCATTGCGGATGGATTCAGTCATGCACATTCGCCCTTACTGTTTGCCCAGATAAATATCATGCAAATCGCCGCGCGCCAGCAGTTCAGCCGCGCTGCCGCTCAACACCACGCGCCCAGTATCCAGCACATAGCCGTGGGAGGCATAGGTGAGCGCGACATTGATGTTCTGCTCGGCGATCAGGAAGCTCACCTGCTGCTCGCGGTTAAGCTGGGCGATTATCGCGAAAATCTCTTGCACGATCATCGGCGCCAGACCCATGGAGGGCTCGTCGAGCAAGACTAACGTCGGCCGGGTCATCAAGGCGCGGCCAATCGCGACCATCTGTTGCTCGCCGCCCGAGGTGAACCCGGCGCGGGTGTGGCGCTTGGTCTTGAGGCGTGGGAACCAGGCGTAGATGCGCTCCAGGTCATGCTCCATGTCTTTGCGGCTCAAGCGCCGCACGAACCCGCCGCTGCGCAGGTTGTCTTCCACGCTCAGTTGGCCGAACACATGGCGGCCTTCCAGCACATGGACCATGCCCTGGCGCACCCGCTGGCTGGGGTCGATACCCGCCAGGTCGCGGCCGGCATACTCGATCACGCCACGGCTGACCTCGGCGCGTTCGGCGCGTACCAGCCCCGAAATGGCCTTGAGCGTGGTGCTTTTGCCGGCACCGTTGGCCCCCAGCAACGCCACGATGGCGCCCTTTGGAACGTGCAGCGAGACCCCGGCCACCGCCAGAATGGCGCCGTCGTAGATCACTTCGATGTCATTGACGTTTAACAGCGACGGGCTCGCAGGTTCAGCGGCGGGCTGGCTCATGGCTTATTCATCCCCGGTGCAAGTGCGCGGCGTCAGGCCTTTTTCCTTGGCGAACGCAGCGGACTTTTCATCGATCAGCGGGCGCAGCAGCGCACGGTCGGCGGCGATCCAGTCGCTGATCAGCGTCCAGTTGGCGCCATCCCACTGTTGCACGCGCGCCGAGCCGCCGCCCTCATGGTCGCGGCACGACAACTTGAGGTTCTGCATCAGGCCAAAATAGCCCATGGCTTTGAGGCGTGTGTCATCGATATTCAGATGCTCCAGGCCCCAACGGCCCTCTTCACCATTAAGCGGGCGCTTGCCGAATTTGGCCTGGGCAGTGCGGATCGCTTCCACCGCCACGGCGGCGTTCACCAGGCCCGAGTTGTAGTAGACGCTGCCGAAGTTTTTCAGGTCCTTGAGGTCGCTGTGGCCCTTGTCGAGGATGGACTGTTTGAGGCGTTTGTGGATCTCGAAATCGGCGCCTGCCGGATAGGGCGTGAGCGCCAGATAGCCTTTGGCGGCGGCGCCTGCGGGCAGCACGTCTTCGCTGGAACTGGCCCAGATATCGCCGATGATGTGGTCAACCGGGAAGCCAAAGCGCGCAGCGGTCTTCACCGCCACCGGCGTGGACACGCCCCAGGTGCGCAAAAACACCCAGTCCGGGTTGGCCTGGCGCACCTGACGCCATTGTGCTGATTGCTCGTTGCCCGGGTCGGCTACTGGAATCTGGATATTTTCAAAGCCGTATTTCTCGGCCAACAACTTCAACGGGCCGAGGGTTTCGCGACCGTAGGCCGAGTCGTGATAGACCGTGGCAATCTTCTTGCCCTTGAGTTTGTCGAAGCCGCCTTCGCGCTGGGCAATGTAGTTCACCAAGGTCGACGCTTCGCTGTAGAAGGTCAGCATCACCGGAAAGTTATACGGGAATACCGTGCCGTCGGTGGCTTCGGTGCGGCCATAACCGAGGGTAATCAACGGGATCTTGTCGACTTCCGCGCGCTCGCTCAGGGCATAGGCGGCCGGTGCGCCGTTAGGCTGGTACACCGCGACCGGCGCGCCATCCAGGCCATTCTTGAAGCGCTCGTAGCACTCGATGCCCTTCTCCGCCGTCCATTCGGTCTCACATTCCTGCCACACCAGCTTGACACCATTAATGCCGCCTTCAACCTCGTTGATGTAACGCAGGTAGTCGATCATCCCGGCCCACACCTGCACGCCGCTGGAGGCATAGGCGCCGACGCGGTAGGTGGCCAGCGGGATAAATTGCTGGTCGGGCGAGGCAATGGCCTGGGGCACCGCACCGGCCAGGGCTGCCAGCGCGAAGGCGGCGCCGAGCAGAGAACGTTTCAAGGTTGCACGCATGTTGGATTCTCTTGAGGGAATGTTAGAAACGCAGCGGCCATTGCCGCAGACGGTCACGTAGGGTGTGCAACAGGCGAATCAAGCCTTCGGGTTCCTTGATCAGGAACACGATGATCAACACGCCAAAGATGATTTTTTGCAGGTTCTGCAACTGCCCCGCATCCACCGAGCCACCGAACAGCGCCTGCCCGGCGTGGCTGAGGAAAATCGGCAATAAGCTGATGAATGCCGCGCCGACAAAGTTGCCGGCAATGCTGCCCATGCCGCCGATAATGATGATGAACAGGATCTGGAACGAGCGGTTGATATCGAAACTGCTGGCGCTGGCCGTGCCCAGGTAGGCGAACGCCCACAGCGCACCGGCAATCCCCAGGTAGAACGAACTGACCGCGAATGCCAGGCGCTTGTAGCGCACCACCGGGATGCCGACCACGGCGGCGGCGGTGTCCATGTCGCGGATCGCCATCCAGTTACGCCCCACCTGGCTGCGCACCAGGTTGATGGCGGTCCAGGTCAACAGCAGCACCGTGACCAACGTCAGCCAGTAACGGCCCAGCGGCGTATTGAGGTCATGGCCGAACAGCGAAAGCTTCGGCGCGGAAATGGTCCCGGAGGAGCCGTAGTTGTAAAACCAGGGGAATTTGACGAACAGCCACTCCAAAAAGAACTGCGCCGCCAGGGTGGTGACCATCAAGTAGAAGCCTTTGATCCGCGAGCTGGGCAAACCAAATAACAGCCCAACCAGCGCGCTGATCACCCCACCGCCGAGCAGCGCCACCGGCAGGCCCAACTCGGGCAGACGCAACAGAAAACCGTAGGTGGCAAACGCGCCAACGGCCATGAAACCCGCCGCGCCCACAGAGGTTTGCCCGGTGTAGCCGGTGAGCAGGTTCAGGCCCAGACCGGCCAGCGACAGCACCAGAAACGGGATCAGGATCGCATTCAGCCAATAGTCATTGCCCCACAGCGGCACGCCAATAAAGGCCACTGCCAATACGCCGATCAGGCCCCAGGGCAAGCGCCGCTGGATCAGCAGCCACGGCGCGGTTTCTTGAACAACGGGTATCGACATGGTTTCAGACTCGCTCGATGGCGCGCTCGCCGAACAGGCCGGCGGGACGGATATACAGGAAGGCCAAGGCCAATACATAAGCGAACCACGGCGTGATGCCGCCACCGATCAGCGGGCCGATGTACACCTCGGCGAGGTTCTCCGCCGCGCCGACAATCAGCCCGCCGACAATCGCGCCGCCAATCGAAGTGAAGCCGCCGATGATCAGCACCGGCAAGGCCTTGAGCACCACCAGCGAGAGTGAGAACTGCACGCCTTGGCGTGCGCCCCACAGCAACCCCGCCACCAACCCGACAATACCGGCCACGGCCCAGACGATCTGCCAGATACGATTGAGGTTGATGCCGATGGACAGCGCCGCTGTGGTGTCATCCGCCACGGCGCGCAACGACACGCCGATGCGGGTCTTGTTGAACAGCAGCGCCAGCACGCTCACCAGCACCACGGCCGCCGCCGCAGCGATCAGGTCGAACTGGCTGAGCATCAGCGGGCCGACAAACAGCGGCACGTCGTCGATGCCCAAATCCAGCGCACGCACTTGCGAGCCCATCAGCCCTTGGGCCAGGCCTTCGATGATGAACGACAGGCCCAAGGTGGCCATGAACAGGGTGATCTGCGAGCGGTTCACCAGCGGGCGCAGTACCAGCCGCTCGATGAGCAAGGCGCCGATGATCATCACGATTACCGTCAGCAGCAACGCCAAGGCAAAGGGCACACCCTGGTCATGCAGGCTGACAAAGGTCAGCGCGGCAAACAGCAGCATCGAGCCCTGGGCGAAATTGAACACACCGCTGGCCTTGTAGATCAGTACGAAACCGATGGCGACCAGCGAGTACATGGTGCCGGCGAGCAGGCCGCCGAGCAGGGTTTCAAAGAAAAAGGTCATGGGTGCGCGACTCCCAGGTACGCCGCGATCACCTCGGGGTCGGCCTGCACCTGCGCCGGTGTGCCGTCGCCGACTTTGCGCCCGTAGTCGAGCACCACCACGTGGTGGGACAGGCCCATCACCACGCCGATGTCGTGTTCGATCAACACCACGGTGGTGCCGAGGTCGCGGTTTACGTCGGCGACGAAGCGCGCCATTTCCTGTTTTTCCTCGGCGTTCATGCCGGCCATGGGCTCGTCCAGCAACAACAGGCTGGGGCCGGCGATCAGCGCTCGGCCCAGCTCCACGCGTTTTTGCAAGCCGTAGGAGAGGTTGCCCACCAGCACATCGCGGTGCGCTTGCAGTTCGAGAAACTCGAGGATGCCTTGGCCGCGCAGGCGAAAGGCTTCGGCCTCACGGCGGGCGCGCGGCAAGCCCAGGGCCTGCTCGATAAAGTGGGTGCGCATATGCCGCGACAGGCCGGTGAGGATGTTGTCGAGCACGCTCATTTTCTTGAACAGTGCGTTGTTCTGAAAAGTCCGCCCAATACCTCGACGCGCCGCGCCCAAAGGGTCGATGCGGTGGAAGTGTTGTTGCTCAAACACAATCTCACCGGCATCGAAGCGGTACACACCGTTAAGCACATTGAGCAGCGAACTTTTACCGGCGCCGTTGGGGCCGATCAGCGCACAGATTTCACCGCGCTGCACCTCAAAGGACAAGGCATTGATGGCCTTGACGCCTTTGAATGACAGCGAGATATCGCGCACTTTGAGAATGGTCTGGCTCATGCGATGTCCCGTTTGAATTCAGCCAGCCAGACTGGATCGCTGCTGGTTGTTTGCGTGCTGGGTGGCTGCCAGATGTAGGTCAACCGTTGAAAGCCCAGCAGCCTGCGAACGCGATTTTTCAACAGGCGTCGCAGGCCACTTTGTGGGTGAGCGATGGCCCAGTCGCACAAGCGTCGGCGCCAGGTGCCGTGGGGCGCCAAGCGGCTTTCGATCTCATCGGCCAGGTGTTGTAAACGCTCTGGTGACAGCAACAGGCCGCTCGGCGCGACTTCACCGCGATCGCGCCGGGCCGAGGCTTGGCTCTCCGGAAACGCCAGGCCGTGGCCGCTGTTCAACCATTGCTCCAGCACCACCGCAAGGCCGCCTTGCCAGTGGGTGCCCTCCTCACTCCACAACACGGTTTCACCGCTCGGTTGCCACCAGCGCTGCAGATGCTGCGCCGGGTCCACCGGGCCGAGCAACTGGGTGAAATCCAACGGATTGGCCGACTGCCAATGCCGCACCTGCTGACGGCCCTGGGCATACGAATGGCTGGGGTGAATGCGCCATAGCTGTTGGTACAGGGCTTCTGGCTCCAGGTCATCGGCCAGGGTCAACACCTGCCCGCCGACAGACTGCGCGGCCAGCGCCAACAGCAGCAGGTTAGGCTCGAATGTTGCGCTTAAGGCCAAGCGTGACTGCGCGCTGAAACCCTGCTGTCGCAAGCCGTCGGCCAGGCGCTCGACGTCGCGCAACACGTCGATCCAGCGCCAGGCATACCACCGGCCCTGGCGCTTGTGGCGCAGGGCGATGTGCAGCGGGGTGAGCTGCGCCCAGTGCTGCAATTGTTCCAGGGCTTTGGGCAGGTTGCCGAGCAGTTCGGCGGGCCATTCCAGCGCCAGCGGACGTTTGAGTTCGTGCACGCTCATAGGGGTAATGCTCCTATTCAAGTAATGTGCGTGCGGTGGTCCGCTGGCCAATATAGATCAAACAATGAAGATCAAAATGTGGGAGCGGGCTTGCTCGCGAAAGCGGTGGTTCAGTCACCATCAATGGTGAATATCAGTCCGCATTCGCGAGCAAGCCCGCTCCCACATTGGCCCGATGTACACCTGATAAATTTCGGTAGCCGGCACCCGGATGATTTGGCGCCAGCCGCGCACCGTCGCCGAACAGCTTTTCGCGCAAGGTACCCTGGGCGTACTCGGTCTTGTACACGCCGCGCTTTTGCAGCTCCGGCACGAGCAGGTCCACGGCGTCGATGAAGGTTTCGTGGGTCAGCGCGTAGGCCAGGTTGAAGCCGTCCACGTCGGTCTCTTCGACCCATTCCTGCAACAGGTCCGCCACGGTTTGCGGGCTGCCGACAAACAACGGGCCAAAGCCGCCAATGCCGACCCAGTCGGCCAGTTCATTCGGCGTCCAGACCTTGTTCGGGTCCGCCGTGGAGAAGGCTTCCACCGCCGATTGAATCGCGTTGGTGTGTACGTGTTTGAGCGGTTCATCGGGCTTGAACTGGCTGAAGTCGATGCCGGTCCAGCCGGAGATCAGTGCCATTGCACCTTCATAGCTGACATAGGATTTGTATTCGTCAAACTTTGCTTTGGCCTTGGCATCGGTCTCGCCAACGATCACTGTCTGCAAGTTGAAGATCAGGATTTTCTTCGGATCACGCCCGGCCTCGGCGGCACGGCGGCGGATGTCGGCGACGGTTTTTTTCAGCAGCACCTTGGAGGGTGCGGCCACGAACACGCACTCGGCCTGTTCGGCAGCAAACTGTTTGCCACGACTGGAGGCCCCGGCCTGGTACAACACTGGCGTGCGCTGCGGCGACGGCTCGCACAGGTGAATGCCAGGCACCTGGAAGTGCTTGCCGACATGGCGAATCTCGTGGATTTTGCTCGGGTCGCTGAAAATGCGGCGCTCGCGATCACGCAGCACGGCGCCCTCTTCCCAGCTGCCTTCCCAGAGTTTGTAGCAAACCTCCAGGTATTCCTCGGCGTAGTCGTAGCGCGCATCGTGTTCCGTCTGGGCTTTCTGGCCGAGGTTCTTGGCGCCGCTCTCCAGATAAGACGTAACGATGTTCCAGCCGACGCGGCCCTTGGTCAGGTGATCGAGGGTTGAGAGCCTGCGAGCGAACGGATACGGATGTTCAAACGACAACGAAGCGGTCAGGCCGAACCCCAGGTGCTCGGTGACCAACGCCATCGGCGCAATCAGCGACAGCGGGTCGTTGACCGGCACTTGTGCCGCCTGGCGAATTGCCGCGTCGCCGTTGCCGTTGTACACGTCGTAGATACCCAGCACGTCGGCGATAAACAGGCCGTCAAACTTGCCACGCTCAAGAATTTTCGCCAGGTCCGTCCAGTATTCCAGGTCTTTGTACTGCCACGAACGGTCACGCGGGTGCGCCCACAGGCCGGGAGATTGGTGGCCGACGCAGTTCATGTCGAAGGCATTCAAGCGGATTTCACGGGACATCAAAGCACTCCGTTGAGGTGGTAGTTGCCGACGATCTGGTACTTGCGGCGCAGTGGGTCATCGAGGGGCGACGCCAGCGCGGTGCGTTGCCCGGTGAGTTCAAATTCGGCATTGCTGGCAGCGATCAGAGCTTCTGCGGCGGCAATTTGCGCCTCGGTCAACGCCACCGGGCTTGGGTGGGTTTCGGCGCGTTCAAACAACGCAGCGGCCACGTCGACGCGGATCTGCAAGTCGCCGAAACGGCTGATCACGTAAGGGTCATCGCTGGTTTGTACAAAACGCAGGGTGTTTTCCAGCAGTTGGCGCGCTTGATTCAGGGCGGTCATGAATACATATCCTCAGTTCCAGGCGTGGCGCGCAGGCTTTACGCCGTTGAGCACGAAGTTGCCGATCAGGTGGTATTTCCAGCGGGCCGGGTCGTGCAGGGTGTGGGTGCGCGCGTTGCGCCAGAAGCGGTCGAGGTTGTGCTTGCCGGTCACCGAGCGGGTGCCCGCCAGTTCGAAGAGTTTGCTGCTGGCGAGCAAGGCGGTTTCGGCCGACAGCACTTTGGCCTGGGCGACCACCAGCGAGGCGTTGGCGACTGTGTCTTCGTTGGGCTCGGCCAGGGCCAGGTCGACGGCTTTGCCGGCCTTGGCGAGGATCGCTTCGGTACCGTGCACACGCCATTCCAGATCGCCAATAGCCGCGATGGTGAACGGGTCTTGCCAGCCGTGATCCTGTTGGCTGTCGATCCAGGGCCGCGCCTGGCGGGCGTAGATTTTTGCCTGTTCGAGGGCGCCCAGGGCGATGCCGGTATCGACGGCGGCCTGAATAATCTGCGAGATCGGGCCGTTGGCGGTGGGCTGATCGAAGGCTTGGTGCGCAGGAATGACCGCGCTAAGGGGCACGCTCACGCCGTCGAGGGTCACGCCGCCACTGGCGGTGGTGCGCTGGCCGAAGCCATCCCAGCTGTCAATCACGCTGAGGCCCGGCGCATCGCGTTCGACAAAGGCAATAAACGCCTGGCCGTTCTCGTTGTTGCCGACCGTGGGCACCAGGTGGGCGAACAACGCGCCGGTGCAGTAGAACTTCTCGCCGTTGATAGAAGCCGTGTCGCCGTCAAAACGAATCTGAGTGTCGAAGGTGCCGGCGTTTTTGCTCTTGGCTTCGGAAAAAGCATTACCGAAACGGTAGCCGGCCAGGACCTTGCCGAAGTAGTGACGCTTTTGTTCTTCGCAGGCGGTTTGCAGCAGGATGTCCACCACGCCCAGGTGGTTCTGCGGAATTTGCCCCAGCGACGGGTCGGCGGCGGAGATCAACTTGATCACCTCGGCCACCGTTACATAAGACACCTCGGCGCCACCGTAGGCCTTGGGAATGGTGATGCCCCACAGGCCGCTGGAAGAAAACTCATCAAGCTCGGCCACCGGCAGGCGCCGCTCGCGGTCGCGCACGCTGGCGTCGACGGCAAAGCGCACAGCCAAGCGAGTCGCGACTTCAATGGCTTCGGCATCCGAACGGATGATGTGGGCAGGTTGTTGAGGGTGGGCTGACATGGGCCGACTCCAGGCTCCGATGGGATACCGGAGCGATTGCAGGAGTCGTGCCTGAATTTAATCGTCAACAAAATCAGGCTTTTACTGGCTTTAAGCGGCTGTTGAGCGCGTTTCAAACCAGCAAAGTGTGCATCCACTGTTGCCGGGGCAACAGTTAGATCACCACGTTGCGCACAAATCGCACGGCCACCTTGCCGTCATTGCGATAGCCGTGCACGTTGCGGCTGGCGAACATGTAGAACTCACCGGCCGCCACGTGTTTTTCTTGCTCGCCCACCAGCAAGGTCAGGCAGCCTTCGAACACGAACAGCTGCACGCTCCAGCCGTCCGGGTCGGGGTCGGGGCTGTAGCGATCACCCGGTTCCAGGTGCATCTCCCACAACTCGACTTCACGCCGCGCGGTGGCCTTGGCCAGCAACACCGCTTTACTGCCGGGAATGTCACCGGCCCACGCCAGCTCGTTGATGCGGCTGTGATCACCGGCATCCGGGGCCTGGATAAGGTCGCTGAAGGCCACGTCCAAGGCTTCGGCGACGCGGTCCAGCGTGGACAGGCTGACATTCTTCTCGCCCGCCTCGATGGCCACCAGCATGCGCCGGCTGACCCCGGACTTTTCCGAGAGCGCAGTCTGGCTCAGATCCGCAGCATGGCGCAGGCGACGGACGTTCTGGCTGACGTGTTGCAGGACCGAAGCCCGTTGTGGATTTTCTTTGTGCACTATATTGCTCAATGGGTGGGTGTGCGCAGTATACTGCCCAGCGTGCGGCGCATTGTGCGGTCCGTACCTTTCCCTTGCAAGACCGAGCCGCCATGACCGTCCCGAACGCCTCCCCACGTTTCAACCGTTTCAGCAAAGCCGAATGCATCCTGGTGGTGATCACCATGATCTGGGGTGGCACGTTTTTGCTGGTGCAGCACGCCCTGACCGTCAGCGGGCCGATGTTTTTCGTGGGCCTGCGGTTTGCGGCGGCGGCGATTGTGGTGGGGTTCTTTTCGTTGCGCACCTTGCGCGGCCTGACCTTGTTCGAGTTGAAAGCCGGCGCCTTCATCGGCACCTCGATCATGTTCGGTTACGGCATGCAGACGATCGGCTTGCAGACCATCCCAAGCAGCCAGTCGGCGTTCATCACAGCGCTGTATGTGCCTTGCGTACCGCTGTTGCAGTGGCTGGTGCTGGGGCGTCGCCCAGGCCTGATGCCGAGCATTGGCATCATGCTGGCGTTTACCGGGTTGATGCTGCTCACAGGCCCGACCGGTGCGTCCCTCAACTTCAGCCCCGGTGAGATTGCCACGCTGATTTGCGCAATCGCGGTGGCGGCCGAAATTATCCTCATTGGTGCCTATGCCGGGCAGGTGGATGTGCGACGGGTCACGGTGGTGCAACTGGCCACGGCGTCGTTGTTGTCATTCCTGATGGTGGTGCCGATGGGTGAAGCCTTGCCGGGGTTTTCGTGGTTGCTGGTATTCAGCGCGGTGGGCCTGGGCTTGACCAGTGCGGTGATCCAGGTAGCGATGAACTGGGCGCAGCAGAGTGTTTCGCCAACCCGTGCCACGTTGATCTATGCCGGGGAACCGGTATGGGCCGGTGTAATCGGACGGATTGCGGGGGAGCGTTTTCCGCCAATAGCGATGGTGGGCGCGGCGTTGATTGTGGCGGCGGTGATTGTGAGTGAGATGAAGACACGCAATCAGCGAGAAGCTGAAAAATCAATCGAACTGGAACAGGAAGCCCCCTGACCCGATCGTTCCCACGCTCTGCGTGGGCATGCATCCTGTGACGCTCCGCGTCACCCTTGCGCAAGGCACACGGCTGCATAAGCAGTTGGGACGCGGAGCGTCCAGGGCGGCATTCCCACGCAGAGCGTGGGAACGATCAGGCCCGAAACAATGCCAAATGGGGGTTTTCGGCCTACCTTGTAGGATCCTGCCACATCTTGCCGTTTGGTGATCGAGAAAGCGGCACGTATGATGCATCCCAAACTCCCGCAGATTAGAAGCCTATGTCCCTGATAGTTCTACTGCTTCTGCCTTTTATCGGCAGCTGTCTGGCGGCCTTGCTGCCGCATAATGCACGTAACACCGAATCCCTGTTGGCCGGCCTTGTGGCCCTGGTCGGCACCATTCAAGTCGCCCTGCTCTACCCTCAGATCGCCCACGGTGGCGTGATCCGCGAAGAATTCATGTGGTTGCCCAGCCTCGGGCTCAACTTCGTGCTACGCATGGACGGGTTTGCCTGGCTGTTCTCGATGCTGGTGCTGGGCATCGGCACGCTGGTGGCGCTGTATGCGCGTTATTACATGTCGCCGGACGATCCGGTACCGCGCTTCTTTGCGTTTTTCCTGGCGTTTATGGGCGCCATGCTCGGGCTGGTGATCTCCGGCAACCTGATCCAGATCGTGTTCTTCTGGGAACTGACCAGCCTGTTCTCGTTCCTGCTGATCGGCTATTGGCACCACCGCGCCGATGCCAGGCGCGGTGCCTATATGGCACTGATGGTCACCGGCGCCGGCGGCTTGTGCCTGCTGGCAGGCGTGATGCTGCTGGGGCATATCGTCGGCAGCTACGACCTGGACCTGGTGCTGGCGGCGGGCGATCAGATTCGCGCGCATTCGCTGTACCCGGTGATGCTGGCCCTGGTGCTGATCGGCGCCTTGAGCAAGAGCGCACAGTTCCCCTTCCACTTCTGGCTGCCCCACGCCATGGCGGCACCCACGCCCGTATCGGCTTACCTGCACTCGGCGACGATGGTGAAGGCCGGCGTGTTCCTGCTGGCCCGCCTGTGGCCGTCGCTGTCCGGCAGCGAAGAATGGTTCTGGATCGTCGGCGGTGCCGGCGCACTCACCCTTCTCCTCGGCGCCTACTGCGCCATGTTTCAGAATGATCTCAAGGGCCTGCTGGCCTACTCCACCATCAGCCACCTCGGGCTGATCACCCTGCTGCTGGGCCTCAACAGCCCGCTGGCCGCCGTCGCTGCGGTGTTCCATATCCTTAACCACGCCACTTTCAAGGCCTCGCTGTTCATGGCCGCCGGCATCATCGACCACGAAAGCGGAACGCGGGATATCCGCAAGCTCAGTGGCCTGGTACGCCTGATCCCGTTTACCGCGACCCTGGCGATGGTGGCCAGTGCGTCCATGGCCGGTGTGCCGTTGCTCAATGGCTTCCTGTCCAAAGAGATGTTCTTCGCCGAAACCGTGTTTATCTCGGCGACACAGTGGGTAGAAATCGCCCTGCCGCTGATCGCGACCATCGCCGGTACATTCAGCGTGGCCTATGCCCTGCGCTTTACCGTCGATGTGTTCTTCGGCCCGCCCGCGACCGACCTGCCCCACACGCCCCACGAGCCACCGCGCTGGATGCGCGCGCCGGTCGAGCTGCTGGTGTTTACCTGCCTGCTGGTTGGCATCTTCCCGGCCCAGGTGGTCGGTTCGATCCTCGCCGCCGCCGCATTGCCGGTGGTCGGCGGGGTGCTGCCCGAATACAGCCTGGCCATCTGGCACGGCTGGAATGCGCCAATGATCATGAGCCTGGTGGCCATGTCCGGCGGCATCGTGCTGTACCTGCTGCTGCGCAAACAGCTCAAACGTGGCCGTTTCAAATACCCGCCGATCATCAGTTACTTCAACGGCAAGCGCATGTTCGAGCGCAGCCTGGTGGTGATGATGCGCGGCGTGCGCCGTATCGAAAAACGCATCAGCACCAAGCGCCTGCAAACCCAATTGTTCCTGCTGGTGCTGGCGGCGGTGGTTGCCGGGTTGATCCCGATGCTCAACAGCGGCCTCAGCTGGGGCGACCGGCCGAAGATCCCCGGCTCCATCGTGTTCGTGACCCTGTGGGTGCTGGCCATCGCCTGTGCACTGGGCGCCGCCTGGCAAGCCAAGTATCACCGTCTGGCAGCCCTGACCATGGTCAGTGTGTGCGGCATGGTCACCTGTGTGACCTTCGTATGGTTCTCGGCGCCAGACCTGGCCCTGACGCAACTGGTGGTCGAAGTGGTCACCACCGTGTTGATTTTGCTGGGCTTGCGCTGGTTGCCACGGCGGATCGAAGAAGTCTCGCCACTGCCGAGTTCGTTGCGCAAGGCGCGCATCCGTCGCCTGCGTGACTTCCTGCTCTCCACCGTGGTGGGTGGCGGCATGGCGCTGCTCTCCTACGCAATGCTGACCCGCCAGACCCCCAACGATATTTCCTCGTTTTACCTGAGCCGCGCCCTGCCCGAAGGCGGCGGCAGCAACGTGGTGAACGTGATGCTGGTGGACTTCCGGGGCTTTGATACCTTGGGCGAAATCACCGTGCTCGGCGCTGTGGCGCTGACCGTCTACGCCCTGCTGCGCCGCTTCCGCCCTTCCAAAGAGAGCATGGAATTGCCGCCACAACAGCGCCAACTGGCGCCGGACGTGGCTACCGATCTCGTCAACCCGCGACAGGCCAGCGATACCGCCTTGGGCTTTATGATGGTGCCGGCGGTGCTGGTACGCCTGCTGCTACCGATTGCGCTGGTGGTGTCGTTCTACCTGTTCATGCGCGGCCACAACCAGCCGGGCGGCGGTTTCGTCGCGGGGTTGGTGATGTCGGTGGCGTTTATCCTGCAATACATGGTCGCCGGCACCCAATGGGTCGAGGCGCAGATGAGCCTGCGGCCCATGCGCTGGATGGGCTTCGGCCTGCTTTCGGCCACCTTGACCGGGCTCGGCGCGCTGTTTGCTGGCTACCCGTTCCTCACCACCCACACCTGGCACTTCAGCCTGCCGCTGCTGGGCGATATCCACATTGCCAGCGCGTTGTTCTTCGACGTCGGCGTGTACGCCATGGTCGTCGGCTCCACGCTGTTGATGCTCACCGCCCTCGGTCACCAGTCGGTGCGAGCGCATAAACCGAGCAACCAGCCCAAGGCCGTTGCCGTAACCGAAGGAGCCGCCTGATGGAAGAAGTCATCGCAATTGCCATTGGAGTGCTGGCGGCCTCCGGCGTCTGGCTGATCCTGCGCCCACGGACGTTCCAGGTCGTCATGGGCCTGTGCCTGCTGTCGTATGGGGTCAACCTGTTCATCTTCAGCATGGGTAGCCTGTTTATCGGTAAAGAGCCGATCATCAAGGACGGCGTGCCGCAGGACCTGCTCAACTACACCGATCCGCTGCCCCAGGCTTTGGTACTCACGGCCATCGTGATCAGCTTCGCCATGACCGCGTTGTTTCTGGTGGTGCTGCTGGCCTCCCGTGGGCTGACCGGCACTGACCATGTGGACGGTCGGGAGCCAAAGGAATGACGTGGATGAATCAAATGATCGTCGCGCCGATCCTGCTGCCATTGCTGACCGCCGCGCTGATGCTGATGCTCGGCGAAAAACGCCGCCCGTTGAAAGCCAAGATTAATCTGTTCTCCAGCATCATCGGCCTGGGTGTCGCCATCCTGCTGCTGTACTGGACGCAACAAGGCGGCCCCGGCTCGATTGGCGTGTACCTGCCGGGCAACTGGCAGGTGCCCTTCGGCATTGTGCTGGTGGTGGACCAACTGTCGGCGATGATGCTGGTACTCACCGGCATTATCGGCGTGAGCGCGCTGCTGTTCGCCATGGCCCGCTGGGACCGCGCCGGTACCAGTTTCCATGCGCTGTTCCAGATCCAGCTGATGGGTTTGTACGGTGCATTCCTGACGGCGGACCTGTTCAACCTGTTCGTGTTCTTCGAGGTGCTGCTGGCGGCGTCCTACGGCTTGATGCTGCACGGTTCCGGCCGCGCGCGGGTGTCGTCGGGGCTGCATTACATTGCCATCAACCTGTTGGCGTCGTCGCTGTTCCTGATTGGCGCGGCGATGATCTACGGGGTCACCGGCACGCTGAACTTTGCTGACCTGGCGCTGAAAATCCCGCTGGTGCCGGAAGCCGATCGCGGCCTGTTGCACGCTGGCGCAGCGATCCTCGCCACTGCCTTCCTGGCCAAGGCCGGCATGTGGCCACTGAACTTCTGGCTCGCACCCGCCTACTCCTCGGCCAGCGCGCCGGTGGCGGCGATGTTTGCGATCATGACCAAGGTCGGCGTGTACACCGTGCTGCGCCTGTGGACCTTGCTGTTCTCCGGGCAAGCCGGTGCATCGGCGCTGTTTGGCGGCGACTGGCTGGTGTACGGCGGCATGGCGACCATCGTCTGCGCGGCGCTGGCCATGGTGGCCGCGCAGCGCCTGGAGCGGATGGCCAGCCTGAGTATTCTGGTGTCGGCCGGGATCCTGCTGTCGTCGGTAGGCTTTGCCCAGCCAAGCCTGACCGCCGGGGCATTGTTCTATCTGGTCAGCTCGACCCTCGCACTGAGCGCGCTGTTCCTGCTGGCCGAGTTGATCGAGCGTTCGCGCTCGGCCAATGACCTGCCGCTGGATGAAGAAATCGATGCGCTGCCCAAGGCCATGGAGTCGTTGCACCCACGCCCCGGCGTCAACCTGGATGATGAGCAGAAAGCCGTGGTCGGCCAGGTGATCCCCTGGACCATGGCCTTCCTGGGTTTGAGCTTTATCGCCTGCGCACTGCTGATTATCGGCATGCCACCGTTGTCCGGGTTTATCGGCAAGCTCAGCCTGTTGAGCGCGCTGGTCAACCCAATGGGCCTGGGTAACGCGGTGGATGAGCCGATCCGCCCGGCGGCCTGGGGTTTGGTGGCGCTGTTGATCTTGTCGGGCCTGGCATCGCTGATCGCCTTCGCCCGCCTGGGCATCCAGCGCTTCTGGACACCGGAGGAGCGCCCATCGCCGCTGCTGCGCCGCTACGAGTGTGTGCCGATCTTCTTCTTGCTCGGCCTGAGCATTCTTCTGACCTTCAAGGCTGAACCGTTGATGCGCTACACCCAGGCCACCGCCGACAGCCTGAATAACCCTGAGCACTACGTGATGGCGGTGATGGCCACGCGTCCGGTACTGAGCCCTGAATCCAAATCCGCCGCCCTGGAGGTGCAGCCATGAAGCGCCTGTTCCCTGCCCCGTGGTTGTCGCTGGCATTGTGGGTGCTGTGGCTGGTGCTGAACCTATCGGTCAGCCCAGGCAACCTGTTGCTGGGCGCGGTGCTGGGCTTTCTCGCGCCGCTGCTGATGGCGCCACTGCGCCCGCTACCGGTGCGCATTCGTCGCCCCGGGGTCATCATCCGCCTGTTCTTCGTGGTGGGCCGCGACGTGATCGTCTCCAATCTGCACGTGGCCTGGGGCGTACTGACTTGCGGATCGCGCCCGCCGCGCTCACGTTTTATCAAAATCCCGCTCGACCTGCGTGACCCCAACGGCCTGGCCGTACTGTCGATGATCACCAGCGTGACGCCTGGCACAGTCTGGTCGGAACTGGCCCTGGACCGCAGCATCCTGTTGCTGCACGTATTCGATCTGGACGATGAAGCGCCGTTTATCGAGCACTTCAAAGCCGTCTACGAGCGGCCCCTGATGGAGATCTTCGAATGAGCGCCCTGCTCTCCAATGCGATCCTGTTAAGCCTGTTCCTTTTCTCGCTGGCGATGGTGCTGACCCTGGTGCGCCTGTTCAAAGGCCCGTCCGCGCAAGACCGGGTTCTGGCGCTGGACTACCTGTACATCCTGGCGATGTTGATGATGCTGGTGCTCGGCATTCGTTATGCCAGTGACACCTACTTTGAAGCGGCGCTGCTGATTGCGCTGTTTGGCTTTGTCGGGTCATTCGCCCTGGCGAAATTCCTGCTGCGTGGTGAGGTGATTGAATGATGCCGCTCTGGGTTGAAGTGATCGTGGCCGTGTTGCTGGTGCTCAGCAGCCTGTTTGCGCTGATTGGTGCCATTGGGTTGTTGCGCATGAAGGACTTCTTCCAGCGCATGCACCCACCGGCATTGGCCTCCACGCTGGGTGCCTGGTGCGTGGCATTGGCATCGATTATCTATTTTTCGGTGCTCAAGTCCGGGCCAGTGCTGCACGGCTGGTTGATTCCGATTTTGTTGGCAATCACGGTGCCGGTGACCACGTTGCTATTGGCGCGCACGGCGCTGTTTCGCAAGCGCATGGCCGGCGATGATGTGCCCGCCGAGGTCAGCAGCCGTCGCTGATTGATAAAGCGAATACGATCAAACTGTGGGAGCTGGCTTGCCTGCGATAGCGGTGTATCAGTCAATGTTACTGTGACTGATAGGCCGCTATCGCAGGCAAGCCAGCTCCCACATTTGGGTTTTGCGTCAGGTAAACAAGCGGATGTGCGCCGCCAATTTCGCCAACTCCTCATCATCAGCCCGCACAAAATCGTGGGATGAGATGTAACCCTCATAAGCCTCAAAGAACTTGTCCACTCTGGAGCTGATGGGCTTGAACGCACTGTCCTGCCCTGTGCCATGCATGGGAAACAGCTTCGCGTGCAGATGGTCGACGCCATAGCCTTCCAGCATCATCCCGGTGCGCGCCACGTCGGGAAACGCCCGATCAATCAGCAGTGCGGTCTTCTTGGTCGCCACAATCAGCGCGGACAACACCGCATCCGTCTGCGCGAACGCGTAGCTGCCGTAATGCTGCTTGGGGATCACTACGCTGAAACCTGGCGTGTTGGGGAAGATCGACAGGAACGCCATATGCTGTTCGTCTTCCCACAGGATATGGGCCGGGGACGTCTTGCGGACAACGCTGCAAAAAATACAATCCATTCAAATCACCGTCAGTTTCAGTGTGCGAGCCAAGCCTGCAAAGGTAAGGCAAAAATGTCGCAGCGCAGTTAAAGATTAAATAATCCATAAATGACTTGGCAGCGCCGTGAGCAGTTGATACGGTTTAATGGATTTTTTAATCCACTAAAAACAGGCACACCCATGACCGCTCATCTCGCACGCTTCACCAACAAAATCGCCCTGGTTACCGGCGGTTCCCGTGGCATCGGCGAAGCCATCGTGCGGCGCCTGGCGGCTGAAGGCGCAGCAGTGGCCTTCACCTACGCCGCGTCTTCTGACAAGGCGCAAGCCCTGGTCGGCCAGATCCAGAGCCAAGGCGGCACAGCTCTGGCTATTCAGGCGGACAGCGCCGATGTGGCGGCGATTGCCCGGGCCGTGACGACCACCGTTGCGCATTTCGGCGCGCTGAATATCCTGGTCAACAATGCCGGGATCTTGCAGCTCGGCAGCGTCGATGAGTTCAGCATGGAAGACTTCGACCGCATGTTCGCCGTGAATGTACGCGCGACGTTCGCCGCCGCGAAATCCGCGTCAGCCGTGATGCGCAGTGGCGACAGGATCATCAGCGTAGGCAGTGTGGTAGCGCAGCGCTCGGCCTTCCCGGGCTCCAGCGTCTACAGCATGACGAAGGCGGCGATCGCCGGTATGATCCGCGGCCTGGCGATTGATTTTGCCCCGCGCGGCATTACCGTCAACAACGTCCAGCCCGGCCCGACCAGCACGGACATGAACCCGGCCGATGCGCCGCATGCCGACTTGATCAAAAGCCTGGTGCCCTTGGGCCGCGTGGGCACCACTGACGAAATCGCCGGCATGGTCGCCTACCTCGCGTCCGAAGAAGCTGCCTTTGTGACCGGCGCCAGCCTGAGCATCGACGGTGGCTACCTGGCCTGACCCTTCACTTTACAGAGGTACCCCATGGCAAGACCCCGAGCCTTCGACCGCGACCAGGTGCTGCAACACGCCATCCGCGTGTTCTGCGACAAGGGTTTTGCCGCCGCCTCAACCGAGGAACTGATGCAGGCCATGGGGCTCAGCCGCCAGAGCATGTATAACACCTTTGGCGACAAACGCCAGTTGTACCTGCAGGCCATGGCCGAGTATCAGCGCACGGGCGTCGACGACCTGATCGAGCGCCTGGGCCAAGGCCCGACACCGCTGCAAAGCCTGCACGACACCCTGAACTCCTTCGCCACCCGCGCCCTTCGCGAAGGCACTGCTGGGTGCATGGGCGTCAATGCGATCTGCGAATTCGGCCAGGAGGATGAGCAAATCAATCAGCTTACTGCCAACAGCGCCGAGCGTTTGCGCCGTGCATTCGAACAAACCTTGGGGCGTGCACAGCAACAGGGCGAGCTTGCGCCGGGCATCGATCTGCCGGGCGCCTGCGATTTCCTGATGGCCACCCTCAGCGGCATGAAGATCGCCGGCAAGGGCGGCGCTACCGTCGAGCAATTGGCTAACATTGCGGGGTTCGCAATTCGCGCACTGGGCACCAGCGCGTAATTACAGGATCTGCGCCCCGAACCGGTTCAAGCGCGGCATCCAATGATCGAGTATCTCAGCTGAGGCCAGCACATGATGCGCGTGCCCGATCAGCAAGCGGCGTGGCACAAAGCCGATGTAGCGCGAATCATCGCTGTTATCGCGGTTGTCTCCGAGCATGAAATAACTGTCGGCCGGCACAGTGACCGGGCCGAAATTTCGCAGTGCCCGAACCGTGGGCATGAACTGAATGCTGCGTTTACTGTTGCTCGCAAGCTCGGTCAGCTTGATACCCGGCACGCTTTGGCCTGGCACTAGCGGCTCGCTGATGTCCTGGCCATCACTGTAGGTGGCGGGTGTGCCGTTAACCCACAGCACCTCATCTTTCATTTCCAGGGTATCGCCGGGAATGCCGACGATGCGTTTGATTAAACGCATGCCGTCCTTGGGTGACGAGAAAGTCACCACATCGCCGCGTTTAGGGTCATCCAGCTTGGCCAGGGAAATATCCGTAAGCGGCAACTTGAGGTCATACGCCACGCGGTTGACCAGTACCACATCGCCCTCAAGCAACGTGGGGCGCATCGACCCGGAGGGGATCGGGTTCCAGTCGGCCAGCGAGGTACGGAACACGCCGAAGCACAGCCAGAAAAGGATGACGTAACGGTAGCCGCTCAACCAACTTCGCATACAGCCTCGCACTATAGAGGGGCACCGGCGGCTGCCAGAGAGCCCAGGGTAACATTTGGCAATACTCGCTTATTACACCCGTGGATTAAATTAATATTAGCGTTACAGCCCGCAATCAAAGGCCTATAAGAAAGGAGAGTCGCTCCCCATGGAAATCAAATGCTCGGTCTTTATCGCGGCCAGCGT
The DNA here is from genome assembly GCF_019352915.1 of Pseudomonas sp. Xaverov 259. Lineage (NCBI taxonomy): Bacteria > Pseudomonadati > Pseudomonadota > Gammaproteobacteria > Pseudomonadales > Pseudomonadaceae > Pseudomonas > Pseudomonas sp. Xaverov 259. Next base: position 12,057 of record NZ_JAAAFV010000001.1, on the reverse strand, counting down.
CGACGGATTTATTGCGCGGCCAGACGGCGAAAACGGCTTTGTTCAGAGTCGGTATCAGGTCACCGCCGAGCATTGAGATTCAAGTGCCCACGCTCGGCAGTTTTCGGCAGGAGTATTGATCCGGCCCAATCACCTATCAGACCAAAGCCAATGCATTAGCATAGATATGAGTGGGCGGATGGCCGCCTTGCGCCCCCCACTTTTCCTCCCTGCCATTAATCACTGCCATGGAGTGACCTGTCATCAAACCATTGATTGGAACGCCATGTGTGACAACACCCAGCTGCCCACGCCCCAAGGTCCTAACATCTGTGACTCGGATGTGAGCGGACAAGCCCAGACGCCGCAACCCATCTCTACGATCGCTATCACCATCATTAATGCTGTAAAGCGCGGCGTCAAAACTCCTGCTGGCGTAACCATCGTTGTTTTCCCATTGTGCTCGTTTGGCACTCGCGGCATACAAAAAGCAAGCATCGGCCAGCATCGCCGAATCAGTGCCTTTAAAATCCGATCTTTGGGCTGCCGTTGCTAATTCGCTCTTGGACAGGTGGAGCCTGAAGCCATCGCGCATCACCACGTCATAGCCATCACCCGTTAGTTTCACTTGGTTGAAAATATCGGTGGGTTTCTGACCAAACCTCATCATCGCCGCTTTTATGGCCGCAACCGTGATGCAGTTCCCGTCCTTCCCTTGGCTGAAACCACTCCAGATATTACCGGGTCCACTGCCTGCGCTGGGCTTTCTTCCCGGATGACTCTTAGAGGTGTAATAGTCATAAGATTCCCTACTCTGAATGGGTGTCTGGTTGTTCACGCGCTGCTGATTGCGAAGCCCAGCTCTGTTGGCAGACTGGGGATAACGCAGGGAACGCCTTGTGTTGGGCAACGAGGAATCACCCGCATCTGGAAACTGTTGCTGCATAGACTGACCAACAGCAGCCTTGGCCTCTACGTAGTGGCCGAGGGTCTGGATCAACTTGTTGAGATTGTTCTTGAAGGTGCCGTCACCCGTCCTTTCCCGGATCACCCTCAACCGGTCAATCAAACTCGAGGCCGTTTGGGCCTTGGACCCTGGCGCCGCTCTAAGCCACTCATCAACCTGTTGTCTCACCGCAGCAACATCAGCCGCAGACGCGGTAGATACTGAATTCGGTCGCATGCCGTTCTGAGCATAAAGGCCGCTCCCACCCACTGGCCCTGTTACCCCTGGATTCCACATCTACGACTCTCCCGACTAATGGATTGAAAAGCCCATAAGGCTGCAACCTCTCATTGGTTAGTCGGACGCCGAAAGTTCCATATTTTAAGTAGGCTTACTGCCCCGCCATCACCCACTTTTTTCCGGCAATTGGAGCAGACGCTGGCTCGTTCCTAGCCCAATGCAGGGAAAAATCCAACAACAGCGGGTATGCAGAGCGAGCACGGTAGAATGTGGGAGCGGGCTTGCTCGCGAAGACGGCGTGCCAGTCAATACATCTTTAACTGATCCACCGCATTCGCGAGCAAGCCCGCTCCCACATTTGGATTGAGTAGGCCGCTGAAATAACACCCCCGCAAAAAAACGCCCCGAACCAGTCGGGGCGTTTTTCATTCAGCGTTTACTAATCAAGCCTGATCAGCCAACCGCCACGTCGTCCCGCCCTTGCCGTCTTCCAACACCACACCCATCGCGGTGAGTTGGTCACGGATACGGTCGGACTCCGCCCAGTCTTTACCAGCACGGGCAGCCAGACGCGCTTGAATCAACGCATCAACTTCAGCCGCGTCCACACGCCCTTCGGCGCCGGCTTGCAGGAAGTCATCGGCTTCCATTTGCAGCACGCCGAGCACGCTGGCCAGCTCTTTCAGGCGCGCAGCAAGACCAGCCGCTGCATCGAGATCGCTCTCACGCAGGCGGTTGATCTCGCGCACCATCTCGAACAGCACCGCGCAGGCTTCCGGCGTGCCGAAGTCGTCGTTCATCACTTCGGTAAAGCGCGCCACGAAGGCTTCGCCGCCGGCCGGCGCCACGGCTGGCAGGCCTTTCAACGCGTGGTAGAAACGCTCCAGGGCGCCTTTGGCGTCCTTGAGGTTGTCTTCCGAGTAGTTGATGGCGCTGCGGTAGTGGCTCGACACCAGCAGGTAACGCACCACTTCCGGGTGATACTTTTCCAGCACGTCGCGGATGGTGAAGAAGTTGTTCAAGGACTTGGACATCTTCTCGCCATTGATGCGGATCATGCCGCAATGCATCCAGGCGTTGGCGTAGGTTTTGCCGGTGGCGGCTTCGCTTTGGGCGATTTCGTTTTCGTGGTGCGGGAACTCAAGGTCGCTGCCGCCGCCATGAATGTCGAAGGTCTCGCCCAGGCAGCAGGTGGACATCACCGAGCATTCGATGTGCCAGCCCGGACGCCCGGCGCCCCACGGCGACTCCCAGCTCGGCTCGCCGGGCTTGGTGCCTTTCCACAGCACAAAATCCAGCGGGTCTTGCTTGGCTTCGTCGACTTCGATACGTGCGCCGATGCGCAGGTCTTCGATTTTCTTGCGCGACAGCTTGCCATAGCCCATGAACTTGGCGACGCGGTAGTACACGTCGCCATTGCCTGGGGCGTAGGCGTAACCCTTGTCGATCAGGGTCTGGATCATGCTCAGCATGCCCGGAATGTGGTCCGTGGCACGCGGTTCCATGTCCGGCTTGAGGATGTTCAGGCGCGCCTCATCCTCGTGCATCGCGGTGATCATGCGCTCGGTCAGCACATCGAACGGCTCGCCGTTCTCGCGCGCCCGGTTGATGATCTTGTCTTCGATGTCGGTGATGTTGCGCACATAGGTCAAGTCATAGCCGCTGAAACGCAACCAGCGGGTCACCAGGTCGAAGGCAACCATGCTGCGGCCGTGGCCGATGTGGCAGTAGTCGTACACGGTCATGCCGCACACGTACATGCGCACCTTGTTGCCATCCAGCGGCTTGAAGACTTCTTTGGTCTTGCTGAGTGTGTTGTAGATCGTTAGCACGACATTTCCCTTAAGACAGAATCACTGGCCCCACGAATCACGCAAGGTCACGGTACGGTTGAATACCGGCGCACCAGGTTTCGAGTCCTTGATATCCGCGCAGAAGTAACCTTCGCGCTCGAACTGGAAACGGTCTTCCGGCTGTGCGTCGCCAAGCGATGGCTCGGCACGACAACCCGTGAGAACTTGCAGGGAGTCAGGGTTGATGTTGTCGAGGAAGCTGGCGCTGTCTTCAGCCTTCTCAGGGTTCGGCGAACGGAACAGACGATCGTACAGGCGCACTTCGCACTCGATGCTGGCGGCGGCCGGCACCCAGTGGACCACGCCCTTGACCTTGCGGCCTTCAGGGTTCTTGCCCAGGGTTTCCGGGTCGTAGGAGCAACGCAGTTCGACGATGTTGCCATCGGCGTCCTTGATCGCTTCGTCGGCACGGATCACGTAGCTGCCGCGCAGGCGCACTTCGCCGTTCGGCTCCAGGCGCTTGTAGCCTTTTGGCGGCTCTTCCATGAAATCATCACGGTCAATGTAGATTTCACGCGCGAACGGCAGCTTGCGCACGCCGAGTTCTTCTTTTTGCGGGTGACGTGGCAGTTCGAGGTTATCGACCTTGTCTTCCGGGTAGTTGGTGATCACGACTTTCAACGGGCGCAATACGCACATGGCGCGCGGCGCGTTGGCGTCCAGATCCTGACGGATGCTGAACTCGAGCATGCCGTAATCGACCACACCGTCGGAGCGGTTGGTGCCGACCATGTCGCAGAAGCTGCGGATCGATGCCGGGGTGTAGCCACGGCGGCGGAAGCCCGACAGGGTGGACATGCGCGGGTCATCCCAGCCGTGCACGTGCTTTTCGTCCACCAGTTGCTTGAGCTTGCGCTTGCTGGTGATGGTGTAGTTCAGGTTCAGGCGGCTGAATTCGTACTGACGCGGGTGCGCCGGTACTGGCAGGCTGTCGAGGAACCATTCATACAGCGGGCGATGGCTCTCGAACTCCAGGGTGCAGATGGAGTGGGTGATGCCTTCGATGGCGTCCGACTGACCGTGGGTAAAGTCGTAGTTCGGGTAGATGCACCACTTGTCACCGGTCTGGTGGTGATGGGCGTGGCGGATGCGGTACATGATCGGGTCGCGCAGGTTCATGTTCGGCGAGGCCATGTCGATCTTGGCACGCAGCACACGGGCGCCGTCCGGGAATTCACCAGCGCGCATGCGGTTGAACCAGTCGAGGTTCTCTTCAACCGAACGGTCGCGGAACGGGCTGTTCTTGCCCGGCTCGGTCAGGCTGCCACGGTATTCCTTGGCCTGCTCGGGGGTCAGGTCGTCGACGTAGGCCTTGCCGGCCTTGATCAGCTCGACGGCCCAGTCGAACAACTGGTCGAAATACTTGGACGCATAGCGCACTTCACCGGACCATTCGAAGCCCAGCCACTTGATGTCGCTTTCGATCGCGTCGATGTATTCCTGGTCTTCCTTGGCCGGGTTGGTATCGTCGAAACGCAGGTGCGTGACGCCACCGAACTCCTGGGCCAGGCCGAAGTTCACACAGATCGACTTGGCGTGACCGATGTGCAGGTAGCCGTTGGGCTCTGGCGGGAAGCGGGTGACGATCTGCGTGTGCTTGCCCGAATCCAGGTCCGCCTGGATGATCGGGCGCAGGAAATTGACCGGGACGGCAGGTCCGGCCTTGGAATTCGAGGTAGGGTCGACAGTGGGCTTGCTCATAGGATCCTTGAACAGACAGGTTCGTGGCCGGTTGGGGCCAGATAAAACAAAGGCGATATCATAGCCGATGCTGTCAAGTACCTGACAGAGCAGCACCGAAAACTGCTGCATTTAATGCACCGGCGGTAAAAAACCACCTCGAAATTCCTGCCGGGCACGCTAAACTGCCCGCCTTGGCACACATTTAGCCAAACCGGTAGCGGCGCCTTGGCGTCCAAACCCACGAATTCCCTGAAAAGAGTAGTGAACATGACTCAAGTCAAACTGACCACCAACCACGGTGACATCGTCATCGAGCTGAACGCCGAGAAAGCGCCGATCACCGTCGCCAACTTCATCGAGTACGTGAACGCCGGCCACTACGAAAACACTGTTTTCCACCGTGTCATCGGTAACTTCATGGTCCAGGGCGGCGGTTTCGAGCCGGGCATGAAAGAAAAGAAGGACAAGCGCCCAAGCATCCAGAACGAAGCGGACAACGGCCTCTCCAACGACAAGTACACCGTCGCTATGGCCCGTACCATGGAGCCGCATTCGGCCTCCGCGCAGTTCTTCATCAACGTGGCCGACAACGCCTTCCTCAACCACAGCGGCAAGAACGTGCAGGGTTGGGGCTACGCGGTATTCGGCAAAGTCACCGAAGGCCAGGACGTCGTTGACAAGATCAAAGGCGTGCAGACCACCGGTAAAGCCGGTCACCAGGACGTTCCGGTAGAAGACGTAATCGTCGAGAAAGCCGAGATCGTTGGGTGATATTACTGATTTCAGATTTGCATCTGGAAGAGGAGCGCCCGGACATCACCCGGGCGTTTCTGGATCTGCTCCACGGCCGCGCCCGTGGCGCCCAGGCGTTGTACATTCTGGGGGACTTTTTTGAAGCCTGGCTTGGCGACGATGGGATGACACCCTTCCAACGTTCGATTTGCGCAGCATTGCGCGAGCTGAGCGACAGCGGCACCCCGATTTTTATCATGCATGGCAACCGTGATTTCCTGATCGGCAAGGCGTTCTGCAAAGCAGCAGGCGCTACCTTGCTCAAGGACCCGAGTGTCGTGCAGTTTTACGGCGAGCCCGTGCTGTTGATGCACGGCGACAGCCTTTGCACCCGCGACGTCGGCTACATGAAGCTGCGGCGCATTCTGCGCAACCCGATTGTTTTGTTCATTCTGCGGCATCTGCCCTTGCGCACCCGCCACAAGCTGGCGCGCAAGCTGCGCAGCGAGAGCCGTGCGCAAACGCGCATGAAGGCCAACGACATTGTGGATGTGACGCCCGAGGAAGTCCCACGGGTGATGCAGCAGTTCGGCGTGCGCACCCTGGTCCACGGCCATACGCACCGCCCCGCCATTCATAAGTTGCAGATTGGTGACCAGGCGGCCAAGCGCATTGTGCTGGGCGATTGGGACAAGCAGGGTTGGGCGTTGCAGGTGGATGAGCAAGGGTTTGCGCTGGCGGCGTTTGACTTTGTAAACCCGCAGCTGGCGTTGCCCGGCGCATAACTTTCAAACACCCCCGCTCCAATGTGAACCGAGATCCAAATGTGGGAGCGGGCTTGCTCGCGAAGGCGGCGTGTCAGTCAACTCAGGTATCGACTGAACCACCGCTTTCGCGAGCAAGCCCGCTCCCACATTTTTGACCGCGTACAACTTCAGATCAGTGCCCCGAAGCCTCCGGCCCGGCCTTCGCGCCAAACGGCGGCTTGGCCAACCACACCAGCAACATCAAGCCCATGAACATCCACCCCAGCAACGTGAAGTAATCCACGGTGGACATCATGTACGCCTGGCTGGTGAGGATCTGGTCCAGCTGCGCATAGGCCTTGTGCCCTGCCCCGCCGAGCGCCTGCAAGGCATCACGGGTGGCCGAGTCGTAGGTGGTCATGTTCTCGCTCATGTACGCGTGGTGCTGGTCAGCGCGGCGAATCCAGATCCAGGTGGTCAGCGACGCCGCAAAGCTGCCGCCCAAGGTCCGCAGGAAGGTCGCAAGACCCGCGCCGTCGGCGATTTGCGCCGGCGGCAAGTCGGACATCAGGATGCTCAAGGTCGGCATGAAGAACAACGCCACGCCGATCCCCATGAACAACTGCACCAAAGCGATGTGGGTGAAATCCACCTCATTAGTAAAGCCTGCACGCATAAAGCAGCTCAAGCCAATCGCCAGGAACGCCAGGCCCGCCAGCAAACGCAGGTCGAACTTGTTCGCGTACTTGCCCACAAACGGCGACATCAGCACCGGCAAAATACCGATCGGCGCGACCGCCAGACCGGCCCAGGTGGCGGTGTAGCCCATCTGGGTTTGCAGCCATTGTGGCAGGATCAGGTTGATCCCGAAGAAGCCCGCGTAACCCAAAATCAACACGATGGTGCCGATGCGGAAGTTGCGATAGGCAAACAGCCGCAGGTTGACCACCGGGTGCTTGTCGGTCAGTTCCCAGATGATGAACACCGCCAAAGCAACCACAGAAATCGCCGCACCGATGATGATGAAGTTGGACTCAAACCAGTCCAAGTCATTGCCCTTGTCGAGGATGATCTGCAACGCGCCGACACCGACGATCAAGCTCAGCAAGCCGACGTAATCCATCGGCTGGTGACTGGTGACCACCGGGCGTTTCTTCAGTTGCGAACGCACCACCATCACCGCAAAAATGCCGATGGGCACGTTGATAAAGAAGATCCACGGCCAGCTGTAGCTGTCGGTAATCCAGCCGCCGAGGATGGGCCCGGCAATCGGCGCCACCACCGTGACCATCGCCAGCAACGCCAGGGCCATGCCGCGCCTGGCCGGTGGGTAAACCGCGATCAGCAACGTCTGCGTCATCGGGTACAACGGCCCGGCAACCAGGCCTTGCAGCACCCGAAAGCCAATCAACTCGGGCATCGAGGTGGAAATACCACAGAGGAACGACGCCAGCACAAACAGAATGGTCGCCCACAAAAACAGCTTCACCTCGCCAAACCGGCGGCTCAGCCAGCCGGTGAGCGGCAAGGCAATCGCGTTGCTCACCGCAAACGAGGTGATCACCCAGGTGCCCTGCTCCGAACTCACGCCCAGGTTGCCGGAAATGGTCGGCAACGCCACGTTGGCGATGGTGGTGTCGAGCACCTGCATAAAAGTCGCCAGCGACAGGCCAATCGTGGCCATCAGCAAGCTGGGCGGCGTAAAGGACGCGGGGGCGTTAGCGCTCATCAGCGTTGCACAGCCTTGGGTGCGGCGAGGCTGTTGTCATGGATCAGCTGCGTGATCATGGCATCGGCTTCGGCCAGTTGGCGGTCATACACGTTGGTGGTGAACGAGGCCTTTTGCGGTGCCTGTTGCGCCAGCACCGGGCCGCTCTGGTCGTGCAGGTTGACGTTGACCACAGTGCTCAAGCCTACCCGCAGCGGGTTCTTGGCCAGCTCATCAGCGTTAATATGGATGCGCACCGGTACGCGTTGCACGATCTTGATCCAGTTACCGGTGGCGTTCTGCGCAGGCAGCAGGGCAAAGGCACTGCCGGTGCCGGCGCCGAGGCTGTCGACGGTGCCGCTGAATTTCACGTCACTGCCATAGATGTCCGCTTCGATGTCCACCGGCTGGCCAATGCGCATATCGCGCAGCTGGGTTTCCTTGAAGTTGGCGTCGATCCACAACTGGTCCAGCGGGATCACCGCCATCAACGCGGTGCCGGGCTGCACGCGCTGGCCCAGCTGCACGGTGCGCTTAGCCACATAGCCGGTGACCGGTGCGATCAAGGTGCTGCGCGCGTTGGTCAGGTAGGCCTGACGCAGTTGCGCGGCGGCGGCTTGCACGTCTGGATGGGACGAAATCACCGTGTCATCCACCAAGGCATTAGTGGTTTTCAGTTGCTGCTCAAGGTTGGTCAGGGCGTTTTTGGCGGCGGTCAGGCTGTCACGCGCATGGGACAGCTCTTCCTGGGAGATCGCACCGCCCTGGGCCAGGGTCTTACGCCGGTTGAAGTTATCCTGGGCGGTTTGCACGTCAGCTTTCTGTGCGTTGACCTGGGCTTTCATGCCGTCGACATTGCTGTACAGACCGCGTACCTGGCGCACGGTGCGCGCCAGGTTGGCCTGGGCACTTTGCAGGCCGACGGCGGCGTCATTCGGGTCGAAGTTGATCAGCACCTGGCCCTCATGGACCAGGTCGCCGTCGTCGGCGCCGATGCTGACCACAGTGCCGGTGACCAGCGGGGTAATTTCTACCACGTTGCCGTTCACATAGGCGTCGTCGGTGCTTTCATTGAAGCGCCCGTAGAACTCATACCAGCCCCACACGCCGACTACGCCAAGAATGACGATCAGCGCCAGGCCGATCAGCATGACTTTGCGTTTGCGCGGGTTGTTATCGGGTTTTTCAGTTGCGTTGCTGTTTTCGGCAGTGGCCATGACAAATACCTCAAATTATTCCGTACGGGTGGCGGGGCTGGTCGTGGTCGCGGCCACGTTATCGGCGTTGAATCCGCCACCCAGGGCTTGCATCAATTGAATCGACAGATCGATCTGCGCGGCATTCAGGGTCGCCAGCTGGCGCTGGGCCTGCAGCAATTGCTGCTCGATGCTGAGCACATCCAGGTAGTTACCGATGCCGGAGCTGTAACGCTGCACGCCGGTGTCGTAAGACTGCTGGGCGATGTCCGCAGCGTGTTGCTGCGCCTGGATCTGCCGCCCGGTTTCGCGCAGTTGCATCAGGGTGTTGCCGATATCGCCCAAGGCTTGCACCAGGGTTTTGTTGTACTGGGCCACGGCCAGGTCGTAATCGGCGTCGCGAGCATCGAGGTCGGCACGCAAGCGGCCACCGTCGAAGATCGGCAACGAGATGGTCGGCGCAATGCTGAAGAAGCGGCTGGCCGAGCCAAACATCGCGTCACCGAGCAACGACTCGGCCCCGGCGCTCGCGCTGAGGTTGAGGTTGGGGTAGAAGCGGGTTTTGCTCGCGGCCACGTTCTTGCTCGCGGCCTCGACACGCCAGCGTGCGGCGATCAGGTCCGGGCGACGGCCCAGCAGTTCGGCCGGCAAGACCGAAGGCACGGCGACGGCGCTGGGTTTCAGCACATTCGGGCGGCTCAGCTCGCCGCCACGGTCCGGGCCTTTGCCGAGCAATACGGCCAGGGCGATCTTGGCGCTTTGCAGCTGTTTTTCGGCATCGATCAGTTGCGACTGGGAGCTGGCTTCCAGGCTTTCGGTCTGCTGGTACTGGTACTCACTGTCGATACCGGAGCTGAGGCGACGTTTGCTCAGGTCGAGCATCTGGCGGGTGCGCTTGAGGTCATCGTTGGCCAGGTCACGCACGATATGCGCCTGGCCCAAGTCGCTGTAAGCCTTGGCCACGTTGGCCGCCAGGGTCAAGCGAGCAGCTTGCTGGTCGACTTCGGCGGCACGCGCCTGGCCCAACGCGGCTTCCCAGGCGGCGCGCTGGCCACCCCAGAGGTCGAAGTTGTAGTTGAAGCTGGCGCCGATGTTGCGCACGGTGGCATAGGCATCGCCCTGCCCGCGCGGGTCCTGGTCCTTGGCCAGGCGCGAACGGCTCACGCCGGCACTGGCATCCAGGGTGGGCATGCGTTCGGCGTCGGCGGCATAGGCGGCAGCTTCAGCCTGGTGCGCACGCGCGCTGGCCACTTGCATATCGGGGCTATTTTGCAGGGCTTCATGGATCAGGCCGTCGAGCTGTGGGTCGCCGAGGCTTTTCCACCAGTCGGCGGTCGGCCAGGCGGCCGTGGAAAGGGTCACGCCGCTCAAGGATTTGCCGGTTTGCAAGGTGTTGGCGTCGAGACGTTGGCCCTGGGTGTCGAGGCCGCTGAAGTTGGCACAACCGGCCATGCTCATCGCCACCAGCACCAGGCTGAGTGCACGCGTTTTCATTGATTACCTACCCGCTGGATGACGATGGCGTCACCGGCAGCTACCAGAATTTTCTTGAGGATTCTTTCCAGGGTTTCCAACTCACCAGGCTCCAGGGCACCGGCCAGTTCATTCATCGACTGCGCGCCGATGTGCGGCAACATGTCGGCCAGGCGCTGGCCGTCTTCGGTGAGCACCAACTGCACTTGCCGCCGGTCCTGTTCGGAACGCTTGCGCGCCAGCAGGCCCTTTTGCTCCAGACGGTCGAGCATGCGGGTCATGGAGCCGCTGTCCAGGGACAGGTTGCGGCACAGCTCCGCCGGGGTGTCGACGTCGAACTGGGCAATGATGATCAACACCTTGAACTGCGCGGCGGTGACGCCGTGGGGTTCCATATGGGTGTCGATAATGCGGTCCTTGAGCAGCGCCGCCCGGCCCAGCAACAGGCCGAGGTGGCAGTTGCGAAAGCTGTCAGGGGTGTAGTGGGTCATCGAAAGTCACCTTATTACTGCCTAGGCAGTGAATGTATGACAAGATGTTACTGCTTAGGCAGCAAATGTCAAATGGAATTATTAGCTTGCTTGGTAATTTGGCGACAGGTGGGCTTGAAACACAAACAACTGTGGGAGCTGGGTTGCCCGCGATAGCGGTGGGGCTGGGTGGTCGGGGGGCATATCCGTTGCTGCGGTAACGGCGGCTTAGGGTTCCGCCCTGACGGCGGGTCACTTTTTGAAGGACCAAAAAGGTAACCAAAAAGTCCTCGCCCCAACACTCGGTGCCTCGCTGTGGCTCGGCATGCCCGCAATCCGACAGTGATTTGGGGGGCCGCCGCCACGCGCCATCCATGGCGCGGGGCGGCTAAACCGGCATCCCTGCCGGTTTACCCCCCAAATCACTGTCAGATTCCGGCCATCGTGTTTGACGGGGCGATTTCAGATCAAGATCAAAAGCGCAGATCAAAAGACCGCTGACTTCGTCATCGAAAAGGATGTAAGGGCCGGAGCAACAGCAACAGCAACAGCAACAGCAACAGCAACAGCAAAGCCATACTAGGTCTAATGTGGGAGCTGGCTTGTCGAATCGTCGCACCGCTGCGATGGCATCAACTCGGTGTGTCTGATGTACCGAGGTGCCTGCATCGCAGGCAAGCCAGCTCCCACAGAAAAGCAGATATTCAGTGCATGCAAATCCGCAGCCGACATCATTTTCAAAGCTGCATGCGGTCAACTGTGGGAGCGGGCTTGCTCGCGAATGCGGTGTATCAGTGACAGATAAATTGACTGACCCACCGCATTCGCGAGCAAGCCCGCTCCCACATTTAGACCGAGTTGCATCAGGTAGATAGGCTTTTGCTTCGCACTTGATCTGGCTCTTGCTTCAACCACTCAGGTCGGCTTTCAGGCCGCCGTGCTGTAGATCTTGATCTTGATTTTGATCTCAGACGCCCCGTCAACCACGATGGCCGAACGCAGGCTTGAATCCGTGGGTAACCCGGCAGGAC
>NZ_JAAAFV010000051.1:41987-258283 GCF_019352915.1 Pseudomonas sp. Xaverov 259 | reverse complement strand
GGGATCTCCAGTAAAAGCTACTGGCACCACGGAGAAATTCGTGGGTATGAGGAAAGGGTCAAGCATTTGGCCAAGGCCTCGCAAATATTGAAGAAGGGGACTTACATTGGCATAGCGCTGGATGTTGGGGCGACGGCGCTGGAGATAACGGAGGCGTGTTCCACGGGGCGTGAGCAAGCGTGTACGCAGGCGACGTATGTTGAAGGGGGTAAGTTAGTGTTTGGAGTCGGTGGCGCATCGTTAGGTGGGAGTATAGGTGCCTCTGTAGGAATAGGCGCCTGCATGGTTGTTTTTGGCATACCTACAGCAGGTGCCGGAGCTTTGGGGTGTGCCATCGTTGGCGGCGCCACAGGCGGACTCGTTTTAGGCAAAGCTGCAAGCGCTCTCGGAGAAAGCACGGGAAAAGTTCTCTATGAGGCGGTGAGGGATTAAATGGTCTTCGAATACATCGGCATGTGTGCGGGCGTCATCATGCTACTCAGCCTTCCTCTCACTTTTTTTGTCATGTTCAAAAAGCTCGATGCAGCAGAACGCTTTGTGGAGCACAGCGACTATGTAGCCATGCACAAGCGCATTTTTCGTAATGCTCCATTTGAAGGCCGACAAGTGCGCGTATTCGCCATGGCCACCATCATTCTTATGCCAAAAGTACTCCAATGGAGGCGTTTAGTGCGGGTTGAGGACGTTGAAAAAATCCCACGACATCTCAAGTATTGGATGGTCATACCGACACTGATTGCTTTCACTTCCGCTACCGTCATGTGTATTGCCTGGCTTTTTATAGAGAACTAATCCGCCTTTTTGGGCGACTGTCTTTTGCCCTTTCCCAAAACATCATCCGGCAAACTTCTGTCGTCAGGCCCTCAATGCCGATGCCGATGATGCACATCCGGAAAATGCGCATGGCTATGCCGCATCACACTGTGAACATGCACATGACTGTGCGGCTGCGCCGGGTCCCACTCAAACCCGTGCTCATGCTGATGATGTTCATCATGCACGTGCCGATGCCCATGTTCCGTGGCGTCATGCAGATGCTCATGGGCATGCCGCTCCGTCAGGTGCAGCCACACGCCCACGGCCATCAACGCTGATGCGATCCAGAACGCCACCGTTACCGATTCCCCAAACATCAGCAGGGCAACAGCCGCGCCGAGGAACGGCGCTGTCGAGAAGTAAGCGCCCGTGCGCGCACTGCCCAACCCGCGTAACGCCAGCACGAACATGACCAGGCTGATGCCATATCCCAAAAACCCAACCAGCAGGATAGGCGCCAGTTGCGCCGCACCCGGTATCTGCGCGCCGAGGTAAAGCGCCAGGCTGCAATTCACCAGCCCGGCTATCAATCCCTTGGCGCCGGCGATAAACAGCGCGTCTGAGGCCGAGACTTTGCGCGTCAGGTTGTTATCAATCCCCCAGCATGCACAGGCCAGCGCCACGGCAAACGGCCCGGTCCAGTCGTGGTTGGCGCCGCCGCCGTCGGACCATGACAACACCATGCCGCCCAGCACGATCGCGAGCATGCCGAGGACGATGCGGCGGTCGGCGTTTTCTCTGAACACCAGCCAGGCGATCACGGCGGTCAGCAACGATTCAAGGTTGAGCATCAGGGAGGCAGTCGCGCCGGTGGTGCGGGTAAGTCCGAACATCAGGGCAACCGGGCCGAGGATGCCGCCGAAGGCGATGGCGCCGAGCAGCCAGGGCCATTCAGGGCGGGTCAGCCCGCTGGGTTTCCAGCCGCGATCACGTGCGAGGCGCACGCAAGCCAGGCCGAGGCCGCTGCCGAGGTAGAGCAAACCGGCAAGGAGTACGGGCGAAAGGTTCAGGCCGAGGCTTTTGGCGAGCGGGGTGCTGGCGCCGAACAGGGCGGCGGCGGCGAGTGCATAAAGGATACTGAGGTTCATGGGCCGTCCTCGAAAGGTTGACCCATGATACGTCGCTTGCCAGGGTCAGCGCCCTGACAACTTGATACTTACTGCGCGGTTTTCAACTTGATCACATCACCCGAAATCTTGGTGGTGTAACCATTCAGTACCCACGCCCAGAACCATTTTTCCTGCACTTGGGTGTTGATCAGCGCGTCGCCGCCTTTGGCCTTGATCGCGGCATCCTGGGCGCGCACGAAGCGGCTGTTCTGGCCGATCGGGATGATGCCGAGCAACATCACGCCGGTGGCGCTGGCTTCACTGTGGCCCAAAACGGTGTACTGGCTGCTGTCGTACTGTGGGGATTGCATGGCGGTGCCGGTGCAGCCTGCGAGGGTGAAACCGAGAACAGCGGCTGCAACTACTTTACTGACGTACTTCACTGTGAAACTCCATGGACTGACCCCCGGGATTCAATTCTCGAGGGGGCGCTACTTTAATTCCTGCATTGGCAGATTGAAATCAATTACCCGGATGTTTCATTTTCAGGCCTGCACGTACACCCACGCTGTAAGACCCGACGCCAGCGCCACGGAAACGCGCTTGTAGTCCGACACCTCATACGCATCCGCTGCCGCCAGTTCCTGCGCGTTGATCTGAAAGACCATGCCTTCCACGCTGGCAGACTTTTCTTCGCTTGGCGCGACAATCGGGTGATGGGTCTTGCCGCTGGTGGCCAGCACTTGCGGGTCGGTAATTTCTACCCAGCTTTGCGCATAGCCGAGCATTGCGTCGTGTTGGCCGACCAGTTCCCGGCCAAAGTTGGCCAATTGCACGGCCTTGTCCTGCAAAGTGCCGTAGGAAAACAGCAGCACGGGAAATTGGGTGGAGCGTTCCATGGATGTTCCTTAAGCGAGTAGGTCTTCGTAAAAAGCGCCGTAGGGCTTGCTCGGGTGGGCGATCTGGATTTCCAGAATCCACAGCCCGGCGTTCGGATAGTGCTCGAAATCGCCCAGGTCGCCGCCGCGATGGATGGCATGGGGGAAGTCGCTGACGCGGTGGCCCTTGATGTCGAGGTTCAGTCGCCAGCCCATGGCTTGGGCTTGCTCTTGGGCATAGCGGTAAAGCTCAAGGCCTGCGACGTGGTCATTTTTCCAGCGCGATTGTACGCGGTCGAACAGCGCTTTGGCGGCGTTGGCGCAGGCGATCATGTCTGCGTCGTCGCCAAGGGTGAAGGTAGCACCAGCGTCGCCTTCATGGCCTTGCCACACGGCGCCCATGTCGATGAAGAAAATATCGTTTTCGGCCAACACCGGGTCGCCGTCGGAGCGCTGGTTGAAGGCTTTGAGGGTGTTGGCACCAAAACGCACCAACAGCGGGTGCCAGATGCGTTGCATGTCGAGTTCGGTGAGTACCTGTTTGCCCAGCTCGCGAGCCTCGGATTCAAGCATGCCGGGGCGGATGCGTTGGGCGAGGTGTTCGATGGCTTGCCAGGTCATGGCTTGGGCGTATCGCATGGAGTCGATGCTGTAGGCGGCGCCCACGGCTTCTTTGGGTTGTGCGGTCACCGGTGTTCCCTCGCATTCAGGCTGTGCTGGTCGTTATGCGTTTTACTATATAGCGATGCGCGGACGGAACCCAACCCTGAAAACACCAAAGATCAAATGTGGGAGCTGGCTTGCCTGCGATGGCGGTGGTTCAGCAAACAGTTATGTTGCCTGACCCACCGCCATCGCAGGCAAGCCAGCTCCCACATGATGTCAGAAATGGAGCCAGGCCAGGCTACCCAGCACCACTGCCACACCACCTGCGGTATAGGACATGCGCTTGAGCCACTCCTTGCGCGTCAGCAACGTAATCGCCGCCAACGAAATTGCGATTTGAATCGCGGTCATCGCCTGCGCCCAACGGTGATGCTGATGTAGCGCCTCTTCGGACTTCTGGTCCCATTCCTTGGATGTCGCCTCAAGCTTCTCGGCCTGTTTGCGCACCTCTTCCTTCTGGCCCTTGTAGCGCTCGATCTCGTCCTTGTAATGCGCCGCATCCACTCCGGGGATATGCGTGGCCAGCTCCGCCAGGTTCTGGCGGCTGGATTTGGCCTGGTAGTAGTTCCACTGGTTGGCGGCTTCGGTCTTGATGATGGCGGCGTTGTTCTTGTCCATCGCCGCTTCGCTTTCGGTGGAGCCGGCCTGGTAGCTGAGCATGGCGCCCAGGGTGGCCATCAACGCGGTCATTACGGCGATGCGGCTGGCAAAGTTGTCACCGCGCCCGTGCGCATGTTCGGTGGTGTGTTCGAGGTGTTTTTCGTGGGGGCTGGGGACTTCGAAGGCTTCGGACATGGGGGCGTCTATGAAGGGAGTGAGGGAGCCTGATTCTTTACCAGTGAAGCTGTCTCAATCCTGTACGTAACGCTGCAAACCCTGCACCAGCGCATCGAATGTCACGCGGCAGCGCGGGCTGTTGCGCAGGTCTTCGTGCATGGTCACCCAGGTGTCCAATTTGAGCGCAAAGCCATCGGGCAGAACCCGACGCAAACGCGGGTCGCGCTTGGCCAGTTGCACCTGGCAACCGCCGATACCGGCACCGGCGCGGATCAGCGCCAATTGCGCCAGGTCACTGTCGCTGCTGATGGCAAAGGCGCTGCGTTCAAAGCCCTTGATGGCCAAGCTGCGGATAAACGCGTTTTGCTGGTCGAAACCGATGACTGAATGGTTGACCAGATCCTGCATGTGCAGAGGAATGCCCTGCAGTTGCAGGTAATCGTCGCGGGCGTGCAAGCCGACCTCAATCAGACCGATACGCTGCGCCAGCAGTTGCTCCTGGCTGGGGCGGACCATGCGCACGGCGATGTCGGCTTCCAGTTGCAGCAGGTCGCTGAGGCGGTTGGTCAGCACCAGTTCAACCCGCAGGCGTGGGTGTTGGCGGCGCAGCTGGGTGATGATCGGCGGCAGCACTTCCACGCCGACCACTTCGCTGGCCGACACCCGCACCACGCCGCGCACTTCATCGCCGTGGGCAGACGCGGCCCGCTCCAGGGCGGCGGCGGTACGCTCCATGGTTTCGGCATGGGCGCGCAAGGTGTGGGCCACGGCCGTCGGCAGCAACCCGCCAGGCGAGCGGGTGAACAGCACCACGCCCAGCTCGGCTTCCAGCGCAGCGATGTGCCGGCCCACCGTAGGCTGCGTAATACCGAGCTGCCGCGCGGCACCCGATAACGATCCTTCCTTGAGTACGCCAAGGAATGACCGGTAAAGCTCCCAACCAATTGTCGATGCCATGCATAAATGTATAGCGGCTGGATTGTCTTCGGCAATTTATCTATAGCAAGGCTGCACACAAAATGGCCTTACCAACCGGGTAGGAGAAGGTTATGAGCAAGGTTCTGGTGCTGGGTGCAACCGGCGGGATCGGCGGTGAAGTGGCGCGGCAACTGCACGCGGCAGGCTGGGAGGTGTGTGCGCTGACGCGGGATGTGGGCAAGGCCCGCCGGGCGAATGCCGACTTTTCCTGGATCGAGGGCGATGCGCTCAATCGTGATGAGGTATGCGTTGCCGCCCGTGGTTGTGCGGTGATTGTGCATGCCGTCAACCCACCGGGTTATCGCAATTGGGCTGAGCTGGTTATGCCGATGATCGATAACAGCATTGCGGCGGCCATCGCCGAGGGCGCGACGATTGTGTTGCCGGGCACGGTCTACAACTTCGGGCCGGATGTGTTTCCGGTGCTGTATGAAGATTCGCCGCAGCACCCGCGAACGCGCAAGGGGGCTATCCGCGTACAGCTGGAGCAGCGTCTGGAACAGGCATCCCGCCGTGGCGCCCGTGTGCTGATTGTGCGCGCCGGGGATTTTTTTGGCGCTCGGGTGGCCAACAACTGGTTTGCCCAAGGCTTGATCAAACCCGGCAAACCGGTACACGCCGTGAGCTATCCGGGCGCACCGGGTGTGGCGCATCAATGGGCTTATTTGCCGGATGTGGCGCGCACCATGGTCGAGCTGCTTGAACGCCGGTCAACCCTGGAGGCTTTTGCGCGCTTTCACATGGCCGGGCATATGGACACGGACGGCACGCAGATGACCCGGGCGATCCAGCAGGTGGTGCTGCGCAGAACAGGCCAGCAACCACGCGTAGGTCGTTTCCCATGGTGGTTTCTGAAAATGGCTGCGCCCTTTGTCGTCACTCTTCGCGAGATGCAGGAGATGCGTTACCTGTGGCAAACCCCATTGCGTCTGGACAACACGCGCTTGGTCGCGACTTTGGGGCACGAGCCGCACACTCCACTGGAACAGGCGGTGGAAGCTACATTGCTCGGTCTGGGTTGTTTGCCTGACGCTGTCTGATCAAGCGTACATACACCGCGATATTCACCAGCAGCACCATGGCACCCAGCCCCAGTTGAATCTCTGGGGTCAGCCCGGCCGGGTAGATCAGGGTAAGAATGTAATGCTCGATAAAACCGCCGCCATAACCGTCCTGCCCGGCGAGGTGGCGCAGCAGGTTTTCCCAGCGGGTCAGCGGGCAGGGCAGGTGGAACACTTCCACCGCCACGCCCCAGGCTGCGGCGGGCAGGTGCAGCCACATCACTGGCCGCCACCTGAGCGCCAGCAACCCGCCGAACAGCACGAACAGGATAAAACACAGGTGGAACAGTACGAGGCTGTCGGCGGCAATGCGATAGAGCATGAAGAAATTCGCTTTTATCAGGGCTGGAGTTGAGCTTGCAGGTAATCAATGAACACGCACGGTTTTTTGGCGTGTTGCTGCGATTGAAGTCATATAATTACAGCGCACTGTGAGCACCCTGAATAGCGCCGCAGGGTGAAGGGCCGCCAAGGTTGCTTGCCTACGCTGTAGGCCGTTATTCTGCTGAATCCTTTTAGTCCTTCCCCCAAGGTTCTGTTGCGATGAATGTACCGCGTACCGCAGTCGGTCCAATCAAGGCCGTGATTTTTGATATGGACGGGTTGTTGCTGGACACTGAAGGCATCTACACCGAAGTCACACAGATCATCGCCGAACGCTACGGCCGCACCTACGACTGGGGTATCAAGCAGCACATTATCGGCCGGGGCGCCCAGGACCTGGCTGAATACGTGGTCAAGGCGCTGGATTTGCCGATTACTCCGGCGGAGTTTCTGCGGATTCGCGAACCGCTGATGAGCGAGCGTTTCCCCAAAGCCTTGGGCATGCCCGGTGCCGAAGCGCTGGTGCGACACCTGAAGGCGCACAACATTCCGATTGCCGTGGGCACCAGTTCGTCGCGCAATTCGTTTGGCCACAAGACCACCTTGCACCGTGAGTGGTTTGGCTTGTTCGGCACTATCGTCACCGCCGATGACCCTGAAGTGGGGGCCGCCAAACCCGCGCCGGATATCTTCCTCACCGCCGCACGCCGCTTGGGTGTTGCGCCCGAGGATTGCCTGGTGTTCGAAGACTCGCCGTTTGGCGTGACGGCCGCCAAGGCCGCCCACATGACTGCCATCGCCGTGCCCGATGAAGCCATGGCCGACAGCAAGTACCAGCATGCCGACCAGATCATCCGCAAGCTGGCGGACTTTGACCTGGCGGCCTACGGCTTGCCGCCAATGTCCTGAGTAAAACACGCTCAAAAAAAGTGGGAGCAGGCAAGCCAGCTCCCACATTGGGTTTTGCAGTGTTACAGAAGTTTTAAGCGCTGAAACCACCATCGATGGTCAAGCTCGCACCCGTGATGTAGCCCGCTTCCGGGCCGGCCAGATACGCCACGAAGCTGGCAATTTCCTCGACCTGCCCATACCGCCCAACCGCCATCAAGCCAATCAAACTCGCTGCAAACTCACTGTCCGCCGGGTTCATATCGGTGTCCACCGGCCCTGGCTGCACATTGTTGATGGTGATGCCGCGCGGTCCCAGATCCCGTGCCAAGCCCTTGGTCAACCCCACCAGCGCCGCCTTGCTCATTGCATACGGTCCGCCACCGCCGAACGGCATGCGCTCGGCATTGGTGCTGCCGATATTGATCACGCGGCCGCCTTCGCCCATGTGTTTGGCCGCTTCCTGGGTAGCGATAAACACGCTGCGCACGTTGATTGCCAGGGTCTGGTCGAAGTCTTCCAGCTTGAAGTCTTCCAGTGGCGCTATGGCCAGCACGCCGGCGTTGTTCACCAGGATATCCAGGCGCCCAAAGGCTTCGACGGTGGCGTTGACGGCATTGCGAATCGCCGTGGCATCGGCACTGTCGGCCTGAATGGCCAAGGCTTTGCCGCCTGCGCTGATCACGCTGTTTTGCAGTGCCTCGGCCTTGGCGGCGGAGCTGACGTAGGTAAAGGCGACGGCCGCGCCTTGCGCTGCGAGGCGCTTGACGATGGCAGCGCCAATGCCGCGGGAACCGCCCTGGATCAATGCAACTTTGCCGCTGAGGGTGTGTGTGGTCATGTCGATCTCCAAGTAGTTGATGGACCGAGTATCGGCCTCACCTACTCAAGCCGGTAGACCGTGATTGCTATAGTCTGTGTAAACCAAAAGTTTAGAGTGGTCGATATGGAGAGCTTTGGCAGTATCGAATGTTTCGTGCGCAGCGCCGAAGGTGGCAGCTTCGCCGAAGCGGCCCGGCACCTGAGTTTGACCCCGGCGGCAGTCGGTAAAAGCGTCGCCAAGCTGGAAGCGCGCCTCGGGGTTCGGCTGTTTCAGCGCAGCACCCGGCGGCTGACGCTGACCGAAGCCGGCAAGCTGTTCCTCGAAGAAGTCAGCGCCAGCCTCACCACCATCCAGAATGCCGTGGCCAACCTTGCCAGCGCCGAAGGGCGGCCGGTGGGCACCTTGAAAGTCAGCATGGGCACGGTGGTCGGCTGTTTATACATCGTGCCGTTGCTCGGGGAGTTTCTAAAACGCTTCCCCGATATCAGCCCCGACTGGCATTTTGACAATCGCCAGGTCGACCTGATTGGCCAGGGCTTCGACGCCGCACTGGGCGGCGGTTTTGAACTGCCTCAGGGCGTGGTCGCGCGTAAACTCGCGCCGGCGCATCGGGTGCTGGTGGCCTCACCGGATTATCTGGCGGCACGTTCGGCGGTTCTACAGCCAGCAGACCTTGAGCACTGCGATGGCATCCTGATTCGCTCGCCACAAACCGGCCGCGTGCGCTCCTGGCAACTGACCGGCCGCCACGGTGCGCACGGCCCGTTGAACCTTAAGGCACGCATGACGATGAGCGATTCCCAGGCGGCCTGCGTCGCGGCAGACCAGGCGTTGGGCATTGCGCTGGTGAGCATGCCGTTTGCCGTGCCTTGGCTGGCCAGCGGCAAGTTGGTACGCGTACTGCCCGATTGGTACGTCGACGACGGCAACATCTCCCTCTACTACGCCGAACACAAACTGCTGCCCGGCAAGACCCGTGCGTTTGTGGATTTCATCATCGAGCAATTTGCCGAGCAGAAACTGGGGCAAACATTCAGCGCGATTTGATCAAGGCGATCTAGCGGGTCGCGGTCAACGTCTGTGGTAAGGCGCCCGTTGTGGCGAGCAGGCTTGCCCTGCGTTGGGCTGCGAAGCAGCCCCAAATCCAGGCGCTGAGTACTTTCAGAATGAACTTCAGTGCGTTTACTGGGGCCGCTGCGCAGCCCAACGCAGGGCAAGCCTGCTCGCCACAGGAGAATATGGATGCCTTCAGCGGTGGCCTGGCCAGCCGATCACTTTCTTCGGCCGTGGCGTCGCATAAGTCCTGATCTTCGACGTCGACAACCCCAGGCGCACCAGCGATTCGGCAATGGTCACCGCCGCCGTCACGCCATCCACCACCGGCACGCCGGTGCGCTGGCGAATCTGCTCATCCAGCCCGGCCATGCCGCCGCAGCCCAGGCAGATCACTTCGGCCTTGTCGTCGCGGATGGCCAATTCCGCCTCGCGCACAATGGCTTGCATGGCGGCCAGCGGGTCTTCTTCCAACTCCAGCACCGCCATGCCGCTGGCGCGTACCGAGGCGCAACGTTGATACAGACCCGCCAGTTTCAGGCGGTCTTCAATCAACGGTACGGTGCGGTCCAGGGTGGTGACCACCGAATAGGCATGGCCCAGAAACATCGCCGTGCTGGCCGCCGCCTCGGTGATGTCCACCACTGGCACGTTGAGCAATTCCTGCAGACCTTCACGGCCATGTTCGCCATAGCCGGCCTGGATCACCGCATCAAACGGCTGGTCGTAGGCTATCACCCGGTCCATCACCGCGATGGCGGCCAGGTAGCTTTCAAAGTTGCCCTCCACTGATTCCGCACCGAAGAACGGGGTGAGCCCGACAATCTCGGTGCCCGGTGAAGCCACGGCCCGCGCCTGCTGGGCGATGGTGTCGGTGATGGAGGCGGTGGTGTTGACGTTGACCACGAGGATGCGCATGGAATGTCCTTGATTAATGACTGACGTTATCGACTGCAATACTTTCGCCGCTGACATCGGCGTAGAACGCGTGGCGCTTGGCGATCAGCAAGTACAACAGCCCTGCAATACCGGCGCCAAACAGCCAGGAAAACGGCGCGACGCTGGCAAAGCCGGGCAACAGCGCCAGCAGAATCGCGATGACCGCCGCAGGAATAAACGCCGCCACCGCGCGTAAATTGACCCCACGGCTGTAGTAATAAGCGCCATTCGGGTCTTCGCTATACAGCTGCAATACATCCACCTGGCTTTTACGGATCAGCCAGTAATCAACCATGATCACGCCATACAACGGCCCCAGCAGTGCGCCCAACCCGGAGAGGAAATACACGATTACCAGCGGGCTGTTGTAGAGGTTCCACGGCAGGATCAGCACCGCCACGGTGGCGCTGATCAGCCCGGCACGCCGGAAGTTCAGGTACTTGGGCGCCAGGTTGCTCAGCACAAAGGCCGGTGCGACAAAGTTGGCCATGATGTTCACCGCCACAGTGACGATCAGGAACGCCAGGCAGCCCAGCACGAGGAAGAAGGTATTGGGGATGGCCGCGATGATTTCGGTCGGGCTTTCAATTACCCGGCCATTGAGTTGGAACTGCCCGCCGCAGAGCAATACGGTGATCGCGGCAAACACCAGGATATTCACCGGCAAGCCCCAGAAGTTTCCGACCAGGATGGTCTTGCGGCACGGCGAGGAGCGTGCGAAGTCGCAGAAGTTGAGGATCAGCGTGCCGTAGATACTCAGCCACAGCGCGCCACCGGCAAAGATGTTGCGCCACATCTCGCCGCCGCTCAAAGGCTCGCGGATCGACCAGGCGATATTGCCGCCAACCTGGAAGTACATCCAGCCGGCCAGCGAAGCCACGGTCACCAGAATCACCGGCCCGGCGAAGGCTTCATAGCGGCGCACCATTTCCATGCCGTACGCCAGGATCGCCAACTGCACAAACCAGATCGTGATGAAACACGCCCAGCCCAAGGTCGACAGGCCGAGGATCGAGTTGTGGTCATAGTCGGCAAACCCTGGATGAATCGCCGACAGCAACACACGGAAAACCACCGAGGCCAGGTAGGTCTGGATACCAAACCAGGCAATCGCAATCACTGCGCGGATCAACGCCGGAATCTGCGCACCGTGAATGCCGAAACTGATACGGCTGATCACCGGGAATGGCACCCCAGTCTTCTGGCCCATAAACCCCGACAGGTTCATAAAGAAGTACACCAGCGCCGCGCCAATCCCCAGGGACAACAGAATCTGCCAGCCACCAAGGCCCAGCGCATACAGGCCGATGGCAAACGAATAGTTGGCGATGTTGTGCACGTCGTTGGTCCACAACGCGAAAATACTGTAGCGCCCCCAGCGTCGGCCTTCGGCTTTGGTGGGTGCCAGGTCCCTGTTGTGCAAGCGTGGGCTGAGCACCAATGGGCCAGGGCTTGTGGCCTCGGGGTTCAGGGCGGAGGAGGGCAGATCCAGTGCGATGTCATTCGAGAGGCTTGTACGCATTCCGGCAGGCTCCGGCGCATCTGCAGGAACACTGCAGATGGCAAAGTGTATGTATGTTTTGTATTTATTGTATACAAAGAGCAATTCACCTTAAGCCACATGCGTGCCAGTTTTGGCTCTATGAAAATCAGGGTTAATTTCGTTTTTGTAGGTCTGTTGAATAAATTACTGAATTAAAAGCAATATAAATTGACCGTTTGAACAGGTATTTATTTTTGATGGCGAGGCGCGCTATTGAAGCGTCGAACAGCGTGGGGAAATGGGTGTTACGTTTTGGTGCGGGAGAATACGGATTGCACACATAAATGGCACTTATGGTTACATTGATGTGTACATTTTTTATGGGGCGGCGCAAAACAAAATGTGGGAGCGGGCTTGCCCGCGATTACGGTGGATCAGTCGATATCTTCATGACTGGTAAACCGCAATCGCGGGCAAGCCCGCTCCCACATTGATTATTGACCGTAAGGGAATCAAGCCTTGCTGATGATATTCCCGGCATGCAGCCCGCATTCCTTCTGCGTGGCTTCCTCCCACCACCAGCGGCCTTCGCGCTCGTGCTGGTTGGGCAATACCGGGCGAGTGCAGGGCTCGCAGCCGATGCTGATAAAACCGCGCTCATGCAGGCTGTTGTACGGCAGCTCCAGCATGCGGATGTAACCCCAGACTTCCTCGCTGGTCATCTGCGCCAGTGGGTTGAATTTGTACAGCGTACGTTCCGGAGTCGAAAACGCCGTATCGATCTCCAGCGCCGCCACCTGGCTGCGGGTGCCGGGGCTCTGGTCGCGGCGTTGGCCGGTGGCCCAGGCGTTTACACCGGACAGTTTGCGGCGCAGCGGTTCGATCTTGCGCACGCCGCAGCATTCACCATGGCCGTCTTTATAGAAGCTGAACAGGCCTTTCTCTTTGACGAAGGGTTCCAGCTTGCTCTGGTCTGGTGAGATCAGTTCGATGTCGATTTTGTAGAAGTCGCGCACTTGCTCGATAAACCGGTAGGTCTCTGGGTGCAGGCGGCCGGTGTCGAGGCTGAAGACTTTAACGTTCTTGTTCAGCTTCCAAGCCATATCGACCAGCACCACATCCTCGGCACCGCTGAAGGAAATCCACAGGTCATCACCGAACTGGCTGAATGCCAGCTTGAGAATGTCCTGGGCGGATTTGTTGGCATAAGTCGCGGCGAGTTCAGCGACGTCGAAGGCTTGGTTCATCAGGACGGTTCCTACAGGTCAGTGGCGCTGAGCGCTCTATAGGGGAGCGATGGTATCAAAATCCGCTCTGCGTTGCGGCGCCGCGCTTGAATCGCTAGAGTTCGGCAGTCCTTTTGCTCGCTCAACTAACAACATCCAATAGGAGTGTCTTGTGGAAATTGCCTGTCTCGACCTGGAAGGGGTGCTGGTTCCGGAAATCTGGATCGCCTTCGCCGAAAAAACCGGTATTGAATCCCTGCGGGCCACCACCCGTGACATTCCCGACTACGACGTGTTGATGAAGCAGCGCCTGCGCATTCTTGACGAGCATGGGCTCAAGCTCGCCGATATCCAGGAAGTGATCGCCACCCTCAAGCCGCTGGACGGTGCCATCGAGTTCGTCAACTGGCTGCGCGAACGCTTCCAGGTGGTGATTCTGTCAGACACCTTCTATGAGTTCTCCCAGCCGTTGATGCGCCAGCTCGGTTTCCCGACCTTGTTGTGCCACCGTCTGATCACTGATGAAAATGATCGTGTGGTGAGTTACCAACTGCGTCAGAAAGACCCAAAACGCCAGTCGGTGTTGGCGTTCAAGACCCTTTACTACCGCGTGATCGCTGCTGGCGATTCCTACAACGACACCACGATGCTGGGTGAAGCTGACCGTGGGATTCTGTTCCATGCGCCGGAAAATGTGATTCGCGAGTTCCCTCAGTTCCCTGCGGTGCATACCTTTGAGGACTTGAAGAAAGAGTTTATCAAGGCATCGAATCGGCAGTTGAGCCTGTAAGTGACTCAGCGCTGTTGATGGCCCCATCGCAGGCAAGCCAGCTCCCACACTGAACGCGGTCAGCCTGTGGGAGCTGGCTTGCCTGCGATGAGGCCCGTGCGGCCACTGCCTAAACCCCGGCCAACAACCGTTCATAAGGAATGCTCAAGCCTTCATGCAGCCGCTTGATCATCGACAGGCTCAGCTTGCGCTTGTGGTTGAGTACCTCTGATACCCGCCCACTGGTGCCGATAAAGGGCTCCAGATCACGGGCAGTCATGCCAAGCTGCTCCATGCGAAATCTGATCGCCTCCACCGGGTCCGAAGGTGGCATGGGAAAGTGTTCCGCCTCGTATTTTTCAATAAGCACGGCGAGAATTTCCAGCTCGTCCCCCTCAGGCGAGCCGATGTCTGCGCCCCAGAGCTGCTCCACACGCGCAAGCGCAGCGGTCAGGTCTTCCTGGGAATGAATAGGTTTGATGTTCATCACACGGTCTCCGCGTTGATCTGGTCGTATTGCATATGGGTTCCCACGAAACGCACAAACCCCAGCTGTCGTTGATAGTCGATCGCCATGATCACTCGATACTTGTTGCCGCCCACGTTAAACACCACCCGGCTGCCCTTGAGAATACTCGCCGTTCTGAGCTCTGCCTTGAGTGCCTGTGGCGTTGTGTAGGTGGTCCTCTCCATATGGCGATACAGCTCGACCAGCGGTGTCTTGGCATCGGTATAAGCAGGATGGCTTTCCCAGAATGTCCGTAAGGTAGAGAGGGCGATTATCCGCATCGCTGTTCCCTCCCAATTTGGGAGATATTAGGTGGGGTTGGTGTGAGATGCAATCCCGGAAATAATTTCTGACGAGTAGGCATTCGCTTCACGTGATCCTTCACAGGTGGCGGGTGGACGGTCTGAGCCGGACGCTATCCGCCCGCTCATACTCCGTCCACAGCCGTTCTGATTCAGGTTTTTTCTGTCGCTGGGCGCCGCGAGCGAGCGCCAGGAGAGGCGGGGGTGCTACAGGCTTTCCAACGTGTGTAACAAGACCCGTACCTTGGTGAGCGACTCTTGATACTCCGCCTCCCATTGCGAATCCGCCACGATCCCGCCACCGCCCCAGCAGTTCACGTGCCCATCCTTGACCAGCAAACTGCGGATGGCGATGGAGCTGTCCATTTCGCCGCGCACATCCAGATACACCAGCGAGCCGCAGTACAACCCGCGTCGAGTCGGTTCCAGTTCATCGATGATCTGCATTGCGCGGATCTTCGGCGCGCCAGTGATGGAGCCGCCGGGGAAGCTGCCGGCGATCAGGTCGAGGGCGTCTTTGTCGTCGGCCAGCACCCCTGTCACGCTGCTCACCAAGTGGTGCACATTGGGGTAGCTTTCCAGGCTGAACAACTCCGGCACCTTCACCGAGCCGGTGCGGCAAGTGCGGCCGAGGTCGTTGCGCAGCAGGTCGACGATCATCAGGTTTTCGGCGCGATCCTTGGGGCTAGCCAGGAGTTCGGCGGCGTTGGCGGCGTCTTCTTCAGGCGTCAACCCCCGCGGGCGGGTGCCTTTGATCGGGCGGGTTTCGACCTGGCGCTCGCTGATCTGCACGAATCGTTCTGGCGACAGACTGAGTATCGCACCGTTATCCGGCAGGCTCTGAAACCCGGAAAACGGTGTAGGGCAGGCTTCACGCAGCGCGCAATACGCGACCCAGGGATCGCCGGCACAGGGCGCGCGAAAGCGTTGCGCAAAGTTGACCTGGTAGCAGTCGCCTGCCTGGATGTAGTCCTGAATACGCACGATGGCCTGCCGGTAGGCCTCGGATGTGAGGGCCGGTGCCATGGGACCGTTCAGCTTGAACGTGTCAGGCGATATAGCCGCAGGTTGCCCAAACAGTTTGATCAACCGTAGCCGTTCGCTGTCGGCCAGCGCGGGGTGAAACACCAACTGGCTGGTCTGCGCCTGGTGATCGCTGATCAGCGCCCAGGCATACAGCCCGAAACGCGCATCCGGCAGGTGCAGGTCATCTACGGCCCAATCAGGCAGTTGCTCCAGGTGCCGGCCAAAATCGTAACTCAAGTAGCCAATCAAGCCGCCAGCAAAGGGTAGTGCATAACCTGCAGGCAGATGCGCTTCGCCTAACTGCGTCAGGTTTGTCCGCAAGCGTTGCAGGAAATCACCACCACTTTCGTCAGGCGCTACCGTCAATGTCGCTTGTGGCCAGGCGCTGAGCAGGTCATAACGCCCGCGTTCGGCAGCCGGGCGACCACTGTCGAGCAGCACTGCGCCAGGGGCATGACGAATTGCCGCAAAGTAGTCGGCGGGGTTGGCCCGGTAGGGCAGCGGGTGTACGGAGCAGGTCGACATCGCGGGGTGGATCAGCTGTTGGCGTGGGGGTGGCGATTGTAGTCCCCCGAAGGGTTTGGTCCTAGAGGGGATGTCGGTGATAGCTAGATAGAGGTGTTGCTTGTCACAAAGCTATCGCAGGCAAGCCAGCTCCCACATTCTGGGAGCTGGCTTGCCTGCGATGAGGCCACTAGCCTTCTACCGCAGGAATATGCCCAAACATTTCCTGCACAAACTTCACCCGTTCTTCCGGAGTTTCGGTCACGCCAGCCGCTTTCAGCGCGTCCAGTCGCGCTTCCACCGCATGGGTACGCAACGTCAAACCGCAGTCGTTGGCGATCTGGATATTCAGCCCGGGCCGCGCATTCAGCTCCAGGATCAACGGGCCTTTTTCCTGGTCCAGCACCATGTCCACGCCGATATAGCCGAGCCCGCACAGCTCGTAGCAGCCGGCCGCGAGGGTCATGAACCCGTCCCAGTTGGGCAGTTGCACGCCATCCACCGCATTGGTGGTGTCGGGGTGTTTGGTAATGATGTTGTTCAGCCAGGTGCCGCGCAGAGTCAGGCCGGTGGCGAGGTCTACGCCCACGCCAATCGCGCCCTGGTGCAGGTTGGCCTTGCCGCCGGACTGGCGGGTCGGCAGGCGCAGCATGGCCATCACCGGGTAGCCCATCAGCACGATAATGCGGATATCCGGTACGCCTTCGTAGCTGATGCTCTTGAAGATCTGGTCGGGCACCACGCGGTATTCGATCAGTGCGCGGTCGCGGTGGCCGCCCAGGGAATACAAACCGGTGAGGATGCTGGAGATCTGGTGCTCGATTTCTTCATGGCTGATGATCTTGCCGGACACTGTGCGGTAGCGCCCTTCAAAACGGTCGGCCACCACCAGGATGCCATCACCGCCAGCGCCCTGGGCCGGTTTGATCACGAAGTCGCTGCGCCCGCCGATGATCTCGTCGAGCTTGTCGATTTCTTTTTCGGTGGAAATGATCCCGTACATTTCCGGCACGTGCAGGCCGGCAGCCAAGGCGCGTTCCTTGGTGATGATCTTGTCATCCACCAGCGGGTAGAGGCTGCGCTTGTTGTACTTGAGCACGTAATCGGCGTTTCGCCGGTTGATGCCCATGATCCCCCGCGCTTCCAGGGCCTTCCAGGTTTTCCAGAAGCCAAACATTACGAATCAGCCTTGAGGAAAGCCTTGAAACGTACCAGTTCGGTGAGGCGATAGCCGCGATAGCGACCCATGGCCAGCATGAAACCCACCAGAATCAACAGGATCGCCGGGAAGGTGAACACAAAGTAGACCAGCTCCGGCACGCTCATGATGATGTGCGCCAGGGCGGCGGCGAACAGTGTGCCTACGGCCACTTTCAGCGCATGGTTGGCACCGCGTTCTTCCCAGGTGATCGACAGACGCTCGATGGTCATGGTCAGAATCACCATCGGGAACAGCGCCACCGACAGCCCGCGTTCCAGGCCGAGCTTGTGGCTGAACAGGCTGATGGCCGCAATCAGTACCACCACGAAGGTCAACACCACCGAGAGTCTGGGCAGCATCTGCAATTTCAGGTGCTCCAGGTACGAACGCAGCGACAGGCCCAGCGCCGTGATGATGGTAAACAGCGCAATGCCGAAGCCCAATTGCGTCTCGCGAAACGCCAGGGCGATCAGCACCGGAGTGAAGGTGCCCAGGGTTTGCAGGCCGATCAGGTTACGCAGGATCAGAATCACCAGCACGCCGATGGGGATCATCACCATGATCATGAAGGTCTGCTGGGTTTGCAGCGGCAGGCCGTACAGCGAGTATTCGAGGAAGTTGGCGTCGGTGTTTTCGTCGGTCAGCTTGGCCAGGCGAATCGCGTTCATCTCACTGTTGTTGAGGCTGAAGGTCACCATGGCTTTCTTGCCGCCCTCCACCGAAATCAGGTTTTCATCACCGGTCCACCACAGCAGGCGGTCGGATGGCAGGCCCTGCTCGCCGGTTTCCGGGTTGAAGTACAGCCAGTCATTACCGTTGAAGCTGCGCAGCCACAGTTCCGGGGTTTGCGGCTGGTCGGCGACGAGCCGGATGGTGTGGACTTTTTCCACCGGCACATGGGCGATGGACAGCAACAGTTCGACGATCTTGGCTTTGTGCGGCGTGGACGGATCGCCCGCCAGCAGCAGCTTTACATTGTCGTCGTTGAGGTTGTTGGTGCGCTTGATCGCTTCGGTGATAAAGGTCTCGACGTCGGCCGAATGCTGGCGGATCGGCGCCAGCAGGGCTTCGGCGGCGATTTTTTCCGGGCCTTCGACGGCGATGCTGTCGCGGAAGGTCGGGCCTTTGACCTTGACCTTTTCACCGCTGTAACGCTTGGTCAGCACCAAGCGGTAATACAGCGTCTGGTTGCCCTTGGCGCGGCGCGCCGACCAGGTGACCTTGCGGTTGCCGTCGGCGCGGTTGACGCTCACGCCGTAGTTATTGGAAATAAAACTCTCGTTAAGGCTGACGAAGTCGCGGCTCAGGGGCGGCACGAACATCGAGATTTTTACCGGGTCCTTGGGGTTGGCGACGAACTCGACCTTGGCGTCGATGTTCCACAAGTCGTCGGTGGCGTCTTCGGTGACGGGGATTCCCAGCACGAAAATCTGATAGGCGGTGACCGAAATACCCAACACCACCAGGATGGTGATCAGGATTCTCAGGTGCAGGGTCAGAGAGCGCATTCGGTTTACTCGGCGGTATGAGCGTCGGCGGCGCAGGCGGGTTTGCCCGCTGCGTATTTAAGACTGGGGTCGACCAGCGCATCAAAGCGTTTCAACGCTTCGGAGCCGATCAGCAGCGGGTATTGGAAGGCGCTGCGGTCAGTCAAGTTCACTTCGATGCTGCGTAAAGCAGTGCCCATGCAGATATCCAGGGCAATCACTGGGCGGGCGGTGTAGTTCTTGTCCTCATCGGGGTCGTAGTCACCGGCGCGGCGCTTGATCTTGCTGACGCGGGCCAGGGGGCGTTCGATGGGGTGGGAATGGGCGGTGTCGATGGCGAGATAAAAGCGTACCCAGGATTCGCCGTCGCGCTTGAAACGCTTGATATCGCGGGCGCTCAACGAGGCGGTCTTGGCGCCGGTATCGAGTTTGGCGGCGACTTCCAGGTCGATGCCGGCCAATTTGGCGTATTCATTCAGGCCATACACGGTCTTCTCGGCGGCAACGCCAAGGCCAGGTAGGCACAAGAGGCAAATAAGAAGGAAGGGTTTGAGTCTCATAGATCCTGACGCGGTGCAGTGCGATGTTTAATTCAAGGCGACTGGCATTGCTGCGCAAACTCCCTCGTGCGCCGTTTCATCAAGTGATGTCAGGCAAAAGCGGCGGGCATTCTAACATGATGCTTTTCTGGCGCCAGCGCTGGCAGGCGGCCATGCTCCGCGAAGGTGCAGAAGGGGTTATTAGACGATTGTCGACAATGTGGATTTATTCTTTGACTATTAAGGCTTGATTGGCTAGTTTTTGCCGCATTGCTTTTAAAGGTGTCGACAATATGCTGGGTCAGCTGGAAACGCCGCTGGTGTCGCAAGACGATTCCCAGACGATGTCAGAGAATGTCTTTCGGCGTATCCAGGCCGCCATCGTCAAGGGTGAAATCGCTCCCGGCAGCAAGATCTCCGAACCGGAACTGGCGCGCACTTACGGCATCAGCCGTGGCCCGTTGCGTGAAGCTATCCACCGCCTTGAAGGCCAGCGCCTGCTGGTGCGCGTGCCGCATGTCGGCGCAAGAGTGGTGTCCTTGAGCCATGCCGAGCTGATCGAGCTGTATGAAATCCGCGAATCCCTGGAAGGCATGGCCTGCCGTCTGGCCGCCGAGCGCATGACCGACGCGGAAATCGAAGAGCTGCGCCAGGTGTTGCACACCCATGAGCGCGACGAGGCGTTCCAGGCGGGCCTGGGCTACTACCAGCAAGAGGGCGACTTCGATTTTCATTACCGGATAATTCAAGGCGCCGGTAACCGTACCCTTACCCAAATGCTCTGCGGCGAGCTGTACCAGTTGGTGCGCATGTACCGCATCCAGTTCTCCGCCACCCCTAATCGTCCACGCCAGGCCTTTGCCGAGCATCACCGCATTCTTGACGCGATTGCCGATCGCGACGGTGAACTGGCCGAGTTGTTGATGCGCCGGCATATCGGCGCTTCCAAACGTAATATTGCCCGTCACTTCCCGGACGGCGCTCCTTCATCACGAGGTGAGTCATGAGTTCCAACAATAAAACCACTCCAGGCCAGCGTTTTCGTGACGCCGTGGCCAGCGAACAGCCCTTGCAGGTGGTGGGCGCGATCAACGCCAACCACGCGCTGCTGGCCAAGCGCGCCGGTTTCAAAGCGATTTATCTGTCAGGCGGCGGCGTAGCTGCCGGTTCCCTGGGCGTGCCGGACCTGGGCATCACCGGCCTGGACGACGTACTCACCGACGTACGCCGCATCACCGACGTGTGCGACCTGCCGCTGCTGGTAGATGTCGACACCGGTTTTGGCTCCTCGGCGTTCAACGTGGCGCGCACCGTCAAGTCGATGATCAAGTTCGGCGCCGCCGCCATCCATATCGAAGACCAGGTCGGCGCCAAGCGTTGCGGGCATCGCCCGAACAAAGAAATCGTGTCCCAGCAGGAAATGGTCGACCGCATCAAGGCCGCCGTAGACGCGCGTACCGACGACAGCTTCGTGATCATGGCGCGCACCGACGCGCTGGCGGTAGAAGGGTTGGAGTCGGCCCTGGAGCGTGCCGCCGCCTGCATCGAAGCCGGCGCCGACATGGTGTTCCCGGAAGCCATCACTGAGCTGGAGATGTACAAGCTCTTCGCCTCAAAGGTAAAGGCCCCGATCCTGGCTAACATTACCGAGTTCGGCGCAACCCCTCTCTACACCGTCGATCAACTGAAATCTGCCGATGTTTCCATCGTGCTGTACCCGCTGTCGGCTTTCCGCGCCATGAACAAGGCCGCCGAGAACGTCTACACCGCGATCCGTCGCGACGGTACGCAGCAGAACGTGATCGACACCATGCAAACCCGCATGGAGCTTTACGATCGCATCGACTACCACACCTTCGAGCAGAAGCTCGACGCGCTGTTCGCCGCGAAAAAGTAACGAACGCGCCTCCCTGAATAACTACAAAATTGGAGAAGAACCATGGCTGAAGCAAAAGTACTGAGTGGCGCCGGCCTGCGTGGCCAGGTAGCCGGGCAGACCGCACTGTCCACCGTGGGCCAGGCCGGTGCCGGCTTGACCTATCGCGGCTATGACGTGCGCGAACTGGCCGCCGATGCGCAATTTGAAGAAGTCGCCTACTTGCTGCTCTACGGCGAATTGCCGAGCAAAACCGAACTGGCCGCCTACAGCGCCAAACTCAGCAAACTGCGCGACCTGCCGCAAGCGCTTAAAGAAGTGCTGGAACGCATCCCCGCCGACGCCCACCCGATGGACGTGATGCGCACCGGTTGCTCGTTCCTGGGCAATATCGAGCCCGAGAAAGACTTCAGCGCGCAGCACGATGTCACCGACCGCCTGCTCGCCGCTTTCCCGGCGATCATGTGCTACTGGTATCGCTTCAGCCACGACGGCAAGAAGATTGACTGCGTGACCGACGAGCCCAGCATCGGCGGCCACTTCCTGCACCTGCTGCATGGCAAGAAGCCGAGCGCGCTGCATGAAAAAGTCATGAACGTGTCGCTGATCCTCTATGCCGAGCACGAGTTCAACGCCTCGACCTTCACCGCCCGTGTGTGCGCTTCAACCCTGTCCGATCTGTATTCCTGCGTGACCGCCGCCATCGGCTCGCTGCGCGGCCCGCTGCATGGTGGCGCCAACGAAGCGGCGATGGAGATGATCGAGCGTTTCGGCTCGGCCGAAGAAGCCGTCGAAGGCACCCTCGGCATGCTGGCGCGCAAAGACAAGATCATGGGGTTTGGCCACGCGATCTACAAAGACAGCGACCCGCGTAATGAAGTGATCAAGGGCTGGGCGAAAAAACTCGCGGATGAGGTCGGCGACAAGGTGTTGTTCCCGGTTTCGGAAGCCATCGACAAGACCATGTGGGAACAGAAGAAATTGTTCCCCAACGCCGACTTCTACCATGCCTCGGCGTACCACTTCATGGGCATCCCGACCAAGCTGTTCACACCGATCTTCGTGTGCTCACGGCTGACCGGCTGGGCCGCGCATGTGTTCGAGCAGCGCGCCAATAACCGCATCATCCGTCCAAGCGCCGAGTACATCGGCGTAGAACAGCGCAAGTTCGTGCCAATCGAACGTCGCTGAGTGGGCTGAACCCGGCACATCGGCCAATGCGCTGTTCTGTGGGAGCTGGCTTGCCTGCGATCGCATCACCCTGGTGTACCTGTCACACCGCAGTGATGCCATCGCAGGCAAGCCAGCTCCCACAGAAAGCCAGGCCAGTGTCGACAGTTCGCCTTGTGAACCTACCGTGACCGAGTCCTGACGATGAACACTGAATTTCGCAAACCGCTGCCCGGCAGCCGCCTGGATTTCTTCGACGCCCGTGCGGCTGTCGAGGCCATCACGCCCGGCGCCTATGCCACCTTGCCGTACACCTCGCGCGTGCTCGCCGAAAACCTCGTGCGCCGCTGCGACCCGGCCACTCTCAACGCGTCCCTGAGCCAACTGATCGAACGCAAACGCGACCTGGATTTTCCGTGGTTCCCGGCGCGTGTGGTGTGCCACGACATCCTCGGCCAGACCGCGCTGGTCGACCTTGCCGGCCTGCGCGATGCCATCGCCCTGCAAGGCGGTGACCCGGCGCAGGTCAACCCGGTGGTGCCGACCCAATTGATCGTCGACCACTCGCTGGCCGTCGAAGCCGGTGGTTTTGACCCGCAGGCGTTCGAGAAAAACCGCGCCATCGAAGACCGTCGCAACGAGGACCGTTTCCACTTTATCGAGTGGACCAAAAAGGCCTTCAAGAACGTCGACGTGATCCCGCCGGGCAACGGCATCATGCACCAGATCAACCTGGAGAAAATGTCTCCGGTGATCCAGGTACGCGATGGCGTAGCCTTCCCGGATACCTGCGTCGGCACCGACAGCCATACCCCGCACGTAGACGCCTTGGGCGTGATCGCCATCGGCGTCGGTGGCCTTGAGGCCGAGAGTGTGATGCTGGGTCGCGCGTCTTGGATGCGCCTGCCGGAAAGCGTCGGCGTGGAATTGACCGGCAAGCTGCAACCGGGCATCACCGCCACCGACATGGTGCTGGCCTTGACCGAGTTCCTGCGCAAACAGAAAGTCGTGGGCGCGTGGCTGGAGTTCTTCGGCGAAGGCGCTTCGGCACTCACACTGGGCGACCGCGCGACCATCTCCAACATGGCCCCGGAATACGGCGCTACCGCCGCAATGTTCTACATCGACCAGCAGACTATCGCCTACCTGAAACTCACCGGCCGCGAAGACGAACAAGTCACGTTGGTGGAGCAATACGCCCGCCACACCGGGCTGTGGGCCGATGACCTCAAGGGCGCGCAATACGAGCGTGGCCTGACCTTCGACCTGTCCAGCGTCGTGCGCAACATGGCCGGCCCGAGCAACCCGCATGCGCGCGTGGCAACCAGTGATCTGGCGTCAAAAGGCATCTCCGGTCAGTGGGATGAAGTGCCGGGGCATATGCCCGACGGCGCGGTGATCATCGCCGCCATCACCAGCTGCACCAACACCAGCAACCCGCGCAACGTGATTGCCGCAGGCTTGCTGGCGCGTAATGCCAACCAGCTTGGGCTCACGCGCAAACCGTGGGTTAAATCCTCGCTGGCGCCGGGCTCGAAAACCGTGGCCATGTACCTGGAAGAAGCCGGCCTTGGCCACGAGCTGGAAAAGCTCGGCTTCGGCGTAGTGGCCTTCGCTTGCACCACCTGCAACGGCATGTCCGGCGCGCTCGACCCGGTGATCCAGCAGGAAATCATCGACCGCGACCTGTACGCCACGGCCGTGTTGTCGGGTAACCGCAACTTCGACGGGCGCATTCACCCGTATGCCAAGCAAGCGTTCCTGGCGTCGCCGCCGTTGGTGGTGGCCTACGCGATTGCCGGCACCATCCGTTTTGACATCGAAAAAGACGTGCTGGGCCTGGACGCCGACGGCAAGGAAATCCGCCTGAAAGACATCTGGCCGAGCGACGAAGAAATCGACGCCGTGGTCAAGGCGTCGGTCAAGCCGGAGCAGTTCCGCGCCGTCTACATCCCGATGTTCGCGATCCATGAAGACACCGGCCCCAAAGTCACGCCGCTGTACGACTGGCGCCCGCAAAGCACCTATATCCGTCGCCCGCCATACTGGGAAGGCGCACTGGCCGGCGCGCGCCCGCTCAAGGGCATGCGCCCGCTGGCAGTGCTGCCAGACAACATCACCACCGACCACCTGTCGCCGTCCAACGCGATCATGCTCGACAGCGCTGCGGGTGAATACCTGGCGAAAATGGGCCTGCCGGAAGTCGACTTCAACTCCTATGCGACGCACCGTGGCGACCACTTGACTGCGCAGCGCGCGACCTTTGCCAACCCGAAGCTGTTCAACGAGATGGTGGTGGAAAACGGCAAGGTCAAGCAGGGTTCCCTGGCGCGTATCGAGCCCGAAGGCCAAGTCACGCGGATGTGGGAAGCCATCGAAACCTACATGGAACGCAAGCAGCCGCTGATCATCATTGCCGGCGCCGACTACGGCCAGGGCTCGTCCCGCGACTGGGCGGCCAAGGGCGTGCGCCTGGCCGGTGTGGAGGCGATTGCCGCCGAAGGGTTCGAGCGCATCCACCGCACCAACCTGGTGGGCATGGGCGTGTTGCCACTGGAGTTTTTGCCGGGCACCGACCGCCACACACTGAAGATCGACGGCAGCGAAACCTATGACGTGGTCGGCCAGCGTACGCCGCGTGCGCAGCTGACGTTGGTGATCAACCGCAAGAATGGCGAACGTGTCGAAGTGCCGGTGACGTGCCGCCTGGACACCGCCGAAGAAGTGTCGATCTACGAGGCGGGCGGCGTGTTGCAACGTTTTGCCCAGGACTTCCTGGAATCGGCGGCGACCGCTTAAGGGGATAACCATGGCACACGCAGCGCAAATCAAGATCCCCGCCACCTACATGCGTGGTGGCACCAGCAAGGGCGTGTTTTTCAGCCTCAAGGACCTGCCCGAGTCGGCGCAGGTGCCGGGTGCTGCTCGCGATGCCTTGCTGTTACGGGTTATCGGCAGCCCCGATCCCTACGACAAGCAGATCGACGGCATGGGCGGTGCAACCTCGAGCACCAGCAAAACCGTAATCCTGGCCAAAAGTACCCGCGCCGATCATGACGTGGACTACCTGTTTGGCCAGGTCTCCATCGACAAGCCGTTTGTCGACTGGAGCGGCAACTGCGGCAACCTGTCGGCGGCGGTGGGCTCGTTCGCCATCAGCGCCGGGCTGGTTGACCCTGCCCGTGTGCCGCATAACGGTGTGGCGGTGGTGCGGGTGTGGCAGGCCAATATCGGCAAGACCATCATCGCTCACGTGCCGATCACCGACGGCGCGGTGCAGGAAACCGGCGACTTTGAGCTCGACGGCGTGACTTTCCCGGCCGCCGAAGTGCAGCTTGAATTCATGGACCCGGCAGCGGAAGAAGAGGGCGGCGGTGGCTCGATGTTTCCCACCGGCAACCTGATCGATGATCTGGAAGTTCCGGGTGTCGGCACCTTCAAGGCGACGCTGATCAACGCGGGCATCCCGACGATCTTCATCAACGCCGAAGACCTCGGCTACACCGGCACCGAGCTGCAAGGCGCGATCAACAGCGACCCGAAAGCGCTGGCGATGTTCGAGACCGTGCGGGCTTATGGCGCGTTGCGCATGGGCCTGATCAAACACCTGGACGAAGCCGCCCAGCGCCAGCACACGCCAAAGGTCGCGTTTGTGGCCAAACCCTTGGATTACGTGGCTTCCAGTGGCAAGGCAATCAAGGCCGGTGATGTGGATTTACTGGTGCGCGCACTGTCCATGGGCAAGCTGCACCACGCGATGATGGGCACGGCGGCGGTGGCGATTGGCACGGCGGCGGCGATTTCCGGCACCCTGGTCAACCTCGCGGCCGGTGGTGTGGAGCGCAACGCAGTGCGGTTCGGGCATCCGTCCGGCACCTTGCGCGTCGGCGCCGAGGCCACCCAGGTAAACGGCGAATGGGTGGTGAAAAAAGCCATCATGAGCCGCAGCGCACGGGTGCTGATGGAAGGTTTCGTGCGCGTTCCCGGCGACGCGTTCTAAAGACCAACACAATCCCTTTTGGGAAGTGGGCTTGTGTGGGAGCGGGCTTGCTCGCGAATGCGGTGTATCAGTCACCTTATGTGTAGCTGACACACCGCATTCGCGAGCAAGCCCGCTCCCACAGGGGTTCAACACTGTCCGAACTACCAAGGCAGGCAACCAGACCGGCCTTAACATGATCAACCGTGAGCCCGAGGACTAACCCCAACCCACTTTGGAGTACTGCCATGAGCGCCAACGTCGACCAGAACAACCGCCCCGACTACGACCAGGTCCTGCAGGACATTGCCGACTACGTCCTCAATTACCGCATCGATTCCCGCGACGCGTTGAACACCGCACGCAACTGCCTGATGGACACCCTCGGCTGTGGCCTTTTGGCTCTGCGCTTCCCTGAGTGCACCAAGCACCTGGGGCCGATCGTCGAAGGCACCGTCGTGCCGTTCGGTGCACGTGTGCCGGGCACCTCGTTCCGTCTGGACCCGATCAAGGCCGCCTGGGACATTGGCTGCATCGTGCGTTGGCTCGACTACAACGACACCTGGCTCGCCGCCGAATGGGGCCACCCTTCGGATAACCTTGGCGGCATCCTCGCCGTGGCCGATCACTTGTCGCAAAAACGTGTGGCCAACGGCGACGCGCCGCTGACGGTGCGCGCGGTGCTGGAGGCGATGATCATGGCCCACGAAATCCAGGGCGTGATTGCCCTGGAAAACTCCTTCAACCGCGTCGGCCTCGACCATGTATTGCTGGTAAAAGTCGCCTCCACGGCGGTCACCGCCAAATTGATGGGCGCTAACCATGAACAGCTGCTGTCGGCGCTGTCCCATGCGTTTGTCGATGGGCAGGCGCTGCGCACGTATCGCCATGCGCCGAACGCCGGCTCGCGCAAATCCTGGGCGGCCGGGGATGCATCGAGCCGTGGCGTACGCTTGGCGGATATCGCGCTGCGCGGCGAGATGGGCATCCCCGGTGTGCTGAGCGCGCCGCAATGGGGTTTTTATGACGTGCTGTTCAGCCACACCAACAAAGACCTGGCGCTTAAGCCTGAGGACAAGCGCGCGTTCAGCCTGTCCCAGCCTTATGGCACCTATGTGATGGAAAACGTGCTGTTCAAGATCAGCTTCCCGGCCGAGTTCCACGCGCAAACGGCCTGTGAGGCGGCGGTGACCTTGCACCCGCTGGTCAAGGGGCGTCTGCATGAAATCGACCGCATCGTGATCACCACCCACGAGTCGGCGATTCGCATCATTTCCAAAGTCGGGAAGCTGGCCAACGCCGCCGATCGCGACCACTGCCTGCAATACATGACCGCTGTGCCGTTGGCGTTCGGCAATCTGGTGGCCGAGCAGTACGAAGATGAGTTCCATGCGGCGCACCCGATCATCGATGAGCTGCGCGACAAGATGGAGATCGTTGAAGACTTGCGCTACAGCCGCGAATACCTGGAGGCCGACAAGCGCTCTATCGCCAATGCGGTGCAGGTGTTTTTCAAGGATGGCACCCACACCGAGCAGGTCGCGGTGGAATACCCGATTGGCCATCGCCGGCGTCGGGCAGACGGCATTCCGTTGCTGGAGGATAAGTTCAAGGCCAACCTGGCCACGCGGTTTACCGCGCAGCGCACTGGCGAGATTTTTGCGTTGTGCAAGGATCAGGCGCGGCTTGAGGCCACGCCGGTGAATCGGTTTGTGGACCTGTTTGTAATCTGACAAACACCCCGTACCCAATGTGGGAGCGGGCTTTGTGGGAGCTGGCTTGCCTGCGATAGCATCACCTCGGTGTAGCTGAAAGACCGAGTTGTCTGCATCGCAGGCAAGCCAGCTCCCACAAAAGCAGCTCCCACACTTGGTCTGTTACATACTGCCTTCCACATCATCCAGGCTAAACGTCTCGGTATGGTCGTCATACGAAAAAATCTCCGCATACCGCCCCCACGCCACCACGCTTTCGAGGGTTTTTTCTACGAACGCTTCGGTCATCGAGTCTTCCAGTTCCTGCTCAAAACGCACCCGTGGCGCCCGGTGCCCGCTGCGCTCAAGCAACACCTGATGAATCCGCGCGGCCAGGGGCACGTGTTTGATCAAATGCTCGGCAAACAGGGTTTTGCGTTCCTGAGTGCCGTAGTCGGCGAACAGCTTGCCGGCGTCGGTGAGGGTGATGTCCGCGCCCTTGAGTTCGGCAAAGCCCAAATGCTCGAGCATCTCGGCCACCGGGAACAGGTCGTCGACTTCCAGCAAGCGCCGTTCGGCCACGGTGGGCAAACCGGCGTGGCCGTTGTAAGGCTCGGCGGCCAGGGTTTCGATCAGGCCGGCCATCAGGTTGGTGGACACCTCCGGCAGCAGGCTGCCCATTTTCAGCTCGGGTATGCCACGGCTGGCATCGGCGCTGCGTCGGTCGGTCATCAGGGCGTAGATGTCATCGACCATTTGCCGGAACGTCGGGTCCAGGCGGTTGCGCGGGTGCGCGAACGGTACTTTGATCTCGGCGACCACGCGGCCGGGGTTGGATGACAACACCAGGATGCGGTCGCACATCAGCACCGCTTCTTCGATGTTGTGGGTCACGATCAGGATCGACTTGATCGGCAGTTGCTTGCCGCTCCACAAATCCAGCAGGTCGGTGCGCAGGGTTTCGGCGGTGAGCACGTCGAGGGCCGAGAAGGGTTCATCCATCAGCAACAGCGTGGGGTTGACCACCAGGCCACGGGCAAACCCCACGCGCTGGCGCATGCCGCCGGACAGCTCGCGCGGGTAGGCGTTTTCAAAGCCGTCGAGGCCGATCAAGTCGATGGCGGCCAAGGCGCGCCGGCGGGTTTCCTTGCGTTCGACCTGCAAGGCTTGCAGGCCGGCTTCGACGTTTTCCAGCACGGTCAGCCAGGGGAACAGCGCAAAGGTCTGGAACACCATGGCCACGCCTTCGGCCGGGCCGTTGAGCGGCGCGCCGTTGTAGCGTACTTCGCCGGATGACGGCTGGATCAGCCCGGCGATAATGCGCAGCAAGGTGGACTTGCCCGAGCCGGAGCGGCCAAGCATGCCGACGATCTCGCCTTCGTGCAGGCTCAGGTCGACGCCGCTGAGCACTTGCAGCTCGTCTTTACCTTTGCCGAACACTCGGTTGACGTTTTTCAGCGAGTAGATTTGCGGGGTATCGGCAGTGTTTTCGGTGTAGGTAGTCATCACAGCGAATCCCATCAATTCAGACGAAGTTTGTTTTCAGCGATGGCGTACATCGGCCGCCAGACCGCGCGGTTGAACGCCACCACGAAGATCGACATCACCACCACGCCCAGGGCAATTTTCGGGAAGTCACCGGCTGCGGTGGTTTGCGCGATGTAGGCGCCCAGCCCATGGGCGACCACGTTGTCCTGGCCCCACGACACGTACTCGGAGACGATACTGGCGTTCCAGGCACCGCCCGAGGCGGTAATGGCGCCGGTGACGTAATAGGGGAAGATTCCCGGCAGCATCACCTTGCGCCACCACAGCCAGCCGCGAATGCGGAAGTTGGCGGCGGCTTCTTTGAAGTCATTGGGGAAGGCGCTGGCGCCGGCAATCACGTTGAACAGGATGTACCACTGGGTGCCCAGCACGATCAGCGGGCTCAGCCAGATATCCGGATTGAGGTTGTAGTGCAGGATCACGATCACAAAGACCGGGAACAACAGGTTCGCCGGGAAGGCCGCGAGAAACTGTGCCAACGGCTGGATTTTTTCCGCCAGCGCAGGGCGCAAGCCGATCATGACACCCAATGGCACCCAGATCAGCGAGGCGATCAGGATCAGCCCGGCCACGCGTAGCAAGGTGATCAGGCCCAGTACAAACACATGGCCGACTTCGGCGAAGGTCACTTCGGTGCCCACGTATTGCACGATGTGGTACAGCGCATACGCGGCCAGCAACGCAATCAGCGTGCCCCACACCCAGTCGATCATTTTCGATGCCGCCGGTGTTTCGGCCGGCAACGCCTTGAACGCACCGCCCGCCAGGCTGAACCGTTTGTTGCCGATCCGACTGAAGGCACGGGTGATGGGGCGCAGGATGCGCTGGACGATGCGCGTGCGCTGGATCAGGTTCAGCAGCCAGGATTGTGGCGCCGCGCCCTGGGACGCGGTGGTTTCCATGCGGAACTTGTCAGCCCAGGCCACCAGCGGGCGGAACAGCAACTGGTCGTACAGCAGGATCACCACAATCATCGCCAGAATCACGTAACCCACGGCGTGCAGGTCTTTCTGAGCGATCGCCAAGGCCAGGTACGAACCCACGCCCGGCAGGGTGATGGTTTTGTCGCCGACGGTGATGGCTTCGGAAGCCACCACGAAGAACCAGCCGCCGGACATGCTCATCATCATGTTCCACACCAGCCCCGGCATGGCGAACGGCACATCGAGCTTCCAGAATTTCTGCCAGCCGGAAAGCCGCAGGTTGGTCGACACCTCCACCAAATCGTGGGGCAGCATGCGCAGCGACTGGTAGAAGCTGAACGTCATGTTCCAGGCCTGGCTGGTGAAGATCGCAAAGATCGCCGCGAGTTCGGCGCCGAGTACGCGCCCAGGGAACAGCAGCAGGAAGAACGTCACCGTGAAAGAGATGTAGCCGAGCACCGGCACCGATTGCAGGATATCGAGCACCGGCACCAGCAGCTTTTCAGCGCGTCGGCTTTTGGCGGCCAGGGTGCCGTACAGCAAGGTAAAAACCAGCGCCGCGACCATGGCCGCGAGCATGCGCATCGTAGTGCGCATCGCGTATTCCGGCAGGTTGGCCGGGTCGAGGGAGATGACTTCACTTTGCAAGGTGGCGATGGGTGCCCAGGTTTCCCGAGCCGTGAGGGAGAAAAACAGCAGAAAGCCGATCACCAGTGGCAGCGCGACCAGGTCCCAGCGGTTGGGCAGCAAGCGCAGGGTGGATGCCGGTAGGTAATCGCGGAACACTTTGTTCATAGGCATTCAGTCCTGCAGCGTTCAGGTTCAGGGGCTTGGTGGGAGTGAGCTTAGCTGCTGCACGAATGACCCACAGAGGAGGACGGGCGCTGTGTTCGTGAGTCAGGGGCAACGAGACGTCGCTGGCGGGATTGTACGTTTCTGAATGTTACAAGCACATAAATTTGCTGTCAGTTTCCTGTACGAACTGCGGCTTGGGCATCGGATTTGCCTGCGTCGATCAACCTCCAGGAAAAGACTAATTGCGCTGCCGACATAATTAGCTACCCACACATCCTGTATCCCAGGAACCGCTTTCAAATAAATGCCAATCAATGGGTGAGATCGCTTGCCGCAGCAGGTCTCTGCCAACCCACAACTAAGCATTATCTGGATTTGAGAAAGCACCCTATGACTAGCGTAAA
Organism: Pseudomonas sp. Xaverov 259; assembly: GCF_019352915.1. Classification (NCBI taxonomy): domain Bacteria; kingdom Pseudomonadati; phylum Pseudomonadota; class Gammaproteobacteria; order Pseudomonadales; family Pseudomonadaceae; genus Pseudomonas; species Pseudomonas sp. Xaverov 259. The sequence continues at coordinate 226,597 of NZ_JAAAFV010000051.1, read as the reverse complement.
TTCCCGGCCACAAACGAACTACCCTATGGGCTACGAGGCGTCTCAGCATTCGAAGCCGCCCCATCAGGAACACAAGGCCGATACCTCAAGTAGTGTCGGCACACAGGGCGATGCTGCAGCTCCCCGGCCCCCCGTGACGCCAGAGCAGCGCGGTCAGTTTTCGAGCCACAACACCCTCGTTAACCCGTCGCAATCGCAAAAGGTCGGCCCACAGGAAGAGACCCTTGAATTGGTGGGTAAAAATAACCAGATCCTGATCGACTTCAAGGCGTTTATCACCGAATGCCAGGAGAAAGTCGTCAATCTCAAAAACGATATTGTCGAACTGCGTGAGCAACTGAGTGCTCCACGCAAAGGCACAGACGAGGCCCCCGTCGAACTGCCTGAAACATCTCAAGAGCCGGATGAGCAGGTTGTTCAAGACACTCAGACAACTGAAGTTGCCCAGAATCAAGATCTTGAGGAGCCACTCAAGCTGAATACGCAGCTGCGCGCAGATATCACCAGGCTGATGCAGCAGATGACGGAGGCCTTTGAAGCGTTGGGCAAGGAGCTTAAAAGTATGACTGAGCAAGTCAAGAAGATGACTAAACCTGAAATACAGACGCCAACGGCGCCGGTGGATAAGCCCACTATGACCACCCGCGATGCCCCGGCAGATCCGACCAACGAGTCACCCACGCAGTCGGTGCCCACCGCTGAGCAATTCAGGGTGGACAACGCTGATATCGAAGCGGGTATTGCTGAGATGAAGTCCTACTACAGCACACAAATTTCAATGCTTGAGGAGCAGGTTCAGGTGTTGAAAAAACACCTCAATGAGGCGAAGCAGTAGGGCTTAGCTTTACGTCGGCAAGCGCGGTCAACAGCGCCCACGCTTAGCCGACTCACGTAATTTATCCCTCGAACCGCAGGATAACCCGGCGGTTGTGCTTGCTCTTTTTCTCGATTTTCTCGCAGAACACCCGGCCGATTTCTTCGGTGTTGATCACATGGGTACCGCCGCACGGCTGGATATCTATCCCGGCAATTTCAATCACCCGCACTGAGCCCTGGATAACCGGTGGCGCCACCGCCTGGGTGCGGGTGATCTGCAGCAGGGTCGAGTATTCCGAGGCGGGCATCGACAGTGTTTTCACCGCATGGGCTTGTTCGATCAAGGCATTGAGGTCGCGGGTGATGCTGTCCTTGTCGAGGGTCATTTCCGGTAAATCGAAGTCCAGGCGGCCTTTGTCTGCGCTGATGCTGCAGCCGGTGACGGGTGCATCGATGATCGAGCACAGCAGGTGCAGGCAGGTGTGCATCTTCATGTGCTGGTAGCGCCGTTCCCAGTCCAGGCCGGCATCCACCTGTACGCCGGCCGTCAATTGCTCGGGGCAGTGTTCAACCTGGTGCCAGATGATCGAGCGCAACACCGGGTCGCGCACGGTGCCAACCACATTGACGCGCGTGCCATCGGCCAGGGTCAGGTGCCCGGTGTCGCCCGGTTGCCCGCCGCCAGTGGGGTAGAACAGCGTATGTTCCAGGGCAATGCCCTGTTCGCTGACGGCAATCACCCGGGCGCTGAAGGCGTTCTGGTAGGGCGCGCTGTCAAACAGCGCCAGGGTTTCCATGGTATGCACGGACATGTTCAACCTCCGACGATCAGTGGGCTGGCTTGCAGCAAGTGACGCACCATTGCGCTCAAGCCAGGCGGGGAGAGCAGGGTGATTTCAAATTCGGGGCCACAGACTTTCAGGTTCAGTGGCAGGCGCGGCAGATGGTCGCCGGTATCCAGGCGACGCAGGCGAAACTGCAAGTGATGGCGCTCCTTCACCGTGGGCTCCAGCAGCAGCCCGTGCAAGGGATGAAAGTCGGCATCCAGCACGGTGACCTTATGGCTGGCGCTGACTTCGCCGACCACGTGCAAACGCTCATCCAGCGCGAAAGCGCTCAAGTAGTTGCTATGGTCGGTTTCGGCGTTCTTTTGTAACTGAATCTGGTTGACCACCTTGACCTTGGTGCCCGCCGGCACATCCTGGGTGATCACACACGAAGGGCTGATAAACACGTTGTCGCCGATCAGCACATAACCCAACACACGGGCGCCGGAGCCGACCTCGACATTGTTGCCCAGGCGCGGGTGGCGTTTGCCGTCCGGGTTGTTGGCAATGCCTCGGGCGCCGAGGGTTACGCCGCAGAGGATGTAGCAATCGTTGCCGATCTCGCAGGTTTCACCGATCACGGTGCCGAAGCCGTGGTCCAGCACAAAGCGCCGGCCAATGCGGGCTGCGGGGTGGATTTCGGCGCCGGAGAGGATTTTGCCCTGGTTGCTGAGCTTAAGGGCCAGGCGTGAAAACACACCGTTGGCCTGGTCGGGGAAATTCCACACCAGGTGTGCCAACCGGTAGAACAACACGGCCTTGAACGACGCATAGGATTCCAGGATCAACTCGCCACGCCCACGGGAGGCCGGGTCGCGATAGGCATAGGCAATCAAGTCCTCTGCCACAGCCTGGGCGGCATTCTGGATCAATGGCGCCAAATGCGGTTCCAACTGCTTCATCTGCGCAGGCGTCAGGGTCTGGATGAGGTGGGTCAGCAACTCATCGTGCAGCTGTTGCATGTCGATAAAGCCCCCCATGGAGGCACCCCCACAGTCTGGATGGTTGGGAAACCGGTTATTCGAAATTGGGCAGGTAGCTGTCGGCATTGTCGTAGACCATGGTCAACACCACCGTTTCGGGCGGGAGTTCGGGGGCGAGTTGGGCGATGGCCACCATGTTGGCGGCCGAAGACAAACCCAGGCTGATGGCATCGGTGCGCATGATGCGTTTGATCATGTCGATGCACGCCAGGCGCGAGACCTTGAGCATGCCGTCAATTACACCCACGTTAAGAATGCTCGGGATCAAGCCGATCGACAGGCCCTGGATGTGGTGTGGCGCGTGCTGGTCCTTGAGCAGGTCGCACTCCTCCGGCTCCACGCCCATGACGCGCATTGCTGGCCAGGCCGCCTTGAGGGTTTCGCCGATGCCGGTGATGTGGCCGCCGGTGCCGATGCCGCTGACGAAGTAGTCCACACGCTGCTCACCGAAGGCGCGGAGGATTTCCGGAGCAGTGGTGTCGCGGTGAGTCTGCGGGTTGGCGCCATTACGCTGCTGGTTGAGCATCACGAAGTTGGGGTTTTCCAACTGCAGTTCCATGCACTTTTCGCCGTGGGAATTGTTGCCCAGCCGGCTGTCCGACAACACCACCTTGGCGCCGTATAAACGCAGCAGTTTCTGCTTTTCAGGGCTGTAGTTGTCAGGGATCACCAGCACCACTTTGTAGCCCAGCACATTGCCGGCCATCACCAGGCCAATGCCGGTATTGCCGCCGCTGGGCTCAATGATGGTTTGCCCGGAGTCGCGAATCAGCACGCCGCGGCGTTCTGCGTCGAGGATCATGCCCAGGGCGATGCGCGCCTTATGGCTGCCGCCAGGGTTGAGGGATTCGAGCTTGGCGTAGACCTCGATGCCGAGGTCTTCGGAAAACTGCGCCAGGCGCACAATCGGCGTATGGCCGATCACGTCGAGAATGGAGTTATGCAACATCGTTCAGCCCCCGGATCAATACAAAGGCATGTCGGGTTCGACGTCGCGAACCCAATGTTTCATGCCGCCCTGCAGGACTTTGGTATTGGCGAAGCCGGCTGCCAGCAGGGTGCTGGCCGCTTGCTCGGCGCGGGTTCCGGCGTAGCAGATCAGGTAATGGGTATTGTCGCGGCTCAGGCGGCCCAACTGCCCGTCCAGTTCGGCCAGGGGGATATGCACCACGCCCGGCAATTTGCACACTTCCAGCTCGCTGGCGTCGCGCACATCCAGCAACACGTCGGCGCTGCGTGGGTGTTCGAGCAGTTGCTTGAGCACGCGCGGTTTGATGTAGCGCTCCTCGGCCAAAGCCGGTTGGCTCGGGATGGCATCCGCGCACACGGCTGGCGCGACGCTTTCGCTGTGGCGCAGGTCTGAGCAGCAGGGGCAGTCGGCACGGCGTTTGAAGCGGATCTCGCTGAATTTCATGGCCAGCGCGTCGAAGCGCATCAGGCGGCCCGACAGCGGTTCGCCGATGCCGATGAGTAACTTGATCGCTTCAGTGGCCTGGATCATGCCGACCACGCCCGGCAGTACGCCGATCACACCCCCGGCGCTGCAATTGGGCGCCAACTCGGCAGGCGGTGCTGAAGGAAACAGGCAGCGATAGCACGGCCCACCCTTGTAGTTGAGCACGCTGATCTGCCCGTCGAAGCGATAGATGGCGCCATACACCAATGGCTTGCCCAATTGCACGCAGGCATCGTTGACCAGGTAGCGGGTGTCGAAGTTGTCGGTGCCGTCGATCACCAGGTCATAAGCGCCGACCAGTTCCAGCGCATTGTCAGCATTGAGGGCGGTGTCGTGGGCATTGATCTGGATATGGCTGTTGAGGTCTTGCAGCCGCCGCTTGGCCGACTCGACCTTGGGCATGCCCAGTGTGCTGTTGCCGTGCACGATCTGGCGTTGCAGGTTGCTGCTCTCTACCACATCGAAATCCACCAGGCCCAGGGTGCCGATGCCGGCCGCCGCGAGGTACAGACTGATGGGCGAGCCCAGGCCACCGGTGCCGATGATCAGCACCTTGGCTTTTTTCAGGTTCAACTGGCCTTCCCGGCCGACGCCGGGCAGGGTGATGTGGCGCACGTAGCGCTGGACTTCTTCGTTGCTCAGTTGCTCGACGTCCATGCCACCGGAGGTGGCCAGCAGCACTTCTATTTTGGCTTTTTCCGGCAGCGGCTCATCGGCGCCAATCAGTTCTTCCTGGGCGGTGAACAGGAAGTGCTCCTTGAGCTGGTTGTTGTTTTCGTGGAACAGATGCGTGCGCAGCTGTGGGTGGCTGCTGCAGAGGTTTTCAATGACTTCGCGCAATGTCGATCCAGTGCCCTCAAGGGTCGATTCCGGCAGCTTGGCCACGCGAACCAGGATATCGGGGAAAGAGACAGCGTTCATGGACAACTCCGTGTGCAGGTCGTTGAAGGGTTTAAGGGCGAATTGCTTGCCATCCCAGGCAAACAGCTTTGAGCCCAGGGCCTGGCCCTGGCGCACGTCCACCACCAAGTAGCTGACGGGGTGGATCGGCTCACCCAGGAACAGTGCCTTGTCCTGGTCTTCATCACTGAAATAGGCGCCGACGTCGGGGTGGGAGTGGTAGATCACCACCACCGGGTTGTCGCTGCGAAACGCCTTGTTCATCAGCAGGGTGTCGGCCACCGAAAAGGTATAGCCATTGGCCGCGCTGCGCGGGTACATCTCGGGGTTTTTGCGGTGCAGCTCATTCTGGATATTGTTGCCCAGGTACACACTGCCATCGGCGAAGACAAAACCGCAGCATTCTTCCGGGTAGCTGCGGCTGGCGTGGGCATAGATCTGTTCCAGAGCGGTGGGGCGGAGGACTTCCATGTTTCTCTCGCGTTGTTGTAGTTGTGGTTTAAGAGTCAATTTTTCTTGGCCAGCAGTTTTTCAACCGGCAATTTGGTGATCGCAAAGCCAGCCAGCAGGATGGCCGAGTACAGCATCAGGTCACGGGAAATTTCCACGCCCTCGTACCAGGCGCCGATGATCACTGCGAACACCGGGAAGATGATGAACACGAACGACAAAATGATCGGGCTCAAACGTTTGAGCAACATGAAGTACACGATAAACCCGCCCACCGAGGCCACCAATCCCAGGTAGAACAAGGCACTCCACGAACGCAGGGTGATGTTTTCGAACGTCGGTGTTTCAAACCACAGGCCGGCCACGAACAGCATCAGCCCGGCGATACCGATGGGCAATGTGTTGTAGGTGATCACGCTGATGGCACTGCCTTTTTGCTTGGTAATGACGTAGCACAAGGCATGCATGATCGCGGCGGTCAGAATCGCCAGCACGCCGAAGAATTCGGCGTGGTCCAGGTGCAGGCCCTGGCTCTTGATGATCATGTAGAGGCTGCCGAAACCGATGCCGATGCCTACCACTTGGGAAAAGTAGATGCGCTCGCGCAAAAACAGCGCGGAGAAAATCAGGATGAACACCGGCATGCAGCTGAACAGCAGCGCGGTGAGGCCGGACGACACATGCATCTCGCCATAGTTGAGCAAGTAATAGGGAACGCTGAAGTACGACAGGGTCACGAATACGAAGAACCAGCGGCTTTCACGCGGGAACAGGATCGGTTCGCGGCGCACCAGGGCAAAACACAGGAACAGCGGGAACGCGATCAGAAAGCGCAGCCCGGCCGACGTCAGCGGTGGCACGCTTTCGACGGCGATCTTGATGCCCAGCCAAGTGGTGCCCCAGCTCAGGCACACGATAAGAAACATCACGCTGGTGACCAGGCCGGCCAACCACTGTTTCTGATTTTTTGTTTTTGTAGTGTTTTCAAGAACGGCGGACATTGGCATCGTTTATTGCTTCCCTGAGCCGGAATTGAACTCTATATTGACTGTGTATTAAGTTGTTTCATCCGGTGATTGAACCCGTAAAAGCACACTATTAGGGCGAATGATGGCTGTCAAAACAAATATTGACATGGTGTCAATTATGCGTGAGGGGTTGTCCAGCGGTCAGGGCGTAAAGTACAAACGCCTGTCCGATGTGATGGAGCGGGGCATCCTTGAAGGCTTGATTGAGCCGGGGTGCAAACTGCCGCCCCATCGGGTTCTTTCCGATAACCTCGGCGTGACCATTGGTACCATCAGCCGAGCCTACGGCGAGCTGGAACGCTTGGGGCTGGTGGTGGCGCGTGTCGGTGACGGCACTTTCGTGCGCAAGCGTGGTATGGAACGCCAGCGCGATGAAGGCTTTCGCAACGTCAGTGAAGAGCCTCGCCAGTACTTCGATATGAGCCGCAACATGCACATTCCCGGGCAAGAGACGGTGTTTCTGGCCCAGAGCTTCCAAACCTTGTCGACCAACGCCAAGTTCCTCCAGGACATCAGCGCCTATACGCCGGACGCCGGTTTGCCGCGCTACCGCGAGGCCGGGGCGCAATGGCTGGTGCAGCGCGATTTTCATCCGATTCCCGAGCAGGTCATCTGCGTCAACGGCGGCCAGCATGGCCTGCTCTGCGCCATGATGGCACTGCTGCGGGCGGGGGATACGGTGGTCACCGAGCAACTGACGTACCCAGGGCTTATCACCGCCGCACGTATGCTCGGCGTACGACTGATCGGCCTGGAGATGGATGACGAAGGCGTGCTGCCGGGGGCGCTGGATGAAGTCTGTCGTAATCACCGGGTTTCGGCGCTGTACTGCACGCCGACGATCCAGAACCCGACCACGGCCGTGCTGTCGGTCGCGCGTCGAGAAGCGCTGGCCAAGGTGTGCCGCGAGCATAATCTGCTGATTTTAGAGGATGAGGCCCACGGCGTGTTGGTGGAAGATCGTCCGCCACCGCTGAGTTTTTTCGCCCCTGAGCGTACGATTTTGATCAGTAGCCTGAGCAAGGCGGTGTCTGCCGGGCTGCGCGTGGGGTATGTGCATGCGCCACCGGCTTTGGTCAGCCGTATTTCAGCGGCCTTGCGCTCGACCTGCTGGATGGCCACGCCAGTGACGCTGGAGCTGGCGACCCAGTGGATCGAAAACGGCACGGCGGAATACCTGCTGCGCCAGCAAATCAACGAGATCAGCCGGCGCAAAGCCCTGGTGCGCGACCTCTTGGTCGGTTTGGAATACCGCACTCACCTCAACAGCCCGCACTTCTGGATTGAAGTCCCTGAGCCCTGGCGAGCGTCGGAAATCGAGGCAGAGCTCAAGCAGAATAATTACCTGATCGCCACCGCTGAGGCATTTGCCGTAGGGCAGACGGCGGTGCCGCAGTTTATTCGGGCGAGTATCTGTAATACGTCGGGCGATGATCAGTTACTGCGTGAGGGCTTTGATGCCCTGGCCACCGCGCTGGGGCAGGGCGGTGACAGGTTTCAGCTGTAGGCAGGTTTACCGCGTTATCGTTCATCGCGGGCAAGCCAGCTCCCACATTTGGAATGCATTCCCCTGTGGGAGCTGGCTTGCCTGCGATGAGGCCCGTGCAGGCACCCACTATTTGAAGCGGCGCTCCACACCTTTCTCCACCAGAATCTTCGCCGAGATCTCTTCCACCGAAAAATGCGTGGAATTGATGTGCGCAATATTCTCGCGACGGAACAGATTTTCCACTTCGCGCACCTCGAACTCGCACTGGGCATAGCTGGAGTAGCGGCTGTTAGGCTTGCGCTCATTGCGGATGGCGGTGAGGCGGTCCGGGTCGATGGTCAGGCCGAACAGTTTGTGCGAATGCGCACGCAGGGCGGCAGGCAGCGTCAGGTGTTCCATGTCGTCCTCGGTGAGCGGGTAGTTGGCCGCGCGGATACCGAATTGCATGGCCATGTACAGGCATGTCGGGGTCTTGCCGCAGCGCGACACGCCCACCAGGATCAGGTCGGCCTTGTCATAGTAGTGGGTGCGGGCGCCGTCATCGTTGTCGAGGGCGAAGTTCACCGCCTCGATACGCTCCATATAGTTGGAGTTGTGGCCAATGGAATGGGACTTGCCCACGGAGTAGGAGGAATGTTCGCTCAGCTCTTGTTCCAATGGCGCCAGGAACGTGGAGAAGATGTCGATCATGAAACCATTGGAGGTTGCCAGGATCTCACGAATGTCTTGATTGACGATGGTGTCGAAAATGATCGGGCGAAAACCGTCTTTTTCAGCCGCCAGATTGATTTGTTGTACCATGGCCCGCGCTTTATCCACGCTGTCTATATACGGCCGCGTAAATTTGGCGAAGGTAATGTTTTCGAACTGCGCGAGCAGGCTCTGACCCAATGTTTCGGCTGTGATGCCGGTGCCGTCGGAGATAAAGAAAGCAGATCGTTTCATTTGAGCCCTGGGCCTTAAGCTGATGGCGAATCTTGGATATGATAGGCGCGATTTTGCCGTCCCGCAGTGGGCCGCATTCTCACTTATTTTCCAGGTCCAGGCCACAAGCGCTGGCGTTTGCTCCTACTGAGCTGCCGGCGTCCTGAGCTTTTCCAACACAGAAAGTGGAGAGATCACCTTGGTAGAGTACGTAGTTTCCCTCGATAAGCTCGGCGTCCATGATGTAGAGCATGTGGGGGGCAAGAACGCATCCCTCGGCGAGATGATCAGTAATCTTGCAGGCGCTGGAGTCTCGGTGCCCGGTGGTTTCGCCACCACGGCCCAGGCTTACCGCGATTTCCTCGAGCTGAGCGGCCTCAACGCCCAGATCCACGCCGCGCTGGACGCCCTGGACGTCGATGACGTCAACGCCTTGGCGAAAACCGGCAGCCAGATCCGCCAATGGATCATGGACGCCGAGTTCCCCGAGAAGCTCAACGAAGAAATCCGCACCGCCTTCGCGGCACTGTCGGCCGGCAACCCCGACATGGCTGTTGCCGTACGCTCCTCGGCCACCGCCGAAGACTTGCCGGACGCCTCTTTTGCTGGCCAGCAGGAAACCTTCCTGAACATCCGCGGCGTTGAAAACGTGATCCGCGCCGCCAAGGAAGTGTTTGCCTCGCTGTTCAATGACCGCGCTATTTCCTACCGCGTACACCAGGGTTTCGACCACAAGCTGGTGGCTTTGTCTGCCGGTGTGCAGCGCATGGTGCGTTCGGAAACCGGCACCGCCGGCGTGATGTTCACCCTGGACACCGAGTCCGGTTTCCGTGACGTGGTGTTTATCACCGGCGCCTACGGCCTGGGTGAAACCGTCGTACAAGGCGCGGTTAACCCGGACGAGTTCTACGTCCACAAACACACCCTTGAGGCCGGCCGCCCGGCCATCCTGCGCCGCAACCTGGGCAGCAAGGCTATCAAGATGATCTACGGCGACGAGGCCAAGGCCGGTCGCTCGGTGAAAACCGTTGAAGTCGACAAGGCCGAACGCGCGCGTTTCTGCCTGACCGACGCTGAGGTCAGCGAACTGGCCAAACAAGCGATGATCATCGAAAAGCACTACAAGTGCCCGATGGACATCGAGTGGGCCAAAGACGGTGACGACGGCAAGCTGTACATCGTGCAAGCGCGTCCGGAAACCGTGAAGAGCCGCACATCGGCCAACGTGATGGAACGCTACCTGCTAAAAGAAACCGGCACTGTGCTGGTGGAAGGCCGTGCCATCGGCCAGCGCATCGGCGCCGGCAAAGTGCGGATCATCAAGGACGTGTCCGAAATGGACAAAGTCCAGCCCGGTGACGTGCTGGTCTCCGACATGACCGACCCGGATTGGGAACCGGTGATGAAGCGCGCCAGCGCCATCGTCACCAACCGTGGCGGGCGTACCTGCCACGCGGCGATCATCGCCCGTGAGCTGGGGATTCCCGCAGTCGTCGGTTGCGGCAACGCCACCCAACTGTTGAAAGACGGCCAGGGTGTGACTGTGTCCTGCGCCGAAGGCGACACTGGCTTCATCTTTGAAGGTGAACTGGGCTTCGATATCAAGCAAAACTCCATCGATGCGATGCCGGACCTGCCGTTCAAGATCATGATGAACGTCGGCAACCCGGACCGTGCGTTCGATTTCGCGCAGTTGCCGAACGCCGGTGTGGGCTTGGCCCGCCTCGAGTTCATCATCAACCGCATGATCGGCGTACACCCCAAGGCGCTGTTGAATTACGACGGCCTGCCGTTGGAAATCAAGGAAAGCGTCGACAAACGCATCGCCGGCTACAACGACCCAGTGGGTTTCTACGTCGAGAAGCTGGTTGAAGGCATCAGCACCCTGGCGGCGGCGTTCTACCCGAAAAAGGTCATCGTGCGCCTGTCGGACTTCAAGTCCAACGAATACGCCAACCTGATCGGCGGCAAGCTCTACGAGCCCGAAGAAGAAAACCCGATGCTGGGCTTCCGCGGCGCCTCGCGTTACATCAGCGAAGCCTTCCGTGACTGCTTCGAACTCGAATGCCGTGCCCTCAAGCGCGTGCGCAACGAGATGGGCCTGACCAACGTCGAGATCATGGTGCCGTTTGTACGGACCTTGGGCGAAGCGAGCCAAGTCGTCGACCTGCTGGCTGAAAACGGCTTGTCCCGCGGCGAAAATGGCCTGCGCGTGATCATGATGTGCGAACTGCCGTCCAACGCCATTCTGGCCGAGGAGTTCCTGGAATTCTTCGACGGCTTCTCTATCGGTTCCAACGACCTGACCCAGCTGACCCTGGGCCTGGACCGTGACTCGGGGATCATCGCGCACCTGTTTGATGAGCGTAACCCTGCGGTCAAGAAACTGCTGGCCAACGCCATCCAGGCCTGTAACAAGGCCGGCAAGTACATCGGTATCTGCGGCCAAGGCCCTTCCGACCACCCGGACCTGGCCAAATGGCTGATGGAGCAGGGTATCGAAAGTGTCTCGCTGAACCCCGACTCCGTGCTGGAAACCTGGTTCTTCCTGGCGGAAGGCCAAGCGTCCGCTTAAAGGCGTGACGTCAAAAGTGCCGGTCACCCAGCCTGGGTGACCGGCATTCTTATCTGTACAGGGCGGAACTCCATCCGGACGCCGCCCTTTTTTGTGCAAGAGCATTATGCAAAGCAGCAGCAACCTATTTCCCGTCGCCTTGATCAGTGCTGAACGTCGTGGCGACCTGAGTGAAGATGTGTACCGCCTTAAACCTGGCAACAGCCCCGACGGCACCGTCGAGCTGGCTGTGACCCGTTTGGGCCTGGCGGATGTCCCGGAAAACCGGGGCACGCCGGTTATTTTATTGCACGGCAGTTTTTCCAATCGGCGCTTCTGGTATTCGCCCAAAGGGATCGGCTTGGGCGCTTACCTGGCACGTCAGGGATTTGATGTGTGGATCCCGGAAATGCGCGGCCATGGCCTGTCCAAGCGCAATCAGGATTACGCCAGAAACCGCGTCGCCGATTATGCGCGATACGATTTGCCGGCTATTGGCGCGTTTGTGCGTGAGCAAAGTGCACAAATACCGCACTGGATCGGCCATTCCCTGGGTGGCACCGCCTTGGCAGCGGCCTTGGGCGGTCAGCACCTTGGCGCGCCAGCCGTGGCGTCGGTGGCACTGTTTGGTTGCCAGGTCAGCCGCACCCACTGGCCGCTGAAAATTCCGCCGCTGGAATGGACCGGCCGTTTGCTCTTGAAACGTTTTGGTGAAGTATCCGGCGTACGGCTAAAACGCGGCCCCGAGGACGAGCCGGCGGGGGTGATGATCGAAGCGATGCGCTGGAACGGCCTGTTCGGTCGTTTTGGCGAGGGTAAGCAGGACTGGTGGAAGGGGCTGGCGGGCGTCGACGTGCCGCTGTTGGCCGTCAGCGCTGCTGGCGATCAACAGGACCCGGACTGGGCCTGTCGAAAGTTGTTCGAACAAGTCGGCTCTGAACATCGCCAATACCTGTGCCTGGGGCGCAAGCAAGGCTTCAGCGGGGATTTCGGGCACGTCGAGATGCTTGTCAGCAAGGCCGCGCAGACTGAAGTGTGGCCGTTGGTGGCGCAGTGGCTGAAAGATCCTCTGACACCTTTATTGGCGGCAGAGCCGCAGGTAGCGGCAACGGTTTAGCGCAACCGCTCTGCCAAGGGCGTTTCACTCGGGAGAGGTTGCGGCTAAGATATGACGCATCAAACGCTTCTGGTCATATTCAGTCGCGCAGTCGCTATTGCGTTGCGACGGTGTGAGTCTGATCATGGCCGCCGCTGACGGGTGGGGGCTTAAAGTTAAGCCGTTGTGACGCGTTTTTCTGATGTACACCGTGGGATGTTCGACCTCTTCATTGACGACAGGAGTTTCCCGATGATTCATTACGTGACGCCCGATCTGTGCGACGCCTACCCGGAGCTGGTGCAGGTAGTTGAGCCGATGTTCAGTAATTTCGGTGGCCGAGACTCCTTTGGCGGTGAAATTGTCACCATCAAGTGCTTCGAAGACAATTCGCTGGTCAAGGAACAGGCCGACCAACCGGGCGCCGGCAAGGTGCTGGTGGTCGACGGCGGCGGCTCCCTGCGTCGCGCGCTGCTGGGTGACATGATCGCCGAAAAAGCCGCAAAAAATGGTTGGGAAGGCTTGGTGATCTACGGTTGCGTGCGTGATGTTGACGTCCTCGCCCAGACTGACCTGGGTGTGCAGGCGTTGGCTCCGCACCCGATGAAGACCGACAAGCGCGGCATTGGCGACCTGAATGTGGTGGTGACGTTTGCCGGCGTGACATTCCGCCCTGGTGAGTACATCTACGCCGACAATAATGGCGTGATCGTTTCGCCAAGCCAGCTGAAAATGCCTGAATAAACCGCAGTAGCCGAAAGGGGTGAGGATGTTCGAGGAAGAAAACGCGCAATGGGGGCTGGTGCATGCCCTGGTGCTGGACGGTAAAGGCGGTGCGCGTTCGATTGCCCGGACTGAGCTCGACGACTTGCAACTGCAGCCCCAGGAAAGCCTGTGGCTGCATTGGGATCGCAGCCATCCACAGACCCAGACCTGGTTGCGTAAATCCAGCGGTTTGAGCGAATTCGCCTGCGACTTGTTGCTGGAGGAGAACACCCGCCCGCGCCTGTTGCCGCTGCCGGACAGCGAATTGCTGCTGTTTCTGCGCGGGGTCAACCTCAACCCGGGCGCCGAGCCGGAAGACATGGTCTCGGTGCGTATTTTTGCGGCAGCCAGTCGCGTGATTTCCCTGCGCTTGCGCCCATTGCGGGCTACCGATGAGCTGCTGGTGCAACTGGCTGAGGGCAAAGGGCCAAAAACCGCTTCTGAACTCATCCTTTATATGGCGCAGTACCTGACCAATAAGGTGCAGGATCTGGTCACCGACCTGTCCGAAGTCGTCGATTTAGAGGAAGAAAAACTCGATGCCGACGAACGGTACACCCCGGAGCACGGCAACGTTTTACAGATCCGTCGAAGGGCTGCCGGATTGAAGCGTTTCCTGGCGCCGCAGCGGGATATTTTTGCCCAGCTGACGCGGATCAAATTAGCGTGGTTTTGTGACGACGATGCTGACTACTGGAACGAATTGAACAACAGCCTGACCCGCTACCTGGAAGAGCTCGAACTGACTCGGGAGCGCGTGGGGCTGGTGCTTGAGGCCGAAGACCGGCGCTTGAGCGTACGCATGAATCGCACCATGTACCGCTTCGGGATCATCACCGGGATCTTCTTGCCGATGAGTTTTCTGACCGGTTTGCTAGGTATAAATGTGGGCGGGATCCCGTTCTCTGCCAGCCCCTATGGATTCGTGATTGCCTGCTTGTTGATGGTCTCGGTAGCACTGGGGCAATGGTGGCTATTTCGACGATTGCGGTGGGTTTGACCTGAATATGACCTGAACGCAGGCAGGGTCACATGTGACCCCAAGAATTTAACCCTCGTCTTTTAACTCACTTGCGAGAGGTCTTTATGCACGATCCGTTCGAACAGTCTTTGCGTGACATGCTCAATGCGTCGCCATCCAACCGTGATGACGATGCCTGCCTGGGCCGCGTGTTGAAAACCGCCAACCGTCAGGTAGGGGCGGGAGACCTGTTCGGTCTGCTGGGTCGTTGGTTACCGGCATTGATGATGGCCTTGAACAATGGTTCGGCCCACGTGTCGCCGGTTTCGCGCCGTAAACCTCTTGCTCGCACTGCTGATAAGGCTGATTGAATATGGAACTTGATCTCTGGACTCAGAGCCTGGTCACCGCGATGACCGCATTGTGGACCAAGGTGGCGAATTTCATTCCCAACCTGTTTGGTGCTCTGGTTTTGGTGTTGCTGGGCTTTGTCGTGGCCAAGTTGCTCGACACCCTGCTGTCCAAATTGCTTGCAAAACTGGGGCTGGATCGCTTGATGGCTGGCACCGGCCTGACCAAGCTGCTGGGCCGCGCCGGGCTGCAAGTGCCGATCTCAACGCTCATCGGCAAGATCGTTTATTGGTTCGTTCTGCTTATTTTTCTGGTTTCTGCGGCTCAATCCCTTGGACTTGAGCGAGTTTCAGCTACGCTCGACATGCTGGCGCTGTATTTGCCGAAGGTTTTCGGCGGCGCGCTGGTGTTGCTGGTAGGTGTATTACTGGCGCAACTGGCCAACGGGCTGGTGCGCGGTGCTGCTGAAGGCGTGGGGCTGGACTATGCTGCGGGCCTGGGGCGAATTGCCCAGGGGCTGGTGATCATCATCAGTATTTCCGTCGCGATCAGCCAGTTGGAGGTCAAAACTGACCTTCTGAACCACGTGATTGTGATTGTTTTGATTACCGTTGGTCTGGCAGTTGCGCTGGCCATGGGTTTGGGAAGCCGGGAAATTGCCGGCCAGATTCTTGCGGGAATCTATGTGCGTGAGCTGTATCAGGTTGGGCAACAGGTGCGTGTGGGCGAGGTCGAAGGGCAAATCGAGGAGATCGGCACGGTCAAGACGACGGTGCTGACCGATGACGGTGAGCTGGTATCGCTGTCCAATCGGATTCTCCTCGAGCAGCAGGTCAGTAGCCGCTAACCCGGCAAATCCTGCTAATGTACGCCGCCGCAAACCCGGGAGACCGGGCTGTAGCGGACATTGACCTGACTGTCGGCACGACTTGTTTTGAATAAAGCCCAAACGCTGTCCACGCGCTATGACCCCCGTGAGCTCTCTGATGAGGAGTTGGTCGCGCGCTCGCACACGGAGCTGTTTCACGTAACACGCGCGTACGAAGAATTGATGCGCAGATATCAACGCACTCTGTTCAACGTTTGTTCAAGGTATTTAGGGAACGATAGAGATGCGGATGATGTCTGTCAGGAAGTGATGCTCAAGGTGCTATACGGCCTGAAGAACTTTGAGGGAAAATCGAAGTTCAAGACATGGCTCTATAGCATCACGTACAACGAGTGCATCACGCAGTATCGTAAGGAACGGCGAAAGCGTCGCTTGATGGACGCTTTAAGTCTGGATCCCCTTGAGGAGGCGTCTGAAGAAAAGGCGCCGGTACCCGAGGAAAAGACCGGGCTTGATCGCTGGTTGGTGCATGTGAATCCGATTGACCGTGAAATTCTGGTGCTACGATTTGTCGCAGAGCTGGAGTTTCAGGAAATTGCTGACATCATGCACATGGGTTTGAGTGCTACAAAAATGCGTTACAAGCGTGCTCTTGATAAATTACGTGAGAAATTTGCGGGCGAGACTGAAACTTAGTGCGTGGCAAATATCTCTTACGTGTAGGCAAGTTCTGTTAGACTTGTCGCCGAGTTGTCCCCCGGTTTGTGGGACTGCTTTACAATCACCAGATGGGGATTTAACGGATGAAACTGAAAAACACCTTGGGCTTTGCCATTGGTTCTCTTATTGCGGCCACTTCTTTCGGCGCTCTGGCACAAGGCCAAGGCGCAGTTGAAGGCCAGCTGTTCTACAAGAAGCAGTACAACGATAGCGTTAAGCACATCGAAGACGGCTTCAACCCTGGCGCTAGCATCGGTTACTTCTTGACCGACGACGTGTCGATCAACCTGAACTACGACACCACCAACCACACCCGTTCGAACGACGGTACTGGTTCCCAGAAGATCAAAGGTGACACTGGCAGCGTGACTGCTCAGTACCACTTCGGTCAGGCCGGTGTTGATTCCCTGCGTCCATACGTAGAAGGTGGTTTCGGTCACCAGAGCCGTACCAACGTTGAAGCTGATGGCCACAAAGGTCGCGACCAGACCACTCTGGCAATCGCTGGCGCTGGCGTGAAGTACTACTTCACCAACAACCTGTTCGCTCGTGCTGGCGTTGAAGCTGACTACGGCATCGACAACGGCAAGTGGGACTACTCCGCACTGGTTGGCCTGGGTGTGAACTTCGGCGGCAACGCCGGCGCAGTCGCTCCAGCTCCTACCCCAGCACCAGCTCCAGAGCCAACTCCAGAGCCAGAAGCTCCAGTTGCTCAGGTTGTTCGTGTTGAGCTGGACGTTAAGTTCGACTTCGACAAGTCCGTTGTTAAGCCTAACAGCTACGGCGACGTGAAAAACCTGGCCGACTTCATGGCTCAGTACCCAGCTACCAACGTAGAAGTTGCTGGTCACACTGACTCCATCGGTCCAGACGCTTACAACCAGAAGCTGTCCCAGCGTCGTGCTGACGCTGTTAAGCAAGTCCTGGTTAAAGACGGCGTTGCTCCAAGCCGTGTAACTGCAGTAGGTTACGGCGAATCCCGCCCAGTTGCTGACAACGCAACTGAAGCTGGTCGCGCTGTTAACCGTCGTGTAGAAGCGTCGGTTGAAGCTCAAGCTCAGTAATTACTGAGTGGTAGAAAAAAGCCCGGCTTAGGCCGGGCTTTTTTTCGCCTGTAATTTGCCTTAGGCGCTGGCTGACACGGCAATGCAGGCGGCTTGCTCTACGCCAGCCACACTGCCGATCACCAGAATCGCCGGGCTTTTCAGAGCAAATGCCTGTGCATCGGTATGCATGTGCGCCAGGGTGCTGCGGCATTCGCGTTGCTGAGGCAATGAGGCGTTCTCGATCATCGCCACCGGCATATCCGCTGCCATTCCGCCCTCCTGCAATTGCTGACGAATCTCTTCAAGCTTCGCTACGCCCATATACACCACCAGTGTCGTACCGCCCTCGGCCAGTGCGCGCCAGTTCAGGCTGCTGTCGTCCTGGGTATGCGCCGTGACCAGCGTGACGCCACGGCTTACCCCGCGCAGCGTCAGGGGAATATCGCAGTTGGTTGCACCTGCCAGGCCCGCAGTAATCCCGTTGACCAACTCCACTTCAATGCCACGTTCACGCAGCCACATCGCTTCTTCGCCGCCCCGGCCGAAAATACACGGGTCGCCGCCTTTGAGTCGCACCACGCATTTGCCCTGGCGCGCATAGCGCAGCATCAGGCGGTGGATAAAATCCTGAGGTGTAGACCGGCACCCACCGCGCTTGCCCACGGTGACCACACGAGCGTGCGGGCAGTGTTCCAGCACCACCGGGTTGACCAAGTCATCGATCAGCACCACATCGGCTGCGTGCAGGGCGCGTACCGCCTTGAGCGTCAGCAGCTCCGGATCACCGGGGCCTGCGCCTACCAGCCAGACTTTTGCGCTCATGTTTATCCCCTTACACACTGATTGCGATTGGCAGCGACGTGCTGGCCAACAGACGTTTGATTTCCGGAACACAAGAGCCGCATTGCGTGCCGCACCCCAGTTCCTGTTTAAGCCCGTCCAGGTCCAGGCCACGGCCGATACCAGCGTATACCGCGCTTTCGCTGACGTTCTTGCAGTTGCACAAAATCTTGCTGCTGGCCGCCGCGCCGCCCGGTGGTGCACTCAGTGGTGCCAGCAGCCAGCGGCGTAGTTGATCGTCAGCACGGCCTTCCAGCCATAGGTTCTGCAGCCAGTGCCGTGCCAGGGTTTCGCCGGCCAGGCGCAGCGCGGTAATACGGCCTTTTTCGATTTTTACCCGCTTGCCAATCGAACGACGCGGATCGTCATAGGCCATGACCGGGCCGTCATTGAGGCCCAGCAGTTCGTCGATACGGGTTAACAGTTGCAAGTCAGGCGCCTCCGTATGGGCTGCGCGTATCAGAAGAGCCGGCCGTTCACGCCCGGCCAGGCTCAAGCTGACGTACGCAAAGCCCTCACACAGCGGGCGTAGGGCGTCGAAGTGTTGCTGCACATTTCCTTCTATCAGCGCAAACAACTGCCATGGCAGTTGCACTGGCTCCAGGCGCACGCCGCTGTGTTTGAGTTCGGGCTGTTTCGACAAGGGGTCGAACGCGGGCTGGGTTAGGGCATTAACACCGCCCTTGAGAAAACGATCGCCCCAATGCATGGGCAGGAACGCCTGGCCGGGGCGCACGCTGTCATCACTGCTGACGGCGACGATTACGCTGCCGCGACGGCTTTTCAGGCTGACCAGATCGCCCTCTTTGAAACGGTGCCGACGCAGTTCATCCGGGTGCAGGCTCAGCAGTGCTTCATTGACATGCCCGAACAACTGCGCGGCCGTGCCGGTGCGGCTCATGCCGTGCCATTGATCGCGCAGGCGCCCGGTGATCAAGGTCAGTGGGAAGCGCGCGTCACGTTGCTCTTTAGCGGCGCGATAAGGGTCGGCGATAAAGTGCGCGCGGCCGCTGTCTGTCGGGAACACACCCTCGGTGTACAGGCGCGGCGTGCCGGCGTGTGCGCCCACGGGAAATGGCCATTGCTGCGGGCCGAGCTGGTCGAGCAGGGCATGGCTGATACCTGACAGGTCGAGGTCACGGTTGCGGGTCAGCACCTTGTATTCATCAAAGATCTGCGCCGGCTGCTCAAAGGCGAACAAACTCGGTAACCCCGGGCGCAAGCGTTGCTCCAGGCGCTGTGCGAAATCCACGGTGATCGCCCAGTCTGGCCGTGCTTCGCCGGGTGGGGCGACGGCGCGGCGGACGTGGGAAATCCGCCGTTCGGAATTGGTCACCGTGCCTTCTTTCTCGCCCCAACTGGCGGCGGGTAGCAGCAGGTCTGCATAGGCGGCGGTTTCGGTCGTGCGAAAAGCCTCCTGCAACACCACGAACGGGCAGGCCGCTAATGCGGCACGCACGCGGTTCTGGTCCGGCAAGGATTGCGCGGGGTTGGTACAGGCAATCCACACGGCCTTGATCTTGCCGGCCTGGATCTGTTCGTACAGTTCAATGGCGGTCAGCCCGGTAGGCGCCGGCAACGCTTCGACGCCCCAATAAGCCGCGACTTCAGCCCTGTGTTCAGGGTTGGCCGCCTCGCGATGCCCCGGCAGCAGGTTCGACAAACTGCCGGTTTCGCGCCCGCCCATGGCATTCGGTTGGCCGGTCAGGGAAAACGGCCCGCAACCCGGCCGGCCAATGGTGCCGGTAGCCAGGTGCAGGTTGATCAGCGCACTGTTTTTGGCGCTGCCGGCGGTGGACTGGTTAAGCCCCATGCACCACAGCGAGAGAAAACTGCTGGAGGTGCCGACCCACTCTGCACACAGGCGCAACTGCTCAACGCTGATGCCACACAACTGCGTGATCATCTGCGGCGTGTAGTCATGCACCAGTCGTTTCAACTCGACCAACCCATCGGTATGCGCCTGGATAAAGTCGCGGTCGATCCAGTCTTCCCACAGCAACAGGTGCAAGATCCCATGGAACAGCGCCACATCGGTGCCCGGCAGGATCGCCAGGTGCAAGTCGGCCAAGTCGCAGGTGTCTGTGCGCCGTGGGTCGATCACCACCACTTTCATCTGCGGGCGGCGCGTCTTGGCTTCCTCTAGACGTCGGAACAGTACCGGATGGGCGTAGGCCATGTTGCTGCCGACGATCATCACGCAATCACTTGCGTCCAGGTCTTCATAGCTGCAGGGCGGCGCATCGGCGCCCAGGCTGCGCTTGTAGCCGACCACGGCCGAAGACATGCACAGCCGCGAATTGCTATCGATGTTATTGGTGCCCACCAGCGCCCGCGCCAATTTGTTGAAGCTGTAGTAATCCTCGGTCAACAATTGCCCGGAAATATAGAACGCCACGCTGTCCGGCCCATGTGCGGCAATGGTGTCGGCGAACACATTGGCCGCGTGTTCCAGGGCGGTGCTCCAGTCGGTGCGGGCGCGGGCCAGGTCTTTGCCCAGGCGCAGTTCCGGGTACAAGGCGCGGGCGGCCAGGTCGCCGGTCAAGTGCAGGCTGGAGCCCTTGCTGCACAACTTGCCAAAGTTTGCCGGGTGGCTTGGGTCGCCTTGCACGCCGAGGATCTGCGCGCCGTCATGCTCGATCAGCACGCCGCAACCCACCCCGCAGTAACAGCAGGTGGACGCGGTGGTCTGGCGGTTCATCAACCGGCGTCCCGCAGGGCCAGCATCACTCGGCCGTTTTCCACGCGGGCGGGGTGATGATGGGCGCAGCCGACATCCGGCGCCTGGGCTTCACCCGACGCCAGGTCGATCTGCCAGTTGTGCAGCGGGCAGGCCACGCGCTTGCCGTAGATCAAGCCTTGGGACAGTGGCCCGCCTTTGTGCGGGCAGCGGTCGTCGAGGGCGAAAACCTCATCGTCACTGGTACGAAAAATTGCAATATCGCCTTTTGGCCCAGTGATGATGCGCGAACCCAGGGCGTTGATTTCATCCAGGGCGCAGATATCCAGCCAGTTCATGCCGACACCTCCAACTGCTTGACGGGGATGACTTCGAATTCCTTTTTCAGCAGCGGCTGTTCCAGGCGTTCTTTCCACGGGTCTTGCTCGAATGACAACGAGAATTGCAGGCGCTCGTTGAGGGCCTGGCGCCGTGCCGGGTCTTCCAGAACGGCTTTCTTGATGTGTTCCATGCCTACCCGTTGCAGGTAATGCACGGTGCGCTCAAGGTAGAAAGCCTCTTCGCGATACAGCTGCAGGAACGCGCCGTTGTATTCGCGCACTTCTTCAGCGGTTTTGAGCTTGACGAAAAACTCCGCGACTTCAGTCTTGATCCCGCCGTTGCCGCCGATGTACATCTCCCAGCCAGAGTCGACGCCAATAATGCCGACGTCCTTGATACCCGCCTCCGAGCAATTGCGTGGGCAACCGGACACCGCCAGCTTGACCTTGTGCGGCGACCACATATTGAACAGGTCGTGCTCCAACTCGATACCCAACTGCGTGGAGTTCTGCGTACCGAAGCGGCAGAACTCGCTGCCCACGCAGGTCTTCACGGTGCGGATGGATTTGCCATAGGCGTGGCCGGAGGGCATGTCGAGATCCTTCCATACACCGGGCAAATCCTGTTTCTTGATGCCCAGCAGATCGATGCGCTGGCCGCCGGTGACCTTGACCATCGGCACGTTGTACTTGTCGGCCACATCGGCAATGCGCCGCAGCTCCGACGGATTGGTCACGCCGCCCCACATCCGTGGGACTACCGAGTAGGTGCCGTCTTTCTGAATATTGGCGTGGGCGCGTTCGTTGATCAGGCGCGATTGCGGGTCGTCCTTGGCCTCGCCGGGCCAAGTGGAGATCAGGTAGTAGTTCAGCGCCGGGCGGCAGGTTGCGCAGCCGTTGGGCGTGCGCCAGTTCAGGTAGCTCATGGTGCCGGCGATGGTCAGCAGGTGCTGGTCGCGGATCGCCTGGCGGATTTGCCCGTGGTTGAGGTCGCTGCAGCCGCAGATGGCTTTTTCGCTTTTGGGTTTGACGTCAGCGGCGCCGCCCACGGTGTTGATCAGGATCTGTTCCACCAACCCGGCGCAGGAACCGCATGAGCTGGCGGCCTTGGTATGCTTTTTCACGTCATCGACACTGAACAATCCGTGTTCCTGGATCGCCTTGACGATGGTGCCTTTGCACACGCCGTTGCAGCCGCAGACCTCGGCGTTGTCGGCCATGCTCATGGCTTTGTCCTGGCCTTGATGGCCGACATCGCCTAGTGCGTTCTCACCGAACATCAAGTGATCACGGATCTCGCCAATGGCATGGTTCTCACGAATCTGGCGGAAATACCAACCGCCGTCGGCGGTATCGCCATACAGACAGGCACCGACCAGGATGTCGTCCTTGATCACCAGCTTCTTGTACACGCCGCCAATCGGGTCGGAGAGGGTGATGGTCTCGGTGCCTTCACCGCCCATGAAATCCCCGGCAGAGAACAGGTCGATGCCGGTGACTTTCAGCTTGGTCGACGTGACCGAACCTTTGTAAGTGGCAAAGCCCAACTGGGCCAGGTGATTGGCGCAGACCTTGGCCTGCTCAAACAATGGCGCCACCAGCCCATAAGCGATCCCACGATGGCTGGCGCACTCGCCGATGGCATAGATGCGCGGGTCGTAGGTTTGCAGCGTGTCATTGACCAGGATCCCACGGTTGCAGGGGATGCCGGATTTCTCCGCCAATTCGGTGTTGGGGCGGATACCGGCGGCCATTACCACTAGGTCGGCGGGGATGATGTCGCCATTTTTGAACTGCACCGAGCCGACGCGACCATTGCCGGCGTCGTGTAGCGCCTGGGTTTGTTCGCACAGGCGAAACACCAGGCCGCGGCTTTCCAGTTCGGTTTGCAGCAATTGCCCGCTGGTTTTATCCAGCTGGCGCTCCAGCAGCCATTCGCCGATATGCACCACGGTCACGTGCATGCCGCGCAGCATCAGGCCATTGGCGGCTTCCAGGCCAAGCAGGCCACCGCCGATGACCACCGCGTGCTTGTGGGTCCTGGCGGTGTCGATCATGGCCTGGGTATCGGCGATGTCGCGGTAGCCGATCACTCCCTGCAAGGTATTGCCGGGGATTGGCAGGATAAACGGCGTGGAGCCGGTGGCGATCAACAGGCGATCGTACTCGGCCTCGCTGCCGTCCTCGGCGATGACGATGCGTCTTACGCGGTCGATCTGCACCACTTTGCGGTTGAGCAACAGCTTGATGTGGTTATCCAGGTACCAATCGAGATCGTTGAGCACGATCTCTTCGAAGGTCTGCTCGCCGGCCAGCACCGGCGACAGCAGGATACGGTTGTAGTTGGTGTGCGGCTCGGCGCCGAACACCGTGATGTCGTACAGGTCGCTGCTCAGCTTGAGCAATTCTTCAAGGGTGCGAACCCCGGCCATGCCGTTGCCGATCATCACTAATTTGAGTTTCTTCATGTCGTTCTCCGCAATGGCTCGACAAATCGTGCGCAAACAAAAAAGGCGTCCCCACCAGTTACCTGGCGAGGACACCTTTGTCCGGTCCCGTTCTCTCGGGAAGCTCGACCCTTCGACGTTGAAGGAGCGGCTATATGTGAGTTGTTGATGAAGCTAATGCAGCGGTTGTGCCAAGTCGACAGGCGCCGGCTTTATTGGGATTTCCATCAATTTTGTGTGGGGAATTGCCCTCTAGTGGTGCAGCAGCCAGTACAACAGCACCAGATTGACCAGCAGCGAGACGCTCGCCAGGGTTTGCCAGACCTTGAGCGGCTCGCGCTCCAGCAAGGGCTTGGGTCGCACGCTCAATTCACGGCGGTCGGCCTGTTCCAGCACCAGCAACCATTCTTCGGCGGTTTCATAGCGCTCCGCGGGCTGTGCGGCCACGGCGCGCTCCAGGCTCAAGGGTAACCAGTCCGGTAAATCGGGGCGGTAACGACTGGCGCTGACGGGCTGAGCGAAACGCGGTCGTTGGAAGGCTTCGATTTCGCCGTAGGGGTAATGCCCGGTCAGCAGGTAATAGAGCGTAACGCCGACACTGTATAAATCCTGCTGCGACGTAGGGCGTTCACCACTGAACGCTTCGGGCGCGATAAAGCTCGGGGTGCCGGGCAGCAAATGGGCGCGGTCCTCGGAAAGCCCCGGGCAGTAGGCCAGGCCGAAATCCAGCACACGCAGTTCGCCATCATCGCCCTGCAGCAGGTTTTCCGGTTTGATGTCACGGTGCAGGATCTGCCGTCGATGCAGCAGGCCCACCGCCCGCAGCAAACGCTCGGCAATCGACTGCCATTGCGCCAGGGGCAGCGGGCCTTGTTGCTGGAACAGCTGCGCGAGGGTCTGCCCCGAATATTCACGCATCACGTAGTACAAATGCTGACGCCCGCTGGCTGCATGCACTTCAGGAAATGCGCGCCCGGCCACTCGGCGCAGAAACCATTCTTCCGACAGCAAGGCTTGGCCGGCATCGTTGTCATCGTCGCGGTTGAGCGGCAAGGTTTTCAGCAGCCAAGGTTGCTGCTGGGCATCGCGCACGCGGTACAGCAAGGACTGTCGGCTCTGCGCCAGCACGCTTTCAACCTGCCAGCCCTCAAACCGTTGCCCGGCCTTCAGGAGCGGGGGCAGCGGCCATTGCTGCAACTGCACCAGCGCATCGCCCAGGGTGGCGGCGCCGAGCTGGTCGATACGCACCAGCACGGCGCTGGCATTGTCCTGGCTGGCGGCCAGGTGCGCGGCGTTGACCAGCGTGTTCACCGCCGCGTCGAGATCGGTTTGTTCGCGCAGGATTGCGCTGATGCTGTGATCGCCCAACGTGGCCCACACGCCATCGCTGAGCAGCAGGAAGCACTCGCCCTCACGCAGCTCACCGTCGAGAAAATCCAGCACCAGATGCTGATCCAGGCCGAGGGCGCGCTTGAGCACATGCTGCATGCCCGGTTGTTCCCACACATGATCTTGCGTGATGCGCTGCAACTCGCCGTCCAGCCAGCGATACACCCGGCAATCCCCCACATGCGCCAGGGTGAAGCGCTGGCCGCGAAATACCAGGGCGCTGAGGGTGGTGAGCAATGGCTGGCCACCACCATTGGCCTGCAACCAGCGGTTCTGCGCCAGCAACAGTCGCTCCAGTGCCTGGGCCACGCCCCAGGTTTGCGGCGTGGCGTAGTAATCCAGCGCCAGCGCCTGCAAGGTCGAACGGGCGGCCAGACCGCCGTCGGCGCATTGGCTGACGCCATCGGCGATGGCGCACAGGTAACCCTTGCTGGCGGCCAGTTCCGGCATGGGCGTGACCACCCGCAAGGCGTCCTGGTTTTCTGCCCGCGGGCCGATGGCGCTGGCCTGGGCGACGCTCAGTTGCAGGCTCATCAGACGCGTGCGGCGGTCACGGCGGCCGAGCCCCACGTAGTTCTCCAGCGACGCTTGACGCCGTGCAGGCCGAACCAGGCCAACACGCCAAGGCTGGCAAACAACCACAAGGCCAACTGATAACTGCCGGTGCTCTGTTTGATTGCACCCATGCCCGCCGCCAGGGCAAAGCCGCCGATGCCGCCCGCCATGCCGATCAGGCCGGTCATCACCCCGATCTCGCGGCGAAAGCGCTGGGGCACCAGTTGGAACACCGCGCCATTCCCTGCGCCGAGGCCGAGCATGGTGCAGACGAAAAGCGCCAGTGCGGCGTAGGAACTTGGCAGGTTGAAACCCACAGCGGCGATGCAGATCGCTGCCACGCCGTACATGCCGAGCAGGGTGCGAATGCCACCGAAGCGATCGGCCAGTGCGCCGCCCAAGGGGCGCATCAGGCTGCCACCAAACACACAGGCGGCGGTGTAGTAGCCGGCGGTGACCGGGTTCAGGCCGTACTGGTCGTTGAAGTAGCCGGGCAGGGCGCTGGCCAGGCCGATAAAGCCGCCGAACGTCACGCTGTAGAAGAACATGAACCACCAGCTGTCGCGGTCGCCCAAGGCTTTGAAATAGTCGGCCATGGATTTGGCTTTCGGGCGCTCGGGCGCATTGCGAGCGAGCCAGGCGAACACAATCAGTGTCAGCACCAGTGGAATCAACGCGAAGCCGAACACATTACTCCAGCCGAATGCGGCGGCCAGTACCGGCGCCAGCAACGCGGCAAACACGGTGCCGGAGTTGCCGGCGCCGGCGATACCCATGGCTTTGCCTTGGTGCTCAGCGGGATACCACTGGGAGGCCAAGGGCAGGGCAACTGCGAAGGACGCACCGGCCATGCCCAGGAACACGCCCAGCAACAGGGCTTGTTCGTAGCTATGGATGCCGAGTTTCCAGGCGCCGAACAGGGCGGCGATCACAATCACCTGGCCAATCAGCCCGGCGGTTTTGGGCGACAGCTTGTCGGCCAGCATGCCCATCAAAAAGCGCAGCAGCGCACCCGCCAGAATCGGCGTAGCCACCACCAGGCCGCGTTGCTGGGTGGTCAGGTGCAGGTCGGCGGCAATCTGCACCGCGAGTGGCCCCAGCAGGTACCAGACCATGAAGCTCAGGTCGAAATACAGGAACGCGGCGAACAGGGTCGGGGTGTGCCCGGATTTCCAGAAGCTTGATTTCATCACGCACCTCAACGGTTGGGGGTCTTGTCAGAAGGCCTGTTGGCCCCATTCGCCGGGGCCAAAACGAAAAAAAACGCCGCCATCGAGTTCGCGAGTGCAAACCGGATGGGCGACGTCTTTGTCGTAGAAGGGGCAACCGCCGTTGGCTACCTGTGATGAATGCTTAGCAAGAGCTGCGCCAGTTCAGCCGAGCAGCTCACTCATGGCGATGATCTGCTCGGCCACCTGGATCAGTTTCTGCTGGCGGCTCATGGCTTGGCGGCGCATCAGGGTGTAGGCCTCTTCCTCATTGCAGTGCTTCATTTTCATCAGCATGCCCTTGGCCAACTCGATGCGCTTGCGCTCGGCCAACTGTTGGTCGCGGGCCTGGAGCTGGGCGCGCAGGGCCTGGTCGCTTTCAAAACGGGCCATGGCCACGTCGAGGATCGGCTGCAGGCGCTGGGCTTGGATGCCTTCGACGATGTACGCGCTGACCCCGGACTTGATCGCCTGGCGCATCACGTTCGGGTCGTGCTCGTCGGTAAACATCACGATCGGGCGCGGCTGGTCACGGCTGACCAGCACCACTTGCTCCATCACATCGCGGCCGGGTGACTCGGTATCGATCAGGATCACGTCCGGGCGCACCGTTTCGACGCGCGCCGGCAGGTCGATGGTCAGGCCGGACTCATCGATCACCTCGAAACCGGCCTCGGTCAAGGCGGCTTTGAGGCGTCCGACCTTGCGCGGGGTGTCGTTGATCAACAGGATTCGTAACATAGTCGTGGTCCTGTCAGCGCTGTGCCTGGCGGTTGGTGGAATCCGCCAAGGCATGCAGGCGGAAGCCGCGGGCGTAGGCGGCGGGGTCGGAGCCGTCCCAGATCTTGCCGTCGATCAGCTGGCTGCTGCGCATGTCCTGGGCGGCAGCCGGGACGCCAGCGGCAGCAGCGGCTTGGCGATACAGGTCCAATTGCTGCACCTGGCGAGCCACGCCCAGGTAGTCCGGGTCTTCGCGCAGCAGGCCCCAACGGCGAAACTGGGTCATGAACCACATGCCATCGCATAGGTACGGCAGGTTCACCTCGCCATCGGCAAAAAAGCGCAGGGCGTGCGGGTCTTTCCACTGGTTGCCGAGGCCGTCGTCATAATTTCCGAGCAAGCGGGGTTCGATGCAGTCGAGCGGGGCATCGAGGTACTCGCGGGCGCTGAGCAGTTGTGCGGTGGAACGGCGGTTTTCCTGACTTTGTTCGATGAAACGGCTGGCCTCGAGGATCGCCATGACCAGCACGCGGGCGGTGTTTGGGTATTGGTCGACGAACGCCTGGGTGCAGCCGAGCACTTTTTCTGGGTGATTCGGCCAGATCGACTGCGTAGTGGCCAGGGTGAACCCCTGGTTTTGCTGGACCGCGCTGGCGCACCAGGGCTCGCCGACACAAAAGCCGTCGATGCGCCCGGCTTGCAGGTGCGCGATCATCTGCGGCGGCGGCACCACTACACTGTCGACATCTTGCAACGGGTGAATGCCTTGGCTCGCCAGCCAGTAATACAGCCACATGGCGTGGGTGCCGGTGGGAAAAGTCTGGGCGAACGTCAGCTTTGTACGGCTTTGGTGCACGTGGCGGTCGAGTGCCTCAGGAGTGGTCACTCCCTGCTGTTGCAGGCCGTGGGACAGGTTGATGCTCTGGCCGTTCTGGTTGAGCCCCATCAGTACCGCCATATCGGTGGGCGCCACGCCGCCAATGCCCAGGTGTACGGCGTAGATCAACCCATACAGGCTGTGGGCGGCGTCCAGTTCACCGCTGACCAGTTTGTCGCGCAGGTTGGCCCAGGAGGATTGCCGCTTGAGGTTCAGGGTCAGGCCGTAGGGTTGGGCAAACCCCTGGGTCGCGGCGACCACCAATGAAGCGCAGTCGGTGAGTGCCATGAAACCCAGGTCCAGGCTGCTCTTTTCCGGGGCGTCACTGCCGTTGACCCACGCCAGTGGGTTGTTCACCGGGCTGTTGCCGACCGAGTCGTTCATCAACACCTACCTTTTCTTTCAAAAAAAAAGCATCGTTCCTTCGCATGGCAGTGCAAGCCATTGCCGGGTAACGACGCCTTTGTCTGCAAGCCTGCTCCGACGTTGGCGCGGGCTCTGATGCAGAGTCCGTAGCAAGGCACATGCCACGGGCAGGCGGATGAAGCCTGCCGTCACCTTTCCATCAAGATTGAAACTCGAGTGCCTTTCAGTATGGCCGCTTCTTTGCGCCCGATTGCCAGGAACACTCAAGTTGCCTATCGATTCACCGACCCTGATGAGCTACCACCGATGAGCTCCCGCCGGCTATGCCGCTGGCTGTTGTGCGGCGCGTTGTTGTGGGCCAATGTTCCCGCCTGGGGCGAGAGCTATGAGGCTCGGGATGAAAGCCTGCATACCTTTTTCAGTGCGTTGTCGCTTCCCTTGGGGTTGCCCATCGTCGTCAGCCGCGAAGCGGCGCGTAGACGCATTTGCGGCACTTTCGATCTGGAGGCTGCGCAGCAGACCCTCGCGACAGTCGCCGAGCAGTTGGGCCTGATCTGGTACAGCGACGGGCAGGTGCTTTACCTGTATGACGCCAGCGAAGCAAAAAGCACTGCGGTCGCGCTGCGGCACATTTCGGTCGGTAGATTGCGTGGGTTCATGCGCCGTTCGGGGTTTGATGAATCACGTTATCCACTCAGAGAGAGCGGCGCGCGCACGTTCTATGTTTCCGGGCCACCTAATTATGTGGACCAGGTGTTGCACCTGGCTCAACTGATGGACAGGCCTCGCACCGAAGTGCGTGTCGGTAAACAGGCCTTCGGCGTGGTGCAGGTGTTCAACACCCATGTGGCTGACCGTCAGTACGTCATGGGCGACGACAAGGTCAATGTACCGGGCATGGCCACCATGATCGAGAACCTGCTGGCTATCGAGCAGAAGGATGCCCGGCAGCGCCCCCCGGGGTTGCTGGCTGACAAGAGTCTATTGGTGATGGCCTACCCGGATTCCAACAGTTTATTGATCAAGGGCAAACCTGATCAGGTCAAGGTGATAGAGGAGCTGGTAGCGGAATTGGACAGGCCCAAGCGGCCAATCGAAGTGGCGCTGTGGCAGATCGATGTAGACCGTAAGGAACTCGACAAGATGGGCGTGGCCTGGGCTCAGGAAACCGGCACCGGAGCCTCGGTGACCCGCGTGCTGGAGCCCTTGGACGACAGCCGCTTGATGGCACAGCTCGGTGTGCTTGAGCGTCGACGCAAAGCCAGGGTCACCACGTTTCCCGTGCTGCTTACGCAAGAGAATGTTCCAGCGGTTTTCCAGGCTAATCATACTTTTTACCTGCCCAAGCCTGGTGTCGACAGCGGCAAGTGGGAGCCGGTGGGGTATGGCACCGAAGCCAGCGTGCTACCACGCTTTGCGGCAGCGAATCAGATTGAAATGCAGCTGACCCTTGAGGATGGCCGTCAACTGGACAGCAAACTCAAGCCTGGTTCGGTTGGGGCAGTAGGGCGGCTGGGAATCAACACGGTGGTGCGCGTGCCTTTGGGCAGGCGGTTGTGGCTGGGTGGGTTTGAACGTGAGGGCGGCGTGGGTTCTGGTCGGCGCGCCGAGGTGCGGCTGTTTGTGATCCAGGCCCGGGCGGTCGGCGCAGAGTCGCGGATGCTGGCGGGTGCTCTCGGGCCGCCGCCGCTGACGCAAAGCCAATATGAGCGTGTGCAGCGCGCATTTGTGCGCGAAAACCGCGAAGCCTCTGAAATCCAATAACTCTTTGAGCGCCTATCAACGCGTTTCTGGGTATGTGTTGCCTGGGATAGCCAAAAGTCCTACGTGATACGCACCCAAATCCTCGATTACATGGGTTTTTTCCTAACGTTGTTCAGAGGCCGACTTTCTATAGTCGCGGGGTTGTCGTATCGACCGTTTCTGGAAACAAGGGAATCAATGTCAGTAGATCAGGTACAGAGGTGAATATGACCCTCGAGAATGAAGGGCTGGCGGCCTCGTGGTTTTTTGCCGGATGGACCTTGTATGTTGATGGCCGGTTAACGGGTGAGGGTGTGGATATTCAGCTACCACCCAAGGAGTGGCAGGTGCTGCGGTTGTTGTTGGCATCCGGTGGTGTGCTGATGACCAAAGATCGTTTACTCGAGCAGGCCTGGTCCCGTGGCGAGGTTGCGGAGGAGTCGCTCACCCGTTGTATCTATGAATTGCGCAAGCATTTGAGGAAAGACAAAGGCTTTATAAAGACGATCTATGGCAAGGGGTATCGGTTTACCTGTGCCGTCACCGTTCGGCAACACATCCAACAACAGCCCGGGCAGGCGCGTGTGCCACGCATCTGTTCGGCCTGTGGTCAGGTGAATCATGATTAAGCGTTTGCGCGCCGGCTTGCTGCTGTGCCTGCTGATGGGCAGCTTCCCGGCCTGGGCCAACTGCTGGGAGGCGGTCGCCGGCCGGTATGACATCGAGCCGGAGCTGTTGCAGGCCATTGCGGTCGTGGAGTCGGGCGCACGCACTGGCGCGGTGAACGAGGCAAATAGCGATGGCTCGCGGGATATTGGCCTGATGCAGATCAATAGCATGCACTTGCCTCGCCTGGCCAAGCAGGGGATTACCGAGGAAAGACTGCTGGCCGAGCCGTGTTTATCGATCGAAGTGGGCGCTTCGATTCTGGCCGACTTTATCCAGCGCTTCGGTTACAACTGGACAGCCGTGGGCTCCTATAATGCCGGGCCAGCACCTGGGCGCGAGGCATTGCGCCTGCGTTATGCCGAAAAAATCTGGGCGCAGTATGAGGCGTTGGTTGCACAGCGCCCGTGATGATTGGGCGGCACGCCTCGCACCTGGCGTGCCACCCCGGCTATAATCGCGCCACCTTTCGCCGCCATCCGAGTCTAGCCCGCCCATGTATACCCTGGCCCGCCAGCTGTTGTTCAAACTCTCCCCGGAAACCTCCCACGATCTGTCCCTGGACTTGATTGGTGCCGGTGGCCGCCTGGGGCTCAATGGCCTGGTATGCAAGGCGCCGGCAAAAATGCCCGTGTCGGTGATGGGGCTCGATTTCCCCAACCCGGTCGGGCTGGCTGCGGGCCTGGACAAGAACGGCGCGGCCATCGATGGTTTTGCGCAACTGGGTTTCGGCTTCGTCGAAATCGGCACCGTGACCCCACGGCCACAGCCGGGCAACCCGAAGCCGCGTATTTTCCGTTTGCCCGAAGCCGAAGCGATCATCAACCGCATGGGCTTCAACAACCTGGGTGTTGATCACTTGCTGTCGCGGGTTCAAGCCGCGAAATACAACGGTATTCTCGGCATCAATATCGGCAAGAACTTCGACACGCCGGTCGAGCGCGCGGTGGATGATTACCTGATCTGCCTGGACAAGGTCTACGCCCACGCCAGCTACGTCACGGTCAACGTCAGTTCGCCCAACACACCGGGGCTACGCAGCCTGCAGTTTGGTGATTCCCTCAAGCAATTGCTCGAAGCCTTGCGCCAACGTCAGGAGGACCTGGCCGTGCGCCATGGCAAGCGTGTGCCGTTGGCCATCAAGATTGCCCCGGACATGAGCGACGATGAAACCGTTTTGGTCGCCCAGGCCCTGGTGGATTCGGGTATGGACGCGGTGATCGCCACCAACACCACCTTAAGCCGCGTCGGCGTCGAAGGGCTGGCCCATGGTGACGAAGCGGGCGGCCTGTCGGGCGCGCCGGTGCGGGACCAGAGCACCCATATCGTCAAGGTACTGGCCGCTGAGCTGGCGGGGCGGTTGCCGATCATCGCCGTGGGCGGCATTACCGAAGGCAAGCACGCCGCCGAGAAAATCGCCGCCGGCGCAAGCCTGGTGCAACTCTATTCCGGCTTTATCTACAAAGGCCCGGCGTTGATTCGCGAGTCGGTGGATGCCATCGCGGCTTTGCGCTGATAGATCAGCCAATTTCCGAGCATTAAAAAGGGCTCCAAAAGGAGCCCCCTGGGCCGAAGCCCGCCGCCCGGATAGGACGTGCGTGGTTAAGTCGTTACAAAATCTTCAAGGTGGTTGTCGGATTAAGTGCCCTGTGTCAGCCGACGGCGTGAAGTTCGTTGAGTCTGTGGATTCCCGCAGTGCCAGTCATACCGTCCCAGTTGTCGCCGCGTCCTTCTCGCCAGCCGTTGATCCAGGCTTGGCGTACCGACGGTAGAGTAAATGGGCAAAGCTCACGGGATTTACCATGAACGCCATATTGATATCCGCGTAAAAATGCTCTTTCCAACGGATCACGCTTAAGTCTTCTCATAGGGTGTTTCCCTCACTTGTTGACTGTCTAGATATCCTTCGGCCCCGCTTGGGGCCGGGCAGGGTTTTCCTGCCGTTGGTGGGCTCGCTGCCGGCGTGGCGAGCCTATGTGTCGGCGTCGTTACGGCGCCAACCTGTGTTGAGTTCTAACCAATAGGTCACATGGATTCAATGATCGTTTTGTCATAAGCACGTAACGATAACGATGCTATAGCCATAAGCTGGGATGGCTTTTCGCCCCATTTATTAGGCAAACCCAGCTATGATGTGCCCTGCATAGAGGATGGGTTTAATCCTTTAGTGAGAATGCCCGCCCGTTGCAGTCGGTTATTATTCGACGAAGGGTCGGGATATTTCTTTTTGTTGCAAACATTTATTTATCTGCCCCGGCAATTAAGGCTCAAAAGCCCGGCAGCCGGGGTGGAACGGCACATTCGTGCCACGCGAGCACTCTTCAAGAAAAGTGCTTGATTGAAAACCGAGCCGGCGATGCGTCGCCCGTTCATTTATTGCTGAAAAGCCTGGAATGCCCCATGTCGGACCGTTTTGAACTCTTCCTCACCTGCCCCAAGGGCCTCGAAGGCCTGCTGATCGAGGAAGCCGTCGGGCTTGGCCTTGAGGAAGCCCGCGAGCACACCTCGGCCGTGCGCGGCATGGCCGACATGGAAACCGCCTACCGCCTGTGCCTGTGGTCGCGCCTGGCCAACCGCGTGCTGCTGGTGCTCAAGCGCTTCCCGATGAAGGACGCCGAAGACCTCTACCACGGCGTGCTGGATATCGAATGGGCCGACCACATGGTCCCGGACGGCACCCTGGCCGTTGAATTCAGTGGCCACGGCTCGGGCATCGACAACACCCACTTCGGCGCGCTGAAGGTCAAGGATGCGATTGTCGACAAGCTGCGCACCCCGACCGGCGAACGTCCGTCCATCGACAAGATCAACCCGGACCTGCGCATTCACCTGCGCCTGGACCGTGGCGAAGCCATCCTTTCCCTTGACCTGTCCGGCCACAGCCTGCACCAGCGCGGTTATCGCTTGCAGCAGGGCGCTGCACCGTTGAAGGAAAACCTCGCGGCCGCGATCCTGATTCGCTCTGGCTGGCCGCGCATTGCGGCCGAAGGCGGCGCGCTGACGGACCCGATGTGTGGCGTGGGCACCTTCCTGGTGGAAGGCGCAATGATCGCCGCCGACATGGCGCCTAACTTGAACCGTGAGCTGTGGGGCTTCACCACCTGGCTCGGTCACGTGCCGGCACTGTGGAAAAAGCTGCACACCGAGGCCACCGAGCGTGCCGCCATCGGCATGAACAAACCGCCGTTGTGGGTACGTGGCTACGAAGCCGACCCGCGCTTGATCCAACCCGCGCGCAACAACATCGAACGCGCAGGCCTGAGCCACTGGATCAAGGTGTACCAGGGCGAAGTCGGCACTTTCGAGCCGCGCCCGGACCAGAACCAGAAAGGCCTGGTGATCTGCAACCCACCGTACGGCGAGCGCCTGGGTGACGAAGCCAGCCTGTTGTACCTCTACCAGAACCTCGGCGAGCGTCTGCGCCAGGCGTGCATGGGCTGGGAAGCGGCGGTGTTCACCGGCGCGCCGGACCTGGGCAAGCGCATGGGCATCCGCAGCCACAAACAGTATTCGTTCTGGAACGGCGCATTGCCGTGCAAATTGCTGCTGATCAAGGTCAACCCGGACCAGTTCGTCACCGGCGAGCGCCGTACCCCGGAACAGCGTCAGGCCGAACGTGAGCAAGCCGCTTACGATCAGGCCCCGACCGAGCCGGTCGAGCGCCAGTACAACAAGAACGGCAACCCGATCAAGCCGGCTCCAGCCCCGGTGGTTGAGCAGGCGCGCCTGAGCGAAGGCGGGCAGATGTTCGCCAACCGCTTGCAAAAGAACCTCAAGCAGCTGGGCAAATGGGCCAAGCGCGAAGGTGTGGACTGCTACCGTGTGTATGACGCCGATATGCCGGAATACTCCATGGCCATCGACCTCTACCACGATTGGGTACACGTGCAGGAATATGCCGCGCCGAAATCCATCGACCCGGAAAAGGCCTCGGCCCGTATGTTCGATGCGCTGGCGGCGATTCCCCAGGCACTGAACGTCGACAAGAGCCGCGTGGTGGTCAAACGTCGCGAACGTCAGAGCGGCACCAAGCAGTACGAACGTCAAAGCGCCCAAGGCAAGTTCACTGAGGTCAGCGAAGGCGGCGTGAAGCTGCTGGTCAACCTCACCGACTACCTGGACACCGGCCTGTTCCTCGACCACCGTCCGATGCGCATGC
This sequence comes from Pseudomonas sp. Xaverov 259, assembly GCF_019352915.1. Lineage (NCBI taxonomy): Bacteria > Pseudomonadati > Pseudomonadota > Gammaproteobacteria > Pseudomonadales > Pseudomonadaceae > Pseudomonas > Pseudomonas sp. Xaverov 259. The sequence goes on along the minus strand of NZ_JAAAFV010000051.1, from coordinate 191,432 downwards.
GTATCCAGAAGGAGGCGGCCGGCAAGCGCTTCCTCAACCTGTATTGCTACACCGCCACCGCCAGTGTGCATGCAGCCAAGGGCGGCGCGCGCAGCACCACCAGTGTCGATTTGTCCAAAACTTACCTGGACTGGGCACGTCGCAACTTCTCCCTCAATGGTTTCTCTGACAAGAACCGCCTGGAGCAGGGTGATGTGATGGCCTGGCTGGAAGCCAGCCGCGATGAGTTCGACCTGATCTTCATCGACCCGCCGACCTTCTCCAACTCCAAGCGCATGGAAGGCATCTTCGACGTGCAGCGTGACCACGTGCAGTTGCTCGACCTGGCCATGGCGCGCCTGGCCCCGGGCGGCGTGCTGTACTTCTCGAACAACTTCCGCAAGTTCGTGCTGGAGGACAACCTCAGCGAGCGCTACGCGGTCGAGGAAATCAGCGACAAAACCCTGGACCCGGACTTCGCCCGTAACGCGAAGATTCACCGGGCGTGGAAAATCACCGCGCGCTGATTGACACACTCAAGCTGCACCAAAAAGCCGCAAGCCCGGACTATTCCGGGCTTGCGGCTTTTTTGCACTGGTCAAACGCCAGCCTCATGGCTATAACTTAACGCCTAGCCAAAGTGACACCCCCCGCACGCTGGCGTTGTGAGTGTTGCCTATGCCGATGCAAGCCGTTCGCCCGAAAATACTAGGCTTTATCAGTGAGCAGGCGTCGGCTTGGCTGGTGGCATTGGTGGTGTTATTGGCAGGTGGCGCGCTGACGGGCATCGTCGCCTGGGCGGCCTCCGACCTCTATCAGCAGCAAGTGCGCCAGCGTTTCCAGTTGTTGGTCAACGAGCGCTACACCCGCCTTCAGGAGCGTTTTGAAGACCAGGAGCAACGCCTGGCCAGCCTGCAGCGCTTCTTCGTCAATTCCAGTGATGTGTCCCGCGCTGAGTTCGATGGTTTCGCCAAGCCTTTGCTTCTGCGCGCCCGCGCCTATGCCTGGGCGCCGCGTATATTTCGCGAACAGCGCAACGCTTTTGAACAGGAGATTTCGCGTCAGCGCGGCAGCCCTTTTGCCATTCGTGAGTTGAACGCGTCGGGTGAGCTGGCGCCTGCGCCTGAGCGCGACGAGTATGTGCCGGTGTTGTACAGCCAGACCCAAAGCCTGCTGGGTTCGCCCCTGGGATTTGATCTGTTGGCCCAGCCGCTGCGCCGTTCGGTGCTTGAACGGGTGCAAAAAAGCGGTCGGCCTGCGGTGTCCCAACCCATGCAACTGGTGGGCGTGGAGCCAGCTTATGCCGCCGGGGTTTTGCTGGTGGCGCCGGTGAGCAAACCCGCCGACACCGAGCCCCATGGTTACGTGATGGCAGTGATCAGCATGCGCCAACTGGTTGCCGATGGTTTGCCCAAGCCCAACCGCGACAACCTGGTGATGCAGATCGTCGACACCTCCGACACGCAGCAGCGTGTGCTGTACGCGTCCAGCAACGCCGTAGGCGACAGCAGCCTTGTCGCCGCGCGCCGCCTCACCCTCGGCGACCATGTGTACGCCTTGAGCATTCGCGCCAGTCAGGTGTTCGACCAGGCCAATCACTCCTCGATGCACACCATCCTGGCAATGGGCTTGCTTCTCAGCCTGCTGCTCAGTGCGTTGCTGTATGTGTTGGTCAGCCAGCGCCAGCGCGCGCTCAAGCTGGTGGAACAGCGCACGCAGCAGTTGCACGTGAGGGAGCAGGAGCTGCGCGCCGCTCACGGACAATTGCGCAGTGTGCTGAACGCCGCCACCCATGTTGCGATCATTGCCACTGACCTGCGGGGTGTGATCAACACCTTCAATGCCGGTGCCGAGAAAATGCTCGGGTACAAGTCCGAGGCGGTGGTGGGGCGGCTGACCCTGGAAAGCCTGCATCTGGCCCTGGAACTCGAAGCGCGCGCGGCCAGTTTGAGTGTGACCTTGGGCAAGCGTATTCCGGCGAGCCAGGCGATGCTGGTGGAAAGCCCGGACAATCTGCACGAGGCGCGCGAGTGGACATTACTGCGCGAGGATGGCAGCTACCTGACGGTGAATATGCTCACCACCGTGTTGCTGGACGACTATGGCCTGTGGATCGGGCACTTGGCGATCTACCTGGACGTGACCGAACAAAAACGCGCCTACGAGGCGTTGGCCGCGCGCGACCGCCTACTGAAAAAACTCAGTGCCCACGTGCCTGGCGGGATCTTTCAGTTCACCCTTGAACCCAAGGGCAAAGGGCGTTTCATCTATGCCAGCGACGGTATGCGCGATATCTATGAAATCGACATGGGCGTATTGCAGCAAGACGCGGACAAAGTGTTCGAACGCATTCATCCGCAAGACGTGGAGCGGGTGCGCCTGTCGATCCGGCTGTCGGCGCTGCAGTTGAGCCATTGGCGCGAAGAGTATCGGGTGGTGTTGCCGCAACGCGGCCTGCGCTGGATTCGCGGTGAGGCCACGCCGGAGGAGTTAACCGGCGGTGGCACCTTGTGGCACGGCTACGTGTCGGATATCTCCGATCTCAAGCGCGTCGAGGAGGAGCTACGTGCGCTGTCGATTACCGACTCGCTGACGGGCATTCATAACCGCCGTTATTTTCAGGATCGGCTCAAGGCCGAAATGCTCAGGCTCAACCGAACCACGGGCACGCTGTCGTTGATCATGCTCGATATTGATCACTTCAAGCGCATCAATGACCAGTACGGGCACGCCGTGGGCGATGGTGTGTTGCAGGAGGTGTGCAAGCGCATCGGCCAGCGCCTGCGGCGCACGGATGTGTTCTGCCGCTTGGGGGGCGAAGAGTTCGTGGTGCTGTGCCCGCATACCGATGCCCAGCAGGCTTACAGCCTGGCGATGGAGTTGTGGCAGTCGCTGCGCACCGAACCGATGGAGGTGGTGGGCGTTGTGACCGCCAGCTTTGGTGTGGCCAGCTGGCGCATCAATGAAGGAATTGACGGGCTGCTGCTGCGCGCGGACTCGGCGGTGTATGTGGCCAAACAGGCGGGCCGCGACCGCGTGGAAGCGGAACGCCTGCGCGCCTGATCATTCCCACGCTCTGCGTGGGAATGCCTCTTGTGACGCTCTGCGTCACGTTTTGGGACGCAGAGCGTCCCAGGCTGCGTTCCCACGCGGAGCATGGGAACGATCAGTTAACGATCAGTTACAAGACGGGTGCAGCGGCTGTCAGCTTCGGCTGGCGATACAGGTCCAGCAGCACCTGATCGAGCACCGACGACGCACCCCATGGCTTCGAATCGTTGAGGATCGCCACCACTACCCAAGTGTTGCCGTTGTTGTCGCGGCTGAACCCGGCAATGGCGCGCACGGTGTTCAAGGTGCCGGTCTTGACGTGAGCCTCGCCGCGCAGGGCCGTGGTTTTCAGGCGCTTGCGCATGGTGCCGTCAGTGCCGGCAATCGGTAGCGAGCTGATGTATTCCGCCGCATACGGGCCTTTCCACGCGGCTTGCAGCATGGCCGCCATCTCGCGGGCGCTGACGCGTTCGGCGCGGGACAGGCCGGAGCCGTTTTCCATCACCAGGTGCGGCGCGGTGATGCCTTTTTTCGCCAGCCACTGGCGCACCACGCGTTGCGCGGCTTTGGCATCGTCGCCATCGGCGTCGTTACGGAACTGCGCGCCCAGGCTCAGGAACAACTGCTGGGCCATGGTGTTGTTACTGTATTTGTTAATGTCGCGGATGATTTCCGCCAGGTCCGGCGAGAACGCACGGGCCAGCACTTTAGCGTCCTTGGGCACGGGCGCCTGGATATCACGGCCCTGGATGGTGCCGCCCAATTCCTGCCAGATCGCACGCACGGCGCCGGCGGTGTAGGTAGCGTGATCGAGCAACGACAGGTAGGTCTGCGAACTGCACCCATCACCCAATTGGCCGCTGACGGTCACGGTGACGCTGCCATCGGCGGCAGTGACCGGGCTGTAGCGCACATCGCCCGTGCACTGCTTGGCGTTGGAGACTTTGACCTGGTTGTCGATGCGGATGCTTGCGATCGGCGGCTCGACCGACACGATCACTCGGCCAGCGTCATTGCGGGTGACAAAGCGCAGGGCTTTGAGGTTGACCAGCAGGGCGTCGGGCTTGACCAGGAACGGCTTGTTCTCGTCGTTACCGTCGTCATTGAATTCAGGCAATTGCGGCTGGTTGAAGAAGCTGCGGTCCAGCACCAGGTCGCCGGTGACTTGCTGCACGCCATTGGCGCGCAGGTCGCGCATCAACAGCCAGAGTTTTTCCATGTTCAGCTTGGGGTCACCGCCACCCTTGAGGTAAAGGTTGCCGCGCAACACGCCACCGCTGAGGGTGCCGTCGGTGTAGAACTCGGTCTTCCACTGGTGGTTGGGGCCGAGCATTTCCAGGGCCGCGTAGGTGGTGACCAGCTTCATGGTAGACGCCGGGTTCACCGAAACATCGGCATTGAACACGGTCGGCGTGCCAGGGCCGGTGAGAGGCAGCATCACCAGCGACAGCGAAGTATTGGGTATTTTGGCTTTTTGCAGTGCCTGCTGAACATTCGGCGGCAGGGTGTTGTTGATCGGCGCGGCGGTGACGGAAAAGGCCAGTGGTAGAAGAAAACCGGCAAGTAACACTGAACGAAAAGAATTGATCATAAGAAGTAGAACCCTACTGCTGAGAAGGGTGAAAAAGGCGAGGGGTATGGAAGAAAATCCCTCATTGGTCACGAAAGTGTCGGCATTATGCCCCAAGGTGCATCCAGTTGTAGCTGAACCATAGCCGGTATTAAGGGTTTTTTTGCAGACTAATAGCCGTCCGTCCCAGAGAGTCGGGCAAAGGTCGCCCTAAACTGCTAAAGTGCCGGCCGTTATTACTTAAGAGGATTGTTCCAATGGCGACTAACCGTTCCCAGCGTCTGCGCAAAAAACTGTGCGTTGATGAATTTCAAGAGCTGGGTTTCGAACTGAACCTGGACTTCAAAGAAGACCTGAGTGAAGAAGCTACCGATGCTTTCCTCGAAGCATTCATCAAAGAAGCCATGGAAGCCAACGGTCTGGGCTATGTTGGCGGCGATGACTTCGGTCTGGTTTGCCTGCAGAAGCGTGGCTCGGTCAACGAAGAGCAACGTGCAGCTGTTGAAAGCTGGCTCAAAGGCCGCAGCGAACTGAAAAGCGCTGAAGTCAGCCCACTGCTGGACGTGTGGTATCCGGAAAAGCCGATCAACGCGGCTAAGTGATACTGAAAAAAACGGCGACCCTCGGGTCGCCGTTTTTTTATGCCTTGCGCCAGTTCAGAATCAGCAGCGTCAGCACCCCCGCCACAATCCCCCAGAACGCCGAGCCGATGGAAAACAGCGTCAAGCCAGACGCGGTGACCATAAAGGTGATCAGCGCCGCTTCCCGCTCCTTGGGCTCATTCATGGCGATACTCAAGCCATTGATGATCGAGCCAAACAACGCCAGCGCTGCAATCGACAGCACCAGTTCTTTTGGCAGGGCTGCGAACAACGCTGCCAAGGTGGCGCCAAATACCCCGGCAATCCCGTAGAACACCCCGCACCAGACTGCCGCGGTGTAGCGCTTGCTGCGGTCTTCATGGGCATGTGGCCCGGTGCAGATCGCCGCGCTGATGGCCGCCAGGTTGATGCCGTGGGAGCCAAACGGCGCCAGCACCAGCGAGGCCAGGCCGGTGGCGGTGATCAACGGCGAAGCAGGTACGGTGTAGCCGTCGGCGCGCAGCACGGCGACGCCGGGCATGTTCTGCGAGGTCATGGCCACTACGAACAGCGGGATGCCGATGCTGATGGTCGCCGCCAGCGAGAAGTGCGGCGTGGTCCACACCGGTGTGGCCACTTCCAGGTGAAAACCGCTGAAGTCCAGCAAGCCCATCAGCCCCGACAATAGGGTGCCGATCACCAATGCAGCCAGCACGGCATAACGCGGTGACAAGCGCTTGATGATCAGATAGGTGAAAAACATCCCCAGCACCAACCCGGTGCGATGTTGCGCGGCAACGAAAATCTCGCTGCCGATCTTGAACAGAATCCCCGCCAGCAGCGCCGCCGCCAACGAGGCGGGAATGCGCTTGACCAGTTTTTCAAAGCTGCCGGTCAGCCCGCAGAGCGTCACCAGCACGGCGCAGGTGATGTACGCGCCGATCGCCTCGCCGTAACTGACACCGCCCAGGCTGGTGATCAGCAGCGCGGCGCCGGGTGTGGACCAGGCGATGGTGATCGGCGTGCGATAGCGCAACGACAGGCCAATGCTGCACACCGCCATGCCGATGGAGATTGCCCAGATCCACGAAGAAATCTGCGCCGTGGTCAAACCGGCGGCCTGGCCGGCCTGGAACATCAGCACCAGCGAGCTGGTGTAGCCGGTCATCATGGCGATGAAGCCGGCGACGACGGCCGACGCAGAAGTGTCGGCCAATGGGCGCAAGGGCGCTTGAGTGGCGTCGGTCATGGCGAGGTGTTCCTTTTACCTGGGAAAAAGCGAATTCAAGCCTAAACTCAAACGTAACTACTCATTGCAATACAGCCGCCGCCGCAAATAGCCGTACAGTGTGTTGGCGCACTGGGTTGTGTACAATGTGCCCTGTTTTTAGGTGATACTTGCCAGCGACACGCTGTTGACGTATTACCGTTAATTCGCCGCCGTTCTCTAAACCCGAGTGCCCATGAACGAACAGTTGCAACCTCTCAAGAAACAACCGCGAGCCGGCAAGGCTGGTCGCAGCGGAACCCAGGACGATATCGTCTATGCGCATATCTTCGAGGCCATCCTCGAGCAACGCCTGGCGCCCGGAACCAAATTGAGTGAAGAAGCACTGGGCGAAATCTTCGGCGTCAGCCGCACCATCATCCGCCGCGCGCTCTCGCGCCTGGCCCATGAAGGCGTGGTGCTGCTGCGGCCCAATCGTGGTGCGGTGGTGGCAAGCCCGAGTGTAGAAGAAGCCCGCCAGGTATTCCTTGCCCGGCGACTGGTGGAGCGAGCGATCACTGAGCTTGCTGTGCAACACGCCACCGCCGAGCAATTGGCCGAACTGCGCCAGATGGTCAACGATGAGCGCGACAGTTTCTCACGCGGCGATCGTGGTGCCGGTATCCGTCTTTCCGGCGAGTTCCACTTGAAGCTTGCCGAGGCGGCGAAGAATGCGCCGCTGATCAGCTTCCAGCGCAGCCTGGTGTCACAAACCTCATTGATCATCGCCCAGTACGAAAGCGGCAACCGCTCGCACTGTTCCTACGATGAGCACACTCAACTGATCGATGCGATTGAAGCACGCGACGCGGCACTGGCAGTGAATTTGATGATGCACCACATGGATCACATCGACAGCAAGCTCAACCTCGACGAGGAAAGCGCGTCGGATGATTTGCACGCGGTGTTCTCGCATTTGTTGCAGACCAAGAAGCCAGGGCGTTCTTCGGTCAAACTGTAATTTTCCAGGTTCGCCTGGGACTAAAAATGTGGGAGCCAGCTCCCACATTTGTTTTGTGGTGTTGCTGAAATTAGCGCTGGTGCACCAACTGACCCGCCGCATACGTCTGCAACACCGTCCGGTCATCTCCCAGGGTCATCAACACAAACAACGTCTCGGCAATGTTATTGGCCTGCTTCAAGCGATAGCTGAGCAGCGGCGTTGCGTTGTAGTCCAGCACCAGAAAGTCCGCATCCGTGCCCGGCTGCAACGTGCCGATCTTGTCTTCCAGGCGCAGTGCCCGCGCGCCGCCCAAGGTGGCCAGGTACAGCGACTTGAACGGGCTTAAACGCGCGCCTTGCAGTTGCATGACCTTGTAGGCTTCATTCAGGGTTTGCAGCAACGAGAAGCTGGTGCCACCGCCCACGTCAGTGCCCAGGCCGACATTTAGCTTGTGCTTTTCGGCCATCGGCAAGTTGAACAAGCCACTGCCAAGGAAGAGGTTCGAGGTCGGGCAGAACGCCACGGCCGAGCCCGTCTCCGCCAGCCGTGCGCACTCGTCATCACACAGGTGTACGCCGTGGGCAAACACCGAGCGCTCGCCCAGCAGCTTGTAATGGTCGTACACGTCCAGGTAGCCGTTGCGCTCCGGGAACAGCTCTTTTACCCACTCGACTTCCTGCTTGTTCTCACTGATGTGAGTCTGCATGTACAGGTCCGGGTATTCACCCAGCAGTTGCCCGGCCAGCGCCAGTTGCTCCGGGGTGCTGGTCGGCGCAAAACGTGGCGTAACGGCATAGTGCAAACGGCCCTTGCCGTGCCAGCGTTCGATCAGCGCCTTGCTCTCCTGGTAGCCGGATTCGGCGGTGTCGGTCAGGTAGTCCGGCGCATTGCGGTCCATCATCACCTTGCCGGCGATCATGCGCAGGTCGAGTTTCTCGGCGGCTTCAAAAAATGCATTCACCGACTGCGGGTGCACGCTGCCGAATACCAATGCGGTGGTAGTGCCGTTGCGCAGCAGTTCCTTGATAAAGATGTCCGCGACTTCTTCGGCGTGGGCCTTATCGGCGAACTGGCTTTCACATGGGAAGGTGTAGGTGTTGAGCCAATCCAGCAACTGCTCGCCATAGGCGCCGACCATGCCGGTTTGCGGCAGGTGAATATGGGTGTCGATCAAGCCGGGCGTGATCAGCGCATCCTGATAATGGCTCACGTCGATGTCGGCGGGCAGAGTCGGCAGCAAATCGCTGGCGTGGCCCAAGGCGCTGATTTGGCCGTTATCGATGACCAGCAGGCCGTCTTCGAAATACTCATAAGAGGCTTCGATCCCCACTTCAGCAGGGTCGGCGATGCTGTGCAAAATGGCGGCGCGGTAGGCTTTGCGAGTCAAAGGCATGGTGATCTCAATGGTTTAGATAGCTTGGCTGCGGCGCGAAACCGGCAGCAGTTTGGCAATAGGTTCGGCGCTCGCAGTGTGCTGGCCGAAATTCGCGTTATAGGTGGCGATGATTTCGCCGGCGATGGAGATGGCGATCTCCACCGGCAGTTTGCCCTTCACCTCGTTGAGGCCCATGGGGCAGCGCATGCGTTGCAGTTGCGCGGTGTCGAAGCCGCGATCACGCAGGCGGTGTTCGAACTTGACCCGCTTGGTCTTTGAACCGATCAGGCCGAAATAGGCAAAGTCATTGCGCTTGAGCAGCGCGGCCGTCAGTTCCAGGTCCAGCGCGTGATTGTGGGTCATCACGATGCAGTAACTGCCCACCGGCAGGTCGGCAATTTCGTCGACCGGCTCTTCGCTGACGATTTTACGCACGCCCTGAGGGATGTGTTCTGGAAACTCCTGATCACGCGAGTCAATCCAGCGCACCCGGCACGGCAGGCTCGCCAACAACGGCACCAGCGCGCGGCCGACATGGCCGGCGCCAAATACCGCGATCTGCGCCTGCACCTGGCCCATGGGTTCGAACAGCAACACCGTCACGCCGCCGCAGCACTGGCCCAGGCTGGCGCCGAGGCTGAAGCGCTCTAGGTGAGTGTTTTGCTGGCCGCGCACCAGCATGTCGCGGGCGATCTGCATGGCCTTGTATTCCAAGTGACCGCCGCCGATGGTGTCGAAGGTCTGCGCGGCGCTGATCACCATTTTTGAGCCAGCGTTGCGCGGCGTGGAGCCGAGTTCTTCGATGATGGTCACCAGCACGCAGGGTTCACCCTGGTTCTGCAGGTCGGCGAGGGCGCTGATCCAGTTGTTCATAGTCACCTCCAGTCAGATCGTTCCCACGCTCCGCGTGGGAATGCATACCGTGACGCTCTGCGTCACAACAGCGGACGCAGAGCGTCCAGGGCGGCATTCCCACGCAGAGCGTGGGAACGATCAAGCCAGTTCAGTCTCAACGGCTTTTGCAGTGCTCAACTGCCGCATCTGCTCACAGCCCCACAACACTCGCTCCGGCGTCGCTGGTGCATCAATCTTCGGCTGATGGCGATAGTCACCCAGGCTCGCCACGGCATCCTTGATCGCACACCACGACGCAATCCCGAGCATGAACGGCGGCTCGCCCACGGCCTTGGAATGGAACACCGTGTCTTCCGGGTTCTTGCGGTTTTCCACCAGCTTCACGCGCAGATCCAGTGGCATGTCCGCCACGGCCGGGATCTTGTAGCTGGCCGGGCCGTTGGTCATCAGCTTGCCCTTGTTGTTCCACACCAGCTCTTCCATGGTCAGCCAGCCCATGCCCTGGATAAAGCCGCCTTCGACCTGGCCGATGTCGATGGCCGGGTTCAGCGAGGCGCCCACATCGTGAAGGATGTCGGTGCGCAGCATCTTGTATTCGCCGGTCAGGGTGTCGACGATCACTTCGCAGCAGGCCGCGCCGAATGCGAAGTAGTAGAACGGCCGACCCCGCGCCTGGCTGCGGTCGTAAAAGATTTTCGGGGTCTTGTAAAAGCCGGTGCTCGACAGTGAAACCTGGGCGAAATACGCCTGCTGGATCAGCGCCTCAAAAGTCAGGATCTGATCGCGTACGCGCACGTGGCCATTGTGGAATTCCACGTCCGCTTCACTCACGTCGTATTTGCGCGCGGCGAATTCCACCAAACGTTGCTTGATGGTTTCGGCAGCGTTCTGCGCGGCCTTGCCGTTCAAGTCGGCACCGCTGGAGGCGGCGGTCGGTGAGGTGTTGGGCACCTTGTCGGTGTTAGTGGCGGTGATTTGCACGCGGTCGATCTCGACCTGGAATATTTCAGCCACCACCTGCGCGACCTTGATGTTCAAGCCCTGGCCCATCTCGGTGCCGCCGTGGTTCAGGTGGATGCTGCCGTCGGTGTAAATGTGGATCAGCGCACCGGCTTGGTTCAAAAAACTTGCCGTGAACGAAATACCGAATTTCACCGGCGTCAGCGCCAGGCCCTTTTTCAAAATCGGGCTGTGGGCGTTGTACAGGCGGATCGCTTCGCGGCGCTCGGCGTATTGGCTGCTGGCCTCAAGCTCGGCGGTCATTTCTTCGAGCATGTTGTGCTCGACGGTCTGGTAGTAGTGGGTGACGTTGCGCTCGGTCTTGCCGTAGTAATTGACCTTGCGCACCGCCAACGGGTCCAGCGCCAAGTGGCGGGCGATGGCGTCCATGACTTCTTCGATGGCGACCATGCCCTGGGGGCCGCCGAAACCGCGATACGCGGTGTTGGACGCGGTGTTGGTCTTGCAGCGATGGCCGTTGACGGTGGCATCGCCCAGGTAATACGAGTTGTCGGAGTGGAACATGGCGCGGTCGACAATCGAGTTGGACAGGTCCGGCGAGCAGCCGCAGTTACCCGCCAGGTCCAGATTGATGCCGTGCAGGCGGCCGTTGTCGTCGAAACCCACGTCGTATTCGATATAGAACGGGTGGCGCTTGCCGGTCATCAGCATGTCCTCGACGCGCGGCAGGCGCATCTTGGTGGGCTGGCCGGTCAGGCGCGCGACCACCGCGCACAGGCACGCGGGGCTGGCGGCCTGGGTTTCCTTGCCGCCAAACCCACCGCCCATGCGGCGCATATCGACGACGATTTTGTTCATCGACACGTCGAGCACTTCCGCCACCAGTTTTTGCACTTCGGTGGGGTTTTGCGTGGAGCAGTAGACAATCATGCCGCCGTCTTCGGTGGGCATTACCGAAGAGATCTGGGTTTCCAGGTAGAAGTGTTCCTGGCCGCCGATATGCAGGGTGCCCTGGATACGGTTTTTCGCCGTGGCCAGCGCACCGGCGGAATCACCGCGCTGGTGGGTGTGGCTGTCGAGCACAAAGTGTTTGTTGCGAAAGGCCTCGACCACATCCAGCACCGGTTCCAGGTCTTCGTATTCGATCACCGCCGCCATGGCCGCTTTGCGTGCGGTTTCCAGGTCGCGGGCGGCCACGGCCAACACCACCTGGCCGACAAACTGCACGGTGTCGATGGCCAGCAACGGGTCGCCAGGCATCAGCGGGCCGATGTCTTTAAGGCCCGGCACATCTTCGTGAGTGATGGCGATGCGCACGCCTTCAAAGGCGTAGCAGGGCGCGGTGTCGATGCTGATGATGCGCGCATGGGCGCGGTCGGACATGCGCGCATACAGGTGCAACTGGTTAGGAAACTCCAGGCGATCATCGATGTACTGCGCTTCACCGCTGACATGCTTGGCGGCGCTGTCATGCTTGACGCTGCGGCCGACCCCGGTGGTCAGGTCCTGGGCAAACAGCTCGGCGAGTTCGGCCTGGGTTTTAACGACGGCGTGATGGTTAGACATAAGCGGTCACCCGAGTCTCGATGTGCGGTGTTTGCAGTTCGATGAAGTATTTGCGCAGCAGGTTCTGCGCGCTGAGCAGGCGGTATTCCTTGCTGGCGCGAAAGTCCGACAGTGGGGTGAAATCCTGGGCGAGGGCGGCGCAGGCTTTCTCCACCGTGGCGGCGTTCCAGGTGGCGCCGACCAGTACGGCTTCGCAGCTTTTCGCGCGTTTGGGCGTGGCGGCCATGCCACCGAACGCCACGCGGGCGTCGCTGATCACACCGTTGTCGAGCTTCAGGTTGAAGGCCGCACAGACGGCGGAGATATCATCGTCCAGGCGCTTGGAAACCTTGTAGGCCCGGAACAGCGCGTGGCCCTTGGGCACGATGATTTTCTCGATAAACTCGCTGTCCTGACGGGCTGTGACGCGGTAGTCGATGAAGTAATCTTCCAACGCCAGGGTGCGACGAGTGTTGCCCTTGCACAGCACGATCTGCGCGCCGAGAGCGATCAACAGTGGCGGCGAATCGCCGATGGGCGAGGCATTGCCGATATTGCCGCCCAGGGTGCCCTGGTTGCGGATCTGCAGCGAAGCAAAGCGGTGCAACAAATCGCCGAAGTCAGGGTATTCGTGGTGCAGCGCGCTGTAGCAGTCGGACAGCGGTGTGGCCGCGCCGATTTCCAGGCGGTCGTCGAACGACTCGATGCGCTTCATCTCTTCAATGTTGCCGACGTAGATCATCACTGGCAGTACGCGGTGGAACTGCGTGACTTCCAGCGCCAAGTCAGTGCCGCCCGCCAGCAAACGCGCCTGCGGGTAGGCGTCGTAGAGGTCGGCCAGGTCGGCCACGGTCAGCGGCACCAGGCAGCGTTTGTCGCCGCTGTTGAGTTCACCGGTTTGCGTGGGCGCGATGGCTTTGAGGCGGGCGATGGTTTCGGCCTGGCGGCTGTCGAACTGATCCACCGGCTTGTTGCAGCAGGCCTGTTCGGCGGCGGCCAGAATCGGGCGATAACCGGTGCAACGGCACAGGTTGCCGGCCAGCGCTTCATGGGCTTTTTGGCTGTCGGGGGCGTCGCTGTTCTTTTGCAGGGCAAACAGCGACATCACAAAGCCTGGGGTGCAAAAGCCGCATTGCGAGCCGTGGCACTCGACCATGGCTTGCTGCACGCTGTGCAGTTGGCCTTGATGCTTGAGGTCTTCGACGCTGATCAGTTGTTTGCCGTGCAATGACGACACAAAGGTCAGGCAGGAATTGAGGCTGCGATAGCGAATCTGCTCTGCGCCTTGATCATCGGTGTGCAATTCGCCGACCACCACGGTGCATGCACCGCAATCGCCGCTGGCGCAGCCTTCCTTGGTACCGGATTTGCCCAAATGCTCGCGCAAATAGTTGAGCACGGTCAGGTTGGGGTCCAGGGCGTGCTCACTACGGAGTTCCTGGTTTAGTAAAAACTGGATCACGGAAGGCCTCGCAGACTCATTATTGTTGTTAACCGCTTTGCGCCGAATCTAGTCATGTCTGACTTTTCGGTCAACGATTTTCTGACCAGAAGGTCAAGAAATTGCGATCACAACCCTTTCAATTATGGTTCAGTCTTCTGGAACCGGTGTTTTTGCTGGCTTTTGGCTTTTCACCGTTGCTTATTTCATGCCAAATTCGCCCCGGTGGGCGTAGCGCCATCAGCCAGCCAATGCGCTACACTGCCGCGCTTGTACCGATAGAAGATTTTGAAGGGAAAACATGACGTTCAAGGCGCCGGACAGTCTCGCCGAGCAAATCGCTCACCACCTCGCCGAACGTATCATTCGCGGCGAACTCAAGCCTGGGGAGCGGATCCAGGAACAGAAAGTCACGCTGGCACTTAACGTCAGCCGTGGCTCCGTGCGTGAAGCTTTGTTGATCCTCGAGCGTCGCCACCTGATCGCGATCCTGCCGCGCCGTGGCGCCCACGTCACCGAACTCACCGCGTACAAGGTGCAGAGCCTGTGCACGCTGATGGGCGAGTTGTACATATTGCTCGGCAATTCGGTGGCTGAGGGCTGGCAGGTCCAGGCCGACATGGCGCCGTTCCTGCAGATCCAGCAACGCCTGATGACCAGTTTCGAGCGTGAGGACGTGCGTGCCTTCGTCGAAGAAAGCTTCAGTGTGATGCGCGCCGCGTACCCCTTCGCCAACAACCCGTACTTGCAGGAAACCGTCGAAAACCTGCAGCCGGCGATGAACCGTGCCTATTACCTGGCCCTGGACCAGCGCAAGGCGGAGATGAGTGAGTACCTGACGCTGTTCGAGCAACTGCTCGCGGCGGTGCTCGCCCGTGACCTGCCGCAGATCCGCCAAGTGCTGTCGGCCTACTGCGAGCGCAGCAGCTCGCTGGTCATCGCTGCGCTGGCGGACGCCTAAACGTGCGGCTCAAGTGCATCAAACTGGCGGGGTTCAAATCCTTCGTCGACCCGACCACGGTGAACTTCCCCAGTAACATGGCGGCGGTGGTCGGGCCCAATGGTTGCGGCAAGTCGAACATCATCGACGCCGTACGTTGGGTGATGGGCGAGAGCTCGGCAAAAAACCTGCGTGGCGAGTCGATGACCGACGTCATCTTCAACGGCTCCACCAGCCGCAAGCCGGTGAGCCAGGCCAGCATCGAACTGGTGTTCGATAACTCCGATGGCACCTTGATCGGCGAATACGCGGCCTACGCGGAAATCTCGATTCGCCGCAAAGTCACGCGCGACAGCCAGAACAGCTACTTCCTCAACGGCACCAAATGCCGTCGACGCGACATCACCGATATTTTCCTCGGCACCGGCTTAGGCCCGCGCAGCTACTCGATCATCGAGCAGGGCATGATCTCCAAGCTGATCGAAGCCAAGCCCGAAGACCTGCGCAACTTTATCGAAGAGGCCGCCGGGATCTCCAAGTACAAGGAGCGCCGCCGCGAGACCGAAAACCGTATCCGCCGTACTCACGAAAACCTTGCCCGCCTGACCGACCTGCGCGAAGAGCTGGAGCGTCAACTTGAGCGCCTGCATCGCCAGGCCCAGGCAGCCGAGAAGTACCAGGAATACAAGGGCGAGGAGCGCCAGCTCAAGGCGCAGCTCTCGGCCCTGCGCTGGCAGGCGCTGAATGATCAGGTCGGCCAGCGCGAAGCGATCATCGGCACCCAGGAAATCAGCTTTGAAGCACTGGTGGCCGAGCAACGTAATGCCGACGCCAGCATCGAGCGCTTGCGTGACGGTCACCATGACCTGTCCGAGCGCTTCAATCTGGTGCAGGGGCGTTTCTACTCGGTGGGCGGCGATATTGCCCGGGTCGAGCAGAGCATCCAGCACGGCCAGCAACGCCTGCGCCAGTTGCAGGATGACTTGAAGGAAGCCGAACGCGCGCGCCTGGAGACCGAGTCGCACCTGGGCCACGACCGCACCTTGCTGCTGACGCTGGGCGAAGAGCTGGACATGCTCACGCCCGAGCAGGAAATCACCAGCGCTGCCGCCGAAGAGGCCGCCGCCGCCCTCGAAGAATCTGAAACCACCATGCACGGCTGGCAGGAACAGTGGGACGCTTTTAACCTGCAATCCGCCGAGCCGCGCCGCCAGGCTGAGGTGCAGCAATCGCGCATCCAGCAACTGGAAACCAGCATGGAGCGCCTGGCCGAGCGCCAGCGCCGCATGCAGGAGGAGCGCGCGTTGCTCGCCGCCGACCCGGAAGACGCTGCGATCATGGCGCTGAGCGAGCAACTGGCCGAAAGCGAAATGACCCTGGAAGAACTCGAGGCCAGCGAAGAACAACAAGTGGAGCGCCTGGAGCAATTGCGTCAGCAACTGCAGCAGGCGACCCAGGCCCAGCAGCAGGCCCAGGGCGATTTGCAGCGGCTCAACGGGCGCTTGGCCTCGCTTGAAGCCTTGCAGCAAGCTGCGCTGGACCCAGGCACCGGCACCGCCGAATGGCTGCGTGACCAGCACTTGGCCGAGCGCCCGCGCCTGGCCGAAGGCTTAAAAGTTGAAGCGGGTTGGGAGCTGGCGGTCGAGACCGTGCTGGGCGCCGACCTGCAAGCCGTATTGGTGGACGATTTTGGCGGTTTCGACCTGGCCGGCTTTGCCCAGGGCGATTTGCGTTTGCTCAGCCCCGCAGTCGATGGCACGCGAGTGCCGGGCAGTTTGCTCGATAAGGTGGAGGCGGCGATTGATCTGTCGCCGTGGCTAGGCCAGGTCAAACCCGTCGAATCATTGGAGCAAGCCCTGGCCCAGCGTGGCCAATTGGGCACCGGTGAAAGCCTGATCAGCCGCGACGGTTACTGGGTGGGCCGGCATTTCCTGCGCGTGCGTCGCGCCAGTGAGGCCGAGAGCGGCGTATTGGCCCGTGGTCAGGAAATCGTCAACCTGAGCGCCGAACGCGAAGAGCGCGAAGCCACCCTCGAAAGCCTCGAAACCGAGCTGCAAACCCTGCGCGCCACCCAGCGCCAACAAGAGACCGGCCGCGAACACCTGCGCCGCCTCTTGCAGGACGAAGCGCGCCAGCAAGGCGAATTGAAAGCCCAACTGTCGGCGAGCAAGGCCAAGGCCGAGCAACTGACTCTGCGCCGCACCCGCCTCGACGAAGAAGTGGCGGAGATGGGCGAGCAGCGCGCCCTTGAACACGAACAAGTTGGCGAGGCGCGCCTGCAGTTGCAGGAAGCCCTCGACAGCATGGCGCTGGATACCGAGCAGCGCGAACTGCTGCTGGCCCAGCGCGACAGCCTGCGCGAACGCCTTGACCGCGTGCGCCAGGAAGCGCGCCAGCACAAAGACCACGCCCACCAATTGGCCGTGCGCCTGGGCTCGTTGCAGGCCCAGCACACCTCCACGCGCCAGGCCCTTGAGCGCTTGGAGATGCAGTCCGAACGCCTCACCGAAAAGCGCGAGCAACTGAGCCTCAATCTGGAGGAGGGCGAAGCGCCGCTGGAAGAGTTGCGCCTCAAACTCGAAGAGTTGCTCGACAAGCGCATGACCGTCGACGAAGAACTCAAGACCGCGCAAATCGCCCTGGAAGACGCCGACCGCGAACTGCGCGACGCCGAGAAGCGCCGGACCCAGGCCGAACAACAATCCCAGTTGATTCGCGGCCAACTCGAACAACAGCGCATGGAATGGCAAGCCCTGACCGTGCGCCGCAAGACCCTGCAAGACCAGTTGCTCGAAGACGGCTACGACCTGCACGGCGTGCTCACTACCTTGACCGCCCAGGCCAACGAAAAAGACGCCGAAGAAGAACTTGAGCGCATCGCCGCGCGTATCCAGCGCCTCGGTGCGATCAACTTGGCGGCCATCGACGAATACCAGCAGCAGTCCGAACGCAAACGTTATCTGGACGCCCAGGACGCCGACCTGGTCGAAGCGTTGGACACCCTGGAGAACGTGATTCGCAAGATCGACAAGGAAACCCGTAATCGCTTCAAAGATACCTTTGATCAGATTAATGGCGGTTTACAGGCGTTATTCCCGAAAGTTTTCGGTGGAGGCAGCGCCTACTTGGAACTGACGGGCGAAGATCTACTCGATACAGGGGTGACGATCATGGCGCGGCCGCCGGGCAAGAAGAACAGCACCATCCATTTGTTGTCCGGTGGCGAAAAGGCCCTGACCGCATTGGCGCTGGTATTTGCGATCTTCAAGTTGAACCCTGCGCCGTTTTGCATGCTCGACGAAGTTGACGCGCCGCTGGATGACGCTAACGTTGGACGCTACGCTCGGTTGGTTAAAGAGATGTCCCAGACCGTGCAGTTCATCTATATCACCCACAACAAGATCGCCATGGAAATGGCCGATCAGTTGATGGGCGTGACGATGCATGAGCCGGGGTGTTCGCGATTGGTGGCGGTGGATGTCGAAGAAGCGATGGCGATGGTTGAATCCTGAGCCGGGCTTGGAAAGGATTTTGGTAGGGCGATGTAAGGCGATTTACCGGTCTGGCAAAAGTGGCAAATGGACATATTTGTTCAAGGCATTTTGACAGACGGTGTAAAGTTATCTTTGGTCGTGCTAGTTTAATGTCAAATTTTCGTATGCGTGGGCAAAACGTCAGTCAGAACATAGAGTTGGCGCCACGTTTTAAAGCGGTTTGGACGTTGCTAAACCCCTTATTTTTCAGCATTTTTTATTAGAGGCACGGGATTACATGGAAATCGGTCTGCGCGAGTGGCTGATCGTCATCGGCATTATTGTCATTGCCGGTATTCTTTTTGATGGCTGGCGCCGCATGCGCGGTGGCAAGGGCAAGCTCAAATTCCGTCTGGACCGTAACCTGTCCAACTTGCCCGACGACGACGGCAGCGCCGAGCTGCTGGGGCCGCCCCGTGTGCTGGACAACCATAAAGAACCGCAACTGGACGAGCATGACCTGCCGTCGATGAGTGCGCCGGTGCGTGAAGCCCGCGAGCCGTCGTCCAAGCGTGGCAAGCGCGCCAGTGCCGCCGTCGCCGAGCCGCATCAGGGCGACCTGAACCTCGACGTGGATGAAGGCCCGAGCTTCAGCAGCCGCGACGACGATTTCCCGGATGAAAATATCGGCAAGGCTTCCAGCGCGCCGCGCCAATCGGTCAACGACCAGCCGGCTGCCGAAGAAGTCTTGGTGATCAGCGTGATCTGCCGCGACGCCGCCGGCTTCAAAGGCCCGGCGCTGTTGCAGAACATCCTTGAAAGCGGCCTGCGTTTCGGCGAGATGGATATTTTCCACCGCCACGAAAGCATGGCCGGCAACGGTGAAGTGCTGTTCTCCATGGCCAACGCGGTCAAGCCGGGCACCTTCGACCTTGATGATATCGACCTGTTCAGCACCCCGGCCGTGAGCTTCTTCCTCGGTTTGCCAGGCCCGCGTCACCCGAAACAAGCGTTCGACGTGATGGTGGCGGCAGCACGCAAACTGTCCCAGGAACTCAACGGCGAGCTCAAGGACGACCAGCGCAGCGTACTCACTGCCCAGACCATCGAGCATTACCGTCAGCGTATCGTCGAGTTCGAGCGTCGCGCCCTGACACAGAAACGCTGAGGATTGGTCTTCAGCGTTGTCAGTAGAATAAGCGCACTAACATATTGAGCAGCTTCGGCTGCTCTTTTGCTTTATGAGAGAACACCCATGACCGCCGCCCACACCCGCATCCTCGAACTGCGCGCTGAACTGGATCAGCACAACTACCGTTACCACGTCCTCGATGAGCCAAGCATCCCGGACGCCGAGTACGACCGGTTATTCCATGAGTTGAAGGCGCTGGAAGCCGAGCACCCGGAACTGGTGACGCGTGATTCACCGACACAGCGGGTCGGCAGTGCGGCGCTCTCGGCGTTCACCCAGGTCAAGCACGAGATACCGATGCTCAGCCTGGGCAACGCGTTTGATGAAACCACCATGTTCGAATTTGATCGCCGGGTTACCGAAGGTCTCGACCTGCCGGTGGGCGACCTGTTTGGCGGCGGTGCAGCGGTGGAATACAGCTGCGAGCCCAAGCTGGATGGCCTGGCGGTCAGCCTGCTGTATCAGGATGGCGAACTGGTGCGCGGCGCCACGCGTGGCGATGGCACCACCGGCGAAGACATCAGCGTCAACGTGCGCACCGTGCGCAATATCCCGTTGAAACTGCACGGCAGCGGCTGGCCGGCGACCCTGGAAGTGCGCGGCGAAGTGTTCATGTCCAAGGCCGGCTTCGAGCGCCTCAATGCCTCGCAGCTGGAAGTGGGCGGCAAGACTTTCGCCAACCCGCGTAACGCCGCCGCCGGCAGCCTGCGTCAGCTGGACTCGAAGATTACCGCCAGCCGTCCGCTGGAGTTCTGCTGCTATGGCGTGACCACGGATATCAGCGACACCCATATCGGCAACCTGCAACAACTCAAGAAGTGGGGCATGCCCATCAGCCATGAGCTGAAGCTGGCCAAGGGCATTCAGGATTGCCTGGCGTACTACCGCGATATCGGCGAGCGGCGTAACAGCCTGCCGTATGAGATCGACGGCGTGGTGTTCAAGGTCAACAGCATTGCCTCCCAGCGTGAGTTGGGTTTCCGCGCCCGCGAACCACGCTGGGCCATCGCGCATAAATTCCCGGCCATGGAAGAGCTGACCGAACTGCTCGACGTGGAATTCCAGGTCGGCCGCACCGGTGCCGTAACGCCGGTAGCACGCTTGAAGCCGGTCAAGGTCGCCGGTGTAACGGTGTCCAACGCAACCTTGCACAACATGGACGAAGTCGCGCGCCTGGGTGTGATGATCGGCGACACCGTGATCATTCGCCGCGCCGGTGATGTGATCCCGCAGGTCGTGTCGGTGGTGCTCGAACGCCGTCCGGAAAACGCCCGTGCCGTGCCGATCCCCGAAAGCTGCCCGGTGTGCGGCTCCCATGTGGAGCGCACGCAGTTGGTCAAGCGCAGCAAGGGCAAGGAAACCGTCAGCGAAGGCGCGGTGTACCGCTGCGTCGGGCGCCTGGCGTGTGGCGCGCAGCTCAAGCAGGCGATTATCCATTTCGTCTCACGGCGTGCCATGGACATTGACGGCCTGGGCGACAAAACCATCGAGCAATTGGTGGATGAAAAGCTCATCGGCTCGCCGGCTGACCTGTACAAACTCAAATACGAGCAGATCATCGACCTGGAAGGCTTTGCCGATATTTCCAGCAAAAAGCTGATCACCGCCATCGAAAACAGCAAGACCCCGACCTTGGCGCGGTTTATCTACGCCTTGGGCATTCCGGACGTGGGCGAAGAGACCGCCAAGGTCCTTGCGCGTTCGCTGGCGTCACTGGAGCGCGTGCAGCAGGCCTTGCCCGAAGTGCTGACGTACTTGCCGGACGTGGGCCTGGAAGTCGCCCACGAGATTCACAGTTTCTTTGAAGACAGCCATAACCAGGAGGTGATTGGTGCGCTGCTGTCGCCTGATGAGTGCGGCTTGCAGTTGCAGGATCAGGGCGACCTGAGCGCCGAATTTGCCGCCAGCACTACCTTGGGCGGCTTGCTCGACAAGCTGCACGTGCCGTCCGTGGGCCCTGGGGCTGCGCAAAAGCTTGCCGACAAGTTTATAAGCCTCGAAGGCGTGATCAAGGCCGACTGGCTGGACATGCGCCAGGCGCTGCCCGAGAAGCAGGCCAAGGCGGTGCGCGAATTTTTTGATAACCCGGACAATGCCAACCATGCCCTGGCCATCGAGCAGCAGCTCAAAGACTTCGGTATGCATTGGCAGAGCGAGAAGAAGGTCGTCGAAGGCTTGCCGGAAGCGGGGCATACCTGGGTGCTGACCGGCTCCCTGGAGCTGATGAGCCGCGACGTGGCCAAGGACAAGCTCGAAAGCCTGGGCGCCAAGGTCGCGGGTTCTGTTTCGGCCAAGACTCACTGCGTGGTCGCCGGGCCGGGCGCGGGTTCCAAGCTGGCCAAGGCCACCGAGCTGGGCCTCAAGGTGCTGGACGAAGAGGCCTTCGTCGCCTTCCTGGCCAAACACAACATCACCGTCTGACGCTCGTTCCCACGCTCCGCGTGGGAATGCAGCCCTGGACGCTTTGCGTCTGCTCTTGAACGTCGTGACGCAGAGCGTCACCGCAGGCATTCCCACGCAGAGCGTGGGAACGATCCTTCACGGGAAATGATCTAGTCTTGGTCACCCAGGGAGAGATCGCCATGTTCCGCTACTTCGAGCAACTCAGTACGCGCATCGCCGCACCGTTCATGGCCGGATCCTCGCGCAGCAGCAAGGTCTGGCAGTGCCGGTGCGGCCAGTCGCTGTTCTTTCGCAACAGCCAGTGCCTGGCCTGCTCGGCCCTGCTGGGCTATGAGCCGCAGCAAAGTCGGTTGTCGTCTTTGCAGCCCGGCCCCGTCGAAGGCACTTGGCTGCAAGACGATAACCTCGATGCCGGCGCCTTCCGCCGCTGCGCCAACCTCCACACCCCGGCCGCCTGCAACTGGCTGATTCCGGCCCACAGCACCGCGACGTTGTGCGTGGCCTGTAGCCTTAACCGCACTATCCCTGACCTGTCGATCCCGGAAAACCCCGAACGTTGGCGCAAGGTCGAAACCGCCAAGCGCCGGTTGGTGGCGCAACTGATCAGCCTGGGCCTGCAGGTGGTGCCCAAAAGTGTTGACGAAAACAGCGGCCTGGCTTTCGATTTCGTCGGCATCGACCTGGAAGGCAACGCACCGACCATCGGCCATGCCAACGGCCTGATCACCCTCGATATCAAGGAAGCCGACGACGCCCATCGCGAGAAAGTCCGTGTGCAAATGCGCGAGCCGTATCGCACATTGCTCGGGCACTTTCGCCACGAAGTCGGCCATTATTACTGGGATCGGCTGATCGCCAACAGCCATTGGCTTGAACCGTTTCGCCAGCTATTCGGCGACGAGCGCGCCAGTTACGCCGAGGCACTCGACCAGCACTACCAGAACGGCCCGCGCCCCGACTGGCAGCAAACCTGCGTCAGCGCCTACGCGACCATGCACCCCTGGGAAGACTGGGCCGAAACCTGGGCTCACTACCTGCACATGATGGATGCAGTCGATACCGCGCTGGGCTTTGGCATGAGCGCCCGCGAGATGGACCTGGATTACCAGCCATTCCCGTTGACCACGCTCTACGACCCCGAGCACCCTGGCGGCCCGGCCTTCCTGTCGTTCGTCAACGCCTGGATCGAACTGGCCGGTATGCTCAACGAGCTGTCACGCAGCATGGGCCAGCCGGATTTCTACCCCTTTGTGTTGCCGCCGGCGGTGATCGCCAAGCTGCACTTCATTCACTTGGTGATTCAGGAGGAGGGCGGCAGGGCCGACACGGCCGTGATTTTGTAGCGGCACAAGTGCTTGAGCCCCTTCATATTTTTAATCCGGAACAACGGTTGTAACTTCCGATGAGATCGGTACAATGGCGCGGCTTGCCGAGAGGCCAGCGTCGTTATGGTGACCCCATCGGTCCCCCCGCAACGATTACCCGTGAACCTGGTCAGAGCCGGAAGGCAGCAGCCACAGCGGGAACATTGTGTGCCGGGGTGTGGCTGGTGGGGTTGCCTCCATAACGCTCTTCCTTGTTTTCACCCTTCCTGTTTCAAATCAAACACTCTTTCACTCGCTCATCTGCCATTTTTTGCGCAGCGTGACGGCTTTGTGCTGGAAAACTTTCAGTTGCCTGCTAGCGTCATTCTTGTAAGCGACCCCGTGCTGGAGTAGTGAAGATGTGATGGCACTCCTTTTTGATCCATTAAGGTGATTGCCATGCCTGCACTTATCAGTGCTTCAGTCGGTACCCCAGGCAAGGCGCGTAATGTGCCTGCAGATGTTCAGTACATTCAGCGCCTGTTTAACCTGATTACACCCCACCCCGCTTCGCGGCTGGTGGAAGATGGCAAGTGCGGTCCGCTGTTATTGCAGCGCATCAACGACTATCAGATGAATCGTCTCAAGTTCAGTAACCCCGATGGGGTGATTGACCCGGCAGGTCGCACGTTCAGCAGCCTGGTAGAAGATGCGAGCAAGGCCAGCTCAGGCGTGGCACCCCATCAGCCGTTAGTCACCCAGGCCACGTGTGACGGTCGTATCACCCTCACCGATGCTGACTTTCAGAGCGCCGCCACAGCATTGGGTAATGGTGTTTCAGTGAACCTGATCAAGGCGTTCGCCACGGTGGAGTCCGGTGGACGTTCCGGGTTCGGGCCGGCCAAAATGCCGGTTATCGCCTACGAGGGCCATATCTTTCGCAAGTACACGCAACAAAAGTACGACAGGGTCTACCCGTTTCTCTCATACCCTTATCTGGAAAAGGCCGGCCCGCAATGGTGGGCTAACAACAGGGATCAAACCAAGGCCTGGCAGACGCTGGCCGATGCATTCGAGTTGGACCAGGAGGCAGCGCTGATGTCGGCTTCCTACGGCATGTTTCAGGTAATGGGCTTCAACTTTGCGGCGTGCGGATTCAAAAACGTGTTTGATTTTGTTGCGGCGATGAAACTCAATGCCGGCCAGCAATTGATGGCGTTCGTTGGTTTTTGCCGCAAGAATCCGGCCTTGCTCAAAGCCATGAAGAACAAGGACTATGCCGGCATGGCGCGCAATTACAACGGCAAAGACTATGGCGACTACGATCGGCGGATTCAGCGCGCCTATGAGGCGCTGGAAAGGAAAAAGTAGCGGCGTATGACGGGTGTTTCACAACGTGCAAAGCGCCCACTGGACAACCCAAAACCATCTTGCTAGTTTCCGCCAGCCATTTGTTTCAATTCATGACAAGTGTGCTGCGCTGATATTGAAGTGCTATCACTTCTTTAATTAACAAGGATGTCTTGATGAAAAGCCTGCCAGGGTTGCCACGTCTTATCAGTGCTTCAGTGGGCGCGCCGGGTAAAGCGCGCAATTTGCCCGCCGATGTTCAGTGCATTCAGTATTTATTTAATTTGATCATTCCCAAGATGGGCTTTGCGTTGGCCGAAAACGGTAAGTGCGATGGCCAATTGGTGCAGTGCATCAGCCAGTACCAGTTCCGGCATCTCAAGTATGCGCACCCCGACGGTGTGATCGACCCCACTGGTCGCACCTTTAACAGCCTGATCGAAGAGGCGGTGAAAGTGCCGGTAAAAGCTTTCCCGGCGATGCGCATTCCCAGCTTTCTCAACGCGTTTGGCAATAACAGCGGCGATGCGGTCCAGGCCACGGTGAATGTGTACCTGGAGCGCATGCGCGCCATGATCGAAGCCGAGCGGCGCAACCGGCAGCTGATGCTCCAGGCTACGTGTGACGGCGGCATGACATTGACCGACACCGACTTTCAGAGCGCCGCCACACAGTTGGGCAGCGGTATTTCGGTGAATATCATCAAGGCGTTCGCCACGGTCGAATCCGGCGGGCGTTCCGGTTTCGGGCCGGCCAAGTTGCCGGTGATTGCCTTTGAAGGGCACTTGTTTCGCAAGTACACCAAGCATATCTACGACCAGGCGCACCCGCTGCTGTCTTATATCTACGTGAGAAAGGCCGGGCCGCAGTGGCAGGTCAATAACAAGGATCAGACCAAGGCCTGGGAGACCATGGCCACCGCGTTTGCGCTGGATCAGGAGGCGGCATTGATGTCGGCGTCCTGGGGCATGTTTCAAATAATGGGGTTCAACTACACCTCCTGCGGTTACAAGACGGTGTTTGAATTCGCCGCAGCGCTGAAGATCAATGCCGGTAACCAATTAAAAGCGTTTATCGGTTTTTGCAGCCAGAGCCCGGCCCTGATCAAGGCCATGAAAGATAAAGATTACGTGGCCATGGCGCGTAACTATAACGGCAAGGATTACGGCGACTACGACAGCCGTATCAAAAAGGCCTACGAAGCATTGGAAGGGAAGAAATAAGATGAGCCGTATTCTAGCGTTGAGTGTGTTGTCGTTGTGCGCCTTGGCGCCCACCTTGGCAGGTGCCGCCGAATTGCACTCCGGCAAGTACGAAGGGCTGATGCTGGCGGTCACGCCTGAGCATCAGGTCGAAGGCTACTACGCAGAAGAGCTGGGCGAGGGCGTGACCCGCAGCTGCACGTTCTACCTGCAAGGCCAGCCTGAAGCGCTCACCACCTGGCTCGACAAGGCCTACCCCGGCAGCGTGGCAGCGTCCTCCGACGGCGTGACCTTGACGGTGGAGCAGGGGCGCGAGCATCCCGGTTGCATCAGCGTGCTGATGCCGGAAATCGCCACCGGCCTGGACTTGACCCAAACCGCCAGCAAGCAATGGATCGGCTTGGTGACGGTGACAGCCGACAAGGCCTATTTGTTGGATGAACCTGACGCCGACGCGGCCAAGCGCCCGTATATCGTCAAGGATGATGTGGTCGGCGTGCTGGCGTTCAAGGACGGCTGGGCCAGGGTCGAGTTCACCAATGCCAAGGACCATACCTACACCGGCTGGATCAGCCAGGACCAATACGCACGACTGGTTGCGCCGCAAGCCGACTAACCAAACGTTTCCCGCAGCAGCCCGGCAAACGCATCCCGCGCCAGGTGGCGCTGGGTGTCTGTGTGCCAGAACAGCAGGTTGTCCACGGCCTGCAATTCCTCGAACCGGTAGGACGCCAGTTGGTTGGCCTGCTCATAGCGGGCCAGGATACCTTCCGGCGCCAAGGCCACGCCAATCCCCGCACTGACGCAGCCGATGATCGTGCCCCAACTGGCATAGCTGGCGATGCTCGGCTTGAAGGCGTGCGGTTTGATCCAGTGCTCCAGTGCCGCGCGATACGGGCAGCCCGGTGGCCACACCAGCAAGGTACGGCCGGCGAGGTCTTCAGCGCTGTTGATCGGCGCGCTGGAGGCGCTGGCGATCAGCACCAGACGCTCGCTGTAGACCACGCTGTGTTCGAGCTTGGCGCGCTTGCCGCCCGAGGCCACCAGCGCCACATCGAGGCGATGGTGTTGCAGGTCGTCGAGCAGTTGCGCCCAGGCGCCGGTGACCAGCTCCAGGCTGACATCCGGGTAACGCCGGTGGTATTCGGCCAGCAGTGGCGGCAGGCGGCCGCTGGCGCTGGATTCCACCGCGCCGATGCGCAAGGTGCCACGCGGAATCGCGTTGGCGTCGACGGCGCGTTTGGACTCATCCACCAGTGCCAGGATGCGTTCGCAGTAATCGAGGAAAATTTCACCAGCGGCACTGATAGCCAGCCCACGGCCTGCGCGAATAAACAGCGGCGTGCCCAGCTCACTTTCCAGCTGCTTGATGCGCGTGGTGATGTTGGATGGCACGCAGTGCAATTGCAGCGCGGCCTGGGCCACGCTGCCGGTTTGTGCCACGGCGCGCACCATTTTCAGTTGGGCCAGTTCCATTGCTCAGTTCCAATGATTTCAGAAGTCAGAAACGCTTAATTGTCCTGCGCTTTGCGCGGCTCAAGACTGAAGGTATTCCTTCTCAGTCTCTGGATGCCTTCGATGAATGCCCCGTCACCCGTAAAGCTTACGCTAGTCATCGCTGGCGTGATCCTCTGTTGGGCCTATTCGCCGATTGGCGTGCATATGGGGCTGCACAGCTACAGTCCTGGTCAATTGGCGTTGCTGAGGTTTCTGATCGCGTCGGTGTTCATGGGCGGCATCGCCCTGGCGGTAGGCATCGGCCGCCCGCGTGTGCGGGATTTGCCGTGGTTGCTGGTATTGGGTTTTTTCGGCGTGTTCCTGCACCACACCAGCCTCAACTACGGGCAACAGTGGGTGACGGCGGCGGCATCGAGTGTGCTGGCGCAGTCGGCGCCACTGTTCAGTGTGGTGATCGCGTTTTTCTGTTTGAAAGAACGGGTCAGTGTCTGGCGCTGGGGCTGTGTCTTGCTGGGCTTGCTCGGTGTGCTGGTGGTGATCTGGGGCGATCATGGCGTCGGTGATATCGACCCGCGCGGCTTGCTGATCCTGTTGGCGGCCGTGTCGTGGAGCGTGTATTTCGCCATCCAGAAATACTACGCGCATCGCTACAGCCCGCTGACCA
Organism: Pseudomonas sp. Xaverov 259; assembly: GCF_019352915.1. Lineage (NCBI taxonomy): Bacteria > Pseudomonadati > Pseudomonadota > Gammaproteobacteria > Pseudomonadales > Pseudomonadaceae > Pseudomonas > Pseudomonas sp. Xaverov 259. The sequence continues at coordinate 163,879 of NZ_JAAAFV010000051.1, read as the reverse complement.
TGGCGTGTTACATGGTGTGGGCGGGCACCTTGATGCTGTGTGTGAACCTGCCGGGCTTGCCGGCTGCGGTGGCGCAGGCGCCACTGCCGGAAAACCTCTCGGTGCTGGTATTGGGGATTTTCCCCAGCGCCCTCGCGTACCTGGCCTGGGGTTATGTACTCAAGCATGTGGACGTCAGCCGCGCTTCGGTAGCGATGTACCTGATTCCGCCAGTGGCCATGCTGATGGCTTCGACACTGCTGGGCGAGCACATTGCCCTGCAAGTGATACTCGGCGCGGTGATCGTGTTGGCCAGTGTCGCCGCCATCAGCCTTGAAGGGCGCTGGCGCTCAATCGCTCAGGCTGAACGCGCGCAGGCGGTGGCCGTCGAGGTCCTCGGCGACAAAGGTGTAGCCGAAGTCCAGGTGGGTCGGTGATTGGATGATGGTTGCGCCGCGCTCTACCCATTGAGCGTGCAGGGCGTCCACGGCGGTCGGGTCCGCCAGCGAAAAACCAACCTCACCGCCGCCGCCGGTAAGCTGAGCCGCAGGCTCTACGGTGTGACGCGACCACAGCCCCAGCTTGACGCCGTTGTCGAGGATGAACAGGGCGAACGTCGGGTTCAGCTCCACCGGCGGCTTGCCGAGCAAGCGGCTATAGAAGTTGGCGCTGGTGGCCGGGCTGTCGACGTAGAGCAGGAAGTAATGGGCGACGGTGTGCATGCAGGCTCCTTGAGAATGGGCGGTTAAGTGAGCCCAGTCTAGGGGGTAGCCTTGTCAGTTCTTGTCAGGAGTGTTCTTGTAAGGAGCCTGCAGCGGTCGCGCATTTTCCCCGGTGTAGAGTTTGATCAGGTCGTCGATCTCGCCCGACATTTTCATCCTCAGCAGCGTGCGCAAGATCCGTTGCACCGGCACGTCAGGGTCATTACGCACGATGCAGCCCAGGCTTTGTTCGTCGATCACCGCGACCTTATGCAGCCGCAGGTTTTCGGGCAGCTTCAGGTTGAAACGGTCCAGGGTCCATTCGTTGATCACGGCGTATTCGAAACGCGCGGCCACCAGCTTATGCAGCACTAACTCTTCGCTGCGCGAATCGTCGCGAGTCAGTTGGCCACTGGCGAACAGCGGTTCGAGCACGGCATAATGGTAGTTGAGCACCGTGCCAATGGCCTGCGGTGCCAATTTGGCCACCTGAACCGGCAGGGCGTGAGCACTGACCAGCACATTGCGTTGCACCATCAAGGGCACGCTCCAGGTGTAATCGCCGGACAGGTTGCCGACCCAATCCTGGGCGACATAGCAGCGCACATCGACCTCGGCGCGGGCCATCGCGCCGGCCAGACGTGCCCGCGCCAACACGTGGAACTCGGCTGGCCGCCCGACCTGGGTGGCCAGGCTCAACATCAAGTCATACAAAATGCCCTGGGTGGGCTGGCCGCCCTCTATCTGGGCCATGGGCATTGCCCAGCTGTCGGAAACCGAAAAACGCAACGGCGCGGGCGCCGCAAGGCTGACTACGGAAATCATCCATAAAGCGCCCAGGACTACGCGCATACACTCTCCGGGTTCAGGCCTTTGTGGGGCCATTCAGGAGAGCTTAGTCAGATTAGACGAGCGTGCCGGATGCAATTTCCCCCTTGCTCCGCTAGCATTACCGGCTTCCGCTTCCCAGTTGCGACGGTTTTCGATGAGTTATCAGGTTCTTGCACGTAAATGGCGTCCGCGCTCGTTCCGCGAAATGGTTGGCCAGACCCATGTGCTCAAGGCTCTGATCAATGCCTTGGACAGCCAACGGCTGCACCACGCCTACCTGTTCACCGGTACTCGGGGGGTGGGCAAGACCACTATCGCGCGCATTATTGCCAAGTGCCTTAACTGTGAAACCGGCATCACGTCGACACCCTGCGGCACCTGTTCGGTATGCCGCGAGATCGACGAAGGGCGTTTTGTCGACCTGATCGAGATCGACGCCGCGAGCCGCACCAAGGTCGAAGATACCCGCGAGCTGCTCGACAACGTGCAGTACGCGCCGAGCCGTGGGCGCTTCAAGGTCTACCTGATCGACGAAGTGCACATGCTTTCCAGCCATTCCTTCAACGCGCTGTTGAAGACCCTGGAAGAGCCGCCGCCCTACGTTAAGTTCATCCTGGCCACCACCGACCCGCAGAAACTTCCTGCAACGATTTTGTCGCGGTGCCTGCAGTTCTCCCTGAAAAACATGACGCCTGAGCGCGTGGTCGAGCATTTGACCCATGTGCTCGGCGTCGAGAACGTGCCGTTCGAAGACGACGCTTTGTGGCTGCTCGGCCGTGCCGCTGACGGTTCGATGCGTGACGCCATGAGCCTCACCGACCAGGCCATCGCCTTTGGTGAAGGGAAGGTCATGGCCGCAGATGTGCGCGCCATGCTTGGCACTCTGGACCACGGCCAAGTGTTCGACGTGTTGCACGCGCTGATCGAAGGTGACGCCAAGGCGTTGCTCGAAGCCGTGCGCCACTTGTCTGAGCAAGGCCCGGACTGGAACGGCGTGCTCTCGGAAATCCTCAATGTGCTGCACCGCGTGGCCATCGCCCAGGCGTTGCCCGAAGGTGTCGACAACGGCCATGGCGACCGCGACCGCGTGTTGGCGCTGGCCCAGGCGTTGCCGGCCGAAGATGTGCAGTTTTATTACCAGATGGGCCTGATCGGTCGCCGGGATCTGCCCCTGGCGCCGGACCCGCGCGGTGGCTTTGAAATGGTTTTGCTGCGGATGCTGGCCTTCCGGCCCGCCGACTCGGCAGACGCACCGAGACAGCCGCTAAAGCCAGTGGGGATCAGCCAGGCCACAGTTGATTCCGCCAAACCAGTGGCTGGTGCGGCGGCAGTCGCGCCAGTAGTTGCTGCACCTGAACCTGCGCCAGTTGCTCCGGCGCCAGAACCAGTGGTTGCCGCGCCGGTGGTCGAACCTGCGCCCGTGGTTGAGCCTGAACCTGCTCCCGCGCCGGTGGTTGACCTTCCTTGGAACGATCCGGTCGACGCTGAACCTGAGCCTGAAGTCGAGCAAGTACCTGCCGTGGAGCCCGTGCTGGAAACCACCGGCGAGCAGCCCGAACTGACGCCGATGCCCACGCCGACTCCGGACAGCGCGGTTCCGGACGCGCCGGAATGGGTGTCGGCACCGGTTCCCGAGCCGACTGTCGCGCAGGTAGACGCGGCCACGCCGGGTATCGACCTTGATGACGAGCCGCCGCTGGACGAAGATTACATCGAGCCGGACATGGACTCGGCCTACAGCTACCTGGACGACTTGGCCAGCGAGCACACCGCCGAGCCGGCCCCCGAGCCCGAAGCGGAACCCGCTGCCGCCCCGGCCACCGGCCTGGCGTTGCAATGGTTGGAATTGTTTCCGAAATTGCCAATCTCCGGCATGACCGGCAGCATCGCCGCCAACTGTACCTTGATCTCCATCGAGGGCGACCACTGGCTGTTGCACCTGGACCCGGCCCACAGCGCCCTGTTCAACGCCACCCAGCAACGCCGACTCAACGATGCGCTCAACCAGTACCATGAACGCACGTTGACCATCGCCATCGAACTGATCAAGCCCGAGCAGGAAACCCCGGCCCAGGCGGCGACTCGTAAGCGCATCAACCGTCAGCGTGAGGCTGAAGACTCGATCCATGGCGATCCGCTCATCCAACAGTTGATGCAACAGTTCGGTGCGGTGGTGCGTCACGATACTATTGAACCTGTCGAAGCCCCGGTGCCCCAAGCGTCATAAAACCGGGCTACTAATTGATTGATCTACGTACTTTGAGGTGATTCCCATGATGAAAGGTGGCATGGCCGGCCTGATGAAGCAGGCGCAGCAGATGCAGGAAAAGATGGCCAAGATGCAGGAAGAACTGGCCAACGCCGAAGTCACCGGTAAAGCCGGTGGCGATATGGTCAGCGTGGTGATGACCGGTCGTCACGACATCAAGCGTGTGAGCATCGACCCAAGCGTATTGCCTGGTGTCGGCGAAGATGACCTGGAAATGCTCGAAGCGCTGTTCGCCTCGGCCGTCAACGACGCCGTGCGCAAGATCGAAGCCAACAGCCAGGAAAAAATGGGTGGCGTCACCGCCGGCATGCAACTGCCGCCGGGCATGAAGCTGCCGTTCTGATCGTGCAGCGTTAGCTAGACTCAAATGCCAGGCATCGCGCCTGGCATTTTTGTTTGTGCTGTGATCGTTCCCACGCTCTGCGTGGGAATGCCGCCCCAAGACGCTGCGCGTCTAATATGAACCCTGGCATGGCACGCAGGGTCTGCACCCTATACCGAAAGATTCGTTAAAGGAGCCCCTCATGCCTCAAGAGCCCATTCTTAACCAACGCATTGTCTTGGTCTCGCGCCCGCAAGGCGCACCCACGCCGGAAAACTTTCGCCTGGAACGCGTGAACCTGCCGGAATTGGCTGATGGCCAGGTGTTGCTCAAAACCCTGTACCTGTCCCTCGACCCCTACATGCGTGGACGCATGAGTGATGCGCCGTCCTACGCAGCTCCGGTGGAAATCGACGAAGTGATGACCGGTGGTGCTGTCAGCCGTATCGAGCAATCGCGTAACCCGAAGTTCGGTGTAGGTGACCTGGTAGTAGGTTCCACCGGCTGGCAGAGCCATAGCATATCCGACGGGCACAACCTGATCCCGGTGCCCAAAGGCCTGGCCAGCCCCTCGATGGCATTGGGCGTCTTGGGCATGCCCGGCATGACCGCCTACATGGGCCTGATGGACATTGGCCAGCCCCAGGCCGGGGAAACCCTGGTAGTGGCGGCTGCCTCTGGCGCGGTGGGCTCGGTGGTCGGGCAGGTGGCCAAGCTCAAGGGTTTGCGCGTGGTGGGTATTGCCGGCGGTGCGGACAAGTGCCGTTATGTGGTCGATGAGCTGGGCTTTGACGCCTGTATCGACCACAAGAGCGCCGATTTTGCCCATGAGCTGGCGTTGGCCTGTTTCAAAGGCGTGGACATCTACTTTGAAAACGTCGGCGGCAAAGTCTTCGATGCCGTGCTGCCGCTGCTCAACCCCAAGGCGCGCATTCCGCTGTGCGGCCTGATCGCCGGCTACAACGCCCATGAAGCCCCCAGCGGGCCTGATCGGCTGCCGGCACTGCAACGCACCTTGTTGACCAAGCGCGTGCGCATCCAGGGCTTTATCGTGTTCGACGACTACGGCGATCGCCAGCCCGAATTCCTCAGCGCCATGGCGCCGTGGGTGCGCGACGGCAAGATCAAGTTCCGCGAAGACGTGGTCGACGGCCTGGAACAGGCACCCGAAGCCTTTATCGGTTTGCTCGAGGGGCGCAACTTCGGCAAGTTGGTGGTGCGCGTCGCGCAGGATTGAGCATTTGACGCTAATCCGAGGCGCGGGTATAAACCGCGTCTCGTTGTTTTGTCGGACCCTTCGCCCATGAGCTTCAGCCCCCTGATTCGCCAACTGATCGACGCCCTGCGCACTTTGCCGGGCGTGGGCCAGAAAACCGCCCAGCGTATGGCTCTGCAACTGCTGGAGCGTGATCGCAGCGGCGGCACGCGGTTGGCCCAGGCCTTGAGCCAGGCCATGACCGGCGTCGGCCACTGCCGCCAGTGCCGCACCCTCACCGAAGAAGACCTGTGCCCGCAATGCGCCGACCCACGTCGCGACGACACCTTGCTGTGCGTCGTTGAAGGGCCGATGGACGTGTATGCCGTGGAGCAGACCGGCTATCGCGGGCGCTACTTCGTGCTCAAGGGGCACCTTTCGCCGCTCGATGGCTTGGGCCCGGAAGCCATCGGCATCCCGCAACTGGTGACACGCATTGAAGAGCAGGGCACGTTTACCGAGGTGATCCTGGCGACTAACCCAACGGTGGAGGGCGAGGCGACCGCGCATTACATCGCCCAGTTGCTGACCAACAAGGGTTTGATCACCTCGCGTATTGCCCATGGCGTGCCGTTGGGTGGCGAGCTGGAATTGGTGGATGGCGGCACGCTGGCGCACTCGTTTGCCGGTCGCAAGCCGATCGCGCTTTAAACAACCACACAGTTCAAAATGTGGGAGCGGGCTTGCTCGCGAATGCGGTGGATCAATCTGTGACTGACACTCCGCATTCGCGAGCAAGCCCGCTCCCACAGTGGTTTTGTGTTGCCACGGATATGTTGATAACCAAGCAAGCGCTTGGTAAGTTCTCTCCACCTCACCGTGGAGCTTGCCGATGTCTGCCTATCAGGACTACTTCGACCCCAGCCACCAATTGGTCCGCGACAGCGTGCGCCGTTTTGTCGAGCGCGAAATGTTGCCGGGCATCGAGCAATGGGAGGAGGCTGAGAGCTTTCCCCGCGAGCTGTACCTCAAGGCGGGCGCAGCAGGGATCCTGGGCATCGGCTACCCCGAAAGCCTGGGCGGCAGCCACGAAGGCGACCTGTTCGCCAAGGTCGCCGCCAGCGAAGAGCTGATGCGTTGCGGTTCTGGTGGCGTGGTAGCGGGCCTGGGTTCGCTGGATATTGGCCTGCCGCCGGTCGTCAAATGGGCGCGCCCCGAGGTGCGTGAGCGGGTTGCGCCGCAAGTGCTGGCCGGTGAGAAGATCATCGCCTTGGCCGTCACCGAACCCGGTGGCGGCTCCGATGTGGCCAACCTGCAAACCCGCGCCATTCGCGATGGCGACTATTACCGCGTCAGCGGCAGCAAAACCTTTATCACCAGCGGCATTCGCGCCGACTTCTACACGGTGGCCGTGCGCACCGGCGGGCCGGGTTTTGGCGGCATCAGCCTGTTGCTGATCGAAAAACACACGCCCGGCTTCACCGTCGGCCAGCCGCTGAAGAAAATGGGCTGGTGGGCGTCGGACACGGCTGAATTGTTCTTCGACGATTGCCGCGTGCCGGTAGGCAACTTGATCGGCGTCGAGAACATGGGCTTCGCCTGCATCATGGGTAACTTCCAGAGTGAACGCCTGGCGCTGGCGCTGATGGCGAACATGACCGCGCAGCTCGCCCTGGAAGAAAGCCTCAAGTGGGCGAGCCAGCGTGAAGCTTTCGGCAAACCCATCGGCAAATTCCAGGTGCTCAAGCATCGATTGGCGGAAATGGCTACGTCAGTGGAAGTCTCCCGCGAGTTTACCTACCGCCAGGCGGCGAAGATGGCGGCCGGCAAGAGTGTGATCAAGGAGATTTCCATGGCCAAGAACCTGGCCACTGATACGGCTGATCGGGTGACCTATGACGCGGTACAGATCCTGGGTGGGCAGGGCTATATGCGAGGCAGCCTGGTGGAGCGGCTGTATCGGGATAACCGCATTCTGTCTATCGGCGGTGGCACCCGTGAGGTGATGAACGAAATCATCAGCAAGCAGATGGGGTTGTGATGTGGGGTGTCCTTGAGGGCCTCTTCGCGAGCAAGCCCGCTCCCACACTTGGAATGCATTTCAAAATGTGGGAGCGGGCTTGCTCGCGAAGGCGTCAGTACTGACAACCCTTATCTCTCGGTCAACCCAAACTGCGTCAGGCAAAACGTCGGAATGCCCATATCCTGCAGGCGCTGCGAACCACCCAGCTCCGGCAGGTCAATAATCGCCGCCGCTTCGAAGATCTTCGCGCCCATGCGCCGTACCAGGTTTGCCGCCGCAATCAAGGTGCCGCCGGTGGCGATCAGGTCATCGAACATCAGCACCGAGTCGCCGTCACACAGGCTGTCGGCGTGCACTTCGAGAAAGGCTTCGCCGTATTCGGTCTGGTAGCCCTCAGCCAGCACGTCAGCCGGCAGCTTGCCCTGTTTGCGGAACAGGATCAGCGGTTTGTTCAACTGGTAGGCGATGATCGAACCGATCAGGAAGCCACGGGCATCCATCGCGCCGATGTGGGTAAAGTCGGCCTCGACATAACGCTGGGCAAAACTGTCGGCCACCAGGCGCAGGGCGCGGGGCGATTGGAACAACGGAGTGATGTCACGAAAGATCACCCCAGGCTTGGGGAAGTCGATGACGGGGCGGATCAGGGATTTGATGTCGAACGAATCGAAGGTCATCGTCGAAGAGTCCTGGGAGCGGAAAACGGACTCGAAGTATACCTGCGGCCTTGCCGATTGGCGCGGCCGCAAGCGTCTGCCTCAGACTTCCAGCGAGCCTCCGGCCAGTGCGCACAGCTGGATCGGGTCGAGGATATGCACTTCCTTGCCTTCGGCGGCAATCAGCTCGTTTTGCTGGAAACGGGTAAACACACGGGATACGGTTTCCACCGCCAGGCCCAGGTAATTGCCGATTTCGTTGCGCGACATGCTCAGGCGGAACTGGTTGGCCGAGAAGCCACGGGCACGGAAACGTGCCGACAGGTTGACCAAAAACGTGGCAATGCGCTCGTCGGCGGTTTTCTTCGACAGCAGCAACATCATCTGTTGGTCGTCACGGATCTCGCGGCTCATCACCCGCATCAACTGGCGGCGCAGTTGCGGCAGTTGCAGGGCCAATTCATCCAGGCGCTCGAAGGGGATTTCGCACACCGAGGTCGTCTCCAGGGCCTGGGCCGACACCGGGTGAATCTCGGTGTCCATGCCGGACAACCCGACCAGCTCGCTGGGCAGGTGGAAGCCGGTGATCTGCTCTTCGCCGCCGTCGCTAAGGCTGAAGGTCTTCAACGCGCCTGAACGTACTGCATAAACGGAATCGAACTTGTCGCCCTGGCGAAACAGAAACTCGCCTTTTTTCAGCGGACGACCGCGTTTAACAATTTCGTCCAGCGCTTCCATGTCTTCCAAATTCAACGAAAGTGGCAGGCAGAGGGGGGCCAGGCTGCAATCCTTGCAGTGAGCCTGGCTGTGAGCGCGCAGTTTAACTGGCTCGGACATTTCTTAAATCCTTGTGGGAAAACACACATAAGACGTAAGGGTAACGCACCGGGGGACTGTGAGGCCAGCGTGTACAAAAAAGCAGCAAAGATATAAAGCTTTTTGTATCGGGGTCGATACAAGATCACAACTCAATAACCGTGGACCAGAGCCATGTCTTCCATCATGGGTGTCAATCCTTCAAGTATTCGTATTCCTGCTGCGCCACAACCCCAAAAGGACGCGGTGGCAGACAACACCAACAGCGCTTCGACACCGCAGGTTGATTCCGCGGCGGTCGAAGGTGTGGCGGTTACAATTTCCGGCGCGGCGATGAAAGCTGCGGCGGATGAGAAAACCTCCAACAGCGATATCGACGACAGCGGCCTGGCGGATAACGTCAAGAATCTGCTGAAGATGATTCGTGAGATCAAAAAGCAGATTGCCGAGAAGCAGGCTGAGATGGCTGCGCTGATGGCAGATAAAAACCTCAGCCCTGATCAGATGCGAGCCCGCCTCTCCGGTCTGCAAAGTGCGTTGAGCGCCTTACAAGCCAGCTTGGTTGGCATGCAGACGTCTTTGACTAAGGCGATGAAAGACATGAGCGCGAGCGACGCAGCTAAGACCGCTGCCCTGGCAATGAAGTAGCTGCCCTTAGATCACCCGCGAGAATCGCTGCCTGTTCTGGTGCTCCAGGTAGGCATCGAACACCATGCACACCGAGCGCACGAGCAAGCGCCCGGCGGGCAATACGCGAATGCCGTGTGCATCCAGTTCGATCAGGCCGTCGGCGGCCATTGTCTCCAGCTGTGGCCAGAGTTCGTCGAAATAGCCGCGAAAATCGATGTTAAAGGCCTGTTCGATCCGCTCGAATGCCAGGCTGAAATTGCAGATCAGCTGCTGAATCACTTCCCGCCGTAAACGATCGTCCGTGGTGCATACCAAGCCACGGCTGGTAGCCAGTTGCGCGCCGGCCAGGGCGTTCTGATAGTGATTGAGGTCGCTGCTGTTCTGGCAATACAGGTCGCCGATCTGGCTGATCGCCGACACACCCAGCCCAATCAAATCGCAATGCCCGTGGGTGGTATAGCCCTGGAAGTTACGCTGCAGCGTGCCTTCTTCCTGGGCCACGGCCAGTTCGTCATCCGGCAGGGCAAAGTGGTCCATGCCGATGTAGCGGTAGCCCGCGCGGGTCAGTTGTTCGATGGTGGTTTGCAGCATCAGCAGTTTTTCTGCCGGTGAGGGCAACTCGTCGCTGTTGATGCGCCGCTGCGGCATAAAGCGCTCGGGCAGGTGCGCGTAGTTGAATACCGACAGGCGATCCGGTTGCAGGTTGATCACTTCTTCGACGGTGCGCGCAAAATTCAGCGGCGATTGCTTGGGCAGACCGTAGATCAGGTCGATATTGATCGAGCGAAATTGCAGGGTACGCGCCGCATCGATCACTGCGCGGGTTTCTTCCAGGCTTTGCAGGCGGTTGACCGCACGCTGCACCTCGGGGTCCAGGTCCTGCAGGCCGATGCTCACGCGGTTAAAGCCCAGTTCACGCAGCAGCCCCATGGTCGCCCAGTCGGCTTCGCGCGGGTCGATTTCGATGCCGTAGTCGCCAGAATCGTCATCGAGCAAGTTGAAGTGCTGGCGCAGGCGCGTCATCACTTGGCGCAGTTCGTCGTGGCTGAGAAAGGTCGGCGTGCCGCCGCCGAAGTGCAGTTGCTCCACGGGCTGTTTCGGGTCCAGGTGGCAGGCCACCAACTGGATTTCCTGCTCCAGGCGTTGCAGGTAGGCCTGGGCACGGCCACGGTCCTTGGTGATGACCTTGTTGCAGGCGCAGTAGTAGCAGATGTTCGCGCAAAACGGCACATGCACATACAGCGACAAGGGCCGTACGGCCTTGCGGCTGTCGCGCAGGGCGTGGAGCAGGTCGAAGGTGCCGACCTGGCTGTCGAATTGTACGGCGGTGGGGTAGGACGTGTAGCGCGGCCCCGCCAAGTCGTAGCGGTGAATCAGATCTGTGTCCCAACGAATGGCGTCGAGCATGCGGGCGGTCCCCCGGATTGGCTAGTGGGCCGAGTCTAGGGGCGCGCCGCCGGTGCCATCTTGATTTGCATCAACGGGGAGCGGCGCTATGCCACATGGCGATTTAATGGCCCATTAGCCAGTGTTGATGCGGGCCTGGCAACGTCCAGACGCCGAAGAGCATAACCAGCACGCCACCGGCCACACGCACGCTGCGTTTGCGCAGCACCGCAGTGACACGTTCCGCCGCCAAGCCAGTAGCCAGCAGTACAGGCCAAGTTCCAAGCCCGAAGGCCAGCATCAGCACTGCACTGTCCAGCGCATTACCCTGGCTCGCCGCCCACAGCAGCGTGCTGTAGACCAACCCGCACGGCAACCAGCCCCACAGCGCGCCCAGCAGTAATGCGCGTGGCAGGCTGGACACCGGCAGCAAACGGTTGGCGACCGGCTGTATGTAGCGCCACAGGCCGCGCCCGAGGCTTTCGATACGGGTGAGGCCGCTCCACCAACCGGCCAGGTACAAGCCCATGCTGATCAGCAACAACCCGGCGAGCACGCGCATAAACATCGCCGCCGGGCTGTTGGCCACCGCCCAGCCGGCCAGGCCGATCAATAACCCGGCAGCGGCGTAGCTGAGGATACGCCCCAGGTTGTAGGCGAGCAGCAGGCGAAAACGGCGGCTGCGTTGTTCTTTGGGGATTGCCAGGGTCAGCGCGCCCATCAGCCCGCCGCACATGCCCAGGCAATGGCCGCCGCCCAAGAGCCCGAGGATCAAGGCCGAGACCAGCAGTGGCGCCAGCTCAAGCATGGGGCGGGTCTTTGGGCGGTTGCTCGGCCCGGTTGGCTTCGTCGACGCCCGCCAGGTGGTTCGGGTCCTGATCGTCGAACAGCACGCTGTGGGCCGGGCCGTCGAGGTCGTCGTACTGGCCGCTGTCCACCGCCCAGAAGAAAATGTAAATGGCCACGCCCACTAACAGCAGCGCCGCCGGAATCATCACGTAGAGAGCTGGCATCTGTACTCCAGGCCCGCGCGGCTCAAGCCGGCAGCGGGCGGGTGACTAAGGTGGCACTGCTAACCTGCGGGCTCGGCAGGCGGGTCAGGCGCAAGGCGTTGAGCACCACGGTCAACGAGCTGAGCGACATGCCGATCGCGGCCCAGATCGGGGTGATCCAACCGAGGGCGGCAAACGGCAGCATAAGGCCATTGTACAGCCCGGCCCACAGCAGGTTTTCAAGGATAACTCGGCGGGTGCGTCGCGCCAGGGTAAATGCCTGCACCAATGCATCCAGGCGGTTGGACAACAGCACGGCATCGGCGCTGGTTTTTGCCAGGTCGGTGGCCGAACCCATCGCCACGCTGATATCGGCGGCGGCGAGCACCGGCACATCGTTGACGCCGTCGCCGAGCATCAGCACCTTGCGGCCTTGCTGGTGCAATTGTTGCAGCACCTGCAGTTTGTCGTCGGGGCGCAAGCCGCCTTTGGCCTCGTCGATGCCAAGCTCCAGCGCGACACTGGCGACCATCGGCGAGCTGTCGCCCGACAGCAGCAGCGTGCGCCAGCCTCGCGCTTTGCACGCAGCCAGCAGGGCGGGCGCATCGCTGCGCAGGCGGTCGTCCAGCACGAACCAGGCGAGGGCGCCGTTACCGTCGCCCAGCAGCAGCCATTGGCCTGCTTCGTGCGGCGAAGCGGGAATTGCGCAGCCGCTCAATTGGCACACAAAGCCAGGCTGGCCGATGCGCAATTGGCGCTCGCCCACACGACCTTCCAGGCCCAGGCCCGGGAAGCTCAGGACTTCCTCGGCGGCCAGCGGCGCACGCCCGAAGGCACGGGCAATCGGGTGTTCGGAGCGGTTTTCCAGCGCGGCGGCGAGGCCCAGGCAATCATCGCTGTTCAGTGCGCTCAACGGGCGGATGGCACGCACGGCCAGGCGGCCTTCGGTGAGGGTGCCGGTCTTGTCGAAAATCACCGTGTCGATCTGGTTCAGGCCTTCCAGCACATGGCCGCGGGTCAGCAGCAACCCGAGTTTGTGCAGCGTGCCGGTGGCAGCGGTGAGGGCGGTCGGTGTGGCCAGGGACAACGCGCAGGGGCAGGTTGCCACCAGCATCGCCAACACAATCCAGAACGCCCGTGACGCGTCCAGCTCCCACCACAGCAGGCCGATCAGCGCGGCCGCGATCAGCGAGCACAGCAGAAACCACTGGGCAGCGCGGTCGGCGATTTGCGCCAGGCGCGGTTTCTCGGCCTGGGCCCGTTCCAGCAGGCGCACGATGGCAGACAGGCGGGTGTCATGCCCCAAGGCGCGCACTTCGACGCTCAGCGCACCTTCGACGTTGAGTGTGCCGGCGGTGACCGCATCGCCGACGTTGCGCGGCTGCGGCAGGTATTCGCCGGTGAGCAGGGATTCATCAATGCTCGACTGGCCGTCGAGAATCACTCCGTCGGCCGGCAGCACGGCGCCTGGATGCACCAGTACGCGGTCGCCCACGGCCAATTCGCTGAGCAGGATGCGCTCGCTCTGATTGTCACCTTTAAGCCGTAAGCACGAAGCCGGCAACAGGTTGACCAACTGCGCGGTGGCGGCGGCGGTGCGCTCCCGCGCCCGGCGCTCCAGATAGCGCCCGGCGAGCAGGAACAGCGCGAACATACCCACCGCGTCGAAGTACAGCTCGCCGGTACCGGTGATGGCCGTCCAGATACCCGCCAGGTACGCGCCGCCAATCGCCAGGGACACCGACACATCCATAGTCAGGTGGCGCGTGCGCAGGTCGCGCAGGGCGCCTTTGAAGAACGGCGCACAGCTGTAGAACACGATGGGCGTGGTCAGAAACATCGCCACCCAGCGCAGGATCACGTGCAACTCCGGGCTCAGGTCGATATTGAATTCCGGCCAGGTCGCCATGGTCGCCATCATCGCCTGGAACCACAGCAACCCTGCCACGCCCAGTTGGCGCAAGGCCCGGCGGTTTTCGCTGGCCAGTTGCTCGGCGGCGCGATCGGCCTGGTAAGGGTGGGCGGCATAGCCGATATGGCGCAGCTCGCTGAGCACCTGGCTCAGCGGCAATTGCCCGTCGGCCCAGCGCACGTGCAGGCGGTGATTGGACAGGTTCAGTCGCGCCTCGGCGACGGCGGGCAGGCTGCACAAGTGTTTCTCGATCAGCCAGCCACAGGCGGCGCAGCTGATGCCTTCCATCAGCAGAGTGGTTTCAGCCAGCTCGCCCTCGTGGCGCACAAAGGGTTGTTGCACGTCGGCGCGGTCGTACAGCGCCAGTTCGTCGACGAGTTGCACCGGCAACGCCTCAGGGTTGGCCGAGGCTTCGCTGCGGTGCTGGTAATAGCTTTGCAACCCACCGGCTACAATCGCTTCGGCCACTGCCTGGCAGCCTGGGCAGCACAGTTCGCGGCGCGCGCCGAGGATTTCGGTGGTAAACCGGCTGCCGGGCGGGACGGGCAGGGCGCAGTGGTAGCAGGGGGTTGGGCTGGTCATGGTTCAATTCCACAGATCGTTCCCACGCTCTGCGTGGGAACGCCTCGCTGGACGCTCCGCGTCCGCTTTTGTGACGCAGAGCGTCACGGGCTGCATTACCACGCGGAGCGTGGGAACGATCAAGCTACTTTTTCAGGTCTTCGGCACCCTGCAATGGTTCATCACCCAGCAGCAAGTCCTTGTCGTGGCTGACCTCTTCTTCTTCGAACAGGCGCCAGGTCTTGTCGCCCTCCACGCCGAGCAATTCCACGAAGCGCCGGCCCTCTACCTTGTCGGTGACCTGGCCGATGTAGCGGCCGGGTTCGCTGTCGCTGCGGGTCAGGTTGATCTTGCGGTCTTTCTCCGGCTGGGTCGGGGAAATCAGGTTCAGTTCCAGAGTGTTCGGGTTGCTGTAGCCGGTCAGTTGCAGTTCGACTTCACCGGTGAGCTCGTCCAGGTGCAGCTTGCCGCGCAGTTGCAGGGTCTGGGCCAGCCGCTCACGGTCCAGGGAGCGGTTGATGCCTTTGCCGGCCTCGTAATAGTTGTCGTTGACCAGGTTGTCCGGGTTCTTCACCGCAATGGTCACCATGGACAAGGTCAAGGTCACCGAGCAGGCCAGGATCCCAATAATGATCCAGGGCCAGAGGTGCTTGTACCAAGGGCTTGCGGCAGTAGCTGCGGGCATTGTCGTGCTCTCTTTTATTAGCGGACTTGTGGGCCGATGAATCGGCTCTTGGCTTCAATGTGGACGCTGTCGTCATCGGCATCCCTGAGTATGAATTTCACCTCGTTGGTGCTCGATGGCAGTTGCTCAGGGGCGCTGGACAGCTCTACCGGCATGGTGAAGATGTCCCCGGCGGCGACCTTGATCTCGCGCCGGCCTTGCAGCTTGAGGTCGGGCAAGCCCGAGGCGTCAAGCACGTAAGTGTGGTCGCGCTGGTCCTTGTTCATGATCTTCAGGCTGTAGACGTTTTCGATGCGGCCTTCGGCGTTTTCGCGGTAGAGCACGCGGTCTTTGCTGACGTCGAAGCCCACCAGCGAGCGCATGAAAAATGCACCGGCCAACAGACCGATCATCGCCAGCAGCACCAAGGCATAACCGATCAGGCGCGGGCGCAGCTTATGGGTTTTCTGCCCGGAAAGGTTGTGCTCGGTGGTGTAGCTGATCAGGCCGCGTGGGTAGTCCATCTTGTCCATGATGTTGTCGCAGGCGTCGATACAGGCGGCGCAGCCGATGCACTCGATTTGCAGGCCGTCACGGATGTCGATGCCAGTAGGGCACACCTGCACGCACATCGTGCAATCGATGCAATCGCCCAGGCCCTGAGCCTTGTAGTCGATGCCCTTTTTGCGTGGGCCACGCACTTCGCCACGGCGCGGGTCGTAGGACACGATCAGGGTGTCTTTGTCGAACATCACGCTCTGAAAACGTGCATACGGGCACATGTAGATGCACACCTGTTCGCGCAACCAGCCGGCGTTGCCGTAGGTAGCCAGGGTGAAAAAACCGACCCAGAAATACGACCAGCCATCGGCCTGGCCAGTGAAGAAGTCGAACACCAGTTCGCGGATGGGCGAGAAGTAGCCGACGAAGGTCATGCCGGTGACAAAGCCGATCAGCAGCCACAGTGTGTGCTTGCTGAATTTGCGCAGGAATTTGTTCG
Organism: Pseudomonas sp. Xaverov 259; assembly: GCF_019352915.1. Classification (NCBI taxonomy): domain Bacteria; kingdom Pseudomonadati; phylum Pseudomonadota; class Gammaproteobacteria; order Pseudomonadales; family Pseudomonadaceae; genus Pseudomonas; species Pseudomonas sp. Xaverov 259. Next base: position 147,942 of record NZ_JAAAFV010000051.1, on the reverse strand, counting down.
CGCCCATCGGCGCTTTGTCGAGCTTGATGCGCTGGTTGCGGTCGCCTTCGGTGACCTTTTCGCACCACATGAAGATCCACGTCCACACGCTTTGCGGGCAGGTATAACCGCACCACACGCGCCCGGCGTACACGGTGATAAAGAACAGGCCAAAGGCCGCAACAATAAGAATGCCCGAGAGCAGGATGAAATCCTGGGGCCAGAAGGTCGCGCCAAAAATGAAGAATTTACGTTCCGGCAGGTTCCACCACACCGCTTGGTGGCCACCCCAGTTCAGCCACACGGTGCCGAAGTAGAGCAGGAACAAACCGGCGCCGCCGAGCATGCGCAAGTTGCGGAACAAGCCGGTGAAGGCGCGGGTGTAGATTTTCTCGCGCGAGGCGTAGAGGTCGACAGTCTTGGTGTCAGAGCTGCTCGCGTTTTTGGCAGGCGGGGTAACGTCATGTACCGGTATCTGGTTGCTCATCATTGCATCCCACGGCGGTGGAGATTTGCCTCGGCCAGTACGTGCCAACCGGGGTCAAATTGGGGGTGTTGCAGTGGCGTAATGATACGCCTCTAGTACAGCTGAACAGGTGCGACCTTTGGTCGCGTTGGGGGAAATCAATTGATGGTGTACGTGATCTGGATCAATTGACTTGGGAAGTATGGCCGGTTTTTGTGGGTAGGCAGGTCATTCGTCCTTTGGATCGGTCAGTGGGGGACCGTTGAATCTGACGTCGCTGGCGTACGGGTGACGACGTAAAGCCTATGCCTCAATGCTCGGGTGGCAATCAGCGCGTCACGTTCATTGACTGAATCGGTTATGTGTTTTTTTGTTGTGCGATTTATAAAGAATTAGCACATGAAGTGCAAAGTATTCCCGCTAGGATAATAGTCGGTCGGTAAGCGGTAAATATATATTTTATTTATATATTCAATGTTGATCTGCGTAATAGGGCGGCTGAGAGTAAACGTGTAATTTTGTTTTTCTGGGCGGAACTGTTGGATGCTTTTTGCGAATAATCAGATATCTGCGCAAGGTCGCAGATCTCTTTTTATGTTGAGGTGAAAAATGACTGCTATTACTCCATATTCGCACGGATTTCCGTGCACACTTCCATGGTCACGCCCAGGTAAAATTCCAAGTAGGCCGCCAGCACCCGTTGAGACTCGTGCCGCTGCAGAGCTGAGGGCGGCGATAAATTTGGCGCATGACTTTGAAATATTCGAAGATCCCAAGTTGCCCGGGAGCATTACACTCAAGTCGCTCTGGGCCGTGGCCACCGGCGAGAAACCGGGGGTGTCAAAAGCGCATCAAGCATTAGCCAAGAAAATGTTTATGCTGCCAGGCTTCCTCATTAAGCTGGATGTTATAAATGGGTCGTCCCCAACGCTTTATGATAAGTCTGATGGTGTGATCAAGCGCGCCAATATAGAAAGTTTTATAGGCTCGCACCCATTGCGTCTGACTGCGCCCGCACCGGTAAATTCACGGCCTCATTGCGGCGGAGCACAAGAACACAATTCATGCAAGCCGAAATATTGAAAGATTGGAGTTCTACTAAAGTGCCAAACCGCTCCAGTGTTGATGTTGAATAAATAGGCGGCGCATTGATGTCGCGAAAAAGTTGCAGCGGGCGATGTGCCTGACTTGCTGCTTATGCATGAAAAAGCCTCGCCAACGAAAAGTGGCGGGGCTTTTTTATCTGTCAACTTTACTGCGGATCAGGTGTTTTTTCCCCATGGGATAAACTGTAAACATACGCCGCCAGCAAGTGCACCTTGTCATTGCCTTGCAGCAACTCCTGCGCCGGCATCTGGCCCTGACGGCCATAACGAATGGTCTGCTGCAGTTGCGCGAAGCTTGAGCCGTAGATGAATGCGCCAGGGTGAGTCAGGTCTGGCGCGCCCATTGCTGGCGTGCCTTTACCGGCCGGGCCGTGGCAGGCCACGCAGTTGGCGGCGAAGAGTTTCGCGCCGTTGGCCACATCGGCCTTGGTGCCTTCCGGCAGTTTGCGGCCATCGAGGTTGGTCACCACAAAGCCCGCGACGTCGGCCACGCCTTGCTCGCCAATGACCTCGGCCCAGGCCGGCATCACCGCGTGGCGGCCTTTCATGATCGTCTCTTTGATGGTGGCCGGCTCGCCGCCCCAGCGCCAGTCGGCGTCGGTCAGGTTGGGAAAGCCGTAGGCGCCCTTGGCGTCGGAGCCGTGGCACACCGAGCAGTTGGAGGCGAACAAACGGCCGCCCATCTTCAAGGCTTGCGGGTCTTTGGCGACTTCCTCAATCGGCATTGCGGCGAATTTGGCAAAGATCGGGCCGAACTTGGCGTCCGACTTGGCCATCTCCTTTTCCCATTCGTGTACGCCGGTCCAGCCGGTCTGGCCGTTGGCGAAGGGCGTTTGCTTGTCGTTGTCGAGGTAGTTGTAGCCCGGCAACAGGCCTTTCCAGTTGCCCAGGCCGGGGTACAGCGCCAGGTAGCCGAGGGCAAAAATGATGGTGCCGACGAACAGCATGAACCACCACTTGGGCAGTGGGTTGTCGTACTCCTCGATACCGTCGAACGAGTGGCCGACGGTCTCGTCCGTCTGTTCGGTGCGCTGGCCCTTGCGGGTCGACAGCAGCAGCCAGGTCAGGGCGAAGATGGTACCCAGACTGAGGACTGTGACGTACAGACTCCAGAACGTAGTCATTCTTTGTTACTCCTAGAAGCTTGCTCGACGTGCTTGATGGCCTCGGGATCATCTGCAAAGGGCAGCATGGTCGCGTCGTCAAACTCCGACTTGCGGCGTGGGCTGAACACCCACAGCGCCAGGCCGACAAAGGCCACCATCACCACAACGGTGCCCAGGCCACGAATCATCCCGATATCCATGAAGATCACCGTTTGCTTTTGATGATGGTGCCAAGGCCTTGCAGGTAGGCCACCAATGCGTCCATTTCGGTCTTGCCCTTCACGGCAGCGGCTGCACCGGCGATGTCTTCATCGGTGTAGGGCACGCCCAGGGTGCGCAAGACTTCGAGCTTCTTGGCGGTGTCCTTGCCGTCGAGCTTGTTTTCCACCAGGAACGGGTACGCCGGCATTTTCGACTCAGGCACTACGTTGCGCGGGTTGTACAGGTGCGCGCGCTGCCAGTCATCGGAGTAGCGTCCGCCGACACGGGCGAGGTCCGGGCCGGTACGTTTGGAACCCCACAGGAACGGGTGGTCCCACACGCTTTCACCGGCCACCGAGTAGTGGCCGTAACGTTCGGTTTCGGCGCGGAACGGGCGGATCATCTGCGAGTGACAACCCACACAGCCGTTGGCGATGTAGACATCGCGGCCTTCCACTTCAAGGGCGGTGCGCGGCTTCATGCCTTCGACCGGCTTGTTGGTCACGTCCTGGAAAAACAACGGAACGATCTGGGTCAGGCCGCCGATACTCACGGCGATGACCATGAAGAAGGCCAGCAGGCCGATATTCTTCTCGACTACTTCATGCTTCATCAGTGAGCTCCCACAACGGCGATCTTGGCGGCGGCTTCGGCTTCTACCGGGTCGGAGGCACGCACGGTGCGCCAGACGTTGTAGGCCATCAGGAACATGCCGGAGGCAAAGAATGCACCGCCCAGGGCGCGCACGATGTAACCCGGATGGCTGGCTTGCAGCGCTTCGACGAAGGAGTAGGTGAGGGTGCCGTCATCGTTGATGGCGCGCCACATCAGGCCCTGGGTGATGCCGTTGACCCACATCGAGGCGATGTAGAGCACGGTGCCGATGGTGGCCAGCCAGAAGTGCGCGTTGATCAGCCCGACACTGTGCATCTGCACACGGCCGAACAGTTTGGGGATCATGTGGTACAGCGCGCCGATGGAGATCATCGCCACCCAGCCGAGCGCGCCGGCGTGTACGTGGCCGATGGTCCAGTCGGTGTAGTGGGACAGCGAGTTGACCGTCTTGATGGCCATCATCGGGCCTTCGAAGGTCGACATGCCGTAGAACGCCAGCGATACCACCAGAAAGCGCAGGATCGGGTCGGTGCGCAATTTATGCCAGGCGCCTGACAGCGTCATCATGCCGTTGATCATGCCGCCCCAGCTGGGTGCCAGCAGGATGATCGACATGGCCATGCCCAACGACTGCGCCCAGTCCGGCAACGCGGTGTAGTGCAGGTGGTGGGGACCTGCCCAGATGTACAGGGTGATCAGCGCCCAGAAGTGCACGATGGACAGGCGATACGAGTAGATCGGGCGTTCGGCCTGCTTGGGCACGAAGTAGTACATCATCCCCAGGAAACCGGTGGTGAGGAAGAACCCTACAGCGTTGTGGCCGTACCACCACTGGATCATCGCGTCGGTTGCCCCGGCATAGGCCGAGTAGGACTTGAACCAGCTCACCGGCAAGGATGCGTGGTTGACGATGTGCAGCATCGCCGTCACCAGGATGAAGGCACCGTAGAACCAGTTGCCCACATAGATGTGCTTGGTCTTGCGCTTGACGATGGTGCCAAAGAACACCACGGCATAGGTCACCCAGACGATGGCGAGCAAAATCGCGATCGGCCATTCCAGCTCGGCGTATTCCTTGGTGGTGGTGTAGCCCAGCGGCAGGGTGATGATGGCGCCGAGGATCACGGCTTGCCAGCCCCAGAAGGTGAAGGCGGCGAGGCCATCGGAGATCAGTCGCGTCTGGCAGGTTCGCTGCACGACATAGTAGGAAGTGGCAAATAACGCACAACCACCGAAGGCGAAAATCACCAGGTTGGTGTGCAGCGGGCGCAGGCGGCCGAAGGTCGTCCATGGCAAGCCGAAATTCAACTCCGGCCACACCAGTTGCGAGGCGATAAACACCCCGAGCCCCATGCCAAGGATCCCCCAGACCACCGTCATCATGGCGAACTGGCGGACGACCTTATAGTTATAAGCAGTCGGACTGATTGCTGTGCTCATTCTAAGGTTCCACGGTTTAGGTTTTTTTATAGGTAAAATCGGCCGCAAGTATGTAGAAAGCGAGGGGCCATTGCAACGCAATGACTGACCTGTATCAATGCGTTCCGAGCCAGATTCTGCGCCCTTTCCATGTTTTGCGTAGGGACAAAATCGGAAATGGAAAGCTGATCGAGTGGACAAGAAAATTTCGGGGTCGCAACGGGAGTCGTTGCGTGTGCCGGAATCGGTCCGCTGTGCAAGCAAGCGTAGACCCGAATGGCGGGAGGGGAAAGTTGGTGTTCAGAAGGGTGCGACACTTGGTCGCTTAAAAACAATGAGCTGCCGCCCCATCTTGGGGCGGCAGTCGGTGATTACTCGGCCTGGCTTTCTGGCGTTGCGCCATCAGCGGTATGGGACAAGCTGTACACATAGGCCGCCAGCAGGTGCACCTTGTCATTGCCTTGCAGTACATCCTGTGCAGGCATCTGGCCTTGGCGACCGTGGCGGATGGTCTGCTGCAACTGGGCCAGGCTGGTGCCGTAGATGAAGCCGGCGGGCTCGGTCAGGTTCGGCGCGCCCATGGCTTCCATGCCGTGGCCTTGTGGGCCGTGGCACGCCACGCAGGTGGTGTTGAATGCGGCTTGGCCGGCCACCAAGTCGGCCGTGTTGTCGGCCGGCAAGGGCAGCTTGGCCAAGTCATGACGCACATAAGCGGCGACATTCTTCACGCCGTCCTCACCGAGTATTTCACCCCAGGCCGGCATTGCCGCGTGGCGCCCGCTCATGATCGTCGACTTGATCGCTTCAGCCGAGCCGCCCCAGCGCCAGAGGTTGTCCGCCAGGTTCGGGAAACCATACGCGCCCTTGGCATCCGAACCGTGGCACACCGCGCAATTGGACGCGAACAGGCGACCACCCATTTTCAGCGCCTGCGGGTCTTTGGCCACGTCTTCCACCGGCATGGCCGAGAATTTGGCGAAGATCGGCCCGAACTTGGCGTCGGCCCTGGCCATTTCCTTGTCCCATTCCTTGGTCTGGGTCCAGCCGTCTTCATAACCCGGCAACACGCCTTTCCAGTTGCCCAGGCCCGGGTAGAGGATCAGGTAGCCGACCGCAAACACCAACGTGCCGGCGAACAGCATGAACCACCACTGGGGCAGCGGGTTGTCGTATTCCTCGATACCGTCGAAGGCGTGGCCCATAGTCTGGTCCACGCTGCCTTTGGTCTCGCCCTTGCGGGTGCCGACCAACAGCCAGGTCAGCCCGATCAGGCTGCCGAGGGTCAATACGCAGATCCATGTACTCCAGAAGGTAGTCATGGCTGGGTGCTCCTTGTTGCAGGCTCTTCTTGAGCGTCGGGTGGGGAGGGTTCATCAGCAAACGGCAGCAGGCGGGCCTGCTCGAAGTCCGCATTGCGCCGGTTGTTGAACACCCACAGCGACAGGCCGATAAAGGCGATGGCGACCACCAGCGTGCCAAGGCCGCGGATGGTGCCCGCATCGAATTCAAATCCCATGGCTCACCTCTTGCTCTTGATGGCAGTGCCGAGCACTTGCAGGTATGAAACCAGCGCGTCCATCTCGGTCTTGCCCTTGAGGCTGGCGACGGCGCCACTGATGTCGTCGTCGGTGTAGGGCACGCCGAGGGTGCGCATCACTTTCAACTTGGTCTCGGTGTGGCTGCTGTCGACCGGCGCGGTGACCAGCCACGGGTAGGCCGGCATTTTCGATTCCGGCACCACGTTGCGCGGGTTGTACAAGTGCGCGCGGTGCCAGTCGTCCGAGTAGCGTGCGCCGACGCGTGCCAGGTCCGGCCCGGTGCGCTTGGAACCCCACAGGAACGGGTGGTCCCACACGCTTTCGCCCGCGACCGAGTAGTGGCCGTAGCGTTCGGTTTCGGCGCGGAACGGGCGAATCATCTGCGAGTGGCACTGCACACAGCCTTCGCGGATGTAGATATCGCGACCTTCCAGCTGCAGCGCGGTGTAGGGCTTCATGCCTTCCACCGGTTTGTTGGTGACGTCCTGGAAGAACAGCGGGACGATCTGGGTCAAGCCGCCGATGCTCACGGCAAGCACCATCAGCAGCATCAACAGGCCGACGTTTTTTTCAATCGTTTCGTGTTTCATCATCGACTCCTCAGGCCAGCTGCGCAGTGGTAGTGGCTTCGACGGGTTGCGCCGAACGCACGGTGCGCCAGGTGTTGTAGGCCATCAGCAACATGCCGCTGAGGAAGATCGCCCCGCCCACCAGCCGCACGATGAAGCCAGGGTGGCTGGCCACCAGGGTTTCGACGAAGGAGTAGGTCAAGGTGCCGTCTTCGTTGACTGCACGCCACATCAGGCCCTGGGCGATGCCGTTGACCCACATCGAGGCGATGTAGAGCACGGTGCCGATGGTGGCCAGCCAGAAGTGCGCGTTGATCAGGCCAAGGCTGTACATCTGCTCGCGACCGAAGATTTTCGGGATCATGTGGTACAGCGCGCCGATGGAGATCATCGCCACCCAACCGAGGGCGCCGGCGTGTACGTGGCCGATGGTCCAGTCGGTGTAGTGGGAGAGGGCGTTGACCGTCTTGATCGCCATCATCGGCCCTTCGAAGGTCGACATGCCGTAGAAGGCCAGGGACACCACCAGGAAGCGCAGAATCGGGTCGCTGCGCAACTTATGCCAGGCGCCCGAGAGGGTCATCATGCCGTTGATCATGCCGCCCCAGCTGGGTGCCAGCAGGACCAGCGACATCACCATGCCCAGCGACTGTGCCCAGTCCGGCAGCGCGGTGTAGTGCAAGTGGTGAGGGCCGGCCCAGATGTACAGGGTGATCAGCGCCCAAAAGTGCACGATGGACAAGCGATAGGAATACACCGGACGCTCGGCCTGCTTGGGCACGAAGTAGTACATCATCCCCAGGAAGCCTGCGGTGAGGAAAAAGCCTACCGCGTTGTGCCCGTACCACCACTGCACCATTGCATCCGTCGCACCGCCGTAGGCCGAGTAGGACTTGGTCCAACTGACTGGCAAGGACGCGTGGTTAACGATATGCAGAATGGCCACGGTGATGATGAACGCACCGAAGAACCAGTTGCCGACATAGATGTGCTTGGTTTTGCGCTTCATCACGGTGCCGAAGAACACCACACCGTAGGCAACCCAGACGACGGCGATAAGAATGGCGATCGGCCATTCCAGCTCGGCGTATTCCTTGGACGTGGTGTAGCCCAGTGGCAGGCTGATAGCGGCCAGTACAATCACAAGCTGCCAGCCCCAGAAGCAGAACGCGGCGATTTTCGGCGCGAACAGCTGGGTTTGGCAGGTGCGTTGCACCGAGTAAAACGAGCTGGCGAACAGTGCGCAGCCACCAAAGGCAAAGATCACCGCGTTGGTGTGCAGCGGGCGCAAACGGCCGAAGCTGGTCCAGGGCAAATCGAAATTGAGCGCAGGCCATACCAATTGGGCGGCGAGAAAAACCCCGAGCCCCATGCCGACGATGCCCCACACCACCGTCATAATGGCGAATTGGCGGACCACCTTGTAGTTATAGGCGGTACTTAAAGTAGTGTTCATGGTTCCCCATCCACGGTTCAACCCAAGCAAATGCGGCACTTGGGCTGGAGTTATAGGCAGACTAAAAAGCGAGGCAAGCATGGGCAAAGAGCACAAGGCCAGTATTGACGGGGATCAATGGGCGCAGTGTGTGCGCGAGCACGGCTGGTTGTGGGATGCGGCGACCGTGGCTAGCGCACGCACACCTGTGACGCTGATCCTGGCCCACGGCGCTGGCGCCCCGATGGACTCATCCTTCATGAATGACATGGCTGCACGCCTTGCCGGGCATGGCGTGAACGTGTTGCGCTTCGAGTTCCCGTACATGGCTCAACGCCGCGTCGACGGCGGTAAACGCCCTCCGAACCCGGCGCCGAAACTGCTCGAATGCTGGCGTGAGGTGTATGCCGAGGTGCGACGTCATGTCGCTGGGAAATTGGCGGTTGGCGGCAAGTCCATGGGCGGGCGCATGGCCAGCTTGCTGGCGGATGAGTTGGGTGCGGATGGGTTGGTGTGCCTGGGTTATCCGTTTTATGCGGTGGGCAAGCCGGAGAAACCACGGGTTGAGCATCTGGCCGGCTTGAAGGCGCCGACGTTGATTGTGCAGGGCGAGCGCGATGCGCTGGGCAATCGGGCGGCGGTGGAAGGGTATGACTTATCGCCGAGTATCGAGGTGATGTGGCAGGTGGCGGGGGATCATGATTTGAAGCCGTTGAAGGCGTCGGGGTTTAGTCATGAGCAGCATTTGGAGGCTGCGGCGGTGAAGGTTTCAAACTTTCTTGCTAGCCTTTAGGGCCTCATCGCAGGCAAGCCAGCTCCCACATTTGGCATGCATTCCAAGTGTGGGAGCTGGCTTGCCTGCGATAGCGATTTACCGGTTAAAGCGCTCTACCAGCGAATACTGGGTATTGGCCGTATGCGTCAGCTCTTCACTCAACTGCGCCGAGTTCATGGCCTGTTCCGAGGTCTGATCCGCCAACAGCGCAATGGTGCTGATGTTACGGCTGATCTCTTCGGCGACTGCGCTCTGTTCTTCGGTCGCGGCTGCAATCTGCGTGGTCATGTCGGTGATATTGGCCACCGCCTCACTGATGCCCACCAGCGCCTGATCCGCCTCCATTACCCGCGCCACACCTTCTTCGGCCTGGCGATGTCCGGCGTCCATGGTTTGCACGGCCGCCGCTGCGGTGTGTTGCAGCTTGGCGATCAGCGTATGGATCTGCCCGGTGGACTCCGCCGTGCGTTGCGCCAGTTGGCGAACTTCGTCGGCCACCACGGCAAAACCTCGGCCCATCTCACCGGCACGCGCCGCTTCGATGGCGGCGTTCAGTGCCAGCAGGTTGGTCTGGTCGGCAATGCCTTTGATCACATCCACCACGCCGCCGATTTCATCGCTGTCCTTGGCCAGTTGGGTCACGGTTGCACCCGTCTCGCCCACGGCCACCGACAGACGCTGGATCGCTTCGCGGGTTTCCCCGGCGATGTCGCGGCCGCGACCGGTCAGGCGGTTGGCTTCCTGGGTAGCATCCGCCGTGCGCTGTACATGGCTGGCGACTTCCTGAGTGGTCGCGGCCATCTGGTTGACCGCCGTGGCCACCTGTTCAGTTTCTACACGCTGGCGTTCGAGGCCGCTGGAGCTGTTATGCGCCAAGGTGTTGGACTGCGCCGCTTGGTCGTTCAGGTGCTCGGCCGTGTCCTGCAAACGTGTCAGACAGGTCTTCAGACGCGCTTCCTGGCTGAGAATCGACATCTCCAGCCGCGCCTGCGCGCCTCGGCTGTCGGTGTACATCTGCGCGATCAGCGGGTCAGACGTGGTCTGCTCAGCCAAACGCAGCAAACGCTTGAGGCCACGCTGCTGCCAGCTCAGCCCCAGCAGACCCAGTGGCACCGACAAACCCGCCGCCAAGGCAAAGCCCCAGTGGGAGTTGAGCGATGCACCGATCATGAAGCTCAGCTGGCTGACCAGGATAAACGGCAGCCAGTCCTGCAACACCGGCAGCCACTTGTCGCGCTGCGGCACGGCCGACTTGCCCTGGTTGATGCGTTGATAGAGCGCTTCGGCCCGGCGGATCTGCTCGGCGGTGGGCTTGATGCGCACCGATTCGTAGCCGACCACCTGGTTGCCATCGAAGACGGGCGTCACATAGGCGTTAACCCAGTAGTGATCGCCGGTCTTGCAGCGGTTCTTGACGATGCCCATCCATGGCAAGCCTTGTTTGAGCGTGGTCCACATATGCGCGAACACAGCCGACGGCACATCCGGGTGACGCACGAGGTTGTGCGGCGCGCGGACCAGTTCGTCGCGGGTGAACCCACTGATTTCGACGAAAGCGTCGTTGCAGTAGGTGATCACACCTTTGGCATCTGTGGTGGAGATCAACCGTTGCTGAGCGGGGAAGGTACGTTCGCGCTGGGTAACGGGTTGGTTATTACGCATGGTTGTTCAATCCGCAAGGCTTTCAGGGGTTATCGGCTGTGGCGAGGCTTTATTTAGCCTATTTTTGTAATAGTTAGCAGGTAGGCCCACCGCACCGCCGGTCTAGTCGTCAGGCGCATGCGGTGATGGCTAAAGGCTACCCTGTCGCCGCTGGCGTGCTCGTCTTTTTTGTTTCCTGGTTTTATTATTGTAAGATTTTCTTTAGCATAGGCGGGTTGGTGCCTAGCGCCAAAAAACCTTATAGATTGCGGTCGTAGCGACGATTTCGGAGTCTCCTTGCCTGAGGATCGGCTCTCGCGAAGCTTGCGGTTTGAGGTGAGCAGAAAACATCAGGCGGTCACGCGAACAATGTGTATCGCGCGTTGTCCGTTAGGAGTGATGTTTTTTGTTACACCTTTAAAGGCTTCAACAGACGTGTCTGTTCACGTTAGAGAGTGAGCGGCTTTGTAGTAGCAGGGAAGTGGAGGTTGAAGCAATGAAAGTTATGGTTTTGGGCGTTTCCGGGATGCTGGGTAACGCGGTGTACCGCGTGCTGTCCGATAATCCTGGTTTGAATGTTTTTGGTACCGCGCGTAGCGAAAGTGCTAGTAATCACTTTTCGCCCGCGTTGGCCGAGAAGTTAGTATTCGGTGTTGATGTTGAAAGCCACGATTCACTTATAAAAGCATTCGGCAGTATTCAGCCGGATGTTGTCGTTAATTGCGTGGGCTTGGTAAAGCAGCTCGCAGATGCCAATGACCCCCTCTTGGCCGTTCCCATCAATACATTGCTACCTCATCGATTGGCCGCGCTGTGCAAAGCCACTGATGCACGTCTGGTACATGTGAGTACTGACTGTGTTTTTTCCGGCACGAAGGGCGGCTACCTCGAATCAGATTTTCCAGATGCCTATGATCTGTACGGTCGCTCCAAATTGTTGGGCGAAGTTGATTATCCCCACGCGATTACTTTGCGCACCTCGATCATCGGTAAAGAGTTGTCCGGGAACCGCAGCCTTGTTGGGTGGTTCCTAGCTCAAGAGGGTCAGGTGAAGGGTTTTACGCGGGCGATATTTTCCGGCTTGCCCACGATGGAACTCGCCAGGGTAATAAATGACTATGTGCTGCCTCATCCTGACCTGCACGGCCTCTATCACGTGTCTGCTAAGCCGATCAACAAGTATGACTTGTTGGGATTAATTGCTGATGTGTATGGGAAAGATATCGAAATACTACCGTCCGATGAGCTGTCTATTGATCGCTCGCTGGACTCGAGTAGGTTTCGAATGGCGACAGGTTATGTGGCCCCGGAGTGGCCGGCGCTGGTCAAGTATATGCATGATTTCAATTAATTTTCAGGTATCTGGCGATGTTCGATAACAAAGTTTTGATGATCACTGGTGGTACAGGGTCGTTCGGTAATGCTGTCTTGAATCGTTTTCTCAAGACGGATGTGAAGGAAATTCGCATCTTCAGTCGTGACGAAAAGAAACAGGAAGATATGCGAATTGCGTTGAATAATCCGAAGCTGAAGTTCTATATCGGCGACGTGCGCAATTACGACAGCATTCGAGATGCGATGAAAGGCGTCGATTATGTCTTTCACGCGGCAGCACTCAAGCAAGTGCCGTCTTGCGAGTTCTACCCGATGGAAGCGATACGCACCAATGTTTTGGGGGCAGAAAACGTCATGAAGGCCGCCATTGATAACAATGTCGACCGAGTTATTGTGCTGAGTACGGACAAGGCGGTTTACCCAATCAATGCAATGGGTATTTCCAAGGCCATGATGGAAAAACTCATGGTCGCCAAGGCGCGGATGCAGGGCAATGGCGAAACGGTGTTCTGCGCCACTCGCTACGGCAACGTCATGGCCTCGCGAGGCTCTGTGATACCGCTTTTCATCGAGCAGTTGAAAGAAGGTAAGTCTATTACCATCACTGACCCGACCATGACTCGTTTCCTGATGTCTCTTGAGGATTCCGTGGACTTGGTATTACACGCATTTGAGCACGGCCGCCAAGGCGATATTTTTGTTCAAAAGGCGCCGGCATCGACAATTGAAGTGCTTGCCCAAGCGTTGAAGGAACTGTTCGAAAAAAACAACGAAATTCGCGTCATCGGCACACGTCATGGCGAGAAGCTTTACGAGTCGCTTGTATCTCGTGAAGAACTGGCAAAAGCAGAAGACATGGGTCAGTACTATCGCGTTCCGGCCGATAACCGGGATCTCAACTACGCTAAATTCGTCGTGGAGGGTGAACTGGGTATTGCCGGTTCCGAAGACTACACGTCGCACAACACTGTTCAGCTCAATGTTGATGGTGTCAAACAATTGCTTTTAAAACTGCCGTACATTCAGGGGCAACTCAATGCTTAAAGTGATGACCATTGTCGGGACGCGTCCTGAGTTGATCAAAATGTCCCGGGTGATTGCGGAGTTTGATGAGCATACTCAACACATCCTGGTGCACACCGGGCAAAATTTTGACTATGAGTTGAACCAGGTTTTTTTTGATGACCTAGATATTCGCAAGCCTGATTATTTCCTCGGTGCGGTTGGCAGTAACGCCGCACAAACCATCGCCCGCGTCATTGAAAAAGCCGATGAAGTGATGGAGACCGAGAAGCCTGACGCATTACTGTTGTACGGTGACACTAATTCGTGCCTGTCAGTCATTGCAGCCAAACGTCGTAAGATTCCGGTATTTCATATGGAAGCCGGTAATCGTTGCTTCGACCAACGTGTTCCCGAAGAGCTGAACCGTAAAGTCCTGGATCACCTGAGCGATATCAACCTTGTTCTGACGGAGCACGCGCGTCGTTACTTGCTGGACGAGGGAATCCCGCCGGACCGTATTATTAAATCCGGTTCCCATATGCAGGAAGTGCTTGAGTACTTTAAGCCCAAGATTGCCAATTCCGAGATTTTGCAAAAACTCGAATTGAAGCCTAAAGAGTTCTTTATCGTCAGCGCTCACCGCGAAGAAAACGTTGATACACCTGCCAACCTACAGGACCTGCTCAATACCTTGCAGGCGCTGGTTGAAGCCTATGGCAAACCAGTAATCGTTTCCACCCACCCGCGTACTCGGCAGCGTCTCGAGGCTCTGGGCATGGAAGGGTTGGACGCGAGAATCCAGTTTCTCAAACCGTTCGGATTCTTTGATTACATCCGTTTACAGATGGAGGCGTTTTGTGTGTTGTCAGACAGCGGCACGATCACCGAAGAAGCGTCTCTACTGAACCTGGCCGCCATCACTATCCGTAATGCTCACGAGCGTCCTGAAGGTATGGACCAGGGGACGCTGATTATGAGCGGTTTGAAAGCCGAACGTGTCCTTGACGCCGTTCGTATCGTCACCAGCCAACATCAAGACGCCGTCGCGCCGCGCATCGTTCCGGATTATGAGGGTGGCATTGTTTCACAGAAAGTTTTGCGTGTTGTAATGAGCTACGTAGACTTTATTAATAGGACAGTTTGGTCCAAGTGATTGGAAACGTATATACCTAAAAAACAGCGAGATATTTGATATGAGTACAGATACTGAGACGCTGGACGCAATATATAACGCAGGAGAGCGTCTGGTACCAGGAGAGACTCATGACCGTGCAGAGATTGTTCGCCATAAAAGCAGTTATCAGCTCTTTCGCGACATCATTGAATCTGATATTCGGGAAAATCCGGCGATGATAGAGTCGGGTATCACCGTACTCGATATTGGCTGCGGTACCGGTCACGGCACCTACATGCTTGATACTATTCTTGGTGTCAAGATTGTCGGCATTGATCCAAGTGTTGAGTCCATCCAGTACGCAAAAGATAATTATGGTTCGATCAATATCGACTATATCAATTGCGACGCTGAAGCCTTTGTTAGTCAGTCCAAAGGCTTTGATTACGTGGTTTCTCGTCACGCTCTCGAGCACGTCGAAAATGGTTTGAACTTCGCGCTGCGGATCGCGTGTCGTCGTCGGCTGATGGTGAATGTACCTTTCAATGAGTCGGAAGGTAATATTCATCATCTTGTACACCGTATCAAAGAAGAGCATTTTGATGCTTACCCTAATAAAGAGTTTTTTTATGAAGGGTTAGACGGTGTAACTAAGATGGCGCGCGATGAAGAAGATCCGCCTAACTCCATTGTGTGCATTTCCAGTGTAGCGGAGCTGAAGGCGGTAAGAGAGCTCATTGAATTTCCTGTCCCAGCGTGGAAGCCTGAATTTTTGCAAAATTTGGGTATCGAATCACTTGAGGCAAGTATTCAGACTGCCGAGTTACTGTCGCTTCAGAAACAAACTCAGCTTGTTGAAAAAGAAGCCCAGCTGGAAAATCATCACGCGAACCTGAAAAACTTAGAAGGAGATATTCTTCGGCGTGAAGCATGGGTCGCGGAAAAAGAGGTGCAGCTTGCCAACCATGAGCTGAACCTCAACGGCATCAAGTCAGCCCTCGTCGAGCGTGAAGTCGCGATTGCAGAAAAAGAACAGCAATTGATTGAGCATGGTGCCAATCTGGAAGGCATCGAGGCGGGTCTGCACCCCCGTCAAGTGGTCGTTGCAGAGGCGGAAGGCGGTATTCAGCGCCGTGAGGCTCAGGTTTTTGAAAAAGAAGTGCTGATGGTGGCTCTCGAGTCCAACTTGAAGGGCATTCAGGAAGACCTCGCTCGACGTGAAGCGGCGGTTGTCGAGAAAGAAGCGCAGTTGCTGAATCACGAGAGCAACCTGAACGGTATTCAGGAAGATCTGGTGCGGCGTGAAGCCGCGATTGCCGAGAAAGAAGCGCAGTTACTGGGTCATGAGAGTAACCTGAATGGTATTCATGAGGACCTAGTTCGACGTAATCAGAAGATGTCCAGCAGTGAGCAAGACATTCTTCGGCGTGAAGCGGGTATTTCCGAGAAGGAAGCTCAGCTTACGGCCCGTGAGTTAAGAACAGTGGAACATGAGGCGAACATTGCTCACCAGAACAACGCTTTGTCTGTTCGGGAAAGTCAAGTTCGACAAAGTGAAGTGGGTGCTGTAGAAGAGCACGCGCGGCTTGCAGTCCGAGAAAAAGAACTGGCTGAGATGGAAATCGCTTTGGCTCATCGCGAAACGTTGATTTCTAATAGTCTTATTTCGAAAGTAGCCCTAAAACTAGGTTCGTTCCGTAAATGAAAATTCTGCAAGTTAATGGCTATGAGTCGCCAGGACGGCGCTTTAACGGACTGTCCATCACCCCTTTATTAAAGACGCATGATATTGAATCCCAGCACCTCGTTTGGGAGAAAGATAGTCAGAATCCGGAAGTTTTGACGTTCGAGGGCGATAAGACTCGAAAAATAAATCGGATCGTAAACCGCTTTGAGCGTCTCACCTCAACGCAGTCTATGTTCTACCCGCATGCAAAGCAGATGATGAAGATGCCCGCTTTCAAAGAGGCGGATGTCGTGCACTTGCACATTATTCATTCGGGGTACATGAGTCTTTCCCATCTTCCGGAAATCACTCGGCGCAAGCCCACTGTATGGACCTTGCACGATCCTTGGGCGATGACCGGGCACTGCATCTATCCCTTTGAATGTGAGCGTTGGAAGACCGGCTGCGGCAGTTGCCCAGACTTGAATATTCACTTTCCATTACTCAGGGATACCACGCGGTTTTTGTTTAATTACAAAAAACGCTCGTACAAAAAATCCAAGTTTGATGTGATTGTGGCTTCGCAGTGGATGCGTGACATGGTCGAAGCGTCTCCATTGTTCGAGGATGTTGACATCCACCATGTACCTTTCGGTTTGGATCTGAACTTTTTTTCACCGACGGCCTCTCCGGATGCGCGTAAACGCTTTGGCATTCCTGACGACGCTTTGGTTATTTGCTTCCGCGCAGTCGACAATCAGTTCAAGGGCTTGCCTTATATTATCGAGGCGCTGGAACGTATCAAGACAGATCAACCGATTTGCCTGCTCACGCTCAATAGCAAAGGGTTGATGGAGCGGTTTTCTGATCGTTTCCAGTTGGTCGAATTGGGCTGGACCAATAACGAGGAAGAGGCGCGCGACGCGTTTGTGGCTTCGGATATTTTTCTGATGCCCTCCATCGTCGAAGCGTTTGGCGTTATGGCCATCGAAGCGCTCGCCTGCGGTAAACCGGTCGTGGTGTTTGATGGCACTTCCTTGCCTGAAGTTACCTTCGCTCCCGACGTCGGTATTTCCGTTCCCATGCACGATGGGGCGGCGCTCTATGAAGCCCTCCAGCATTTGATCGATAACCCGCAAGAGCGACTTGAGCGTGGGCGCAAAGGTCGCGAAATTGCAGAAAAGCATTATGGTGATGAGCTATACGCACAACGCCTGGCTGATGTTTACAAAACGGTCGCGGCTAAATGAAGTTACTGCTCTTAACCGATATTCCGCCATGCCGGAACTTCACTGCGGGTCTGGTGCTTGATCGCCTGGTCAGTTTTCTGCCCAAAGACCAGCTTGCGATCTGTGCTGTGGTCAACCCTGCACTGCAGCCGGAAATACCGGCTGAACTGGACGACGTCCCGAGGTTGCTATTGAAGAAACCGCGGGAGGCGTCGGTCAGGGTTCTTCCGCGTAGAGCCGGTGTGTTGTCGGCGTTTCCTTACGAGCTGCTTCAGGCTGGCCGAGTGCGTAACGATCTACTGCCTAAAATCGTTGAGTTCGCTAAAGCCCAGCGGGTAGACGCGGTTTGGGTCGTGCTGCAGGGGCAGACCATGGTTCGGCTCGCGCGTCAGCTGACGCAAAAGCTAAATGTTCCCTTGTTGACCCAAGTGTGGGATCCGTTTGGCTGGTGGTTGCAGGCGAACCGCATTGACGGGTTTACACGTCGCCGACTTCAAAAGGAGTTCGACGACGTTCTTAAACACAGTACGTCTTGCGCAACCGCATCCTGGGCGATGTCTGAGAACTACTCGGCCAAATACAACGTCGCCAACGTTCCTGTGATTGCGGGCCTACCCCGTGAGTTGGCAACTGAACCCGCAGCGCGTCCTCATGTGCGCGACGAGTTCATTATCGCAATGGCCGGACAGTTTTATGCGCAGGCAGAATGGCAATGTCTTCAATATGCGCTTAATGGGTGCAACTGGACGGTTGCCGGCCGGCGCATACGTGTCCGGATAATGGGCGGGGGGTTCAGTGCATTTACTCAGAGCCCATCCAACTTTGAATATCTGGGATGGAGAAGCCAGGAAGAAACCATCCGCTTGTTGGCGGATTCGGATCTGCTGTACATGCCTTATTGGTTTTCCGAGGAGTACCGAGAAGAGTCGAGTAACAGTTTCCCGTCCAAACTGGTTACCTATTTCGCAGCAGGGCGGCCGGTGTTCTGCCATGCGCCTGCCTATGCGTCCCCTGCCAAATATGTTGAGGCTAACGACGCAGGTTACCTCTGCCAATCCTTGGACACGGCCACGATCGTTGCGTGCCTGGAGAAGGTTATCCAGGATGAGGAGACCTATGGGCGATACGCAGCGAATGGGCATTCATGCTTCATGAGGGATTTCACCCTAGAGCGAATGAAGACGTCGTTGCTCGAGTTTTTGGGTGACCATACAAAGGCCGCTGCGGGGCTAGCTACATGAATCAACATATCCTGACCGCGCATGTACGACATTTTGACCTCATTAAGCAGTTAATCAAGCGTGATATCGATATGCGCTTTAAGGGCGCACTGCTGGGTGTGTTATGGCCCTTGATTACGCCGCTGCTGACCTTGGCGATGTATGCCGTGGTGTTCGGTTATTTCCTCCCATCGCGCTGGCCGGGTGTCGATGGGATAACCGGATTCGCGCTGATGCTGTTTCCGGGGTTGATCGTATTCAATTTCTTTGCCGAGTGCGTAAACCGTGCACCGAACCTGATTACGCAGAACCCCAACTTTGTGAAGAAAGTCGTCTTTCCGGTTGAGTTGTTAGTGTGGGTGCCTATCGGCTCGGCCGTCTTTCAATTGTTGCTGAGCAGCGTTGCCTGGATGGCGATAGCGCTGGCGGTAAATGGCAGTCTGCAATGGACCATCGTCTTCCTGCCATTTGTCATTGCCCCGATGGTGCTGTGCCTGCTGGGTATCACTTGGTTCCTAAGCGCATTGGGCGTTTTCTTGAGAGACATCGCCCAACTGACCGTGGTAGTCACCCAAGCATTGATGTTTTTCTCTCCCGTGCTGTATCCGCTGGACAAGCTGCCGGCTTGGGCCAGCAACATCATCATGCTCAACCCCCTTACGTTCATCGTAGAGCAAAGTCGACTGGTATTGATCAATGGGGTTATCCCTGACTTTCGGGGTCTGTTGATCTACACCGCGGTGAGCTTGTTTGTGTGTTCGCTGGGGCTTCGCTTCTTCAGGTCGGTCAGACATGGCTTCTCGGATGTTTTATGAGTGTTGAAATGAACAGCGAAATCAAAGCCCTCCCCGTCATCGAAGTTTCAGACCTTGAGAAGGCTTACCATATCTATGACTCACCGCATGATCGTCTGAAGCAAATTTTCTTTGGGTGGAAGCGCAACTACTACCGTGATTTTCTTGCCTTGAAGGAAGTGAGCTTCGAAGTACTTAAAGGGCAGTCTGTAGGTGTTATTGGTCGTAACGGTGCAGGCAAAAGTACCCTGCTTCAATTGTTGACGGGCACATTGACGCCGACCAAGGGTTCAATAAAAGTTAATGGGAAAGTTGCAGCAGTGCTTGAACTGGGTTCAGGCTTCAATCCTGAGTTCAGTGGCCGGGAAAACATTTACCTCTATGCCAGTCTGTTCGAGCTGAAGAAGTCATGCATTGAAGAGCGGTTCCAGAAAATCGTCGATTTTTCGGAGCTGGCGGATTTTATCGACCAGCCGGTCAAAGCCTATTCAAGTGGCATGCAGGCACGTCTGGCTTTTTCGGTGATTGCGCACGTTGATGCCGATATTCTGATTATCGATGAAGCTTTGTCCGTGGGGGATGCTTTCTTTGCACAGAAGTGCATGCGGTTCCTTCGGCAGTTTCAGGAGAAGGGCACCATACTCTTCGTTAGTCATGATTTGGCTGCGGTCACTGCATTCTGTGATCACGCGATATGGCTGGAGGGAGGTGCTGTTCGTGAGGCCGGTAGCGCCAAGGAAGTGTGTGAAAACTACTTCGCTCAGCAATACATGCAACACACGGGGGCCGAAATTGTCACTGTTGCAGATGCGGCGGTGACGACAGACGATTCCGATGCGGCGACCGAGCAAGAGCCCGAATTTGACATTATCGAGCAGCAGGTGGTTTCCATCGCGGATGGGTCAATTGCTAAAGGCGACCAAGAAATCGAGTGCTTCGGTTTCAATGAACAGTCGTCAGCATTTGGAACCGGGGGCGCGGAGATTCTGAAAGTCAGCTTTACCAATGAGTCCGGCCATCCCTTGATCGTCAGTGAGGGCGGCGCACAGGTGGTGGTCAAGGTCGTGGCAAAAGCTAATCATGACATCGACCTTCCGATCTTGGGGTTCACGATAAAGGACCGTCTGGGTCAACCGTTGATTGGGGGCAACACCTATCACTCGTACAAAAAGTCTCCCGTAAGAGTAGAGGCCGGCAAACGTATTGAAGCTGCCTTTCACTTCAAGTTACCTATTTTGGCCATCGGGGATTACTCGATTGTCGCGGCTATTGCCAATGGAACCTTGCAGGAGCACGTACAGTTGCATTGGATGCACGATGCTGTTCTGTTTAAAGTAGCTGCCTCAAGCATTGACGGTGTGATTGTTGGGGCACCGTTGGACAAAATAATACTTACTTCAAGGGTTTAGCACCGCTATGACACAACAACAAATGGGGCGATTGGCTTGGGCAGACTCATGCCGCCTGATTGCAATGCTGGGGGTTGTTATCATTCATGTTTCAGCACCGATATTCTACAACTATAGAAACATAAGTCTTGGGGACTTTCTAACTGCCAACGCTCTTGACTCCATTGCGCGCGTGGCGGTCCCCTTGTTTGCGATGCTCTCTGGCGCACTTCTCTTGGGGAGAGAAACGTCTGGTGCTTTTAGAGGCGTAGCGTCCCGTATAATGAAAGTCGCAGTACCTCTGGCGTTCTGGAGCGTTCTGCACGTTTTCTGGATTTGCTACTGGCAGGGGCTGCCGCTGAGTATCCCATCGGCGCTGCTACAGGCATTCAACGGCCCGGTTATGTATCATCTGTGGTTCGTTTATATGATCATAGGGATCTACATCGTTTTGCCTATTCTCCAGCCTCTTTCCGCAGCGATCCTTTCGAGTAAGCATTTTGCCGCTTACTTCTTCGGGATCTGGTTTCTGGCGAATGCGGTAAGGATTTATGATCATGAGCCGATACTCAACCACCTAGTACTAACTGACTTCTTGCATTGGCCAGGTTATTTCCTGCTAGGCTACTACTTGGCGCACGCCGAGGCGGTTAAGAAACTATCCTCGTGGTACAGCGGCATTGTGTTTGTCCTGGCAAGTGTCACGACATTTTTAGTCAGCTGGTACTTGAACTCTAAATCACCCACCCCGGTTGAAACCGCGCTGGAATATTTCAGCCCTAATGTCATGATTGCGGCGGTTGCGGCATTCATGCTAATCGGGAAAATCCGCCTTTCGCCTGAGCTTGCAAAGCCTGTGGCGTTTTTGTCGGGCCTGGTGTTCCCTGTGTACTTTATGCATCTGCTGGTCATTGAACTTATCAAGGGCGGCATGTTTGGCTTTACCTTATCGCTGTCAACAATGTCAGCCTTCGCCAGCATCATCAGTTTATCGCTCAGTGCATTTATAGTTAGTTTGGTTATCGCCGCGTTGAGCCGTCTGGTTCCTTATTCGTCCAGACTGGTTGGTTAACAAAAAACAAAAAATATACTGAAGCAACATTTTTAGGGAAAGGGGAAATATATGAGCATTGAGACTAATCCAGCACCACACGAAGACGTGACGGCCGGCGTACCCACGCGAAAAGAAGATCCTATCGATTTGACCATCGTTATTCCCTGCCTGAATGAGGCAGAAAATATCGTTGGGATTCTTGACAGCGTCAAAAAAGCTGTGAGCGGCAAGGAATTCACCACCGAAATTATTGTCGTTGATGACAAAAGCGATGATGAGACCTATAGCCTGGCCTCCGCATGGAGCGAACAAAACCGAGATCACTTGCCTGTTCGCGTTATCAGCCGCTCTCTTCATCGTCGCGGCTACGGGGCAGTCGTTCGATATGGTGCCGCTCACGGGATTGGCCGTTATTGCATTTTCGTCTCAGCCGATGCGGTAGATCCTATCCACCTGATTCCACCACTTTATGAAGAGATGGAAAAGGGTGCCATTTTGGCCCAGTGCTCTCGTTATATTCAGTCGGGCGATGACGGTACCATTCCATTTAAATATAAGTTTTTCCAGTTTTTCTTCCGTATCGGCGTCAAGCTGGCACTGGGTCAGTATATTCCTGACTCGACTTACGCCTTCAAAATGTTTCGTAGAAGAGAAACACTGGGTGTCGGCCTGAGCCAAAACAGATTCAGCATCAGCCCGGAAATCACCTTTAAATCGATCTTGATGGGAGGCGAAGTAAAATACATCGCGGGTGCACAGGGGGTCCGTGAGCGGGGCGTTTCAAAGTTTATCTTTCATAAAGAGGGGTTGGGTTTTGGTTATTGCCTGATTCGTGCGTTTTTACACAAGACTAAGTTGGTCTATTGGTTCTAATTTTCTTTAACAAGTATTTTTGGAACTGCCGTGTCTAACTTATTTTGTGATCAAGCGTCACGATCGTATCCGAAGCGGCCTCTTTTGGAAGCCTGTCTGGTCGCTTTGCTGCTCATCTTGGCCGCCTTCCCTGATGTCTTGTTCAATGGTGCGAGTCTGCGTCTTACGGATCAAGTGACAGGTGCCGTAACGGGGTTGCAGAAAAAATCGGTTTACCCCATTCCAATGGGGACGGACTGGTGGGGGGGCTATAACGATAACGGTGGGGCGACTTATCAGTCTGACCCTATGATCCAGTTTATGGCCCATACCTTGAGAAACGGTGAGTCGCCTTACTGGAACCCTTATTCTGCTGCCGGTGCGCTTGGCCCTGAGGCGCTTGTTGATCAGAAGTTTTCTGCGTTGACGGTCGTAAGTGCGTTATTCGGCGGCAGCTCTCTCAGCTTCAACATTGCTATTATGATCGCCCTATATTTTGGGGTGTTCTTCATCTATCGCACCGTCCGGGAAGTGTTTGGGCTATCCTCTATCGCCGCTGCAAGCGCTGCGACGTTCTACCTGCTCAACGGTTATATCACTGCGAACCTTGGTTCAAATGTTACTCAAAGCTATCTCTATATCCCAGTCTGTCTATACACCGCATTAATCCTAATTGATCGTATCTCGGTATTGACTTGGAGTATGGCGGTACTGGCGTTTGCGTTGTTCTTTTCATGCACGTTCATGCCGACCACTATTACCGGGCTGCTGGCGATAGGGCTAATAGTTGTTGGCTGCCTGATAGCTTCCATCCAGACGGGTAAGTATTCGATCAAGCAGGGCTTTTTTGTTCTAGCTGTTCTGGGGACAAGCGTGTTGGCGTCAGGCCTATTGCTGGCACCGTTATACTTTCCCTTCCTAGAGAACTTGAAAAGTCTCGGTACGCTGGACGATTACTCGAAAAGGATATTCTGGGGGCTGCGTTTTCCCAACGCATTGGCGTCCTTTTATACCCCGAGCCATCTGTTTGAATCGTATAACGCCATGGAGCCAGCAGCGGCTTTTTGGGACGACGCCGGCTCCATTACCGGCAATAGCGTTTTTCACAGTGGGGTCGTGGCCATCGCTTTGGCCAGCTGTGCATTTTCGGCACGCCTGAAGCACTTCAAGTGGCTGGTATCGCTCTGTGCGCTGGGCGGCTTGTTTATCGTGGTACGGCTGTTTGATCCGGTATGGATTCACTGGTTATTTTCATACTTACCTATCGTTGGGAATATCGGGAGCCAGTATTGGTGGCCCGTGATCATGCTTGCTATGGTGGTGCTGGTGGGTTTTGGCGTCAATAACTTACAGCAGCGCGATTTCTATCTGCTGCCGTATATAGTGGTTATGGCAATTCTCGTTGCATCCCTAGTCTACTTGTTCAATCTATTTGGACTCCACGCGCCTGCGTTGGAGTATAAAACAGATTCCTTGTACTTCATCGTTGCCACGGTCGTGTTAACGAGTGTCGTTGTATTTGCTCTAAAGTATGTGCCGCGTACGGCAAAGTGTTCGGGTGCAGTGCTTCTGGTGGTGCTGACTATGTTATTTGTTGAACTGTTGGGGTGGGGGAAAATGAGTCGCTTTGAAAGAAGCGATGTATTTGACAAAATGCCAGTCGCCATACAGTTTGTAAAAGATAATATCGGTCACTACCGGACCTTAAATTTTGGCCAAGGCGGTCTAGATCCTGAGCTAGGCTCTGCTTATCAGATTCAAGAAGTGTCGACCATGAACCAAGGAAACCTGCCGGCATTCAATGATTTTTTCTATTCAACCTTCAACTTGGCTAACACTCAACGGATTGGGTATGACGCTAGATTTGCGCCGCGAGGATCTTTTCCAACCTTCATGTTAATTCAGGACAAGCCGAATGCGAACTCCATCAATTGGGAGGCTGTCGACGTGTTGGGAGTTAAATATGTACTGTTACCTGTTGCTTACTCGGCGTACAAGGAAGAGTTGAAGCGTGTGGGCTTCGTCGAGGCTTACGAAAGTCAACGTACTGTTGTCATGGAAAACACCAAGGTGCTGCCGAGAGCTTTTTCGGTCAGGATGGCGGAGCGACCGGATAATAACAGCGCGAAGCTGCCACCTGGCTTCAGGAATACGCTGGTGCCAGCGGTCATAGAGACTTACCGCAATGGCAAAGTGGTAGTCAGTGGTGATGTGACTGAAGAGTCATTGGTATTCCTTTCGGATAACTGGCACTCCAACTGGAGCGCGCTGTTGAATGGCCAGAAAGCGCCGATCATCAAGGTCGAAAACACATTCCGTGGCGTAATTGTTCCTCCTGGCCATTACACGATCACGATGGAGTACCAACCCAAAAGCTTGTCATGGGCGCTGGGGTGTTCATTGTTGATCGTATTGTTGTTAATTTCGCTGGGGTTATGCAGTAAGCGCACTGATGAGTTACTCCGTGAGCGCTTGGCCGCATTTCACTGACGAAGCGCGTATTAGGCTGGAACGGAGGCCAGCCTATGCGTGTATTCTGTTTCCGGTGAGGGTCCCGCGATGGCGGGTAAGGTGGCATTAGCATCGCGGATGGACGGTATTGATAGCTTCGGCGCATGATATGAGCTTAAAACCACGGTGCAATGCGCATTTCAGAAAAAACAGGCTAAAGAGTAGGGGATTATGCGTTATATAAAAAAGAGCCATGTTTTTTTGATTATAAAACTGTTGCTTGCTGGTGCGCTGGTCGTGGCGCTTCTGAACGGTGGTCAGTTGGACTTTGGTTCAATAACAGTAGTGTTCGATCATATCGATCTTTTTGTTCCGGCCTTGATTTGCCTGTTTTTAGGGATTTTGATTAGCGGCTTTCGCTGGTGGCTATTGCTTAAGGCGACACAGAATATAATTCCACTGAGTACGGTGCTTAATCTGCAGTTGATGGGCAGCTTTTTCTCCACCTGGCTACCAGGGGCGGCTGGTGGTGACGCGGTTAAGGGCGTACAGATCTTTCGACTGTTGGAAAGTGGCCGATCGACAGCGCTTATTTCAATCGTCACAGACCGAGTGTTTGCTATGTTAGGCTTGGTGTCTGTCGCAATGCTGGTTTCAGTTTTTCTACCGGCTGCCGTATCTCCGGATTCAGAGTTTCATCAATATATCGGTTTACTAAGAGTTCTGGTGTTACTGTCTTTCATGAGTTTGATACTGTTGGTCTTGGGGGTCTTTGTTGCGTTGAAGTTTTCCCTTATTGATCGGTTGCCGATAAAAGTTCGACATCACCTTCAGCCGTTCGGTTTGACGCTGCTCATGTATGTCCGTGCCTGGCCAACGTTGTTGCTTTGTTGGGTCGCCTCGTTGGCTGCGACGGGTATTGTGATTATTGGAATGGTGATAATTGCGTCAATGTTTCCGTTCGCCGCGAATGCGGAAGTGACTGCCATTGCGGGTGTATTCGGGAACTTATTCTCGGTTATTCCCATAACGCCAGGTGGTTTAGGTGTCGGTGAGTCTGTGTTTTCTAAAGTGTGCATCGAGTTAGCTAACAGGGTTGCTCCCTTTGCGACGATTTATTTCTGTTTTCGAGTTGGCATGCTTGTGGTGAATATTCCTGGAATGGTCGCGACTCTACTGTACAGCACAAAGAAACATCGTGAGAAAACACAGAGTTTGAGTGCTGAAAATCTCGCGTAGGAGTTTGTGATGCTTTCGATTCCTGAGAAGGAGTTACCGGTTGATGATTTCTCGCCGTTGGTGACAATCGTTATTCCGGTTTTCAACGGGTCGGCTTTTTTAGGTGGAGCGATAGAGAGTGCGCTGGGGCAAACATACTCGAATATAGAGGTCATTGTTGTAAACGACGGTAGTCATGATGACGGGGCGACTGAACGCGTCGCCCTTTCGTTTGGAGATCGCATCCGTTACTTAAAAAAGATTAATGGTGGTGTCGCGTCAGCATTGAACTGTGCGATACGTGAAATGGCAGGAGAGTATTTTTCCTGGTTAAGCCATGATGACCTCTATACCCCCCAAAAAATCGCCCAACAGATCAGTTTTTTGAACAAATACGAAACTGCTCGAACGGTTATCTATTCTGATTATTCAATTTTCACGGACGAGGCGAAAACAGACGATATTTCCGTTTTTATGCCAGGGGTGCCGCCTGAGTACTTTCGCTATTGGCTGACCGCGCGTAGCGCCTTGCATGGTTGCAGTTTGCTGATACCACGAGGTGTTTTTGCGGAAGTTGGAATGTTCAGTGAGGGCTTACGGACGACGCAGGATTATGATTTATGGTTTCGTGCTGCAGAATATTTTGCATTTATTCATATGCCCTCCGTTCTTATTCGTGCTCGTAGCCACGCTGGCCAGGATACGCGTAGCAAAGTCGAACTTGCCTTTAAAGAGTCGAGTGAATTATACCTGGCTTTTGTGAAGAAACTTTCATATTTGGAGGTGCCTGGAGCATCTTCACATGAAGTGGGTGGTAATTATTTGATATTGGCCTCAAACTTAAGGGGGCGTGGCTTTATAGCCGCAGGACAGTATTGTGCTGGTGTGGCCAGGCATTGCGGCGTTTCCTCTATTCGCATACTTACAGTAACCAGTCAGGCTGGCTGCGCCTATTTTCTAAGGAAAACCATACTGAGATTATTGTCCTCGCGTACTAAACAGAGAGTGCGCCGCGCCTATAGTCGTCTGTGCGAAATCCAGAGAGGTTTTAAGGTTCTTTGAACACTCCAAGGAAACTATTTTTACACGCACCTGGTATTCATGTTGGTGGCGGATTGACGCTTCTGCAAGCGCTTTATTCTGTGGCAGATAGTCGTGTGGATTTCGAGCAACTGGATACTCGAGCTGCGCACCTGATACCCTCGTCATCCGCTGAGCGACACTTAATACGACCCTCGTTTTTTTCCAGGCTTGCTGCCGAGTTCAGGCTTAAGCAGCATGTCGCCAAAGGCGACGTGGTGCTTTGTTTCAACGGCTTGGTCCCATTATTTCGCTGTCAAGGCGAAATAACGGTATTCCTGCAGAACAGACTGCTGATTTCCACCGCTCGCCTGCATAATTATTCGTTGAGAACCCGGCTACGCCTAACTGTCGAACGTTTTTTGATAAAAAACTTGGCGCACCGGGTCAATAAATTTATAGTGCAAAGCCCTTCGATGGCGGAACAAACCCGCGCGTATTTAGGTCCTAATACCACCATTGTGATTTGTCCATATATTGCGAACTCCAGTAGGTCTGCTGTTGTCACTGATAGAGAGCGGCGCTTTGATTTTGTTTATGTTGCTAGCGCAGACCCTCATAAAAATCATGAATCGCTATTGCGCGGGTGGTCACAGTTGGCGGAGCAGGGTATACGCCCCAGTCTGGCGCTAACCCTTTCCCTGGATTCACCCTTAGCTGCGCAGGTTGCAGACTTGAAAGAGCGCTGGGGGTTAGACGTCACTAATCTCGGTTCACTAACATCAACAGAGGTTGGCAGTCTTTACGCTCAAGCAGGGGCCTTGATCTACCCCTCTTTTACCGAGTCGTTGGGGTTGCCTCTGATCGAGGCTTCTCGAGTGGGCCTGCCCATCATCGCCGCTGAGCTTGACTACGTCAGAGATATTGTTGACCCTGTGGAGACTTTTGATCCTCACTCAGCCACTTCTATCGCGCGTGCTGTCAAACGTCATCTCGGTATTGTGAGTTTGCCTCAAGCCATATTCGGTCCAGAGGTGTTTTTAAGAGAAGTATTAGAATGAAAGTTTTAGTGTGGGCGCAATATTTTTGGCCGGAAAGTTTTCATATCAATCATGTGGTAGAAGAACTGCAGGCTCAGGGCGTGGACGTTACCGTTCTGACCGGTAAGCCAAACTACCCTGAAGGAAAAATTTTTCCCGGATATCGCGCGATGGGGATTCACACTGAACACCATGAGGGTGTAGAAATAATCAGGTTGCCTTTGCGCGCTCGAGGTAAGAACTCGGGAAAGGGCATGGCACTGAATTATCTGTCATTTATTGTATCTGGTTACCTGTTCGCCCCTTGGGTGTTACGCGGTAGAAAGTTTGATGTGGTTTTTGTCTACGCCCCATCGCCTCTGCTTCAGGCACTTCCGGCTGTATACGTTTCATTCATCAAGCGTGCCGCGCTAGCAGTTTGGGTGCAAGATATTTGGCCTGAGACCTTGCTGGCTACAGGATTTGTTAAGAGTAAAGTGATTTTAAAACTGGTCGAGTATTTTGTACGCTATATTTACAGGTTTTCGGATTCAATTTTGATTCAATCGGAGGGATTTCGCTCATCGGTACAAAAACTCACGAAGAAGTGGAGCAAGATCAGGCTACTGCCTAATTCGTCTAAAGAGTTAGTCCGGACCGCGCCCCCTGCATCCTCTAAATTGCACGAGATTTTTCGTCATTTTTCGGTAGTGTTTGCGGGTAATGTAGGTTCTGCTCAGTCGTGTAACACTATTGTAGAAGCCGCTTACCTTTTGCGTGAGCACGAAGGTATTAAGTTCTTTGTCGTAGGAAGTGGTAGTGCGGAGGAAGCTGTTGCTCAAACAATTCAAGACTTGGGCGTTACAAATGTGGAATTGCTGGGGCGTGTATCCCCTGAGGAAGTCGCTGATATCTATACGGTCTCGTCGGTGTTGCTGGTAACGCTGAAGGGTGATGCTGTCCTTTCCGCGACGATTCCAAGTAAAGTCCAGGGTTATCTGGCAGCTGGCAAGCCTATTATTGCCAGCTGCAATGGGGAAACGGCGCAGGTTATCTTGGATGCACAGGCGGGTTTAAGCTCCCCGGCGGAAGATTCCGGGCGTCTTGCGGATGCTGTTCTGGAGCTATACAACAGTGATCCTTCGCGTCTGGCAGCAATGGGGAAGAGTGGGCGGGAGTTCTTCCTGAAGCATTATCACCTGCCGGCAAGGACCGCTGAACTGATAGAGCATTTTCAAGATTTGAAGCGTTCTTCAGCTAAGCATCGGGTAGGTGAATAGAGTAATGTGGATCAGATTTAAGCCGAAGTGGGTAGCAATAGCAGCACACAGGCCCCCAAAGCGATAAGCAAGGCCGTAGCCTATGCCTGCAATACTCGCCAGAAGGGCCCACTGCCAACCTGCGCCAATGTGCACAAAACCGAACAAAAGTGAGGCCAGTAGCAGTGCGAGATTCTCGCCGTATGGCAGGTTTTTGAAGCGTTGGCTTAGACCTCCCTGAATGTAGCCACGAAACAGCGCTTCCTCCACCAGTGTCACCAGCAGCAGGTTGTTCAGTACCCACAGCCACATCTGGTCCGGCCATTTGGGTGCCGAGGTGATAATCCCAAGTAACACCGCGCAACCTAGCGCTGCAACGGCCGTCAGGGTCAAGGCCAAGGCTGCAACGCAAATGGTCAGGCGCAATGAGCGTCGCACCACAATCCAAGGACAGGCCAGCAACAGCCAAAAGCCAATCAGTGGTTTGTCCTGGTTCAGGTACATCGAGAAAGGCACTGCGTCTGGGGTAAAGCGCTGCGGGTCAATCCCGCGCCCATTGTAGAAACCCGGCAACCAGTGCATCGCCAGGCCCAGCGCCAATACGATGAATAGCCCGTGGCCGAGGTAACGCGCCCACGGCGTGCGTTGCTGGCGCACGGCGTAGCCGGCGATCAGCAGCAGGGCGACCGACACCGCTGCCAGCGCGCCGAGTTGCCCATAGGTCAAGGCTAGTACATAGCCAATGGAGAGAAGCGCCAGGTACAACCAGGGCAGAGCGAGCATGTGAAATCCTTGGATAAAAACTGGTCAGCATTATAGCGACCGTGCCTACGCCTCAAAGTGAAAACTCCTCAACGCGAATAGAGCTGATTGCAAAACCTGTCGACGGCTGGTTATAGTCAGCGCTCTTCAACCCTTCACACAACATCAGCCCATGCCAGCTTCCCCTCGCATAGCGGTAGTCGATTCAGCGGTCAACGCTGTGGTCGTGCCGTGCGGGAAAAAGCAGCCTGCGCAGATCAGTCACTATCCCCCACCTGTCAGTAGCACGGCGGTGTACGCAGTCGTATCACCGCCGGGTGTTCGCATTTGGGGCTGATCAGCGAATCGCTGTTCCCCAGTGCCCGCCTGAAAAACCTACTGAGTTTCAGCCTTAGCTGAATTGGCTTTTTTGCCTGATGACAGGTGGTATTCATGTCTATTCTTTCGAAACAATCCGTGGCCGAGGCGGCCTCGACGAGTCTGTTTGTGCTGCTGTGGAGCAGCGGGGCGATTTTCTCCAGGCTGGGCCTGGCCCATGCTTCGCCCTTTGCCTTTCTGTTGATCCGTTTTGCCATCGCCCTGGCAGGGTTGGTGATCTTGGTGCCGATCCTCAAGCTGAAGCTACCCCGCACCGGCAAGTCGATGTTGTATGCGGCGGCGACCGGACTGGTGCTGTTGGGGGCGTATCAGATTTTCTATCTGCTGGCTCTAGACCTCAAAGTGACGCCCGGCGTGATGGCAACCATCATGGGCGTGCAGCCGATCCTGACGGTGGTACTGATGGAACGTCAGCGTTCGTTAAGCCGCATGTTCGGCCTGACGCTGGGGTTGGCGGGGTTGATCATCGTGGTCTACCAGGGCATTGGGCTGTCGGGTATGTCTCTGGCAGGGATGCTGTTCGGGCTGCTGGCGCTGGCGAGCATGACCTTTGGTTCCATCATGCAGAAGCGCATTACTGACAACCCCTTGGGCACGCTGCCGGTGCAGTACCTGGCCGGGCTGTTGCTGTGCTCGGTATTTGTGCCATTCCAGCCCTTCCACTTTGAACACAACGCCGGCTTTTACCTGCCGGTATTGTGGATGGGGTTGGTGGTGTCATTGCTGGCGACGCTGTTGCTGTACCGCTTGATTGCGCGAGGCAATCTGGTAAATGTCACCAGCCTGTTTTACCTGGTGCCGGCGGTAACGGCCGTGATGGACTATCTGATCTTTGGCAATCGGCTCGCGGTATTGAGTGTGCTAGGGATGGTTTTGATCATCATCGGCTTGGCGTTTGTCTTCCGTAAACACTAGAAGGTGAGCACCAAGGGGGCGGTAGATCGCACGCCTAAACGCCCCCTTGGGCATCAGAGGGTCATGTTGTACCTGTAGGGCGATGCTGTAATAATTCCGCCCTTTAGAATGTAAGTTATTATTTTATATGGGGTAATCGGTGCGTCTGCAGATGGCGGCTGGCTGAGCAACGCTGCCGGCTTCGGTCGAGGGTTTCTCTCTAGTGACAAAGTCGTGGTTGCAGACCGTATTTGTTTAAAATCCGTCTCTATACTCTCGTCGTATTAAATGTGGCGGTTTCGTTGGTGCAACGCCTAATTACCCCCGTTTCGGCGACCTCTTCGTGTTTCAAGCACGCTCATTCAGCGTGTTTCTTGCCTGTGAATCGTCGAGGCGGTTTTATCAGACGAGTGCTAGGGTTTCGGTTGGCCGGTGTGAATCGGCAGACGTTGATGGGAAACTTCGGGCTCATCCTTGCGACATTACTGAAAAGATTTAACTCAATGACTATCTTAGTAACCGGCGGTGCAGGCTTTATCGGTGCAAACGTGGCATTGGCCCGGGTAGTGAAGCGCTACTCGGAGCGTTCTGTATGAGAATCTTACTGCTTGGCAAAAATGGCCAGGTAGGCTGGGAACTCCAACGTAGCTTGGCGCCTTTGGGGCAAGTCCTGGCGTTGCACTCCAAAAGCCCGGACTACTGCGGTGACTTGAACGATCTGCAAGGGCTGGCGGTTACCGTGCAGCGGTTTGCGCCTGACGTAATCGTCAACGCAGCGGCTTACACCGCCGTCGACAAGGCCGAGAGTGAGCCGGGCCAAGCGCTGCGCGTGAATGCTGAAGCCCCCGCGGTGCTGGCAACAGAAGCCCGAAAGCTGAATGCGTTGCTGGTACATTACTCCACGGACTATGTGTTTGACGGCCAGGGTGATACACCGTGGCAGGAAAGCGACCCAGCGGGCCCGCTGAGCGTCTACGGCACGACCAAACTGCAAGGTGAGCAGGCGATCCAGGCCTCCGGCTGCACGTACCTGATCTTGCGCACCAGTTGGGTGTATGCGGCGCGCGGTAATAACTTCGCCAAGACCATGCTGCGACTGGCAGCAGAACGTGACAGCCTGAATGTGATCAACGACCAATTTGGCGCCCCCACCGGGGCGGACCTGCTGGCGGACGTCACCGCCCATGCTATCCGTGCGGTGCGTTTGAACCCTCAATTGCAAGGCATCTACCATCTTGCGGCAGCCGGTGAGACCACTTGGCACCGGTATGCCCGTTTCGTGCTCGAACAGGCGCAGGCGGCAGGTATGGAGCTCAAAGTCGCTTCGGCATCCGTCGGCGCGATAACCACGGCCGCTTATCCCACGCCTGCCAAGCGTCCTGGCAACTCTCGACTCAATACTCAAAAACTGCAGAATGCCTTCTCCCTTAGCCTGCCTGAATGGCAGGACGGTGTGGCACGGATGCTTAAAGAAATTCTAGAGAAATGACTATGCTAAAACGCAAAGGAATTGTTTTGGCCGGCGGTTCGGGCACGCGCCTTCACCCTGCAACCCTGGCTATTTCCAAACAGTTGCTACCGGTTTACGACAAGCCGATGATCTACTACCCTCTGACCACGTTGATGCTGGCGGGTATTCGCGACATTCTGATCATTTCCACGCCACAGGACACCCCGCGATTCGAGCAACTTTTGGGCGATGGCAGCAACTGGGGTTTGAACATTTCCTACGCTGTACAGGCGTCTCCGGATGGCCTCGCGCAGGCGTTCATCATCGGTGAGGACTTCATCGGTAATGATCTGTCTGCACTGGTGCTGGGTGACAACATCTATCACGGTCATGATTTTAATGAGCTGCTCAAGAGCGCAATGTTGCGTCAGGACGGCGCCAGTGTCTTCGCGTATCACGTGACCGATCCAGAGCGTTATGGCGTCGTAGAGTTCGATACCGAGGGCAAAGCGATCAGCCTGGAAGAGAAGCCGCTGCAACCCAAGTCAAACTACGCAGTTACCGGTCTGTATTTCTACGACCAGGACGTGGTTGAAATGGCTAAAAGTATCAAGCCATCGCCGCGTGGCGAACTCGAAATTACCGACCTCAACCGTCTCTATATGGAGAAGGGCAAGCTGTCGGTTGAGATTATGGGTCGTGGCTACGCATGGCTGGATACAGGCACGCATGACTCACTGCTACAGGCCAGCCACTTCATTGCAACGCTTGAGCATCGTCAGGGGCTTAAAGTCGCCTGCCCTGAAGAAATTGCGTTTCGCCAGAAGTGGATTGACTCCGAACAGTTGGAGAAACTTGCGGTGCCGCTTTCCAAGAATGGCTATGGCCAATATCTCAAGCGATTGCTCAGTGACAAGATTTTTTGATGGCCTGAGTGGAACGCGGCATCCCCGGTTGCTGCCTTAAGGTCGATCTGTGGCACCGCCAAGCTGGCCCAATAACATGTTGGAGACACCGTAAAAATGATAGCCACTTCCCTCGCCATCCCGGACGTTATTCTGTTTGAACCGAAAGTATTCGGGGACGAGCGCGGGTTTTTCTACGAAAGCTTCAATCAGAAGGTTTTCGAGGAGGCTGTAGGAAAACCTTTCCACTTCGTGCAGGACAACCACTCAAAATCTGCAAAAGGCGTGCTGCGCGGCCTGCATTATCAAATCAAGCAGGCCCAAGGAAAGCTGGTGCGTGTGATACGCGGAGAAGTCTTTGACGTAGCAGTGGATCTGCGTAAAAGCTCGCCCACATTCGGCCAGTGGGCGAGCACTTACCTGAGCGAGAGCAACCGAGCCCAGCTTTGGATACCCGAGGGGTTCGCTCACGGCTTCGTAGTGCTGTCTGAAAGTGCTGAGTTTCTGTACAAAACCACCGATTACTGGGCGCCAGAGCATGAGCGCAGTCTTGCCTGGAATGACGCCGATGTGGCTATTGATTGGCCGATTTCCGAGCCGCCTAAGCTGTCGGCCAAAGATACCAATGCCACCCGTTTTGCTGAGGCTGAAACCTTCGCCTAGCTGACCTTCCTGTCAGGTTCTTGAGTGTGCCCACACCCGTCCTGGGCTGGGCACGATCTCCTACAACGCTTTAGCCAATTTCCCGGGCCGCAACACCAACCACAACGCCCCCCCAATCAACACCCCGCCATACAAATGCGCCATCGACAACGGCTCCCCCAGCAACAACGCGCCCCACAACACCCCAAACGGCGGAATCATAAAGGTCACCGTCATCGACTTCACCGGCCCAATCGATGACAGCAAACGGAAGTACAGGATGTAGGCAAACGCCGTACACACCAGCCCCAACCCCAGCAACGACGACCATACCTGCCAGCCGCCCCAACTTGCCGGTGGATGGCTGATGGCGCTGTAGGCAAAGAACGGCAGTAAGAACAGGGTAGCGCCGAGCATGCTCCCTAACGCCGAAAGTCGGCTGTCCAGGCCGCCACGTTGATCGAGCCAGCGCCGCGCGAGGAAGCCGGCGAAGCCGTAGCAGGTGGTGGCCAGCAGGCAGGCCAATGCGCCCATCAACAGGTCCCTATCAAAGGCTACCGGCCCGGCACGGGTCAGGATTCCGACGCCAAACAAGCCCAAACACACACCGGCGATTTTGGACGGCGTCAGGCGCTCACTGAAGAACAACCCGCCGATCAAAACGCCCATCAGCGGCGTGGTGGCGTTGAAGATCGCCGAGTAACCCGCGGGCAGCACCTGGGCCGCCACCGAGTACATGGTGGCGGGAATGCCGGAGTTGATCACGCCGAGCAGCAGCACGGTCTTGAACTTGCCCTGGAAGTCCCAGTTCACGCGCATCACGGTGAGTATTACCAGCAGGCCGGCTGCCGCAATCGACACGCGAAAAAACGCCGTCGGCACCGTGCCGATTTCCGGCGCGATGATGCGCATGAACAGGAAGCTCGCGCCCCAAATGGCAGCCAGCCCCAACAGGTAGAGGGTGTCGACAGGTCTCACGGAACACTCCTACATCAATAAGCCGGCGAGTGTTGCCCAGTGGCCTGCGCGACACAATCGCTAATTACAGGACAAACCGCGTGACCATGCCGTTGAGGTCCACCGCCAGGCGTGACAGCTCCTGGCTGGCCGCCGAGGTCTGGGTGGCACCGGCAGCGGTCTGGGTCGACAGGTCGCGGATGTTCACCAGGCTGCGGTCGACGTCGCGGGCCACTAGCGCCTGTTGCTCGGCGGCGCTGGCGATCACTAGGTTGCGTTCGCTGATCTGCGAGATGGCCGCGGTGATTTTTTCCAGGGCGCTGCCGGCGCTGTTGGCTCGCTGCAAAGTCTGGCCGGCGTGTTCGGCGCTGCTGTTGAGCGCTTCGACGGTGCCTTGGGTGCCTTGCTGGATACCGTTGATCATCTGCTCGATTTCTTCGGTGGAGTCCTGGGTGCGTTGCGCCAGCGAGCGCACTTCGTCGGCTACCACCGCAAACCCACGCCCGGCCTCGCCGGCGCGGGCGGCTTCGATGGCGGCGTTAAGCGCCAGCAGGTTGGTTTGCCCGGCGATGCCGCGGATCACTTCCAGCACTTTACTGATGTCCTGAGCCTGCACCGCCAGGCCTTCGGCCTTGCTGGACGCGCCGAGCACTTCATCTACCAGGTTCTGGATCGAGCTGATGGTTTCGCTGATCTGGTAATGACCGTGCTTGCTGTCTTCGTCGGAGGCCTTGGACGCCTCGGCGCTGGACACCGCATTGGCCGCGACTTCGTCCACCGCTGCGCTCATCTCGTTGACGGCGGTGGCGGCCTGCTCGATCTCATCGTTCTGCGCTTGCAGGCCACGGGTGCTCTGTTCCATCACCGAACTCATCTCTTCGGCGGCGGACGCCAGTTGCTGCGCCGACTCGCTGATGCCATGAATGGTGGTGCGCAACTGGTCCTGCATGGTGGCCAGGGCCGTCAGCAATTGCGCCGGTTCGTCGCTGCCTTTGACCACGACGGGCTGGCTCAAATCGCCACCAGCAATGGTGCGCGCTACGGCCAGGGCCTGGCCGAGCGGGGCGGTGATGCTGCGAGTCAGCAGCCAGGCGAGCAACAGGGTCGCGATCAGTGCACACACAATGATCAAGCCGACCACCCACTGCGCGCGGGTATACATCTGCGCCGCTGCGTCTGCGGCGGCTTCCACGCCTTTCTGGTTGAAGGTGATCATGTCCTCCAGGCTTTTATTCAGGACCGTACCCTGCGGGCCGATGCGTGTGTTGAGCAGGTCGATGGCGTCTTGCTGCTGGTCCTTGTCGACCAACTCCATCATCTGGCTGACGATGCTGTTGTAGGTGTTCACATCGCTGTTGAGCTGCTTGAGCATGGCGCGTTCATCGTCGCTGCTGAGCAGGTCCGTGTGGTGCTCAAGCAGGGTTTTGAGTTCGCTGCGCTGGCTGGCGATCAGGCTTTTGCTGTTGTCGCGGATCCGTGACTCGTCGGTGGTCGCCATGCGCATCGACTCCAGGCGGATGCTGGCGATGCAGGCCGCCGCGTCGTGGATATTCTCGATGCTCGGCATCCACGACTCTTCAATCACCAACGCGCTTTCGCGCAGCTTGGCCATCTGCCCCAGGCCAAACATTCCGACGATCACCAGCATGCTGGCCAACACCCCAAAACTCAGGCTGGCGCGCAGACCGATCGGCATATTCCTCAATGACATCTTAGTGCTCCTTAGGCGGTTTGAACCGGTTCCCTTGTCGGTCTTCAGACCTTGTTAGGTTGGGAAGGGCGCGCTATATATCAAAGTGCCATCAAGGTGGTAATCGGGGTTTCCCCTAAGTGGTATCAAGGGTGTTACATACGTTGAGAATTCACAGGTTTGCGCGGTTTCCTGGCAACGAGCGTCAAGCCCCGCAGCTCCAGGCCTGTAGCGGTGGGCGGCGCGACTTTATAGTGTTTTTGCTGACCGTACGGTCGATTGGTGAAAATTGAAAATAAATGTACAAATTGCATGATGTTGTACAGTCAGGCCGTGCAAATCATCCTTCTCCTGCCTCGATTCACTGGCTAAGCTCTGGCATCCAGATACCCGTTCGAGGTTGCCCGCATGTCGCCATCCGCCCCTGCCATCGCCCGCATGATCCTCGATGGTTTCGACGATTACCGTGAGCACTTTCGCCAGATCACCGACGGCGCTCGCGAGCGTTTCGAAAAGGCTCAGTGGCAACAAGGGCAGGCGGCATCAGCGGCGCGGATCAATTTGTATGAAGAGAAGGTCGCTGAAGTCACGGCGCGTCTGCGTGCCCACTTCGATGAGGCGGCGTTGCTGGCAGTGGACGAGTGGCCATTGGTCAAAAGCGCGTACATCGGCCTGATCGACCTGCGTTTTGACGATGAGCTGTCCGAGACCTGGTACAACTCGATCTTCTGCGGGCTGTTCAGCCATGACCTGATCAGCGACGGCTGCATGTTCATCCACACCACGCGGCCCAGCCTGCGCCGGGCGCGTGCGGCGCAAACGCGTACCTATAAGCCTGCGGGCGACCTGGCGGCGACGCTGGCGCAGATCTTCGCCGATTACCGCTTCAGCGAAGCCTACGCCGACCTCGACGGCGACCTGCGCCGCCTCCAGGCGCAGCTGCGCGAAAACCTGCCGGATTGGGTGTGCAAAGACCCAGAGCTGAGTATCGAGCTGTTCTCTTCGGTGCTCTACCGTAATAAAGGCGCCTATCTGGTCGGCTGCATTTACACCCGCGACGAGCAGTGGCCACTGGTGATCCCGTTGTTGCACCGCGAAGGGCGCGGCATCCAGATCGATGCGCTGATCACCGACGAAG
This sequence comes from Pseudomonas sp. Xaverov 259, assembly GCF_019352915.1. NCBI lineage: Bacteria > Pseudomonadati > Pseudomonadota > Gammaproteobacteria > Pseudomonadales > Pseudomonadaceae > Pseudomonas > Pseudomonas sp. Xaverov 259. The sequence continues at coordinate 109,652 of NZ_JAAAFV010000051.1, read as the reverse complement.
CCGATGTGTCGATCATCTTCTCCTTCACGCGCTCCTACTTCATGGTCGATGTGCCGGTGCCGGCCGAGTTTATCGGCTTTCTCAAGCGCATCCTGCCTGGCAAGCATATTGCCGAGCTGTACACCTCGATCGGTTTCTACAAGCACGGCAAGTCGGAGTTCTACCGCGCGTTGATCAACCACCTGGCGACCACCGATGATCAATTCATCATGGCGCCCGGCGTGCGCGGCATGGTTATGAGTGTGTTTACGCTGCCGGGTTTTAACACCGTGTTCAAGATCATCAAGGACCGTTTTTCGCCGTCGAAGAACGTCAACCGCGCCACGGTGATCGAGAAGTACCGGCTGGTTAAAAGCGTTGATCGCGTGGGGCGCATGGCCGACACCCAGGAGTTCGCCGACTTCCGTTTTCCCTTGAGCAAATTCGAGCCCGAATGCCTGGCCGAACTGCTCGAAGTGGCCGCTGGTACGGTGCAAGTGGAGGGCGATACGGTATTGATTCGCCACTGCTGGACCGAGCGGCGCATGACCCCGCTCAACCTCTACCTCGACAACGCCAACCCCGCCCAAGTGCGTGAAGCCCTGGAAGACTACGGCCTGGCGATCAAGCAACTGGCGGCGGCGAACATCTTTCCCGGCGACATGCTGCTGAAGAACTTCGGCGTCACCCGCCACGGTCGTGTGGTGTTCTATGACTACGATGAAATTTGTTTTCTCACCGAGGCCAATTTCCGCCACATCCCCGCACCGCGTACGCCTGAAGATGAAATGGCCTCGGAGCCCTGGTACTCCATCGGCCCGCTGGACGTGTTCCCGGAAGAGTTCCCGCCGTTCCTGTTCGCCGACGCCGGCCAGCGCAAGCTGTTCGACGAGTTGCATGGCGAGTTGTACAACGCCGACTACTGGAAAGGCCTGCAGGAAGCGATTCGCGCCGGCAAGGTGATTGATGTGTTTCCGTATCGGCGCAAAGACCCGCTGTAAACGCATATACCGTTTGGGAGGAGGCTTGCTCCCGATAGCCATAGCAATTTAACAACGTCTGTGCGAAGTGGGCTGTTGTGGCGAGCAGGCTTGCCCTGCGTTGGGCTGCGCAGCGGCCCCAAAAACAGACTCAGAGTTCGTTCAGGAGTATCTCGGTGTCTACAAGGGGGCTGCTGCGCAGCCCAACGCAGGGCAAGCCTGCTCGCCACCGGGGGAACGTGGGGCTTTAAAAAGTTGTGTAGATACCTATCCCCCGATAGCGGTGTATCGATTGAGGATTGAGCTGCTGATACACCGCTTTCGCGAGCAAGCCCGCTCCCACATTTAGAGAGGCGTCTGCCAGATGAGGCGCTTTTCTGCCACACTTGTCGGCCGTGCATAAATAGACGACCTGCAAAGTACCTGATGACTGACCAAGCGCCCGCTATCGACCAACTGCTCAAAAACCTCGATCACGCCATGCTCGCCGACCGCCACCGCTTGCGGCGCCAGTTGCTTGAGCTGCGCAAGAAGCCCGACGAGCAGAAGCTGGCGCAGTGGGTCACGCGTATGCAGGCGTCCTGCGCCCAGGTCACCGCGCGGCGTGCCAGCCTGCCAGTGATTCGCTATGACGACAGTCTGCCGATCGCGGCCAAGCGTGACGAGATCAAAGAGGCGCTAAACAAGCATCAGGTGCTGATCATTGCCGGTGAAACCGGTTCGGGTAAAACCACCCAGTTGCCGAAGATCTGCCTGGAGATCGGTCGTGGCCAGTACGGGCTGATCGGCCACACCCAGCCGCGCCGGATTGCTGCGCGCAGCGTCGCCAGCCGGGTTGCCGAAGAACTTGCTACGCCATTGGGCGCGCTGGTCGGCTATCAGGTGCGTTTCGAAGATCAGAGTGACTCCAACACGCTGATCAAGCTGATGACCGACGGTATTTTGCTGGCGGAAACCCAGAACGACCGTTATCTGGAACGCTACGACACGATCATCGTCGACGAAGCCCACGAACGCAGCCTGAACATCGACTTCCTGCTCGGTTACCTGAAAACCCTGCTGCCGCGCCGCCCGGACCTTAAAGTCATCATCACCTCGGCGACCATCGACCTGGAGCGCTTTTCCAAGCACTTTGACGATGCGCCGATTGTCGAGGTCTCGGGCCGCACCTTCCCGGTCGACACCTGGTATCGCCCGCTGACGCTGGAGCAGGACGAGGAGGGCAACCGTGTCGAGGATGACTTGACCGTCGACCAGGCGATTCTCGCCACCCTCGACGAAATCGCCGCCTATGAGCGCAGCGAACGCCGCAGCCCCGGCGATGTGCTGGTGTTTTTGCCGGGTGAACGCGAGATTCGCGATGCCGCCGACATGCTGCGCAAGGCCCAGCTCAAACACACCGAAATTCTGCCGCTGTACGCGCGCCTGTCGCCGGCCGAACAGCAGCGGATTTTCCAGTCCCACCCAGGCCGCCGCGTGGTGTTGGCGACCAACGTCGCGGAAACCTCGCTGACCGTGCCGGGCATTCGCTACGTGATCGACAGCGGCACCGCGCGCATCAGCCGCTACAGCTACCGCGCCAAGGTGCAGCGCCTGCCGATCGAGGCGATTTCCCAGGCCAGTGCCAACCAGCGCAAAGGCCGCTGCGGCCGGGTTGAGCCGGGCATTTGCATTCGTTTGTACAGCGAAGAAGATTTTATCGGCCGCCCGGAATTTACCGACCCGGAAATCCTGCGCACCAACCTCGCCGCCGTGATCTTGCAGATGCTGCACCTGCGCCTGGGCGAAATCACTGACTTCCCGTTTATCGAGCCGCCGGATGGCAAGGCGATCAGCGACGGTTTCAACCTGCTGCAAGAACTCTCGGCAGTCGACCGCAACAGCCAGCTCACGCCCCTGGGCCGTCAGTTGGCGCGCCTGCCGGTGGACCCGCGCATGGGCCGCATGCTGCTCGAAGCAGCCAAGCTTGGCAGTTTGCAGGAAGTGTTGATCGTCGCCAGCGCCATGTCGATCCAGGACCCACGCGAGCGTCCGCCGGAGCGCCAGCAAGCCGCCGACCAGGCCCACGCACAGTGGAAAGATGTGGATTCGGACTTCGCCGGGCTGGTTAATCTGTGGCGCGGCTTTGAAGAACAGCGCCAGGCGTTGACCGCCAGCCCGTTGCGCAACTGGTGCCGCAAGAACTTCCTGAATTACCTGCGCCTGCGCGAGTGGCGTGACTCCCATCGTCAGTTGAGCCTGATCTGCCGTGATATGCAGCTGACGGTCAACAAGGAACCGGCTGACTTTGCGAAACTGCACAAGGCGGTGCTGTCCGGTTTGCTAAGCCAGATCGGCCAGAAAACCGAAGACGGCGATTACCTCGGCGCACGGCAGCGGCGCTTCTGGATTCACCCGTCCTCAGGCATCGGCAAAAAACGCCCGCAATGGCTGATGACTGCCGAACTGGTAGAAACCACCAAACTGTATGCGCGCATGGTCGCCAAGATCGATGCCGACTGGATCGAGCCGCTGGCCGGGCATTTAATCAAGAAAAACCACTTCGAACCGCACTGGGAAAAGAAGCGCGGCCAAGTGGTGGCGTTTGAGCAGATCACCCTGTTCGGGCTGATTGTGGTCGGGCGCCGGCCGGTGCATTACGGGCCGATTGACCCGGTGGTGTCCCGCGAGTTGTTTATTCGCGAAGGTTTGGTACGCGGCGAGATTCAATCCCGCGCCAAGTGCCTTACAGCCAACCAGCAACTGCTGGAACAGCTCGATGAACTGGAGGCGAAGGCCCGTCGTCGCGATATTCTGGCGGATGAAGAAACCCTGTACGCCTTCTATGACGCGCGCTTGCCGGCAGAGATCCACCAGACCGCCACGTTCGACAGCTGGTACAAGGTCAACAGCCAGAAAGACCCGCAGTTGCTGATCATGCGTGAAGAAGACGTGCTGGCCCGCGAGGCCAGTGAAGTCACGGCCGCGCATTACCCGGACACCCTGCACCTGGGCGACCTGGAGCTGGCCCTGAGTTACCACTTTGAACCCAACCACCCCCGCGACGGCGTCACCTTGCGCGTACCGGCGCCGCTGTTGCCGGCGTTGCCGCCCGAGCGCTTGGAGTGGCTGGTGCCGGGTGTGATCGAAGCCAAGTGCATTGCACTGGTGCGCAACTTGCCCAAGGCGCTGCGCAAGAACTTTGTGCCGGTGCCGGATTTCGTCAAGGCCGCCTTGCAACGTATCGAATTTGGCCAGGGTTCGTTGCCCCAGGCGCTGGGCCGCGAACTGTTGCGCATGACCGGCGCGCGGGTCAGCGATGAGGCCTGGGCCGAGGCGGCGCAGCAGGTGGAAAGCCACCTGAAGATGAACCTGGAGGTGGTCGACGGCCAGGGCAAGTTCCTGGGCGAAGGCCGCGATCTGGCCGAGCTGACCGCACGTTTTGCCGAGGCCAGCCAGGCTGCACTGGCGGTGCCGCAGACTGCGAAAAGCCAGCAGCCGGTAGAAGCGAAGGTGTTTGCCGCCGTGGCGGAAAAGACCCAGCAAAAGATTGCTGGCCTGTCGATGACGGTCTATCCGGCACTGGTCGAAGAAAACGGCACGGTCAAGGAAGGGCGTTTCTCCACCGCCGCCGAAGCTGAGTTCCAGCACCGCCGGGCTTTGCAGCGCCTGCTCATGCAGCAATTGGCGGAACCGGCAAAATTCCTGCGCGGCAAGTTGCCCGGGTTGACCGAATTGGGCCTGATGTACCGCGAACTGGGGCGTATTGATGCGCTGGTGGAAGATATTCTGCTGGCCAGCCTCGACACCTGCGTGCTCGAAGGTGAAGCCAGCCTGCCGCGTGACGGTGCCGGTCTGGCTGCGTTGGCCGAACGCAAGCGCGGCAGTTGGACCGAACACGCCGAACGCCTGGCGCGCTTGACCCTGGACATACTGAAACTCTGGCACGGCCTGCAGAAGCGCTTCAAAGGCAAGATCGACCTGGCTCAGGCGGTGGCGCTGAACGACATCAAGCAGCAACTCGGCAACCTGGTGTATCCAGGTTTTGTGCGCGAAACCCCGGTGCAGTGGTTCAAGGAATTGCCGCGTGTTCTCAAGGCCATCGAACTGCGCCTGGAGAAACTGCCGAGCCAGGTGCAAAAAGATCGGGTCTGGAGTACTGAGCTTGGCGGCTTGTGGGCGCAGTACCAGAACCGCCTGAACAAACACGCCCAGGAAGGCAAGCGCGACCCGCAGCTGGAGCTGTACCGCTGGTGGCTGGAGGAATACCGGGTGTCGCTGTTTGCCCAACAGTTGGGCACCAAGGTGCCGATTTCGGATAAGCGTTTGAGCAAGCAGTGGAGCCAGGTCGAAGCCTGAGTTCCTTTTGGATCTCCCAAACAACACCTGACCCCTGTGGGAGCTGGCTTGCCTGCGATGGCATCACCACTGTTTGACTGATACACCGCAGTGTCTGCATCGCAGGCAAGCCAGCTCCCACAGTGGATTGCGGGGGTTAATCCTGGGGATGGCGCCAAATCCGCGAGGTTGTGGCAAACTTCGCAGTCATAAAGACCGGTAACGCCGCCAAACACTGTGGCGCGCTGGGATAAAGCGTTGCCAGTTTGCTGCCCGCTGGAGGGCATCGAACGACTTAAAGTTTGGTACGACGGTACCAATTTCTTCTCTGCCTGACAGATTTAGAGGAACGACCGTGCATAACGTCGTCATCAGCGGCACTGGCCTGTACACCCCGGCCAACAGCATCTCCAACGAAGAGCTGGTGCAGTCTTTCAATGCTTACGTGCAACAGTTCAACAGCGACAACGCTGCGGCCATCGAGCGCGGTGACGTGCAGGCGCTGACCGAGTCGAGCGCGGCGTTTATCGAGAAGGCTTCAGGCATCAAGAGCCGTTTTGTGATGGACAAGGACGGCATCCTTGACCCGCAACGCATGGCCCCGCGCTTGCCTGAGCGCAGCAACGACGAGTGGTCGGTACTCTGCCAGATGGCCATCGGCGCAGCCGAACAAGCCCTGCAGCGCGCCGGCAAGACCGCCGCCGACATCGATGGCGTGATCGTCGCCTGCTCCAACCTGCAGCGCGCCTACCCGGCCATCGCCATTGAAGTCCAGGAAGCCTTGGGCATTCAGGGTTTTGGCTTCGACATGAACGTAGCCTGTTCCTCGGCTACCTTCGGCATCCAGAACGCCGCCAACAGCATCCAGTTGGGCCAGGCTCGGGCGATCCTGATGGTCAACCCGGAGGTCTGCACCGGCCACCTGAATTTCCGCGACCGCGACAGCCATTTCATCTTCGGTGATGCGGCCACGGCGGTGATCCTCGAGCGCGCTGATCTGGCGACCTCCGAGCATCAGTTCGACGTAGTGAGCACCAAGCTGCTGACCAAGTTTTCCAATAACATTCGTAACAACTTCGGTTTCCTCAACCGCACCGCCGAAGAAGGCATCGGCGCGCCGGACAAGCTGTTCGTGCAGGAAGGCCGCAAAGTCTTCCGGGATGTCTGCCCGATGGTTGCCGAGTTGATCGGTGTACACCTGGAAGAAAACCAGCTGAGCGTGACCGACGTGAAGCGCTTCTGGCTGCACCAGGCCAACCTGAGCATGAACCACCTGATTGTGAAGAAACTGCTGGGCCGCGAAGCCTCGGTGGAAGAAGCGCCGGTGATCCTTGATACTTACGCTAATACCAGCTCGGCGGGCTCGGTGATCGCGTTTCACACCTATCAGGACGATCTGCCCAAGGGCGCTGTTGCAGTGCTCAGCTCGTTTGGTGCGGGTTACTCGATTGGCAGCGTGATCCTGCGTAAGCGCTAATCTTTGGATCTGGCCCGATTTAATGTGGGCGCCGGCTTGCCTGCGATAGTATCGCCTCGGTGTATCTGAACGACCGGGGTGTCTGCATCGCAGGCAAGCCAGCTCCCACATCGACCGTATTCCAAAGTAATTAGAGGTAAACAATGGCAGCAGCGGACGACGCGCACCTGCTTGAACGGCTGCTCAAGGGCGAGCAGCGGGCCTACAAGGAACTGGTCACCACCTACCAGAGCGCCATGCGCGCGGTTGCCTATGCGATTGTCGGCCAGCGCCACGCCGATGAAGTGGTGCAGGACGCCTGGCTGTCGGTGGTGCGTAACCTGGCCAAGTTCGAAGGGCGCTCCAGCCTCAAGACCTGGCTGCTGACCATCACCGCCAACTCCGCCAAGGGCCGCTACAAACAGAACCGCCGGGAAGTATTGCTCGATGATTTGCCTTCGCCCCACGGCACCATTGGTGATGACCGCTTCGTCCCCGACGACGGCCACTGGGCCGTTGCGCCTTACGCCTGGCACCAGGATACCCCGGAGGCCTTGCTGACCGAGGATGAGCTGCGTAAATGCCTGGAGCATACAATCCTGAGTTTGTCGGAGCTGCAAAGCAGCGTACTGGTACTGCGTGAACGTCAGGGCCTGGAGTTGGAGGAAATCTGTAATCTTCTGACCCTCTCGCTCTCCAATGTCCGTGTGCTGTTGCATCGAGCACGGCTTAAAGTCTTCGCCACGGTGGAGCATTTTGAGGAAACGGGCGAATGTTGACCTGTAAGGAACAAGTGGCGCGGTCCAGTGATTACCTCGATGGGCAATTGACCTTTCGAGAGCGTCTGCTGGTGCGTCATCACTTGATGTTCTGCCCCAACTGCCGGCGATTTATTCGTCAGATGCGCCTGCTGCAGGCGACATTGAAGATCATGCCGCAGGAGCCGGTAAAGGATGCTGATGCTTTGGCTGAGCGGCTGGCTGCCGAACGGCTCAAGGATCAGTAAAGGCGGGGTAAAGGCAGGCTCGCGTGGGTGAGTCGAACGGATGATGGGGATCGACCCGCCCACGCAAGGCTGTTGAAACCACCTCGGGCCGTCCTGGCCCAAGGTTTATTGCACACACATTTAGAACTTGGCTTCAGCATCCAACTGCAGGGTGTTGGTGTTGGCATCACGCTGCGTACGGCTGGCGTAGTCAGCCTTGGTCAGGAAGTACGTGGCGCCGAGGGCGAAGTTCTTGTCGATGTCGTAGCTGACTTTGAGCTTGTGGCCGCGCGAACCGGTGGTGCCGTTGGCGAAGTCCGAATCGGTGAAGGCGCCTACGACCGCGTCACGCTGAGTATCGCGGTAGTTGTAGTCCAGGTTGAAACCGAACACCTTTGACTTGGCACCGATCAACCAGGCGGTGTCCTGATCGGTCACCGCATCGTTGTTTTTCACGTACTGGCCGTAGAACGCCAAAGGCACGGCCAGGCCGCCGATGTCGGCTTGGGCAAAGCCTTCATACAGGCGGAATTCGTTGTTGGCCGAGTTGCCGTTGACTGCCAGCGCGCATGGCGTGGTGGTGGTTGTGCAGCGGCTGTCCTTGTCGTTCTGGTAGGCGTAGACACTGCCGCCCAGGGTCATCTTCAGGTTGTCGGTGAGCGAGAACCGCGTGCCCAACTGGCCAGACGTCAGGCGCAGGTCGTGGCGAAATTGCACGCCGTCGCCGTCAACGTTGTCCTTGAGGTTGTAGTTACCCAGGCTGCCGAACAGCTCGGCGCTGCCGCCCAATGGGTACTTGTAGGTGACGGCCAAGCCTTCAGGGTTGATGTCGCTATCCCAGATCACGTCGCCCATGTTCACCCACGGCTGCAGCATCTTGCCGCCGATCACGTGCAGGTTCTTGATCTGGTCCGGGTGATAGTCGATGTAGCCCAGGTCCAGCCAGATCGACTTCTTGTCGAAGTAGTTGTCCTGGTCCTGGTTGGTGGAGCGCGCGTCATCGCTGCTGCCGGTGGCCACGCGGATGCCGGTGTCGACCTGGGAGTTGATCTCGGTGTAGGCGCCCAGGCGGGCACGGATACGCTGACGGTCTTTGTCGCGGCCGCCGTTATTGGATTCACCCTGGATTTTCACGGTTTCCTGACGGAAGCGCACATCGCCCTTGAGCTGGGTACGCGCGGCCCAGGCCAGCTTCTGATCGAAGACGCTGAGGTCGTTGGTTTTCTTCGCGGTGGCCGCGATCTGCTCGTTGGTCTCTTGTTGAGCTTGCTGTGCGATCTGCTTTTCTTTCTGGTCCTTGGCTAATTCCGTTTGCAGTTCAGTGTACTGCGCAGCGGTGATCTGGCCGTTGGCCTTGAGCATGTCGAGCAATTTAGCGTCGACTGCAGCGCTGGCCGGAACGCTCAGGGCCAGCAACAGGCCGCCACACAGGGCCGCCGCAGTTTTAGTGGAAGCAAGACGCATATCAATCTCCGAAAGTGAGGAGGGATGGCAAACCATCCAGGACACAACCGACCGATGACGGACGGAAAATAGCCGCCTGGTAGAACCAGGCGCTCTAAAAACAGGCGTCAGTATCGCGATCGTTTATGACGGAGTAGTGGCTAAGTGATTTCACCTAGATGACAAATTATTTAATCTGGAACTAATCGTTACCAGGTTTGTCGAGCTCGTTTCGAGGTGTGCCTGGCGCCGCGATAGGCGATACTCGCCAGGCTTTCACGCCAAGAAACAGTGAGGATGCCGATGCCGTTGCAACGCCTGGACAGCCTGTCCGCAATCGCCCCAGAGGTCTGGGATGCCCTTGTGCCGCAGGCACAACCCTTTGTGCGGCATGCCTTCCTGAGTGCGCTGGAAGACAGCGCCAGCCTGGGCCCGCAGTCCGGTTGGCAGCCCGAGCATTTGTTGCATTGGGAGGGCGAGCGACTGGTGGCCGCCTTGCCCAGCTACCGCAAGTGGCACTCTTACGGCGAGTACGTGTTTGATCACGGCTGGGCGGATGCCTGCGCGCGCGCGGGCATCGAGTACTACCCCAAGTTGCTGACGGCGGTGCCATTCAGTCCGGTGAGTGGCCCGCGCTTATTGGCCAGGAATGCCGAGGACGGGTTTGAGCTGCTGGGCAGCCTGCCCGGTTATCTGGAAATCGAAGGGCTCTCCAGTGCCCATATCAACTTCACCGACCCGTTGGCCGACACGGCATTGGCCGGGCAATCGGGTTGGTTGCAGCGCCTGGGCTGCCAGTTTCATTGGCAAAACCGCGGCTATCGCGACTTTCAGGACTTCCTTGATGCCTTGAGTTCACGCAAGCGCAAACAGATGCGCAAAGAACGCGAGCAAGTGGCCGGGCAGGGCATCGATTTTGAATGGTTGCAAGGCCATGAGTTAAGCGAGGCGCAGTGGGATTTTGTCTACGCCTGCTATGCCAACACCTACGCGGTGCGTCGCCAAACACCCTACCTGACCCGCGCCTTTTTCAGCCTGCTGGCCGAACGCATGCCCGAGGCGATCCGCGTGGTGCTGGCCAAACAAGGCACACGCCCAGTAGCCATGGCCTTCAGCCTGATCGGTGGTGACAGTTTTTATGGCCGCTACTGGGGCTGCCTGGCGGAGTTCGACCGCCTGCATTTTGAAACCTGCTTCTACCAGGGCATGGACTACGCCATCGCCCACGGCCTGCAACGTTTTGATGCCGGCGCCCAAGGCGAACACAAGTTGATTCGCGGCTTTGAGCCAGTGATCACACGGTCGTGGCACTACCTGCGCCATCCCGGTTTGAAGAATGCCGTTGAAGACTTCCTGGAACGTGAGCGCGTGGGGATTCTGGCGTATGCCGAAGAGGCGAGGGCTGCGCTGCCTTATCGGCAGGGCTAAACCGTCGGTCTGGCTGACCGGGCAAGAAAGTCTTGAAACCACTATCCTGTATGTACAAAAGTACATACAGGATGTGTCATGCTTTTTGAGTGGGATGAGTCCAAAAATCAGATCAATATCGCCAAGCACGGCATCGATTTCAATGACGTCCCCGATATCTTTCGGCATCCAATGCTGGCCTTACGCGATGATCGGGCAGATTATGGCGAAGAGCGTTGGATCAGTATTGGCTGGATAAAACTATTAATGGGTGTGGTCGTATACACCGAACGGTGTGGTGATGTGATTCGTATCATCTCCGCCCGAAAAGCAACCAAGAAGGAGGCCAAATACTATGACGCAAACATCGAAAACTGATTGGGAGCGCTTGGCCAAGATGAACGACGAATCAATCGATACCAGCGATATTCCTGAGCTGGACGCCGACTTTTTCCGGCGTGCGCAGCTACGTGTGCCGGTGAAGCAGGCAGTCACCATTCGGCTCGATGCTGATGTGCTGGAGTGGTTCAAAGGCCAGGGTACCGGCTACCAGACGCGCATCAATCAGCTATTGCGCCAATACATGCAGGCCCATCAAGGCTGACATCAGCTTATTTGACACAGCCCTGCCTTACCGGCAGGGCTGAACCCGTTTGCCTCAGGCTGGCTGCTCCTTGCCCAGCCATCGATAGGTCACGCCGCCGATTACAGCGCCGAGGATCGGCGCCAGCCAGAACATCCACAACTGCTGGATCGCCCATCCGCCGACGATCAGTGCCGGGCCGGTACTGCGGGCCGGGTTGACCGAGGTGTTCGTTACAGGAATGGAGATCAAGTGGATCAAGGTCAAGGCCAGACCGATGGCGATGGGTGCAAGACCGGGCGGGGCACGACGGTCGGTAGCTCCGAGTATGATCAGCACGAACATCGCCGTCATCACCAGCTCACAGACAAACCCCGCAGCCATCGAGTAGCCACCCGGCGAATGCTCGCCGTAGCCGTTGGAGGCCAGGCCCGAAGCCAGTTCGAACCCCGGCTTGCCACTGGCAATGAAGTACAACAGCGCAGCGGCGACAGTAGCGCCGATAACCTGCGCGACGATGTAAGCCGGTAACTCCCTGGCCGGAAACCGCCCGCCCACGACCAGCCCCACTGACACTGCCGGGTTGAGGTGGCACCCGCTGATATGCCCGATGGCAAACGCCATGGTCAGCACCGTCAGCCCGAAGGCCAGGGCCACACCGAGGAACCCGATCCCGACGGCGGGAAATGCTGCGGCCAACACCGCACTCCCGCAACCGCCCAACACCAGCCAAAAAGTACCTAACCCCTCTGTGATTGAACGTTTGAACAAAGACATGCGACACGTCCTTGATAGATAGCTCTACCGAATCAGTAAATCAGTGATGCTCCCTGCAGATTTACTTCAGCGCCCTTCTGGGCACTGCACTGATTACAGCACGCTTTTGATACAAATCCAGGCCATAAAAAAGCGCCAGGGTCCCGTGGGTTGGGATGCCTAGCGCTGATCGAGTGTGGGAGCGGGCTTGCTCGCGAAGGCGGAGTGTCAGTCACCAGATAGGTTGGCTGATACACCGCGTTCGCGAGCAAGCCCGCTCCCACATTTTGATGTGTGTTTGTCCCGGCTATGGTCAGTCGATACCGACAAATCCTCCAGTCTGGTGCTGCCACAATCTGGCATACAAGCCACCATGGGCGAGCAATTCGGCATGGCTTCCGGTTTCGGCAATCTGGCCTTTCTCCAGCACCACCAGGCGGTCCATGCGCGCAATGGTCGACAAACGGTGCGCAATCGCGATCACGGTCTTGCCTTGCATCAGGGTTTCCAGGCTTTCCTGAATCGCCGCTTCCACTTCCGAATCCAGCGCCGACGTCGCTTCATCCATGATCAGGACAGGCGCGTCCTTGAGCAGTACTCGTGCAATGGCAATGCGCTGGCGTTGGCCGCCCGAGAGTTTCACCCCGCGCTCGCCCACGTGCGCATCCAGCCCTGTGCGCCCTTCGGCATCCGACAGCAGCGGGATGAACTCATCGGCGCGGGCTTTGTGGATGGCGGCGTTAAGCTCCTCATCGGTTGCATCCGGCTTGCCGTACAGCAAGTTGTCGCGGATCGAGCGGTGCAGCAGCGAGGTGTCCTGGGTGATCATGCCGATCTGTGCCCGCAAGGACTCCTGGGCCACTTCGGCGATGTTCTGGCCGTCGATCAGGATGTGCCCGCCTTGCAGGTCGTACAGGCGCAGCAGCAGGTTGACCAGGGTTGATTTGCCCGCGCCGGACGGGCCGATCAGGCCGATTTTCTCACCGGCCTTGATCTGAAGGTTCAAGCCGCCAATGATCCCGCTCTTTTTGCCATAGTGGAAATCCACCTGCTCGAAACGGACTTCGCCGTGGGGCACTTGCAGGCGCGGCGCGTTTTCGCGGTCGGTCACCGCCAGCGGCGCAGCGATGGTTTTCAGGCCGTCCTGCACCATGCCGATGTTTTCGAAAATACCGTTGACCACCCACATGATCCAACCGGACATGTTGACGATACGGATCACCAGGCCAGTGGCGAGGGCGATGGCGCCCACGGAAATCAGTGACTGCGTCCACAGCCACAAGGCCAGGCCGGTGGTGGTGACGATCAACAACCCGTTCAGGATCGCGATGGTCACGTCCATGCTGGTCAACACGCGCGCGGCCAACTGGGTTTTTTCGGTCTGCTCAATGATCGCTTCCTTGGCGTATTCCTGCTCATTTTGCGTATGGGCGAACAGCTTCAAGGTGGTGATGTTGGTGTAGCCGTCGACAATCCGGCCCATCAATTTGGAGCGTGCCTCGGAGGAAATCACCGAGCGTTCTTTTACACGGGGCACGAAGTAACGCAACGCCAGGCTGTAAAGAACGATCCAGGTAATCAGTGGGATCATCAGGCGCCAGTCCGCCTCGGCAAACAACACAAGGGCGCTGATGGCGTAGATCGACACGTGCCAGATGGCTTCCGCCGTCGCCACCGCCGAGTCGCGCAAGGAATTGCCGGTTTGCATGATGCGCTGGGCGATGCGCCCGGCGAAATCGTTCTGGAAAAAATTCAGGCTCTGCTTGAGTACGTAGCTGTGGTTCTGCCAGCGGATCAGGCTGGTCATGCCGGGGTTGATGGTCTGGTGCACCAGCAAGTCATGCAGGCCGTTGAATATCGGGCGCAGCAGCAGGGCCACCACGGCCATCCAGATCAGCTCGGCGCTGTGAATCTGGAAAAAGTTGGCGGGCGGCGTGCCTTGGGCCAAATCGATAATGCGGCTCAGGTAGCTGAACAACGCCACTTCGATCAGCGCGCCGATCAGGCCGACCACCAGCAAGGCGGCAAAGCTTGGCCACACCTGGCGCAGGTAGTAGAGGTAGAAGGGCAGGACTTTATCAGGAGGGGCGGCGCTGGGAGCGTCGCGGAAGATGTCGATCAGTTGTTCAAAGCGACGATAGAGCATTCAGTCTGACGCCCGCGCTGCGGGCTCTCCTTTCAAATGCGCACGCGGCGTTGTGGGCCACGTGCGGAGCTTGCTGCGGACCTCAGTCGATGCGTTTGGCCGACTTGATCACAACAGGGTCGATTGGCACGTTTTGCATGCCTTGCTTGGTAGTGGTTTGCGAGTTGACGATGACGTCGACGACGTCCATGCCCTTGACCACTTTGGCGAACACGGCATAACCCGCATCGCGGCCAGGGTCGAGGAAGGCATTGTCAGCCACGTTGATGAAGAATTGGCTGGTGGCCGAATTGGGATCGTTGGTGCGTGCCATCGACAAGGTGCCGCGCACGTTATGCAGGCCGTTGCTGGCTTCGTTCTTGATCGGTGCTTCGGTCGGCTTCTGCGACATCTGTGCGGTGAAACCGCCGCCCTGGACCATGAAGCCCGGGATCACGCGGTGGAAAATCGTGTTGGTGTAGAAGCCTTTGTCGACATAGGCCAGGAAGTTCTTGGTACTGATCGGCGCCTTGACCGGGTCCAGTTCGATTTCGATGTCGCCATTGGTGGTGGTGATCAGGACGTGAGGGGCCTTGGCAGGCTCAGCAGCCATCAGGTTGGCTGCGAACAATACGGAGCCGGCAAAGAAGGCGATTTTTTTCAGCATGGGTCAGTGATCCTGGGTAGTGGTTTCGACTGTCTTTAGAAAATCGAGCAAGGTAGCGTTAAAGACTTCGGGTTGATCCAAGGGCGTGGCATGGCGGGAATCTTTGATCACCACCAGCCGCGCATCGGGCAGCAGTTTTACATAGTTTTCTTTCTGCGCCACGGGGGTGTAGTCGTGGTCGGCGCTGATGACCAGCGTAGGACAGGTGATTCTGGAAAGTTGTTCCTGCACGCCCCAGCCGACAATCGCATCGAAGCTGGCGAGATAAGCACGTTTGTCGTTTTTTGCCCAGCGTTCGGCCATTTTGCGCCGCAGGTCGGCTTGCTCCGGTTTGGGGAACAGCCGATCGCCCAGCGCCTTGCCGATGGTGGCCAGGCTGAGCACGCGCGCCAGGCTCCAACGCTTGGCCCATTGCCAGTAATCATCGGCGCTGCGTACCTTGACCTCGGGCGCGCTGTTGACGATGCACAGGCTCTTGACCTGCGCGGGGTCGTCCACCGCCAGTTGGAACGCGATCATGCCGCCCATGGACAAACCCACCACATGGGCGGGCGGCAGGTTCAGGTGTTCGATCAACGCCATTAGATCGAAGGTAAAGCCCTGGATGCTGTAGCGCTCGCGGGGTTTGTCGGAGCGACCGTGACCGCGCACATCCACCACGATCAGGCGGTAATGCCGGGCCAGCACCGGAATCTGCAGCTCCCAATCCTGGCTGCTGGAGCCCAGGCCATGGATCAGGATCAGCGGGGCGCCGTGACCGTATTCCTCATAATGCAGGCTGCAGCCTTCGTGGTCGAACCAGGCCATGGGTGAACTCCGTTTCAGGCTTGCTGGGGGGCGGCGAAAGGGGCGTCCAGGGGAGCGGTGTCAAAGGTGCGCAACAAGTCGATAAGAATCTGCGTGGCCGGCCCAAGGGGTTTGTCTTTGTTCGAGTACAGGTAGAACGTCGGGTTGCGGCTGCCACCCTTTTCCAGTGGCAACTGCTTGAGCAGGCCATCCTTGAGTTCACGTTCGATCAGGTGCCGTGGCAGCCAGGCAAAGCCCAGGCCGCTGCTGACGAAGGTAGCGGCGGTGGGCAAGCTGCCGACGGTCCAGCGTTGCTCGGCACCGAGCCAGCCGACGTCGCGCGGCTGTTGGCGACCGGAGTCACGAATCACCACTTGCATCTGGCTTTCCAGGTCCTGGAAACTCAGCTCGCGGTTGAGGCGATGCAGTGAGTGGTCGGGGTGGGCCACGGCGATAAATTCCACGTCGCTCATTTCCGTGCCCAGGTAGCCCGGAATGATGAAACTGCTGATGGCCAGGTCAGCCATGCCATCTATCAACAGCTCTTCAACCCCCGACAGCACTTCTTCACGCAGGCGCACGCGGCAGCCACGGCTTTGCGGCATAAAGGCGGTGAGCGCACGCACCAGACGCGCATTCGGGTAGGCGGCATCCACCACCAGGCGTACTTCGGCTTCCCAGCCCTGTTCCATATGGTGGGCGAGGTCTTCCAGTTGGCTGGCGTTTTTGACCAGTTGCCGCGAGCGGCGCAATAGCACTTCACCGGCCTCGGTGAGCACTGCCTTGCGCCCGTCGATGCGCAGCAATGGCACGCCGAGCTGGTCTTGCATGCGGGCCACGGTGTAGCTCACCGAGGACTGCGAACGGTGCAGCGCTTCAGCCGCCTGGGCGAAGCCACCATGGTCGACCACGGCCTGCAGCGTGCGCCATTGATCAAGGGTAACGCGGGGCGCTTTCAAGATGAGCTCCTCTTGTCCTAAGCTGGCGGTCCTTATTGGAGACTGCCGAATGAGAAAATTCTGTTGTGTATTGCTGGCGCTGCTGCCGATGAGCGCGTTTGCCTATTCCACCGACGTCACTAAAAAGATCGAGGGCGTGAGCATTGACTACACGGCGTCCGACGTCGACAACGACATCAGTTCGATACAGCTCAATAACTACGGCACCAATGACGCGGTGTGCTCGGTAACCTTCACCAACGGCCCGGAATCGCCACGTCGACGAACGGTTAAGGTACCGGCAGGTAAAAGCACCAACACTACGGTCAAATTCACCCGCTCGATTATCAAGATGCGTATCGCCCTGGCGTGCGCCCCAAAATAAACCGGCAGCGGAGCATGCCCATAGCAATACTCCGCTTATAAACAAATTTATAGATGGGTTATAGCAGTTTTTTACGCTTTTTTATCGAATTGGCTCTGTTTAATCTCCACTCCATCGCCTTACAGCATTTACAGATGGAGCCTACATAGCCATGTCCAATGTTCTGATCATCGAAAGCAGCGCCCGCCAGCAGGATTCGATCTCCCGCCAGCTGACTCAACAGTTCATCAGCCAATGGCAGGCCGCCCACCCGGCGGATCAGATCACCGTGCGTGACGTGGCCCTCAACCCGGTCCCGCACCTGGACGCCAACCTGCTCGGCGGCTGGATGAAACCCGCCGACCAGCGCAGCCGCGTCGAACAGGCGTCCCTGGACCGCTCCAACGAATTGACCGACGAATTGCTCGCCGCCGATGTGCTGGTGATGGCCGCGCCGATGTACAACTTCGCCATTCCCAGCACCCTTAAAGCCTGGCTGGACCACGTGCTGCGCGCCGGTGTGACCTTCAAGTACACCGCCACCGGCCCGCAGGGTTTGCTCACCGGCAAGCGCGCCATTGTGTTGACCGCTCGCGGTGGTATCCACACCGGCGCCAGCTCCGATCACCAGGAACCGTACCTGCGCCAGGTCATGGCCTTTATCGGGATTCACGACGTTACGTTCATTCATGCCGAAGGCGTGAACCTGAGCGGTGACTTCCAGGAGAAGGGCATCAACCACGCCAAAGCGCTGCTGGCACAGGTCGCGTAACGTTTTAATCGTCACATAATCGCGTGGTGTTTATATCGCTCCACGCAAACCCTTCAAGTACGCGTATCGAACCTCCCTTTGCACTTGTTGCTCCTGAGTGCTCCTACCCGACTGCCGCTATAGCGAGGTCGGGTTTTTTTTGCCTTCAGTTTCAGTAAACGCCGAAAACCTTTAATGTCCCGCCCATTCAAAACGAGGCGCGCATGGGCTACTTACTGGTTGTTACCCTGATTCAGGCATTTTCCTTCAGCTTGATCGGCGAATACCTCGCCGGTCACGTCGACAGCTACTTCGCCGTGCTGGTGCGTGTGGTATTGGCCGGGCTGATCTTCATCCCGCTGACCCGCTGGCGTTCAGTGGCGCCACCCTTCATGCGCGGCATGTTGCTGATCGGTGCGCTGCAGTTCGGCGTGACGTATGTGTGCCTGTACTTGAGCTTTCGTGTGCTCACGGTGCCGGAAGTGCTGCTGTTCACCATCCTCACACCGTTGCACGTGACCCTGATTGAAGACGCACTTAACCGCCGCTTCAACCCGTGGGCATTGGTCGCCGCCTTGGTGGCCGTGGGCGGCGCAGCGGTGATTCGCTTTGACCAGATCACGCCGAACTTCCTGATGGGCTTTTTGCTGCTGCAACTGGCCAACTTCACCTACGCGGCCGGGCAGGTGATGTACAAGCACCTGGTGGCGCGTTATCCGAGTGATTTGCCGCACTACCGGCGCTTCGGCTACTTCTACCTGGGCGCCTTGATCGTGGTGCTGCCGGCATTCCTGCTGTTCGGCAAAACCAACTTTTTGCCCGAAGCGCCGCTGCAGTGGGGTGTGCTGGTATTCCTTGGGCTGGTCAGCACGGCGCTGGGCATGTACTGGTGGAACAAAGGCGCCTGCCTGGTCAACGGCGGTACATTGGCGGTGATGAACAACCTGCATGTGCCGGTGGGGTTGTTGCTCAACTTGTTGATCTGGAACCAGCATGAACCGCTGGGGCGCTTGGCGCTGGGAGGTTTGGTGATTTTGGGGGCGGTGTGGATCAGCCGGTTGGGGGCGAGGCGTCTTTCCTCTACATAGTCAACGCGCATCGTTGAGGTTTGGATAAGAGCGATCGTCGCTATACAAAGGACCCGCGATGATAGTGCGGGTCCTGCTAGATTGTTTCTGAAGTTTGACTACGCTCATGGAGTGTAGGGAAACCAATGGATCATGACTGTGAATTAGACATTAGAGTTGATGAGCTAGCTAAGTTTGTTGACCCATTAATGTTTTGCTTTTTCTCTGTGAGTCAGACCCTGAGGCCTTGTTCTTCTTGAATGCAGGGTGGTCATCATGGCTGAGAAAAAAATTCCACGCGGTCTGAGTTTTTTAATCGCAATAAAAATTAAAAATATGCTTTATGTCGCAGGTTGCGTGATGGCGGCCTTGCTGGCAAACGTAACGAAAGCGGACAGCTTTACTGATTTTTGCGCGCCGCCTCCTGACGAAAAAATAAGCAAAAAGTGGGCAGGCAAAGGCGGTTTTGAAGACGATAATAGGGTTAAAGAACTTGGCAGCCTGATGAGATATCGGGATGCCGGAAATACCTTGGCTTTACAGAGCAATAGTTATAATTTCAAAGGTGAGGATAACACTCAGGTGCTTATTCCGGATCCTGAAAGCAGCATTGTCTTGAACGGAAAGGCTGTGCCGTTTGTGATTCAGGAAAATAAGGTGGAAAGTTGTTCGCAAGCCATCTTGAAATTACAAACATTTCAACCGATAGCCAATGACAGGACTTACGCTTGTGCGTTATTGGGTTTTGATCGAAGTTGCCTTACGGCCTCCGCAAGCCAGCCCAATATTAGTGATTCACGCATACCCAAGCGTTCGTTGGTTGTCATGTCATTTTTTGGCAAAGCCTTTTGCACGGGGCTATTGCTCGATGAAAAAACGCTGCTCACCTCTCGGCATTGTTTTATTCGGCAGTCTAACGGCAACCTGCTGACAGCGTTTAATGCGAGTGAATGGTCGGGCCTGAATATTCAGACCTTGGACTTGATGCGCACGGTCACCTTGTCAAAAGAAACCATAGTAAACCTTAAATTGGCAACCGGCTTTGACATAGATAAAGACCCCGTGAAAATTTCTGTTGAAACCGCCAAGGCACCCTCGGCGCAGGGCTTGCCAAAAGTGCTTTTCAAGCCGGCGCAGGCCAAACAGTTGCTCTGGATAGCCGGGCCGTTCGCCCTGCTGGATCAAGCGGTCGCGATGCAAAAGGCTTATACCGAAACTGGCATTTCTGCGCCGCGAGTAACCTGGCAAGACTCAATCAGGTGGAGTAATTCAAATGCGGCTCAATGCACGGTCGCGGCGGTCAGCCAGTCGTGCATTTACCATACCTGTCAAACATCTGAAGGTTACAGCGGCAGTCCCATGATCTCCGCGGCGTATTCAACGCCTTCGGGAGGTAATGACGTCATTGAGGTGGTGGGCGTTCATTCTGGAACCCCTGGCGCGGCACAAAACGGAGGGTGGCCAGCGTGTGCGCTCTCTAGTGCCAATTTTGATGCATCTGATTATTCCGCTTACAACGTCGGTAAAAGTGGAGGTCTTTAAAATGATCAAACATATAATGGTTATCGTGCTGGGCGGACTGCTCGCAAGCTGTGGTTATTTTGATGTTAAGCCGCGCGAGTCTGAAGACGGGCCTGTTATTGCGCGGGCGTTTTTCAGCAATCAAGACTGCGTTGGTGCAAAGGGTGTAAGCGAGTCTCTACTGGGTGCTGCCGCAGTGACGTGGGGTATAACAAAAGCCAGCGAAATGGTGGTGGGTTATGTCACCGACGCCGTGGCGCAGGCGGCGAAGGCCGATAAGGAGACGGTGACGGTCACCGGGCAAAACACGGACTACTTGTTTAGCGTCCAAGGTGAAACGGTCAAAATGAGGGGCTGTCTCTATGTGGTTGTCGCGCCACGCGTAGCCAATGGAAAATTCTGCTCGCCCGCCGAAGGCGCGAAAGGTAACTGGTACAACTCAGCCTCTTGTACCAAAGCCTCGTCGGAGCTTGTGAGTAAATGGCAGGAGTGGAGCCTGGGAACGCCCACTTTTTATGCTGAAATATCTTTTCGCCAGCCAGAGGGTGGACCTGTTGTAGCGGTGATTCCTGAAGTCAGGAAGATTTATTACCCACAACCTATTTCCACCATGAAAGAAGACAAAGTCAAAGGCCTTTCAATTCTGGTGACTGCGTCCAAACCCACCAAATCCACACGAGCCAGCGGGGATACGGTTCTTGAAGTGTTTCTCGGCGGAGATGGTGTGACACCACGCACCGTGAGGACCAAACAGTCATTGCAAACCAGCGGTTTATGGGTGGTTGTTCCCACGGTTGAGGGTGGCGCGGGCAAAAGTTTCGCCGGGCCGGTCAATTTGACCGTGACTGTTGCGGAAACGCCGCATCCAACCGCCTGGCTGCAATCGGTCGCCAGTTATGTCGCGGCGAACAAGCAGAAGGCCATTGATCTGGCTGTTGCCAAGCTTGACCCGGCGGCTGTTGCGAAAGCTGAAACTGAAGAACTGGCAAACGCTTCCAAATACCGAAGCAACGCCGCCGACGTCTGCACGGCGTTATCCACGCAAATGGAAAAGTTGCAGCAAGCGCAGGTTCACTTCAAAACGGACCAGCACGCCTCTGCGGAAGCACGCCTACGAGCGGGTTATACGGTGGCATCCGAGTGTGAAAGCACCAGTAATGCCGCCAATGCGGCGGCCAGTGCATGGTCACTCGCAGAACGGGGTGGGCCAGTATGCGATAGAAGTAAGGCCCCGACTGAAGAGATAGCCGGGCTGTGCCGATAACATGAAATAGCTGAGGCGCGCGCCTCCAGGATGGGTGACAGCCATCCTGGATGACACGCAGATAGGGTCACATCGAGTGTTTTTCCAACGCTGGCAAATGACTGGCCCCCAACACTGCCGGCAACACGCCCGCACGTAGATCATTGCCACTCGGCTGCTGATACAGGCTCAAGCCGAACTCCGGCAGCACCGCCAGCAAATAATCGAAGATATCGCCCTGGATCCGCTCGTAATCCGCCCACGCCGTAGTGCGGGTGAAGCAGTAGATTTCCAGCGGCACGCCTTGGGCGGTGGTTTGCATCTGGCGCACCATGCAGGTCATGTTTGGCTGAATATCCGGGTGGCTTTTCAGGTACGCCAGGGCATAGGCGCGGAAGGTGCCGAGGTTGGTCATGCGGCGGCGGTTGGCTGACAGTTGCGCGCTATGGCCCTGGGCTTCGTTCCAGGCCTTGAGTTCGGCCTGCTTGCGGCTGATGTAGTCGGTGAGCAGGTGTACTTGGGTCATGCGCACTTCTTCGTCGTCGCGCAAAAAACGCACACCGCTGGCGTCGATATACAGGCTGCGTTTGATGCGGCGCCCGCCGGAGGCCTGCATGCCGCGCCAGTTCTTGAACGACTCCGACATCAGGCGCCAGGTCGGGATCGAGACGATGGTTTTGTCGAAGTTCTGCACCTTGACCGTGTGCAGGGTGATATCCACCACGTCACCATCGGCGCCGACCTGGGGCATCTCGATCCAGTCGCCGACCCGCAGCATGTCGTTACTGGTCAGCTGCACGCTGGCCACAAACGACAGCAGCGTGTCCTTGTACACCAACAAAATCACTGCCGACATGGCACCCAGGCCGGAGAGCAGCAACAGCGGCGAACGATCGATCAAGGTGGCGACGATGATGATCGCGGCGAACACGAACAGCACCATCTTCGCCAACTGCACATAGCCCTTGATCGAGCGCGTGCGCGCATGTTCGGTGCGTGCGTAGATATCCAGCAAGGCGTTGAGCAGGGCACTCACGGCCAGCGTCATGAACAGGATGGTGAACGCCAGCGCCACATTGCCGATAAACAGGGTGGCGGTCTTGCTCAGGTCGGGCACCAGGTACAGGCCGAACTGGATCACCAGAGAGGGCGTCATCTGCGCCAGGCGGTGGAAGACTTTGTTATGCCGCAGGTCATTGAGCCAGTGCAGCGCCGGTTGCCGGCCGAGCAGTTTGACGGCGTGGAGGATGAGGTAGCGCGCTACCCGTCCGACCAATAGGGCGACGACCAGCAATATCAGCAAACCCAGGCTGGAATGCAGCAGTGGGTGTTCATCGAGGGCGCCCCAAAGGTCTTGGACGTTGAGCCAGAGCTGTTTGATATCCATGGGTAAAACCGATTCTTCTGTAAGACAACACGGGCCGATTAGAGCATTTATGTGCAACAAAGTTGGTTTTGCGGACAAATCTGCTGACAAAAAAGCAGCTGATTAGCGCCGTTCGCGTAAAGAAACTCGGTTTGAGCGCCCGAAACCGTTACCCTATGCAGCTGATATTTTGTATTTCTTCGAGGTAGCACCCGTGTTTTCCCAATTCGCCCTGCACGAACGCCTGCTCAAAGCCGTGGCCGAGCTTAAATTTGTCGAGCCTACGCCTGTGCAAGCAGCGGCCATCCCGCTCGCGCTCCAAGGGCGTGACCTGCGGGTGACGGCGCAAACCGGCAGCGGTAAAACCGCCGCTTTCGTCCTGCCAGTGCTGAACCGCCTGATCGGCCCGGCCAAAGTCCGCGTGAGCATCAAGACCCTGATCCTGCTGCCGACCCGCGAACTGGCGCAGCAAACCTTGAAAGAAGTGGAGCGCTTTTCGCAGTTCACCTTCATCAAGTCCGGCATTATCACTGGCGGCGAAGACTTCAAGGTCCAGGCCGCCATGCTGCGCAAGGTGCCTGACATCCTGATCGGCACCCCAGGCCGGATGATCGAGCAACTCAACGCCGGCAACCTCGACCTCAAGGAAGTCGAAGTGCTGGTGCTCGACGAAGCCGACCGCATGCTCGACATGGGCTTTGCCGACGATGTGCAGCGTCTTGTGGCCGAGTGCGTCAACCGCCAGCAGACCATGCTGTTCTCCGCCACCACCGGCGGTTCGACCTTGCGTGAAATGGTCGCCAAGGTGCTGAACAACCCCGAGCACCTGCAGGTCAACAATGTCAGCGACCTGAACGCCACCACGCGTCAGCAGATCGTGATGGCCGACCACAACGTGCATAAAGAACAGATCTTGAACTGGCTGTTGGCCAACGAGACCTATCAGAAGGCCATCGTCTTCACCAACACCCGTGCCGCAGCCGACCGCATTTACGGTCGTCTGGTGGCGCAGGAATACAAGGCGTTCGTGCTGCACGGCGAGAAAGACCAGAAGGACCGCAAACTGGCGATCGACCGCCTCAAGGCTGGCGGCGTGAAGATCCTGGTCGCCACCGACGTTGCCGCGCGCGGCCTGGACGTGGATGGCCTGGATATGGTCATCAACTTCGACATGCCGCGCAGCGGCGACGAATACGTACACCGTATTGGCCGTACCGGGCGTGCTGGTAACGATGGCCTGGCGATCTCGCTGATCTGCCACGGTGACTGGAACCTGATGTCGAGTATCGAACGCTACCTCAAGCAGTCGTTCGAGCGCCGCACCATCAAGGAAGTCAAAGGCACCTACACCGGGCCGAAGAAGGTCAAGGCGTCGGGCAAGGCCGTTGGCGTGAAGAAGAAAAAGACCGACGCCAAGGGCGACAAGAAGAAAACTGGCGCCAAGTCGCCGACCAAGCGCAAAATCGCCAACCGGCCGAAGACCGACAACCTGTCGCTCGTCAGCAAGGACGGCATGGCGCCGCTCAAGCGCCGCAAGCCAGAAGCGCCAGCTGCCGAATAAGGCCGCTGATACAAAAAAACCGGACGCTGTCCGGTTTTTTTATGCCCTTAGTTGATCGTTCCTACGCTCTGCGTGGGAATGCCGCCAGGGGCGCTCCGCGTCCCGTTGTGGTGGTTAATTTTTCGCTTTGTCGGCCGCCTCTTCCAGCTCCTTGAGGCGCTGGTCGATCAGTTGGCACTTGTCCGGCAGATCCGCGCTGGCGGTCTCCAGGTTCATGTGTTGCAACTCATCGTTGATTTCCTTGGCCTTGGCCGGGTTTTGCTGGGTCAGCTTGGTCACTTCCTTGGCCAGCTGTTCGCGTTTGGCCGTGGCCTCTTCCGGCGTGCAGGCCCAGGCGGGCAGGGCGCTCAGCAGGGCGGCGGCGATGGTCAGGTTCATCAGGGTTTTCATGGTCGGACCTCCTTGGCAGTGATGTTCAGTTGAGGGGGCGAACGTCTGGAAAGTTCAGAGAAATGACGCTCGTCTATTC
The DNA here is from genome assembly GCF_019352915.1 of Pseudomonas sp. Xaverov 259. Taxonomy (NCBI): domain Bacteria; kingdom Pseudomonadati; phylum Pseudomonadota; class Gammaproteobacteria; order Pseudomonadales; family Pseudomonadaceae; genus Pseudomonas; species Pseudomonas sp. Xaverov 259. The sequence continues at coordinate 84,888 of NZ_JAAAFV010000051.1, read as the reverse complement.
GGGTGAACGGCCAGAGCACGGTCGTGTCATTACCTCTAACGGGCCACTTTTTAATCTGCCCGCAGGAGGAATCAGGATGACGACTTACAACTGGGATCTGATCGAACGTCTGCTGCATGAAGTGCAGAATGGCGAAGGCAGCTTTGCGCCGCGCAAGTATGCCGAGCAGGAAGCGGCCGAGAAGGCCACGGCGGGCGAATCCACCGGTAACCTGGACGCGTTGAAAAAGACCGCTGCCGATTACGAAGCGCTATTGTTCAAACGCGGTTTCATTGAATCGCGCCCGGAAGAAGAGGGCGGCAATGGTGAGAACTTCATCCTCACGGCGCTGGGCGCGCAGTTGCTGGCCCTGATCGATAGCTCAATTCCGGGCAACGATCACCCGCGCCAAGTGCTGGACGAGCAGGCAGACGCGCTGGACCCTGCGACGTTTGCCGAGGTGGCTTCCAAGGCGCAGATTGCGTAATAAGGCACACCCCAGACCAAAATGTGGGAGCGGGCTTGCTCGCGAATGCAGTGTGTCAGTCAATAGATTCATCGACTGATTCACCGCATTCGCGAGCAAGCCCGCTCCCACATTTTATATCGAGGCGGCCTTGAGGCATTTGAGCGCTTTGAAGTCGCTGCGTACGCCATTGATCTTCTGAATCAGTTTCAGCCGCTGCTGTTGGGTGCTTTCGGCCATCAGGTCGATGATCAGGCCGCGTGCAGCGGCTTCGGTCTGTGCGTAGGCGGTGCGGTATTGCGGAGTCCACAGGCTTTCTCGATCCACCAGCAATTGCTGGATTTTCTGCGGGAAGTCAGCGCTGTGACGCTGCTGCAAGGCGTCGATAAATTGCGCCTGCCAATGCGCGCGATTACCGATCCATTCCTGATTCTGTTCGCCCAGCGCGATTGACCACGCCGTCACCCGGTTCTGCTGGCTGGCACTCAACGGCCCCATCCACGCATCCAGGCGTTTGCTCATGCGCTCGGCGCGCTCTTTGATCTGCTGAGCCAGTGGCGGTTTGAGGTATTCGTCCTGGCGCTTGCGCAGGTCTTTGGCCAGTGCATCATTCATGTCTTTGACTTGTTGATCATCCAGGCCCTGCAGCAACTGGATGGCTGACGGCGTGATCTCCCGCGCCACCTCGGCGATAGCCTGCTTGGCTTCGACAGTGCGCGCTTGTAGCGCCGCGTCGGTGATCTGGTTGTTGTCGACCATCTGTTGCAGGCGATCAAGCCAGTCCAGGTAACCCGGCAACTGAGTGGTGCAGTGCCAGGCCAGATGCTCCTTGAGGGTGTCGTTGAACCAGCTCTTCTGCCCGGCGTTCATGTCCAGATAGTCGTTGAGGGTCCAGGGGATGATCACATCAAGGTTGCGGTAGGCCAGGCCCACGCGATTGCAGCCGGCGAGCACCAGGCTCAAGGTCAGTACTACCGCTAGTAATTTGAGCCGACGCAGCATGGGCGTGTCCTTGCGCAGAGAGGGTTCATATATGTGAACCTGCGCGGGGCGCGACAGTTCAGCCCATCAATAAAACGACCGAGCGGCCTTCAAGGTCAACAGGCCGTCGCATTGCGAATTGTGTCCGGAATAGGCCGTGCAGTCGCCACCGCTGAGGCTGGAACCGCTGTAGATCAGGTCCAGGTCCACGCCTTTCCACGCTCGCGAGAACTGCACCGACCAGTCGCTGAAGCTGCTGATGGTGCCGCCGTCTACCGCCGCTGGCGTGCCGAGTTGGTGAGTGGTGTACTTCATGCTGACGCCGATGCCGAAAGGCTGCGTACCGCCGAGGTCGGCAAACAGCGTGCTGTCCTGGCGATCCGGGTCGTTGCTGAAGGACACGCCGAAGCGATTGCCCAGCAGGTTCAGGCCGCCGTAAAACTCCTGGCTGTCGAGAGGGCTGAGCTTGGGGTAGCTGTAGTGGATCATGCCCACTTCATAGCCCAGGGTCTGGTCGAAGGGGCGCTTGAAGCCCATGTAGGAGTCGACTTCGAGATTGTTGGCCGAAGACAGGCCCATATTGGGCGAAAATTGGCCGAAATACAGGCCGCTGTCGTGGCTCAGGTCCAAGCCGCCGTGGAAGGAATCGCTGCCCGGCGAGGTCGGCTTGACCAGACCCTGGGCCATGCTGCGGCTGGGTGTGGTGCCTAATTTGAGGTCGAAGTCACCCAGTTCACGCTGAAAAATCTGCGCGTGTGCGAGAGGGCTTGCCGTAAGGGCAGCGATGAGAAACAAGCAGGGCTTGAGCATGCTTCACTCCATGAAAAGCGAGGAGCAGTAACGAAAAAATCGGACAGATGCCCGTGCTAGACGGGTGCAAGCATACCGGCGAATGCCGGGCGGTGAGCCCCGTTCGTCGATTAGCGCATCAGGAGATGTAGCGGGAGGGTGTTTCAGACTCTAGTCCTGGCGCCTTGGAAGGCAAGACGCTTAGGAGCTAGATGCGATGCGCGGGGGTTACTTTTTGCCCAGGCTGATCTGCTTGGACGGGCCGAAAGTCTGGCCGCTCACGCCCTTGGCAATTTGCTGAATTTCGCCGCCGGACTTGAGGAAAGCAGCAATCTGGCTGTTGATCGATTCGCTGGTTTCAACGGCGGGAGCTGGCTTTGCTTTGCTGTTGGATGCTTTTACGCGCATGGCGGCCACTAACCTGTAGAAAATTAACTTGGCCAGGCATCGTACAGGAAATACTTGACAATTGCTCGGCAAATATCCTCTGAGAATAACCCTGGCCGCTGTAATTGGCCAAAGTCTGACCTTGAAATAAGCCGTTAACTTACTGTTTTAACTCGAAACCACAGGGTTTATGCGGCTGCTGGCCAGCGGCAAAACTCGATCGATTGATCAGACGAGCGGGGCGGTGCCATTACCAGGCCACGCCAGGCCGCGATTTTTCAGGCGCACGCGCGTGGCGGGCGCAACTCGGGTAGAATGCCGCCCACGTAACGAAGGTATCTGGAAATGGCTTTAGTCGGGCGCTACAACAGCTTGCAAGTGGTTAAACACACTAACTTTGGTTTGTACCTGGATGGTGCGCAAGATGGCGAAATCCTCTTGCCTAATCGGTATATCCCCAAAGATATTCCCAGTGAAGATGAAGACTGGCTTAACGTTTTCATTTATCTGGACAGCGATGACAAACTTATCGCGACGACTGAAAAGCCGAAAGTTCAAGTCGGCGAATTCGCCAGTTTGAAAGTCGTCGAAGTCAACAGCATCGGCGTCTTCCTCGACTGGGGTTTGCCAAAAGATCTGTTGCTGCCGTATTCGGAAGAAAAACGCCAGATGACCGCCGGTGAATACTGCGTGGTGCACGTCTACCTCGACAAGCACACCAAGCGCATCACCGCCACCGCGCGACTTGACCGGTACCTGGACAAGACGCCTGCCAACTACCAGGTGGGCCAGGAAGTCGACCTGCTGGTCGCCGAAGCCACCGACATGGGTTTCAAGGCGATCATCAACAACAAGCACTGGGGCCTGATCCACAAGAACGAAGTGTTCAAGTTCCTGCGCCCGGGCAAGGAAGAGAAAGGCTTTATCAAAGAGATCCGCGCCGATGGCAACATCAGCCTGAGCCTGCAGCCGGTCGGCCAGGAAGCGGCCTCCAGCCTGAACTCGAAGATCCTCGCCAAGTTGCGTGAAAACAACGGCAGCTTGCCGGTCAGCGACAAGAGCGACCCGGCGGTGATCAGCAATTTGTTCGGTGTCAGCAAAGGCAACTTCAAGAAGGCCATTGGTGCGCTCTACAAGCAGGGCCAGATTGTAATTCACGCCGATCGCATTGAACTAAGCTGATCGCGTTTTGCTCTTCTGTAGGTGCCGCTCGGCGCCTACAGAGGCTGCAACCATGACCCGCAAAACTCTCTTCGCCTACCTCGGCACCTTGCTCGCGTTTCTGGTGCTTGACGGCCTCTGGCTCGGCGTCCTCATGGGCCCCACCTACAAAGCCCTGCTCGGCTCGCTGATGCTTGATCAGCCGCGCCTGTTGCCCGCCGTGCTGTTTTATCTGCTGTATGCCATTGGTTGCCTGGTGTTCGTGGTCTTGCCCAGCGGCAGTTGGCAACGTGCGGCGCGCCTTGGCGCTTTGCTCGGCCTGGTGGCCTACGGCACCTATGACCTGAGCAACTGGGCCACGCTGAACGGCTGGTCAGCCGGGCTGGCGCTGATGGACATGGCCTGGGGCACCGTCCTGACGGCCATCTGTTGCAGTGTCGGTTATCTGTGTGCACATCGGGTGCAGCATTGATTGTGTACAGGATTGACGTGCACCGTTGCTGAGCATAACCCCGGCCAATAAACCCTCATAAATCTCTTTGGAACACCGTTTCAAAGGGATTGTGTGCCATTGGCACACATTCTGCTGAATGCCTCGTATACAAACCAGGTCGCCTCCCGTATGCACACCGTTACGGCAGCGCAGGCCGGTATTTCGAGGAGCCAAGCGATGTCCGAACAATTGCCCAAGGGCTACAGCCCGCGCCTGTACAACCAGGACCTCGGGCCGCTGCCGCAGAAATGGACCTGGTACAACATTTTCGCCTTCTGGATGAGCGACGTGCACAGCGTTGGCGGCTATGTATTCGCCGCCAGCCTGTTCGCCCTTGGGCTGGCCAGTTGGCAGGTGTTGATCGCCTTGCTCGCCGGCATTTGCATCGTGCAGTTGATCGCCAACTTGGTGGCCAAGCCGAGCCAGCAAGCGGCAGTGCCATACCCGGTCATCTGCCGGCTGGCATTTGGCGTGTTTGGGGCGAATATTCCGGCGGTGATTCGCGGTTTGATCGCCGTGGCCTGGTACGGCATTCAGACGTACTTGGCGTCGAGTGCCTTGATTATCGTGGTGCTGCGCTTTTTCCCACAGATGGCGGTGTATGCAGAGCCGCACTTTGCAGGCCTGTCCTACTTGGGCTGGTTTGGCTTCCTGAGCTTATGGACATTGCAGGCAGCCGTATTCTGGGCGGGCATGGAGTCCATCCGCCGCTTTATTGATTGGGCGGGGCCGGTGGTCTATGCGGTGATGTTTGCTCTGGCTGGCTGGATCGTGTGGAAGGCGGGTTGGGCGAATATCAGTTTCACACTGGCGGAAAAATCCTTGTCAGGCTGGCAGGCGTTTGGCCAAGTGATTGTGGCGACGGCGCTGGTAGTGTCGTACTTCTCCGGGCCTACGCTCAATTTCGGTGATTTCAGCCGCTACTGCCGCAGCATGCACGACGTGCGACGCGGCAATTTCTGGGGGTTGCCGGTTAACTTCCTGGCGTTCTCGCTGGTGACTGTCGTCATCGTGTCGGGCACCCTGCCGGTGTTTGGCGAAATGTTGCATGACCCGATCGCCACCGTTTCGCGCATCGACAACAGCATGGCCGTACTGCTCGGCGCCTTTGCCTTCGTGACCGCCACAATCGGCATCAACATTGTCGCCAACTTCGTGTCACCGGCGTTTGATTTCGCCAACGTCGCGCCGAGCAAAATCAGTTGGCGCGCCGGTGGCATGATCGCGGCCGTGGCCTCGATCTTTATCACGCCGTGGAACCTGTTCAACAACCCGTTGATGATCCACTACACCCTGGATATCCTCGCCGCGTTTATCGGGCCGTTGTTCGGGATTTTGATTGTGGATTTCTACCTGATCAAAAAACAGAAAATCGACGTGGATGCGCTGTTCGACGACAGCCCGAGCGGGCGTTATTACTACGACGGCGGCGTGAACTGGACGGCGGTCAAAGCCTTGGTGCCGGCGACGCTGGTGGGCGTCGCGATCACCTTCACGCCCGCCTTGCAGGGCATGGCCAACTTCGCCTGGTTTACCGGGTGCTTCCTGGGAGGGCTGTTTTTCCTGGTGCTGGCGCGGCGCGAACAGGTTCGTGCGCCAACGTCGCTGGTTGCCGGTTGACCAACACCGCGCCCGCCAACACCAAACCGCAGCCGGCGATCACCAACGCCGGTTGCAGGCCGCCGCTCAAGTGGCTGCTCACCGACGCCAGCAATGGGCCGCACAATTGGCCAATAGCAAAGCTGGCAGTGAGCAGCCCGGTGCTGCGCTGGTAGCCGTGGGGCGCCACCTCGCGCAAACGCGCCATCACCAGTTGCATGCACGCCAGAAACGGCGCACCACACAGCAACACCCCCAGCGCCAGGCCCCAACCATTGCCCAGCAGGCAGGCGAATACCCCGGCCGCTTGCAGCCATAACGTCGTCATCAACCAACGGCGGGTGGTGTTCGGGTCCTTGCGACGCAGGCTCGCCACCACCACGCCCAGCGCCGCCGCCAGGCCAAAGCACGGCCAGAACAGGTCGGCTTGCCACGCGCCTTTGAATTGCGCGCTGGCCATCTGCGACAAGAAGGTCGCAGGGATGATGTAGCCCAGGCCGTACAAGAAGTAGATCCAGCACAGGTGGGCAATACTGCCGTTACTGCCTGCGCTGGTGGCATGGGCCACCGTCACGGTCGGTTTCGGTAAAAAGGGCAGGATGGCCAGCAACATCACCAATGCCACCACGCCATAGACCAGCCACAAGGTCGCAGAGTCTTCGCCCAACAGATTGGAACCCAGTGCCAGCAACCCGGTCAGCAGAATTCCCAGGCCCGGCCCGGCAAATACCAATGCCCCCAAGCGTGGCCGCCCGGCGGCAATTGCCAGTGGTTGGCTCAAACTGGTGATCATCACCAGCGCCCAGGCGCTCGCCACGCCGGTGCCAAAGCGCAGCAGCAAATGCGGCCAGAACCCATGCGCCCAATATGACCCCAGGGTCAGCAGCACGCACAGCCACAGCCCTCCATATAAACGCGCTTTTATGTGGTGATGGCTGCGGGCAAAGATCGAATCCACCGCGCCGACGAAATAGCCCAGGTAGTTGGCGGCGGCAATCAGGCCGGCGCCGGTCAGGTCAATCTGCCCCTCGCTGAGCAAATGCGGCATCTGCGGGGTGAGGGCGAAGCGGCCAATGCCCATGGCCATCATCAGGGCAATAAAGCTGGCGGTTAAACGAATCAGCGGTGACATGTTCAGGTTTCCTACGGGGAAGCGAATGACCTCTAGGCTAAAGCCGATTGACTTTCTGTAAAAATGAATAATAGTGAGTAACTTGTTCAGTTTTGGAGAAAGGTATGGAGTTCAGTCAATTGCGGATTTTCCAGGCCGTGGCGGAAGAGGGCTCCATCACCCGCGCGGCTGAGCGCCTGCATCGAGTGCCATCGAACCTTTCGACACGGCTCAAGCAGATGGAGGAGCAACTTGGCGTCGAGTTGTTTGTGCGCGAACGCCAGCGCTTGCAGCTTTCTCCTGCGGGCAAAGTGCTGCTGGACTACAGCACCCGTCTGCTGGCGCTGCATGATGAAGCTCACGGTGCGGTGCAGGGTGGGCAACCGGCGGGCGATTTCGTGCTGGGCAGCATGTACAGCACGGCCGCCGTGCATTTGCCCAAACTGTTGGCGCGCTATCACAAGGCCTATCCGATGGTGAACCTCCAGGTGCAATCGGCGCCCAGCGGCGAGTTGTTGGAAGGCTTAATCACCGGGCGTCTGGATGCGGCCTTGGTGGATGGCCCTATCACCATCGCGTCGCTGGACGGCGTGCCGCTGTGCGAAGAGCGCCTGGTGATTATTTGCGAAGCGGATCACCCGCCCGTGCGTGGCCCCCAGGATGTCGCCGGCCGCTCGGTATTTACCTTCCGACGCAGCTGCGCCTACCGCGCGCGGCTGGAAACCTGGTTTTCCCACGAGCGCGTGGCCATGGGGCGCGCCATTGAGATTGAGTCTTACCAAGGCATGCTCGCCTGCGTGATCGCCGGTTCCGGCGTGGCGTTGATGTCCGAATCGATGCTCGACAGCCTGCCTGGCAAGGACAGCGTGTCCGTTCATCCGTTGACCGGGCCTTTTGCCACTGCCACCACCTGGTTGATGTGGCGCAAGGGCATGCTCGGCGCTAACCTCAATGCATGGATCGATCTGCAACAAGAGGGCAAGGCCGATTTCCTGCAAGACACGCGCGCGATTGCTTGAACGATCCGTCAGGATTCGGATCAATCCTGTAATAGTTCGTTGTGGTTTCGTTCAAGCATTACCTAGGACTTAGGGCTACTATCACTGTAGGAAAAGGCGACAGAACTCCCGCCTAGCCGCATTACCCTCAAAGGGGGCAACCATGAAAGAGAAAATTCAAAACTGGCTCCACGACCTCGGCGTTGCGCTGGGCCTGATTGAACCACCGCTGCAGCCTATTCCGATTCGCACAGATGACGAGCAGCGTCGTCCGCGTCGCCGCTAAGCTCTGGTCGCAGCAGGTTTTATAATGTGGGAGCGGGCTTGCCCGCGATTGCGGTGTATCAGTCTATAAAAAGTTGACTGACACACTGCTATCGCGGGCAAGCCCGCTCCCACAGTTGTTTTGTGCAAGGTAAAAAAACGGGCGCGACATCCGACGTCGCGCCCGCTGAAGAAACCGCTTTAAATCCCGTTACCTGTCAAATGGCCCTGGCCACCGATGCCTCTGGTCGGCGCGACAACAAGCTCACCACTACAAAACTCACCAGCCCGACCGCCAGGCTGTAGTAGATCGGTGTGTTTGCGTCCAAGCCGTCCTTGAACATGAACACCAGCGCCGTCACAAAGCCCAGCGTCATGGAGGCAATGGCGCCGGAGGTGGTGGCGCGCTTCCAGAAAATCGCGCCCATCAGCGGGATCAGCATGCCGCCCACCAGCAGGTTGTAGGCCAGGGTCAGGGCGCTGATCACGTCGTTGACCACCAGCGCGATACCCAGCACGGCGATACCGGTGAGCATCGTAAACAGACGGTTGATGTTCAGGCTCGATTGTTTGCCGCCGCGCAGGCGTGGCAACAGGTCTTCAGTTAAAACAGTGGAAGCGGCGAGCAAGCCGGCGCTGGCGGTGGACATCATCGCGGCCAGTGCGGCGGCGATCACCAGGCCGCGAATACCATCGGGCAGCGAGGCTTTGACGATGGCGGCGAAGGCGTTGTTGACGTTGTCCAGGTTCGGCAGCAGCACATGCGCGGCCATGCCGATCAGGGCACAGGCCAGGCCGTAGAGGATGCAGTAGAAACCGGCGAACGTGCCTGCGTACTGGGCGACCTTTTCGTCGCGGGCGGTGAACACGCGTTGCCAGATGTCCTGGCCAATCAGGATGCCGAAGAAGTAGATCATGAAGTAGGTGATGATCGTGTCCCAGCCGATTTCGGTGAAGCTGAAATTCGACGCCGGCAGCTTGGCCACCAGTTGATCCCAGCCGCCGACGCGGTACAGGCAGATCGGCAGCAGGATAAACATCAGGCCGACGGTCTTGATCACGAATTGCACGATGTCGGTAAGGGTCAGCGACCACATGCCACCAATGGTCGAATACACCACCACCACGCCACCGCCGAGCAGCACCGACACCCAGAACGGCAGGCCGAACAGCACTTGTAGCACGGTGCCGATAGCCAGGATCGAGGTCACGCCGATCATCAGCGCGTAGGCCAGCATGATCACCGCACTCGCTTGGCGGGCCATGGGGTTGTAGCGTTTTTCCAGCACCTGGGTGACGGTGAAAATCTTCAGTTTGAGCAGCGGCTTGGCCAGGAACAGGTTCAGCGCGATGATCCCCGCGCCCAGCGCGGCGCACAGCCAAAAGCCGGAAATGCCGTGCACATAACCCAGGCGCACGGTGCCGACGGTGGATGCACCGCCCAATACCGTAGCGGCCATGGTGCCCATGTACAGCGACGGGCCCAGGTTACGACCGGCCACCAAATAGTCTTCGTGGGTCTTGGCGCGGCGCATGCCGTAATAGCCGAGCACGAGCATGCCGGCGGCGTAGATGAGTACGACGAATAAATCCAAAGCCATGACGGCGGTTCTCCGTTTTTCTTTTTTGTGGGCGATCAGGCGGCTTGTTGCAGCGCCGGGTTAGCGTGCGAATCCGTGCGCCGGCTGCGAGGGTCGGCCGGCCCATAGACAGTGGCCGGTTCCGGGAACATGCGAAGCAAGGTCAGGTACACCACCGACGCCAGCCCCAGCGTCACCGGCAGGCTGATATCGATGCCATCGGCGAGGTTGCCCAGCGGCCCGACAAACTGCCCCGGCAGGTTGACGAAGCACAGGCCCACCAGCGCGCTCGGGATCCAGGCGCCCAGGCCGCGCCAGTTCCAGCCGTGGCTGAACCAGTAGCGCCCGCCGGTCTCGCCACGGGTGAACACCTGCAAGTCATCCGGGCAGTAGAAGCCGCGGCGCACGATCAGGCCGATGATCATCATCACCATCCATGGCGTGGTGCAGGTGATGATCAGCACGGCGAAGGTCGACACGCTTTGCACCAGGTTGGCGGCGAAACGTCCGATAAAGATGAAGGCAATCGACATCACCCCGATCAGCAACGTGGCCTTGACTCGTGACAGCAAGCGCGGGAACACGCTGGACATGTCCAGCCCGGTGCCATACAGCGAGGTGGTGCCGGTGGACATGCCGCCGATCACCGCGATCAGGCACACCGGCAGGAAGAACCAGCTCGGTGATACGGCCAGCAAACCGCCGACATAGTTGTTGGCCGCGATGTAGTCCGGCGCCTTGATCGCCACGATGGTCGCGGTGGCGAGGCCGAACAGGAACGGGATCAAGGTGGCGATCTGCGCCAGCACCACCGCCAGCATGATGCGCATTTTCGGCGTTTCGCGCGGGATGTAGCGCGACCAGTCACCCAGGAACGCGCCGAAGGAAATCGGGTTGCTCATGGCCACCAGTGCCGAGCCGATGAAGGCAGCCCAGAAGCCAGCCTGGCCCATGGCGACGGTGCCGGCGAAGTGGCTGTCGAACGCTGGCGCGAATGCGAAGATGCCCAGCAGAAACAGCAGGCTCGCCGCCCACACCGCAATGCGGTTGACCCACAGCATGAAGCGAAAGCCGTAGATGCACACGGTCAGCACCAGCAGGGCAAACAAGCCATAGGCCAAGCCCAGGGTCAGGTCGGTTTCCGGCAGGCCAATCAGACGTTTCGCACCACCGACCAGCGCATCACCCGAACTCCACACCGACAGTGAGAAGAAGGCAATCGCCGTCAGCAGCGACAGAAACGAACCGACAATCCGCCCATGCACACCAAAGTGCGCACCCGAAGACACGGCGTTGTTGGTGCCATTGATCGGCCCGAACAGGCCCATCGGCGCCAGGATCAGCGCACCCACCAGCACGCCCAGCACAATCGCCCAGACACCGGCCTGGAAGGACAAGCCGAACAGCACCGGAAACGAGCCCAGCACGGCGGTGGCAAAGGTATTGGCACCGCCGAAGATCAGGCGAAACAGATCCTTGGGCCTGGCGCTACGTTCGTGGTCCGGGATCTGTTCGACCCCGTTGGTTTCTATTTTGCGAATACTGTTTTGGTTGTTTTTATTATTCATGATCAGCTCCGATCACATTGGCTAAGGGGGCGGCAGCCCTTCCGGCATAGCGGACAAATGTTCGTGACAGGCCAGCCACAGGCCTTGTTGTTCTAGGTGAGACGCTTGCCGTTTGAAGACAATGGTCTCGCGCTCCTGGCTAAAAAATTGCTCCCCGTTCATGCGCAGCTCGGTGGCCACGTCATGAATAAATATCGCCACGTCACCTTGCAGGCTGACAAAGGCATTGCTTGAGGTGCAGGACAGCACCTCAAACCCCTCGTCCGCACGCCAGCTGTCCCACAACGCCTGGTAGGCATCGCGGCTCAGCAGCGGCTGGGGGAGGGTGTAGAACACGAAGCTGGCATCGGCGGTGAATGCGCCAAAGTAAGCCTCGCGGTCATTCGCGGCGAAGGCCGCCACCAGCTCGGCGGCGGCTTTCAATACCTGCTGCGCGCTCATCAGCGATGCGCCACGCCGGGGAGTACGCAGAGCATCTCGTACAGCAGGTTGGCGCCGAGCAGCGAAGTGTTGCCGGTGGTGTCGTAAGGCGGCGAAACTTCTACCAGATCACAACCAACCAGGTCGAGGCCCTGGCAGCCACGGATGATCTCGATCGCCTGGATGGTGGTCAGCCCGCCGATTTCCGGGGTGCCGGTGCCAGGTGCCCAGGCCGGGTCGATGCCGTCGATATCAAAGCTCAGATACACCGGGCCGCCGCCGACTTTTTCGCGCACTTCGGCCATCAACGGCGCGAGGGAGTGGTGCCAGCATTCTTCGGCCTGGACCACACGGAAGCCTTGTTTGCGGCTCCAGTTGAAGTCTTCGGCGGTGTAGCCCTGGGCGCGCAGGCCAATCTGTACGACGCGGTCGCAATCGAGCAGGCCTTCTTCCACGGCGCGGCGGAAGGTGGTGCCGTGGGCGATTTTCTCGCCGAACATATGGTCGTTGACGTCAGCGTGGGCATCGATGTGCACCAGCCCGACCTTGCCGTGCTTTTTGTGGATAGCGCGCAGGATCGGCAGGGTGATGGTGTGGTCGCCGCCCAATGTCATCGGGATCACATCATGCTCAAGGATCTCGTCGTAGGCTTCTTCGATGATGCGCACGGCGTCGAGCAGGTTGAATGTGTTGATCGCCACGTCGCCGATGTCGGCAACCGACAGCGAGTCGAACGGTGCGGCGCCGGTGGCCATGTTGTATGGGCGGATCATCACCGATTCGGCGCGAATTTCACGCGGCCCGAAGCGGGTGCCGGCGCGCAGCGAGGTGCCGATATCCAGTGGCACGCCGACAAAAGCGGCGTCCAGGCCTTTGGCCGTTTGCAAGTGGGGAAGTCGCATCATGGTGGCGATGCCGGCGAAGCGCGGCATTTCGTTGCCGCCCAGTGGTTGGTGGAAAATCTTGTCCACGGGAGTGCCTCATCGTTGTTTTGTTTATTAGGGGCCGATTCTGCGAAAAGCCCGTGGCGGGAAGAATCGGCAGAGGCAAATACTTAGTTCAGATTTTTCTAAACTAATGGCTGAGGTAAACTCTGTGGCCCAGCAGGTCTTTCCTGCCGAACGCGGTTCAAAAATGTGGGAGCGGGCTTGCTCGCGAATGCGGTGGTTCAGTTAATACATCTGAGACTGATAAAGCGCATTCGCGAGCAAGCCCGCTCCCACAGGTTTTTGTGTGTCCTCTGGAGACCCTATGGCCAACGCCTTGCCCGACCTGAAACTCCTGCGCATCTTCGTCAGCGTCGTGCGCCACCAGGGGTTCGCCAATGCCCAGCACGAACTCAACCTGTCGACGTCGGCCATCAGCACCTACATGAGCCAACTCGAATCGGCCCTGGGTCTGGTGCTGTGCCATCGCGGCCGGGGCGGGTTCAGCCTCACCAGTAAAGGCGAACTGTTCCATCAGGAAACCTTGCGTCTTTTAGGTGAGCTGGAGGGTTTTGAGCAATATGCCGCTGCCCTGAAGGGCGAACTGCGCGGCACGCTTAAGCTTGGCGTGCTGGACTCCACCGTCAGCGACAAGGCTTTACCGTTCGCCGAAGTCATTGGTGCCTACAGCCTTGAACACCCGGCCGTGCACCTGCATCTGTCGGTGATGAGCCCTTACGAGCTGCAACTGGGCGTGCAGGACAATCGCCTGGACCTGGCCATCGGCGCCTTTTCCAACCGCATGAGCGGGCTGATCTACATGCCGCTCTACCGCGAACAGCACTGGTTGTATTGCAGCACCCGCCACCCGTTGTTCAACGAACGGCGTATCCCCGAACAAGTGATCACCCAGCAACGCATGGTCGGCCGAGGCTATTGGAGCCAGGCCGAACTGGCGCGCCATGGTTTCAAACACAGTGCGGCCACCGTGGAAAGTATGGAAGCCCAGTTGATCCTGGTGCTGTCCGGCGCCTATATCGGCTACCTGCCCGAGCACTACGCCCAGGCCTGGGCCGACAAGGGCGACTTGCGCGTTTTGTTGCCGGCAACCTTCGGCTACCAGGCGCCGTTTTCGATGATCATGCGCCGTGGTCGCAGCCGCGAACCGCTGATCCAGACTTTCCGCGATCTGCTTAAAGCGCAGCTCAACCAGGCCTGATAAACCATGTCCAGACCCCAATGCTCCCGCTGCCTCAGGCCCATTACTCACTGCCTATGCGCGCTGATCCCCAGCCTCGACAGCCGCACCCGCATCTTGCTGTTGCAGCACCCCAGTGAGGTCAACCACGCGCTCAATACCGCGCGGTTGGCGGCGTTGGGTTTGAACAATGCGCAGTTGGTGGTGGGCGAGGTGTTTGACGACCTGGCCACACTGTTGAGCCCGCCGGGTTATCAGGCGCGCCTGTTGTTTCCGGCGGACGACGCGCAGCCATTGCACGCCTATACGCCTGACGATCACGCCTTGTTGCTGGTGGTGCCCGACGGCACTTGGCGCAAGGCCCGCAAGTTGCTGCACCTCAACCCGCTGTTGGCCGCCTTGCCGCGCGTCACCCTGGCGGGCGATGGCGTGTCGCGTTATCGGTTGCGCAAGGCACCTGGTCCGGGCGCTTTGTCGACGGTTGAAGCCATCGTGCAAGCGTTGCAGGTACTCGAAGCCCCGGCTTCGTTCGACGCGTTGCTCAGGCCCTTCGACGCCTTGATCGAAGGTCAGATTGCGGCGATGGGGGAGGCGGTCTACCAGCGTAATCACGTAGATGCTACATAGCTACCGCTCAGCGTAAGTGCCGTTGGATAGGCTCGTCATTTATCACACCCCCTGAGTGAAAAATGACAGAGCCTGAAGTGACACCCCCCGCCCCAGATACGTTATCTGCGTATATCGAGGAGCAACAAGCTCTAGGGCCGTTGATGTCTGGCGCCGAGTGGTCCATGACGCGCGTGCTGATGCCTTTGCGCAAAACCCTCGAGCGCTTTTACGGCTGCCTCGATGTGCAACAGCAACAAGAATACGTCCGTTTGCAAAGGGCCTACGTCCAAGCGCAAACCATTTTCGAAGCCGCTATTGATCAACTCGGTGCCGACCTTGAAGCCACCTCGTTGTCGACGCTGACTGCAGCACTGAAAAAACTCGCTGGTAAAGAGGTCGATCCCAAGGTCGCCCGTATCCATACCCGTTACTTGAAACCGGCTGATACATCGACGCCAAACGACCCCGCCCTGAGGATTCCCCGCGCCGTGGATGACCGCGTAGACAGCACGGGGCTGTCCAGTGTCACGCTGTGGGAGGCTGCGTGCATGAACTACAGCGGTTTGTCGGGATGGGGTTTTCCGGGGCATGTCAGCCTTACGGAGGCCAGCTACCTGGATTCGAATGTCGGGATCAGCGCGGGGGATTTTATTGGCTTGGTGCGCGACCTCAATCTTGGCGCCGAATTACGCAAGCGCCTCGATAGCGCGCTGCAGGGCTCCACGCTATTGGGCGCGCAGGTAATGGCGCTGGCAACCGCAGAGCTTGAATTCGCGCTGATAGAGGCCTTGAGGACTACTGAAACAAGCCGTGTTGACCGCGAAAAGTACCAGGCGGTGGTGAGTGCGTTGTCAGGCGAGTCGCCTTGGGAGGTCACTCAGGAAGTGAAAATGTTCATTCCCCATGGCCCGGACAATACCAATGGGACCGAACGGTATGGCCTGCTTGGCGTCTACACGGACCTGCCAAAAGGCGACTACCTGAGCATTCCCTATGTGATTTTTTCCGTCAAAGGCTGCAAAGGTGCATTCAGCTATTTTCCCAACCGGCCTGGTGGTGCCTTCAGGCACTACGACAAATTTTCGGAGGCGGCCGAAGAGTTTTACGTCGGCTTCAAGGCGTTCCATGCGCGAAAGGAAATGAGGTGGTTGTATCAGTCCATGTCGTTGACAGACTACGCGCGCTTGAGCGCCAGGCCAGCGAAAGAGACCAAGCCGGAGGAGCTCAATGCATTTGCGCAGCTCTTATACCGGTTGTTCGGGCGTGCACGCGAGCTTACCCAGGTCAACAACATCGGCTACAAGCGCCAGAGCGTTAACGACGCACCTACCGTCAGCCTCTATCGTTTTTACATCGAGCGTTGCCGAGCCAACCTCAAGGTATTGGCGCATGAAACGCCGGGCACCATGGCCACCTTGCTTGAGTTTTTCCAGACGCTGTTCGGTGAAATCATCAGCCTGTTGTTGATCCCGGTGCCAGGGCCTTTGAAAGGTCTGGGGCGGTTAAGAGCGTTCGCCATGTTCGCTTCAATGGGGCAAACAGTTTTTCAGGGGCTGCAGAAGGATGAACGTGGAGACTTGGTGCAAACGGCGATGGATGTCGCTGACTTGCTCAGTAGCAGGTTCTTGCACACACGGTTGGCCCCGACGGTCAGGCGCCGACACCAGGCGCTGTACGACCGGCTGGCCCAGCAAAGCAAACCGCTGACGGCCGATGAGCGCAAGAGCCAGACTGACGGCCAACTGGTGGAAAAAATGATGGGCGCCACAGACGTACCCACGCAAACGTTGGCGCGGATCGTCAACCTCAGCAAGAGCTCGCGGGCCGACCTGGAGCAGGTCTGGGATGGAGCACCACCCTCGGCCTCGCTGGTCGAGGCGGTGCATCGGTTTAACGTTGACAAGCTGATCGACTGGGCAGCCGAGGGGGCCGACGCTAACCTCCCTGAGGCGGTCGGTGCCGTTGATATTCTCGCACCATTACTCACCCGGCATAAGGATTGGCCGAAGAACACATCCTTGAGCCTTCTAAACCCGCAAGGCGTGGAAGTGCGGCGCTATAGCAAACGTGCGGACCACAAGACCACGGATGTGGTCACGGTCGCCGTGTTGGAAAACGGCTTGTTCGCTTATTCAATGCCACGCCGGATCAGTGTTCATTTGCCTCAGGCTATCGTCGATTTGCTACCCGATGTTTTTTTATCGGGCAGGTCGACGTTGGTCGAGCAACTCGCTGACAGAGCCGCGACGTTGCGTATTGATCTGTTTGAGGCGCTTACGGCGTACGCCAATACCAGTCGCTCCATGGCCACGGGCGCACCTGCGTCAGTGCTTCGATTACTGCCTGATAGCGTTGCCAGCGATACCCCGCCGCACGCCGTGATTGAGCAGTTACACACATTGCACCCCAGATTGAGCCGGGCACGGTTGTTGGAAGTACTACGCCGACATCCGTTGTCGGAACATGAGCAGACACAGCTCCTGCAATCGCAACTGCAACAACCCAAAGCGCTGGACACCGCGCTGCGTTCTGCCCGTCAGATGGCGCGCGCAGATGTCATGGTAGACGGCATACTCCATCCTCGGCGCTTCAGTCAGAAAACTCAGAATTGGGCCACTGAGTTTGCCGCCAGTGCACTGCGCGACCTGACCGGCCAGGTACTGATCATCAGCCCTGAAGCGCAAGCGGTACCTTATGTTTCGCGAGGACCGCTGGACAAAACCATTGTCGTGACCGACCACGGGCGCGGACAGTTCTCACTGTTTGACACTCAAAGCCTCACAAGGTCGACCGAACCCCAAGACTTATACCAAACGGTCGTGAGTCAGATCTCTGAAGACGACCTGCTACGGTTGGGGTGGGACGCGCAGGACGCCGCCTCTCAGTTCCGTCACACGGTCGCCAGAACCCTGCTCTACAACCGTACGCCCGATGGCAGGTTTTATCCGTCACGCCGTGAGATCGGGCGATACGCCAGCGTTGTCGAGACGTCAAATATTGTGCCCGAGCCTGACGCGCTCGGCCTCTACAGCCAGGGTACCGATCGCTACCTGTTTATCGAGGGAGAGTATTACAAGGTCGTCCAGGAGCAAGAGCTTGAGCCCTGGCGTATTCAACACCCGTCCCTGGAGCAGGCCTATGCACCCGTGTTGACCCACAATGGTGCCGGCGCCTGGCGCCACGAATGGGAAAACCCGCTGAGCTGGGACGGGCAGAAACCGTTTCAGCGTCTCGGGCCTTGGGTGCGTAAATTAACGCCGGATGCCATTGTGCAGATCCAGCAGATCAGCGGGGTGACGCCGGCTATCCTGCGCCGGGTGCATGTACGTAACGAGCGCCCCCCTGCGATCCTGCGGGAGACGGTTGAGCGTTTCACGATTCATCAGCGGGTCAAATCCGGCGTGGAAATCGGGCGGGACTTTTACGATGAACTGCTCGGTGAGATCGGGCCTGAGGCTGCCGACGCATTGGTCGGCACGACGGGGGCGTCTCGTACCGATCAAATCACGGTGCTCGAGACAAAGTTGAGCATCGACAAACCACAGATGGAGCGGCTGTTTTTCAAGGCCCTGTGTCATAAGAGCGAGCCATCGTCCGACCCTTTGGCTCGGGTGCTGCAGCGTGATTTTCCCAGCCTGACCGCAGCCATCGCCGAGGACCTGGTGAGCCAGGCTACACCTGCCGAACGCAGCAGCCTGGAGTCTGCCCGTGTGCCTTTGACGCTGACACCGATGGTACGTTGGTGGTTGCATTATTTGCGCAAAGTGAGGGCTTTGGAGGGCGTGCATCTGCCCGCTGCGGGCAATCAAGACAGCGCGAAATTAATCTTGCATACCGTGTCGGGCATCGAGGGATGGCCGAAGAATCTACGCGTGCAGGTGTCGGAAAGAGGGCGCCTGATTGACAGCATTGGCCCCGCTGACGCGCCACTCAAGCGCGTGCTGGAGGTGATGGACGGTCAATATCAGGCGTACGTCCCTCAAAGTAATGGCGAGCGTCAACCGATCGGCAGCGTCGGTGGGTTTCTGTCGGTTCTGCTCGGTGCACTGCCGGTTACTGAACGCCAGGCGTTAGGCTATACCCATGCATCCGGCGTTGAAGAGCTGACGCAAAATATTGCGCTGCGTCTGGACATCACGCAGTTGGGTATTGAAAAACTACTTGGCATAGAGCCGCTCCCCTGGTTCAACCCGCCACGACGATTGAGTGACGGACGCATTGGGTATCCGCTGAGCGGCGACGGTGGGGCAGGTGATGTAAACCCCGGACAATTGGCGTTGTTACGGAAATTGTATCCGACCAAAACCGACGCGCAGGCCAGTGAGATTCTGCGCAACGGAGGCGACCGCTTCGAGGATCGGCAGGACTTGATCAATGGCCTTTTCAGCGAGCGAGATACCTTGAATGCCAGGCTTGATCGGTGGTGCTTGCTGGCGAACCCTGTGAAGCTCAAGACACGCCTTGAAGCCTCCGAGCGAATTCGACGATGTTGGAGTAAGCAGGACTCTAATCGTGGAGTGCCCAGTGAGCTCAACCTTGACGACCTGGCGCTGGATGATCTCCCTCAGCTTGAAGCGAGCTTCTTTCATGTCGAGTTGCTGAGCTTCAGGAACAATCAATTACAAGCGCTACCCTCAGATTTCCTGTGGCGTTTTCCGTTGGTTCGCGTTCTTTCTGCTGAAAACAATCTTTTGGTTCATTTCCCGGAAGGGTTGACAGAGTTTAAACACCTGAGGCGGCTGAATTTGTCGAACAATCGCATTCGGCCGAATTTGCAGGATGAATTGCTGTTGACATCCTTGAAGCGCCTGACCAGCCTGGATCTCTCCTTTAATCCTCTCGGGCAAGGCAGACAGCTGGACTTAGATAAACTGAAGGGGCTGAAAGAGCTCAGGCTCAGAAGCACACGTATCAAGCTGTTGCCCAAGGGGGCGGTGACCCTGCGGGCGCTTCGAGTGTTTGATTTGCGCGATAATTTAATCAATACACTGACCGAAACACAGCTGGGCACGGGGCTCAACGTGCATATTGCGATGGATTTGCAGGGTAACGAGCTTTCTGGGGCCACATTGGACCTACTGCGCGAATACCTCCAAAGGCCGGGTTTCCAGAATGTTCATAGCGGCGTGCTGGATGGCAGTCTTTCGCTTTTAGTTTCCGTTGACCCTTGGTTGGCGTTGATTGCGGCAGACCAACGTGTAAGCCAACGGGCGCTTTGGGATCTGCTGGCCGCACAGCAAACCGCAGAGAACTTTTTCGGATTGTTGGGGCTGTTGGCTTCTTATCCGCCGTTGTTCTCTGCAACGTATCGGGGGGTGCGCGAGGACATTACCGGTAGAGTCTGGCGATTGATTGACAGCGCAACCCATGACACACAGATCCAACGGGTCTTGTGTGAAGATCCATTCAGGTACCTGCGAGGGCAATCGGATGGTTGGTTGTTGTGTCTTAATGATCTGGAACTTTCAGTGTTGCCATTGCAAATGCTGGCGCCTGGCAGTCAAGCCTCGGCTGCGGACTTTTTGAACTGCTACCGAGCACGTCGCCGGATCGAGTCTATTGAATATTGGGTTCGGCTTGATTATCCATTGCACTCAAGTGCCGAACAAAGTACCTACCTGCTCAAATGCCGGATTGCCTTGGCGAAGGCGTTGGATCTGCCTGCGCCGCTCACGACGAGCCTGTCTCCATCCTCCCTGAACATCGACCCCCAGTCGTTAAATACATATCGCAATCGCATTATCAAAGAGGATACCGAAATCAACTGGCCTGAGCGGCTCAAGGAAGAGGAGCATTGGGTGGCGTTTTTGAGGCGCGAATACCCCTCGGAGTTCGACTCGGCTCTCAGTCAATTCAGCCAGGACCTCGAGCAGGCGCTTGATCGCTCCCAGCGTGGCGAAATGAGCGAAAACGCATTCATCATCGAGAGTGCCAGGATTGGTGAGGCAATGCTCACGGCACGGGCGAACCTCGTTCTCCAATTGACTGAGCAGGCGTGGACGGGCTTTGCCGGTAGCACGTAATGGCGTTTATATCTTAGTAGAATAAGAACCACACTTTGCGTGATATGGCCCGCCGGCCTTTCCCGGTATGATGTTCGCCCCCGCAGTCTGGATTGCGAATACGCCATGACCTTGCAGTACCCTACAATCGCCGATTGCGTCGGCAACACGCCCCTGGTCCGCTTGCAACGCATGGCGGGTGAAACCAGCAATACCCTGTTGCTCAAGCTCGAAGGCAACAACCCGGCCGGTTCCGTCAAGGACCGCCCGGCGTTGTCGATGATCACCCGCGCCGAGTTGCGCGGGCAGATCAAGCCAGGCGACACCCTGATCGAAGCCACCTCGGGTAACACCGGCATCGCCCTGGCCATGGCCGCGGCGATCAAGGGTTACAAGATGGTGTTGATCATGCCTGACAACGGCAGTGCCGAGCGCAAGGCGGCGATGACCGCTTATGGCGCCCAGCTCATTCTGGTCACCCAGGAAGAAGGCATGGAAGGCGCGCGTGACCTTGCCGAGCGCATGGCCGCCGAAGGCCGTGGCGTGGTGCTCGACCAGTTCGCCAATGGTGATAACCCTGAGGCGCACTACACCAGCACCGGCCCGGAAATCTGGCGCCAGACCCAGGGCAGCATCACCCATTTCGTCAGCTCCATGGGCACCACCGGCACCATCATGGGTAACTCGCGCTACCTCAAGGAGCAGAACCCGGCGATCCAGATCGTCGGCCTGCAACCGATGGAGGGCGCGGCCATTCCGGGTATCCGTCGTTGGCCTGAAGAGTACCTGCCCAAGATCTACAACGCGACGCGCGTGGACCGCATCATCGATATGGCCCAGCGCGAAGCCGAAGACACCACCCGCCGTCTGGCGCGTGAAGAAGGCATCTTCTGTGGCGTGTCCTCCGGTGGCGCCGTGGCCGGTATGTTGCGTCTGTCCAAAGAAGTTGAAAACGCGGTGATCGTCGCGATCATCTGTGACCGAGGCGACCGTTACCTGTCGACCGGCATCTTCGACGAACCCAACTGATGGCCAAGCACGAGAGAGGTCTGCGCTTCCAACCGACGGGCGGCAGTCGCGCCCCGCAGATTCCAGTGGGCAAGAAACAACGCCTGACCATCGAGCGCCTGGCCAACGATGGCCGGGGCATTGTGTTTTTTGAAGGCCGCACCTGGTTCGTCAATGGCGCGCTGGCCGGCGAAGAAGTCGAAGCACGGGTGCTGGGCGCCCACGGCAAAATCGTCGAGGCGCGTACCGAGCGTGTGTTCAAGGCCAGCGAACTGCGTCGCCCGGCACCGTGCGCGCACTTCGGCCGCTGCGGCGGTTGCAGCGTGCAGCACCTGCCCCATGACGAACAACTTGCCCTGAAACAGCGCATGCTCGCCGAGCAACTGTCCCGCGTGGCCGGTGTCGAACCGCAAGAGTGGGCTGCACCGTTGAGTGGGCCGGAATTCGGCTACCGCCGCCGCGCCCGTGTGGCGGTGCGCTGGGATGCCAAGGCCAAACAGCTTGACGTGGGTTTTCGCGCCGTGGCCAGCCAGGACATCGTCGCCATTGATGATTGCCCGGTGCTGGTACAGGCCTTGCAACCGATCATGCAGCGCTTGCCGAACATGCTGCGCCGCCTGAGCAAGCCACAGGCGTTGGGGCATGTGGAGTTGTTCAGTGGTTCGTCAATTGCCGTGTTGCTGCGGCATATGGCACCGCTGTCCGAAGCGGACCTGCAGGTATTGAAAGAATTTTGCACCTTCCATGACGCCCAATTGTGGCTGCATGGTGAGGGCCAGCCGGAGTCGGTAGAGCCGGGTCAGGCGCTTGGTTTTAGACTGGCGGCGTGGGATCTGGAACTGGCTTACCGTCCGGGAGATTTTGTCCAGGTCAACGCCGGCGTCAACGATGCGATGGTCGCCCAGGCCCTGGAGTGGCTGGCGCCAGAGCCCGAAGCACGGGTGTTGGATCTGTTTTGCGGGCTGGGCAACTTTGCTCTGCCACTGGCCAAGCAGGTGCGCGAAGTGGTGGCGGTAGAGGGTGTGCAGACCATGGTCGAGCGCGCGGCGCAGAACGCCGTCAGCAACGATTTGCATAATGTGCAGTTTTTTCAGGCCGATCTGTCCCAGCCTTTGACCGACGCAGAATGGGCCAAACAGGGCTTTTCTGCGGTACTCTTGGACCCACCCCGTGACGGTGCCCTGGAGGTTGTGCGCAAGCTCGCCACCCTGGGGGCCAAGCGTCTGGTGTATGTGTCCTGCAACCCGGCCACGCTGGCGCGGGACACGGTTGAGTTGGTCAAGCAAGGCTACCGGCTAAAACGTGCCGGGATCCTCGACATGTTTCCGCAGACAGCGCATGTCGAGGCCATGGCGTTATTTGAAGCGGGCTAGGATGCCCGTTTAATCCGACTGGCCTGTCGTCTCCTGGGCCGTGACCTGTCAGGGAGTGGTACCTAGCCTAATGGTTGCACCGCTAGGGTTACGCAGCAGGTCAGCGATGATTTTTGGCGCATCCAAGGTGCGTCGTAGGGAAGGTAAGCAAGATGGTACAGGTGAGAGCACACCAGCCGATCAACACCGACGGCAGTATCAATCTCGAGGCATGGCTGGATCATGCCGTCAGTGTCGACCCGGCACTGGACCGTGAAGCCTTGAAAGCAGCCTGCGAGTTCGCTCGTGAGTCTGAACAGCAAGACAATGCGGCCAAGAACCTGTGGGCCGAAGGCACTTCAAGCTTTCGCACCGGGTTGGAAATCGCCGAGATCCTCGCCGATCTCAAGCTGGACCAGGATTCGCTGATCGCCGCCGTGCTTTATCGTGGCGTGCGTGAAGGGCATATTCCGTTGCCGACGGTCAGCCAGCGTTTCGGCGCCGTGGTGGCTAAGCTGATCGACGGCGTGCTGCGCATGGCCGCCATCAGCGCCAGCCTCAGCCCGCGCCAGTCGATGGTGCTGGGCACCCAGGGCCAGGTCGAAAACCTGCGCAAAATGCTCGTGGCCATGGTCGATGACGTACGCGTCGCGCTGATCAAACTGGCCGAGCGCACCTGCGCGATCCGCGCGGTCAAGACCGCCGACGACGAAAAGCGCAACCGCGTGGCCCGCGAGGTGTTTGACATCTACGCGCCGCTGGCGCACCGCCTGGGCATCGGCCATATCAAGTGGGAGCTGGAGGATTTGTCCTTCCGCTACCTCGAGCCCGACCAATACAAACAGATTGCCACGCTGCTGCACGAGCGGCGGCTCGACCGTGAGCGCTTTATCACCGACGTGATGGGTCAGTTGCGTTCCGAGTTGCAGGCCACCGGCGTTGACGCCGACATCAGCGGCCGCGCCAAACACATCTATTCCATCTGGCGCAAAATGCAGCGCAAGGGCCTGGCCTTCAGCCAGATCTACGACGTGCGCGCCGTGCGCGTGCTGGTGCCGGAAATGCGCGACTGCTACACCGCGCTGGGCATTGTGCACACCTTGTGGCGGCACATTCCCAAGGAGTTCGACGACTACATCGCCAACCCCAAGGAAAACGGCTATCGCTCGCTGCACACCGCGGTGATCGGCCCCGAGGGCAAGGTGCTGGAAGTGCAGATCCGCACCCACGCCATGCACGAAGAAGCCGAGCTTGGGGTGTGTGCGCACTGGCGTTACAAGGGCACCGACGTCAAGGCCGGGTCCAATCAGTACGAAGAGAAAATCTCCTGGCTGCGCCAAGTGCTGGAATGGCATGAAGAGCTGGGCGATATCGGCGGCCTGGCCGAACAGCTGCGGGTGGATATCGAGCCCGACCGGGTCTATATCTTCACCCCCGACGGCCACGCCATCGACTTGCCCAAGGGCGCCACGCCTTTGGACTTCGCCTACCGCGTACACACCGAAATCGGCCACAACTGCCGGGGCGCCAAGATCAACGGGCGCATCGTGCCGCTCAACTACAGCCTGCAAACCGGTGAACAGGTCGAGATCATCACCAGCAAGCACGGCACGCCGAGCCGCGACTGGCTGAACCCGAACCTGGGCTACATCACCACGTCGCGGGCACGGGCGAAGATCGTCCACTGGTTCAAGTTGCAGGCGCGCGACCAGAACGTCGCCGCCGGCAAGACCTTGCTTGAGCGCGAATTGGCGCGCCTGGGCCTGCCGCAGGTGGACTTCGACAAGTTGGCCGAAAAAGCCAACATGAAGATCGCCGAAGACATGTTTGCCGCCCTCGGTGCCGGCGACCTGCGCCTGGCGCAATTGGTCAACTTGGCCCAGCAACTGGTCGAGCCGGAGCGCGGCAGCGAGCAGTTGGAACTGATCCCACGCAAAGCCACCGGCTACAAGCCTGGCAAGCGCGGCGATATCCAGATCCAGGGCGTGGGCAACCTGATGACGCAAATGGCCGGCTGCTGCCAGCCATTGCCGGGCGATGCCATCGTCGGCTACATCACCCAGGGGCGTGGCGTGAGCATTCACCGCCAGGATTGCGCCTCGGTGCTGCAACTGGGCGGGCGCGAGCCCGAGCGCATCATCCAGGTCAGCTGGGGCCCGGTGCCGGTGCTCACCTATCCGGTGGACATCATCATCCGCGCCTACGACCGTTCCGGTTTGCTGCGTGACGTGTCGCAAGTGCTGCTCAACGAGCGCATCAACGTGCTCGCGGTCAACACCCGCTCGAACAAAGAAGACAACACCGCGTTGATGTCGCTGACCATCGAGATCCCGGGGTTGGACGCGCTGGGGCGGTTGCTGGGGCGTATATCCCAGTTGCCGAACATCATCGAGACCCGGCGTAATCGCACGCCATGATGTATTCACTTGAAGACCTGCTGCACCTGATGAATCGCCTGCGTGACCCGCAATACGGGTGCCCGTGGGACATCAAGCAAACCTACGCGAGCATCGTGCCGCACACCCTCGAAGAAGCCTACGAAGTCGCCGACGCCATCGAGCGCGGTGACTTCGATCATCTGCAAGGCGAGCTGGGCGACCTGTTGTTTCAGGTGGTGTATTACAGCCAGCTTGCGCGGGAAGAAGGGCGCTTCGAGTTTGCTGGCGTGATCGACAGCATCACGCGCAAGCTGATTCGTCGCCATCCCCACGTGTTCCCCACTGGCGACCTGTATGCACCGCTGGATATTCCCCAGTTGAGCGAAGAACAGGTCAAGGAGCGCTGGGAGCAGATCAAGGCCGAGGAGCGTGCAGAAAAGTCCGACGCACCGGAGCAACTGTCCCTGCTTGATGATGTGCCCACGGCCTTGCCCGCATTATCCCGCGCCGCCAAATTGCAAAAGCGCGCCAGCCAGGTCGGCTTCGACTGGCCGTCTGCCTTGCCGGTGGTCGACAACGTGCGTGAAGAGCTCGATGAAGTGCTTGAAGCCATGGCCGATAACGATTCGGTGGCCATTGCCGATGAGGTCGGTGACCTGCTGTTTGCGGCGGTCAACCTGGCACGCCACCTCAAGGTCGACCCGGAAACCGCGCTGCGTGGCGCCAGCGCCAAGTTCGAACGACGTTTCCGATTTATCGAACAGGCATTGCGCGATACGCACAAACCCATAGAAGATTGCACCCTCGAAGAGTTGGACGCCCTGTGGGGCGAAGCCAAACGCCAGGAAAAGAATGTGTCCAGCTGCGGTTGAGCAGTTGCCTAAGTGAGTAAGCACCATGAGCCTTTCCCTTCGCGACCAGTTGCTCAAAGCAGGTCTGGTCAACCAAAAGCAGGCCAAGCAGGTCGGCAAAGACAAACAGAAGCAGCAGCGCCTGGTCCATAAAGGCCAGATCGAGGCCGATGACACCCAGGCGCGCCTGGCCGCCGAAGCGCACGCCGAGAAGGTCAAGCGCGACCAGGAGCTGAACCGCCAGCAACAGGAAAAAGCCGAGGCCAAGGCTCGCACGGCCCAGGTCAAGCAACTGATCGAGACCTCGCGCCTGCCCAAGCTGACCACCGAGGACTACTACAACTTCGTGGATGACAAGAAGGTCAAGCGCCTGTCGGTCAACACGTTGATGCGTAACAAGCTGAGCAACGGCTCCCTGGCGATTGTGCACCACGGCGGCGGCTACGAGGTGATCCCGCGCGAAGCGGCGCTGAAGATCCAGGAGCGCGCACCAGAGCGTATCGTGCAGCTCAATATCCTCACCGAAAGCCAGGTGCCGGATGAGGATGATCCATACGCCGCTTACCAGATCCCGGATGATCTGATGTGGTAAGGCCGTAAAACGAACTATGGTGAGCGGCTTGCCCTGTGGCGAGCGGGCTTGCCCCGCGTTGGGGTGCGAAGCGCCCCCCAAAAAACACAAACCCCGCTCAAAAGGCGGGGTTTGTGTTTATAGGCTCACCAACTGCGTGGGGCTGTTGAGCCTATTGGATTTCAGAGTTTCAGGAGCCTTCGACCTGACGTTTCATCTCAAGAGATTCGAGCTCGTTTTTATAATTGTGGGCTTCGTTCTCGTTGTGGAACATGCCGACCAGTTGGTCTTGTTGATGTACATCCCAGATGTGAATCCCATGGCCCAGTGCTTCGTGGGACATGTGTGCATCGTCGCGTTCAGTTACTTTTACAGTCATCTGCTTGCTCCAATCTCTGGTTGATCTGCGGCAAGTCGTCGCAGGCCTCTTTTATATGTTTTGTTAGCTTGCTAAGTAAACCGATTTTGCACGCAACTATTTATTGCAGGAAACGCAACAGTGCTGCAGGCCGCGTAAACCGTGACATTGCGTCGCAGGGTGCTGAGTTTTATGACAAAAGTTTCATGTTCGCGACCGGCTGGAGCCTTGTGTTGATCATTGAGCCGCCATCGCAGGCAAGCCAGCTCCCACATTTGAAATGCATTCACCTGTGGGAGCTGGCTTGCCTGCGATAGCGGTATTGGCTTCAACACAAAACCTCCAGGCGAAAAAAAGCCCCGCATTCAGCGAGGCTCTTTTTAATCACATCACGGTATCAGCTACCTTTGATAGCCTGACCATCAACAGTACCGTCCAACAGCATGATGTTGTATTCCTTGCCGTCGGTTTCCACCTGGCGCAAGGCTACCAAAATGCCGCCCAGGTCCTTGGCAAACCACATCTGGGTGATGCGCTTGCTTTGCGTCGGGTCACGTACACGTTCAACCTTGATCGCATCGATGGAGCCGACCTTGGTCTGGACCTTTTCCGGGCCGATCACGCGGAAGTCGTAGGTGTCGGTGTCGGTACCTTCAACGACGATGTAGCTCATGCTCTTCTTGCCGGCCGCCACGTCACGTTGCAGTGCCAACTGATAGGTCGACTTGTCGAGCATGCCGCTTTGCAGAGGGACATTGACCGGGTCTTTGTTTTCAAAGCCGGTGACTTTCTTGGCCGTCTGGTCGAAGTCCAGGTTGATCTTCTTCGACTTGCCCAGGCCGCCACGCTCGAAGCTGTAGCTCACGGGCTGCAGGGCATCTTTGTCGAGACGGATCACACTGGTCTCAGTGAGGCTGGCGATCATCATGGATGCCTTGAAATTCAAGGTCCATGAGCCATTGTCATTCTTGACCAGGCTGCGTTCGGCCGAACCGCTCATGGGTAACTGTTTCCAGTCGGCGGTGTAGCTGGCGGAGAAAGGGTGAAGGTCTGCTGCTTGCACGGCGGGCAAGGCGAACAGCGCAAAAGCGAAGAGCAGGGCGCGACGCATAAAATCTCCTAGGTTCGAATCAAGTGGCCGCTGGCCGCGAGTAACTGACCGTCCAATAATGCACCCTGTTCGCCGAGAATCAATCGTCCCTCGGCAAACCAGCGAACAGCCAGCGGGTAAATCCTGTGTTCCTGGGTGTGAACCCGTTGCGCAAGTGTCTGCGCCGAATCTGCAGACTCTACCGGAACCACTGCCTGTACGACCAGAGGCCCGCCATCGAGTTCCTCGGTGACAAAGTGCACGCTGCAGCCATGCTCCGTGTCGCCGGCCTCGAGGGCGCGTTGGTGCGTGTGTAACCCTTTGTATTTGGGCAGCAGGGACGGGTGGATATTGAGCAGGCGCCCTTGGTAGTGCCGCACGAAATCGGCGCTGAGGATGCGCATGAAGCCGGCAAGTACTACGAGCTTGGGGTTGAAGGCGTCGATCAGTTCGATCAAGGCGCTGTCGAAGGCCTCGCGACCTTCGAACGCCTTGTGATTCAGGGAACGGGTGTCGATACCCGCGTCCCTGGCGCGTTGCAGGCCGTAGGCGTCGCTGCGGTTGGAGATCACCGCAGCGATGCGCACCGGGCTGTCGCCGGTGCGCGTGCTGTCGATCAGGGCCTGCAAGTTACTGCCGGTGCCGGAGAGCAGCACCACGACATCACAGGTCTCAGGCATCAGTGAGCCTTGAGGTTCTTCAGTTCAACCTGGGCCGCGCCTTCCGGAGCGGTCGCGATCTGGCCGATAACCCAAGGCTGCTCGCCCGCTTCGCGCAGTACGTTCAGTGCGGTTTCAACGTGCTCTTGCGCCACGCAGATGACCATGCCCACGCCGCAGTTCAGCACGCGGTGCATTTCGGTTTCGTTGACGTTGCCTTGCGCTTGCAGCCAGTCGAACACGGCAGGACGGGTCCAGCTTGCCACGTCGACAATCGCCTGGGCGCCTTTTGGCAGCACGCGCGGGATGTTGTCCAGCAGGCCGCCACCGGTGATGTGGGCCATGGCTTTAACGGCGCCGGTGTCTTTGATCAGCTTGAGCAACGGCTTCACGTAGATACGGGTCGGGGCCATCAGCAGGTCGGTCAGCGGCTGGCCGTCGAGCTGGGTGTTCTCGATGTCGGCGCCGGACACTTCGATGATCTTGCGGATCAGCGAGTAGCCGTTGGAGTGCGGGCCGGACGATGGCAGGGCGAGCAGGGCGTCACCGGCAGCGACTTTGGAACCGTCGATGATCTCGGCTTTTTCTACAACACCGACGCAGAAACCGGCCAGGTCGTAGTCTTCGCCTTCGTACATGCCTGGCATTTCAGCGGTTTCGCCACCGACCAGGGAGCAACCCGACAGTTCGCAGCCGGCACCGATACCGGTGACCACTTGTGCAGCGGTGTCTACGTTCAGCTTGCCGGTGGCGTAGTAGTCGAGGAAGAACAGCGGCTCTGCGCCACACACCACCAGGTCGTTGACGCACATGGCAACCAGGTCGATACCGATGGTGTCGTGCTTGTTCAGGTTCAGCGCCAGACGCAGCTTGGTGCCCACGCCGTCGGTGCCGGACACCAGTACAGGCTGCTTGTAGCCGGCCGGGATTTCGCAGAGGGCGCCAAAACCGCCCAGGCCGCCCATGACTTCGGGGCGCGCAGTGCGCTTGGCGACGCTCTTGATGCGTTCGACCAATGCTTCACCGGCGTCGATGTCTACACCGGCGTCCTTGTAGCTCAGGGAGGGTTGCTTGCTCATGATCCAGGCCTTTAGGGGGGATTTCTGGGTAACGACCGAGCCGGCAGGCGCTTTTGGTAAAAGGCCCAGCCGCTGACGGTCTGCGAAGGCGCGCGATTTTATCAGGCTTGAGGGGCAGCGGCCATCCTCGGGCCGACGGGCAGGGCCATATAGCTTAAAAAAGCCGGTTAAAAAAATGCTAATCGAGCCAGTAATGGCGTGTATTAAGGTATAGCCTTTAACCCGCTATCGTTATGACAGTACAAAAACTGCCATGACCCTGTGAATGTTTTACCGGCTGCTGTGGTCACAGCCTTGCCAAGCCGAGTTCACGCGGTCTGTTCCAGCCGCTAAATTTGTCGTTCGGGAATCTTCCATGCGTCTGTGTAATTTCTTCTTTGTAGGCTGCTTGTCGTTGGTCAGCCTGGCGAGTCATGCCGAAACCCTCAATGGCCTTTATCAAGTACTTGAACCGGTTGCCAGCCAGTCGCCCCAAGAGCGTGACCAGGCCACCCAGCGCGCCGTGCAAACCCTGGTGATCCGCCTGACCGGCGATGCCAAGGCTGCCGATGGCCCAGGCCTGGCGGCGATCCGCAAAGACCCGCAGCAAATAATCAGCCAATACGGCTACGACGCCGGCCCGCCGGAAAGCCTGCAGGTGGACTTCGACCCTGTGAGCACCGACCGCGCCCTGCGTGAAGCGGGCCTGTCGATTTGGGGCAGCAATCGGCCGTCGATCCTCGGCTGGTGGCTCAACGATTCCACTGACGGCAGCAGCCTGGTCGGTGATGGCCAGGCGATAGCCGGTGCATTGCGCCGTGCCGCGCAACACCGTGGCTTGCCGTTGCGCTTGCCCTTGGGTGACCTGGATGAGCAAGTCGTCGCCACAGCACCGAATCTGGAAAGTGCCGACGCCACGCCACTGCGTGCCGCTTCCGAGCGTTATGGCGCCGACGCCTTGTTGGCCGTGCACGCGCGCCAGGAAGGCAACCAGTGGCAGGCCAAATGGCGCCTGTGGCTGGGTGACAAAAGCGAGCAGGGCAGCGCCCAGGGCGCTGACACTGGCGCGGTGGCCGATGCCGTAATGCTGGCGGTCAGCCAAAAACTGGCACCGCGCTTTGCCGTCAAGCCAGGCGTCAGTACCGAACAATTGCTCGAAGTGCAGGGCATGAATCTGGAGCGCTATGCCGCTTTGGGCCATCTGCTCGAACCCTTCGGCGCTCAACCGCAGTGGGTGGATGGCAATCGCATTGTGTATCGGGTCAACGGCAGTGCCGATCAGTTGCGCACGCAGTTGAGCCTGGCCAAGTTGCAGGAAGTGCCTGCGGGCGAAGCGCCGGTTCAACCGCCGGTAACCGAAGGTACGCAGCCGCCGGCTGCTCCGGAGCCTCAGGCGCAGTTACGTTTTCGTTGGTAGGTGATCTTCCTTCTATATAGATAGAAGGAAGCAAATGATAGATGGAGTGGTTTATGGCGGATACGCGTCGTTGGGTGTGGCTTGGTGGGGTTGTCCTGCTGTGCGTTTTTGTGTTCTTGCTGCATTCGATCCTGACGCCGTTCCTGGTCGCGTTGCTGCTCGCTTATCTGTTCGATCCCGTCGTGGATCGCCTGGAGAAAGCCGGTTTGTCGCGAACCTTGGGCGTGGTTGCGGTATTTGCACTGTTCACGCTGATTATCACCGCCTTGGTGCTGGTGTTGGTGCCGATGCTGGCCAAGCAACTGTTTCGCCTCTATGAGCTGGCGCCGCAAATGCTCGACTGGTTGCAGCACACGGCCATGCCGTGGGCCCAGGCCAAGCTGGGGCTGGCGGATGGCTTCTGGAAGTTCGACAAGGTCAAGGCTGCGATCAGTGAGCATATGGGCCAGACCACCGATATTGTCGGTGTGGTGCTCAGCCAGGCCACGGCTTCCAGCCTTGCGTTGATCGGCTGGCTGACCAACCTGGTGCTGATCCCGGTGGTGGCGTTCTACCTGCTGCGTGACTGGGACATCATGATGGCCAAGATCCGCAGCCTGCTGCCACGCAATAACGAAGAGCGCATCGTTTCCCTGGCGCAAGAGTGCCACGAGGTGCTCGGCGCGTTCGTGCGCGGCCAGTTGCTGGTGATGCTGGCGCTGGGGATCATCTATGCCGCTGGCCTGATGGCGATTGGTCTGGAACTGGGGCTGTTGATCGGTTTGATCGCAGGCTTGGCCGCCATCGTGCCGTACATGGGCTTTGTGATCGGTATCGGCGCGGCGCTGGTGGCCGGGCTGTTCCAGTTTGGTGGCGACCTGTACCCGATGCTCGGGATCGTGGCGGTATTCATGGTTGGCCAGGCCCTGGAAGGCATGGTGCTGACGCCACTGTTGGTGGGAGACCGGATTGGCTTGCACCCGGTGGCGGTGATCTTCGCGATCCTGGCGGGCGGTGAGCTGTTCGGTTTTACCGGCATCTTGCTGGCGCTGCCGGTGGCGGCGGTGATCATGGTGTTAGTGCGTCACGTGCATGATCTGTATAAGGATTCGGATGCGTATACCGGGGTTGAAGACCCGGATCTGTAACCGTTTCGCAACAAACCCGGCCTAAGCCGGGTTTGTTGTTTCTGGGGGCGGGGTGTCAAACAATTTGCGCAAATCGCCCCAAGTTAACGCAAACCTTTGATTTTGCTTGTGGTCTGCTGCATTGTGCGCCCGGCGTCACGGGTATAAACTTTGCAAACTTTACACAGAGGCCACTAACGGTTCGTTTGGAGCCGTTCAGTCAGCATGAAACCGATTCAGCTGCCCTTGGGTGTGCGTCTGCGTGACGACGCCACCTTTATCAATTACTACCCAGGCGCCAATGCCGCTGCACTCGGCTATGTCGAGCGGCTCTGCGAAGCCGACGCCGGGTGGACTGAAAGCCTGATCTATCTGTGGGGCAAACACGGCGTGGGGCGTACCCACCTGTTGCAGGCCGCGTGCCTGCGCTTCGAGCAGATGGGCGAGCCGGCGGTTTATTTACCGCTGGCTGAGCTGATGGACCGTGGCATCGGCATCTTCGACCACCTTGAGCAATACGAACTGGTGTGCCTGGATGACCTGCAGGCCATCGCCGGCAAGGCCGATTGGGAAGAGGCGCTGTTTCACCTGTTCAACCGCCTGCGTGACAGCGGCCGGCGCTTGTTGATTGCCGCGTCCACCTCGCCGCGTGAGCTGCCGGTGAAGCTGGCTGACCTCAAGTCACGCCTCACTTTGGCGCTGATCTTCCAGATGCGCCCACTCTCCGACGAAGACAAACTGCGTGCCCTGCAACTGCGTGCATCGCGTCGCGGCCTGCACCTCACCGACGAAGTCGGGCACTTTATCCTCACCCGTGGCACCCGCAGCATGAGCGCGTTGTTCGACTTGCTCGAACAGCTGGATCAGGCCTCCTTGCAGGCTCAGCGCAAGCTGACTATTCCGTTCCTTAAGGAAACCCTCGGCTGGTAGCCAACCCTTGTCCAGTGGGGGTCTCGGCAACTTACAGGCGCCAGAAAACCTGCGTTTGGGCCGTTTTGGCCACGCAACAGGCATGAATAGGGTGTTAAGGGCTTAGATGTCATAGTCCAAACAAGAAGTCACATAGATCACGATTGAATTTGCAAATCGATGTGATAGAGGGCATAGTCTCGACTTCTTTACACATCAGCCACGGTCGTGCCCATGCTAAATCGCTTCGCACCCCTCGTGCCTCTCGCACTCGTTACCCTGTTGTTTGGTTGCGCCACCCACACTCAAAACGTGGCTGAGCAGCAAAAACCACAGGTTCAAAATCAGGCAAAGTTCGTTGCAGCCCAGTCTTCTACTGTCTATGAAGAAGCTCTTTATAAAGAAGAGCAGGCTACTGAGAAAGAACTGGCCGCCTTCGCCGGCAGCAAGCCTTACCAGCTCCCGGTTCTGGCCGACAGCATCCTCGAACGCGGCATGTCCCTGATCGGTACCCGTTACCGTTTCGGCGGTACCTCTGAAGCCGGTTTCGACTGCAGCGGTTTTATCGGCTACCTGTTCCGTGAAGAAGCCGGCATGAATTTGCCACGCTCGACACGCGAAATGATCAACGTGGATGCACCGTTGGTCGCACGCAACAACCTCAAGCCCGGTGATCTGCTTTTCTTTAGTACGGCAGGCCGTGGTCGTGTCAGCCATGCCGGTATCTACTTGGGCGATAACCAGTTTATCCACTCCAGCAGCCGTCGCAGTGGCGGTGTTCGAGTCGACAACCTGGGTGACAGCTACTGGAGCAAAACCTTCATCGAAGCCAAGCGCGCACTCGCCATGGCCCCGACTACGGTTACCGCTAGTAAGTAAAGTTAAAGTGATACTTGAAGTTTGACGTGTAAGCGCTAGAATCCCTGGACATTGTTGTAATCCGTTCGCGCGAGCTTTGCTTGCGCGTTCTGGTTTTCAGCGTTCGGCAGCGAAAGCCGCATCCAGATCAGGATTGTTCTGCCCATGTCGACCTCAGCCCGCCTCATTCTGCTGGTATGTGCCGCGCTCCTCAGCGCCTGCGCAAGCCGTCCACCGCCGCCTGCGCCTGTCGCGGTCAAGCCAAAGCCGGTGTTCAACTATTCCACGCAAAATTTCTCGCCGGCTGCTGAAGACGTGCTCTTCCGTGCGCTGGGCCTGGTCGGCACGCCTTATCGCTGGGGCGGCAATACGCCAGACTCCGGGTTTGATTGCAGTGGCCTGATCGGCTTTGTGTACCGTGACGCCGCCGGCATCAGCCTGCCGCGCACCACCCGCGAACTGATCGTGATGCGCGCTCAGGATGTGAGTGAAAACAACCTGCAAACCGGCGACCTGATCTTCTTCGCCACCGGCGGTGGCTCGCGAGTCAGCCACGCAGGTATCTACGTGGGTGAAGGGCGGTTCGTACACGCGCCGCAAACCGGCGGTACGGTGAAGTTGGACACCTTGTCCAAGGCCTATTGGCAGAATGCCTACCTGAGCGCCAAGCGCGTGTTGCCGGCAAGCCTGGCGCGTAATCCATAGGCTGCACAGGTCTAATTGTGGGAGCTGGCTGTGTGGGAGCTGGCTTGCCTGCGATTCAGGCGACTCGGTCTATCAGTTAAACCGAGGCGATACCATCGCAGGCAAGCCAGCTCCCACATGAGCCCCATACAAGGCAGTTACTTAACCGCCGACACCCGCCACACCTTATTCCCCACATCGTCGGCCACCAGCAAATCCCCTTGCTGATCAATCACCACGCCCACCGGCCGGCCCATGGCTTTCTCGTCTTTATTGAGGAACCCTGTGAGCACATCCACCGGCTGCCCTTTGGGTTGCCCGCCCTCGAACGGCACGAAGATCACCTTGTAGCCACTGTGCGGTTTACGGTTCCACGAACCATGCTGGCCAATAAATGCGCCGTTGCTGAATTGCGCCGGGAGTTTGCTGCCCTCGGCAAACGTCAGCCCCAGTGACGCGGTGTGCGGCCCAACGGCATAGTCCGGGGCGATGGCCTTGGCGACCAGGTCGAGGTTTTGCGGTGAGACACGCACGTCTACATGTTGGCCGTAGTAGCTGAAGGGCCAGCCATAAAACGCGCCATCCTTGACCGAGGTGATGTAGTCCGGCACCAGGTCGCTGCCAATCTCATCGCGCTCGTTGACCGCCGTCCACAGCTTGCCGCTCTGCGGTTCCCAGGCCATGCCATTGGGGTTGCGCAGGCCGGAAGCGAAAATCCGGTGCTCGCCCGTGGCGCGGTCGACCTCCCAGATCGCCGCGCGGCCTTGTTCCGCTTCCAGGCCGTTTTCACCGACGTTGCTGTTGGAGCCGACACTCACATACAGCTTGCTGCCGTCCTTGCTGGCCACCACGTTTTTGGTCCAGTGGTGATTGATGCTGCCGCCCGGCAGGTCGACCACCTTGGTGCCGGCTGCCTTGATCGCGGTTTCACCCGGCTGATAAGGGAAGCGCAGCAGCTTGTCCGAGTCGGCGACGTACAGGTCGTTACCCACCAGCGTCATGCCAAACGGCGAGTTGAGGTTCTCCAGAAACACTGTGCGCGTTTCGGCCACACCATCATGGTCGGCATCGCGCAGCAGGGTGATGCGGTTCGGGCTTGGCACGCCCGCGCCAGCGCGGCCCATGACTTTCTCCATCACCCAGCCACGAATGCCGGTGGCGTCATCCGGCTTGGGTGGCGAATTGGTTTCGGCGACCAGCACATCACCATTAGGCAACACGTAGAGCCAGCGCGGGTGATCCAGGCCTTCGGCAAACGCCGCCACTTGAGTGCCGGCGGCGGGTGTCGGTTTGGCGCCTTCCGGCCAGCCGATCGCCGGGGCGATGTTGACGGTGGGGATCAGGGTTTTGTTTGGCTCCGGCAACTTGGGCGATGGCCCGGTGCCGTCCGAGACCTGCAGGGTAGAGCTTTCACCGCAGGCGGCGAGGGTGCCGGCGAGCATGATCAGTAGGGCGAGTCTGGTTTTGTGCATGGTTTTCTCCTTAATACCTGTAAAGGTAGAGAAGCGCGGCAGTCGGATGGTTCAAGTGCAAGGCCAGCTTTAATTGACGCTCCACCCCCAACCCACTAACCTTCGCCGCTTGTTCCAGGTGCTCTGTGGTGCATGTGCCGACAGAGTGAAACAGGGAAGCCGGTGAGTGAGCGCGCTTGTACACAGCGCAGCCGCAATTCCGGCGCTGCCCCCGCAACGGTAAATGAGTGAAAACGGTGCTTTTTGCCACTGTATCCACGTGATATGGGAAGGCGCACCGTTGGCCTGCTCGCACTACGCAGAGCGCCACTCATGAGCCCGGAGACCGGCCTGGATCATCCAACAGCATCACGGTGGGCGATGCTTGGCTGTCTGTTTTTTCTTTTTCCTGCCCGCCGTTTTTGTCCAGCCCCAACGGAGAGCTGCCATGACTGATTCCCCCGACCGCGACGAACGCCACCTGGCGCGCATGCTGCGCAAAAAAGCCGTGATCGACGAGCGTATCGCCAATTCCCCCAACGAATGCGGCCTGCTGCTGGTGCTGACCGGTAACGGCAAAGGCAAAAGCAGCTCGGCGTTCGGCATGCTCGCCCGCGCCATGGGCCACGGCATGCAGTGCGGCGTGGTGCAGTTCATCAAGGGGCGCAACAGCACCGGCGAGGAACTGTTCTTCCGGCGCTTCCCCGAGCAAGTGCGCTTCCATGTGATGGGCGAAGGCTTCACCTGGGAAACCCAAGACCGCCAGCGCGACATCGCCGCCGCCGAAGCTGCCTGGGCGGTTTCCCGCGAATTGCTGCAAGACCCGTCCATCGGCCTGGTGGTGCTGGACGAGCTGAACATCGCCCTCAAGCACGGCTACCTCGATCTGGACCAGGTTCTCAGCGACCTGCAGGCCCGTCCTCCGATGCAGCACGTAGTGGTCACCGGCCGTGGCGCCAAGCCTGAACTGATCGAAATGGGCGACACCGTCACCGAGATGGGCATGCTCAAACACGCGTTCCAGGCCGGTATCAAGGCACAGAAGGGCGTCGAACTTTGAATCAGCCCCGTCATTGCCCAGCCGTTTTGATCGCCGCTCCGGCGTCCGGCCAGGGCAAAACCACCGTCACCGCCGCGCTCGCCCGCTTGCACCGCAACCTGGGGCGCAAGGTGCGCGTGTTCAAATGCGGGCCGGACTTTCTCGACCCGATGATCCACGAGCGCGCCAGCGGTGCGCCGGTGTATCAGTTGGACATGTGGATGGTGGGCGAGCAGGAAAGCCGCCGCTTGCTGTGGGAAGCGGCGGGCGAAGCTGACCTTATTCTCATCGAAGGCGTAATGGGGCTGTTTGACGGCACACCGTCGAGCGCCGACCTGGCGCGGCACTTTGGCGTGCCTGTGCTCGGGGTCATCGATGGAACCGCCATGGCCCAAACCTTCGGCGCCCTGGCCTTGGGCCTGGCGCGCTACCAGCCGGACTTACCGTTCGCCGGCGTGCTGGCCAATCGCGTCGGCACCTTGCGTCATGCGCAACTGCTCGAAGGCAGCCTCACTGAAGGCCTGCGCTGGTACGGCGCGTTGTCCCGCGAAACGGGGATTGAATTACCGAGTCGTCACCTGGGCCTGGTGCAAGCCAGCGAACTCAATGACCTCGATGCGCGCCTGGATGCCGCAGCCCAGGCACTGGGCAGCAGTTGCGAAGTGGCATTGCCGCCACCGGTGACGTTCGCCGCACCGCAGCTGATTGAAGCTGAGCCACTGTTGGCCGGAGTGCGCATCGCGGTGGCCCGTGATGAAGCCTTCGCCTTTACCTACGGCGCCAGTCTTGACCTGCTGCGGGCAATGGGCGCAGAGCTGAAGTTTTTCTCGCCGATCCACGATCGCCAATTGCCCGACGCCGACAGCCTCTACCTGCCCGGCGGTTACCCCGAATTGCATCACCAGGCACTGTCCGAAAACACTCCGATGCTTGAGGCTATCCGCGCCCATCATGCGGCTGGCAAGCCGCTGCTGGCTGAATGTGGCGGCATGCTCTACCTGCTGGATTCGCTCACCGATGTGAATGGCACCCGTGCCGAACTGGTCGGCCTGCTGCAAGGCGATGCGGTGATGCAAAAGAAACTCGCCGCCCTGGCCCTGCAAAGTGTCGAGTTGCCCGAAGGCGTGCTGCGTGGCCATACCTATCATCATTCCCTGACCAGCACCGAATGGCAGCCGATTGCCCGTGGCCTGAGCCCCAATGGCGGGCGCGGGGCGGAAGCGGTGTATCGGCAGGGGCGGATGACGGCTTCTTATGTGCACTTTTATTTTCCGTCGAATCCGACGGCGGTGGCCGCACTCTTTGCGCCTGTCATGAGCAACGCCTTCGCGAGCAAGTCCGCTCCCACAGGAGAATGCATTCCAAATGTGGGAGCGGGCTTGCTCGCGAAGAGGCCATGACTGACAACCAATACCCCCAAGCCGACCGCGACGCCGTCTACCGCGCCATCGCCGAACGCCGCGACATGCGCCACTTCACCGGCGGCACGGTCGCGCCCGAATTGCTGCACCGCCTGCTCCAGGCCGCTCACCAGGCGCCCAGTGTGGGCCTGATGCAGCCCTGGCGGTTTATCCGCATCAGCGACCGTCAACTGCGTGGGAAAATCCAGCAATTGGTGGAGGAAGAACGCGTGCGCACCGCCGAAGCCTTGGGCGAGCGCTCCGATGAGTTCATGAAGCTCAAGGTCGAAGGTATCCACGACTGCGCCGAAGTCTTGGTGGCCGCACTGATGGACGACCGCGAGCGCCACATCTTTGGTCGGCGCACCTTGCCGGAGATGGACATGGCGTCGTTGTCCTGCGCGATCCAGAACCTCTGGCTGGCCGCCCGTGTCGAGGGCATCGGCATGGGCTGGGTCTCGCTGTTCGAGCCACAAGCGCTGGCCGACCTGCTGGGCCTGCCGCCCGGCGCCAAACCCCTGGCCGTGTTGTGCCTGGGCCCGGTGGCCGAGTTCTACCCGGCACCGATGTTGCAACTCGAAGGCTGGACCGAACCGCGGCCGCTGAGTGACATGCTGTATGAAAATGTGTGGGGAGTGAGTCAATGAGTGTGGCCTTGCTGTGTGTCGCTGCGGTGGCGCTGGATGCGCTGCTGGGCGAACCCAGGCGCTGGCATCCGCTGGTGGCGTTCGGCAATTTCGCCGGGCGCATCGAGCAACGTTTCAACACCGGTGGCCGAGGCTGGCGCAGCCACGGTGTGACCGCATGGTTTATCGCCGTGGTGCCGCTGACGCTGTTGGCCACCGCGTTGTCATGGGCGCCCTATATTGGCTGGGGCCTGGAAATTCTGGCGCTGTACCTGGCGCTCGGCATGCGCAGCCTGGGTGAGCATGTGATCCCGGTTGCGCAGGCGTTGCGCAGCGGTGATCTGGATGAAGCACGCAAGCGTGTGAGTTATCTGGTCAGCCGCCAGACCAGCGAGCTGGACAGCACCGAAGTCGCCCGCGCCGCCACCGAGTCAGTGTTGGAGAACGGCAGCGACGCGGTATTTGCCGCGTTGTTCTGGTTTGTGGTCGCCGGCGTGCCGGGCGTGGTGCTGTACCGCCTGAGCAATACGCTCGACGCCATGTGGGGCTATCGCAACGAACGCTTCGAGCGCTTCGGCTGGGCAGCGGCCAAGATCGACGATGTACTCAACTATATTCCTGCACGGCTGGTGGCGCTGACCTACGCCGTGCTGGGCAAAACTCGCTTGGCGCTCACCTGCTGGCGCACCCAAGGCCCGACCTGGGACAGTCCCAACGCGGGCCCGGTGATGGCGGCCGGTGCTGGCGCCTTGGGCGTCGAACTGGGCGGCGCGGCGATTTATCACGGCGAGCTGCATCAACGTCCGCAACTGGGCGAAGGCCCAGCCGCCGATGCCGACGCCATCGACCGTGGCTGGCAACTGGTGCAACGCGGCGTATGGTTATGGCTGTTGATCCTCTGCGCGGGGGCGCAATTGTATGCTTGAGCACGGTGGGCGCCTGCGTAAGGCGGTGATTGAGTACGGAATTGCCGAGGCCGATTGGCTCGATCTGTCCAGCGGCCTCGCGCCCTGGCCCTGGCCGATCCCCGAGATCCCGCTGCGGGCCTGGGCGCGTTTGCCGGAAACCGACGACGGCCTGGAAAAGGCCGCCTGCGACTATTACGGCGCCGCCCACCTGCTGCCGGTGCCAGGCTCCCAGGCGGCGATCCAGCTGCTGCCGCGCCTACGCCGTTCGGGCAAGGTTGGTGTGTTATCGCCCTGTTACGCCGAGCACGCCGAAGCCTGGCGCCGCGCCGGCTATGTGGTGCGCGAAGTTCAAGAGCAGGAAGTCGACTTCTTTCTCGACAGCCTCGACGTGCTGGTGGTGGTCAACCCCAACAACCCCACCGGCCTGAGCCTGAGCCCGCAACGCCTGCTGGATTGGCACGCGCGGCTGGCCCAGCGCGGCGGCTGGCTGGTGGTGGACGAGGCGTTTATGGACGTTACTCCGCAACTGAGCCTGGCCAGCCACACCCACCATGTCGGCCTGATTGTATTGCGCTCGTTCGGCAAGTTCTTCGGCCTTGCCGGTGTGCGCCTGGGCTTCGTGCTGGCCGAGCGCAGGTTGCTGCGGTTGTTGGCCGAACAGGTTGGTCCGTGGGCCGTCAGTGGGCCGACGCGCGTGCTCGGCCAAGTGTGCCTGCGTGATACCGCCGGGCAGGTTCGCCAGCGTGAGCGCTGTATCGAAGCGGGCCGGCGCCTGTTTGACCTGCTCGAACGCCATGGCTTTCAACCCCACGGCGGCTGCGCGTTGTTCCAGTGGCTGATTACCCCACACGCCGAACGCATGCATGAATTCATGGCCCAGCGCGGCATCCTGCTGCGCCTGTTTGTCCACGACAGCAGCCTGCGCTTTGGCCTGCCCGATACCGAGGCGGATTGGCTGCGGCTCGACGAAGCCCTGGCCGTCTACAAGGAAGCAACATGAGTACGCTGATGGTGCAAGGCACCACCTCCGACGCCGGCAAAAGTACCCTGGTGACGGCACTGTGCCGTTGGCTGGTGCGCCAGGGCATCGCGGTGGCGCCGTTCAAACCGCAGAACATGGCGCTCAACAGTGCCGTGACGGCCGAAGGCGGCGAAATCGGCCGCGCCCAGGCGGTGCAAGCCCAGGCCGCCAACCTCGCGCCGCACACCGACATGAACCCGGTGCTGCTCAAGCCCAACAGTGACACTGGCTCCCAAGTCATCATCCATGGCCGCGCCGTGACCAGCATGAACGCCGTGGCCTATCACGACTACAAAGCCATCGCGATGCAGGCGGTGCTGGCCTCCCACACACGCCTGAGCGCGGCCTACCCGGTGGTGATGGTGGAAGGCGCGGGGTCGCCTGCAGAGATCAATCTGCGCGCCAACGACATCGCCAACATGGGCTTTGCTGAAGCGGTGGATTGCCCGGTGCTGCTGATTGCCGACATCAACCGCGGCGGCGTATTCGCCCATCTGGTCGGCACTCTGGAATTGCTTGCGCCGACCGAACAGGCGCGGGTCAAGGGCTTTATCATCAACCGTTTTCGCGGTGATATCGCCTTGCTGCAACCTGGCCTGGATTGGCTGGAAGCGCGTACCGGCAAGCCGGTGGTAGGCGTGCTGCCCTACGTGATGGACCTGCACCTGGAAGCCGAAGACGGCATCGACCAGCGCCAGATCGACAAGGCCGCCCAAGTGCTCAAGGTGGTGGTGCCGGTGTTGCCGCGTATCAGCAACCACACCGACTTTGACCCGCTGCGCCTGCATCCCCAGGTGGATTTGCAGTTTGTCGGGCCGGGCCAACCGATTCCGCCTGCCGACCTGATTATCCTGCCGGGCTCCAAGAGCGTGCGCAGTGACCTGGCGTATCTACGCGCCAATGGTTGGGACACAGCCGTGGCGCGGCACTTGCGTTATGGCGGCAAAGTGCTGGGGATTTGCGGCGGCTTGCAGATGCTCGGCGAGCAGGTGCATGACCCGCTCGGGCTGGAAGGGCCGGCTGGTTCCAGTGAAGGCTTGGGATTGCTGGCGTTCAGTACGACGCTGGAGGAGGAGAAGCAGCTGCGCAATGTGCGTGGGCGTTTGTTGCTGGAAGATGCCGAGGTCAGTGGCTATGAGATTCACGCGGGGGTGACTCGCGGTGAAGCGCTGGCAAACGCCGCCGTGCGGCTGGATGATGGCCGCAGTGACGGCGCCCAGAGTGCCGACGGGCAGATTCTCGGCACCTACCTGCACGGCCTGTTCGAAAGCCCCGCCGCGTGCAGCGCCTTGTTGCGCTGGGCTGGGTTGCAGGAAGTGCAGGAGGTGGATTACCACGCCTTGCGCGAGCGTGATATCGAGCGGTTGGCGGACCTGGTGGAGAACCACCTGGATACCGCGTTGTTGCGCAAGCTATGCGGGCTTTAACAGTGCACACACGATCCAACTGTGGGAGCTGGCTTGCCTGCGATAGCGGTTTGTCGGTGTACATATCCGTTAGCTGGGTAACGGCCACTTATGGTTCCGCTCTGACAGCGGGTAACTTTTGTAAAGACACAAAAGTAACCAAAAAGTCTTCGCCCCACCACTCGGCACCTCGCCTAGGCTCGGTGTGCCCAAACGCAGC